>NZ_JBEYZU010000019.1:0-104077 GCF_040646235.1 Streptomyces sp. NPDC046261 | reverse complement strand
ACGGTCAACACCGACATGATGCTGGCAGCCGCCGGCGCGCTCGCCGATGTGGTCGCCGAGGACGAACTCAACGCGAACTACATCATCCCGAGCGTGTTCAACGACAAGGTCGCCGGAGCGGTCGCCGGAGCCGTCCGGGAGGCCGCGAAGGCCGCCGGGGCGGCTGTGACAGGCACCACGACGGTCTGACCACGGCGCGTCGAGTGGCGCGACGCCACTTGGCCCCCCATAAGGTGTCGGGCAGAAATCAGCCGCAGAAATGCGGCCGCATCCGAGGCTGTGGCGCTTTCCGTGTGACTCTCCAGGGTGCCGGATTGGCTTTCCCGCCACTGGTGGGGGCAGGATGCGTAACCGGGCGCGAGGGTCTGGCAAACGGACCCGGGTCCGGGGACTGTCCGAGGGCCCTGGCAGCATCGGCTTCGATCTCACGCCTCAATGGCAAGAAGAACACGGGAGTACAACATGAACCGCAGTGAGCTGGTGGCCGCTCTGGCCGACCGCGCCGAGGTGACCCGCAAGGACGCCGACGCCGTTCTGGCCGCCCTCGCCGAGACCGTCGGCGAGATTGTCGCCAAGGGCGACGAGAAGGTCACCATCCCCGGCTTCCTGACCTTCGAGCGCACCCACCGTGCCGCTCGGACCGCGCGCAACCCGCAGACGGGCGAGCCGATCCAGATCGCTGCCGGTTACAGCGTGAAGGTCTCCGCGGGCTCCAAGCTCAAGGAAGCCGCCAAGGGCAAGTAAGCCTCCAGCGCGAAAGGGCGGCCACCCGGGGAGGGTGGCCGCCCTTTCGGCGTAACCACGGCGCAAACGGCCTGTGAACGGCCTGTGAAGCCCGTAACGGCCCGTCAGGGCCCGTACGGGCCTTCGAGGCCCGGAAACGGGCCCTACGGGCCGTCAGGGGACGTACGTCAGGCGAGCTCAGGCCGCCGAGTCGCCGGGAAGCTCCACGTTGGCGCCCAGCTCCTTCAGCTTCTGCATGAAGTTCTCGTAGCCGCGGTTGATCAGGTCGATGCCGTGGACCCGGGAGGTGCCCTCGGCCGCCAGGGCCGCGATCAGGTACGAGAAGCCGCCGCGCAGGTCGGGGATGACCAGGTCGGCGCCCTGCAGCTTCGTCGGGCCGGAGACGACCGCCGAGTGCAGGAAGTTGCGCTGGCCGAAGCGGCAGGCGGAGCCGCCCAGGCACTCGCGGTAGAGCTGGATGTGCGCGCCCATCTGGTTGAGCGCGGAGGTGAAGCCCAGACGCGACTCGTACACCGTCTCGTGGACGATGGACAGGCCCGAGGCCTGCGTCAGGGCCACGACCAGCGGCTGCTGCCAGTCGGTCTGGAAGCCGGGGTGGACGTCCGTCTCCAGCGCTATGGCGTTGAGCGAGCCACCCGGGTGCCAGAAGCGGATGCCCTCGTCGTCGATCTCGAAGGCGCCGCCGACCTTGCGGTAGGTGTTCAGGAACGTCATCATCGAGCGCTGCTGCGCGCCGCGGACGTAGATGTTGCCCTTGGTGGCCAGCGCCGCGGACGCCCAGGAGGCCGCCTCCAGGCGGTCCGGGAGGGCGCGGTGGTTGTAGCCGCCGAGCTTGTCGACACCGGTGATGCGGATGGTGCGGTCGGTGTCCATGGAGATGATCGCGCCCATCTTCTGCAGCACGCAGATGAGGTCCTCGATCTCCGGCTCCACGGCCGCGTTCGACAGCTCGGTGACGCCCTCCGCCAGCACGGCGGTCAGCAGCACCTGCTCGGTCGAGCCGACCGAGGGGTAGGGCAGGCGGATCTTGCAGCCGCGCAGCCGCTGCGGGGCCTCCAGGTACTGGCCGCCCTCACGCTTCTCGATCGTCGCGCCGAACTGGCGCAGCACGTCGAAGTGGAAGTCGATGGGCCGGCCGCCGATGTCGCAGCCGCCCAGGCCGGGTATGAAGGCGTGGCCGAGGCGGTGCAGCAGCGGGCCGCAGAAGAGGATCGGGATGCGCGAGGAGCCGGCGTGCGCGTCGATGTCGGCGACGTTGGCGCTCTCCACGTACGTGGGGTCGAGGACCAGCTCGCCGGGCTCGTCGCCGGGCCGGACCGTGACGCCGTGCAGCTGCAGCAGGCCGCGCACGACGCGTACGTCCCGGATGTCGGGGACGTTGCGCAGGCGGCTGGGGCCGCTGCCGAGCAGGGCGGCGACCATGGCCTTGGGCACGAGATTCTTCGCGCCGCGGACGCGGATCTCTCCCTCGAGCGGGGTACCGCCGTGGACAAGCAGGACATCGTCAGGGCCGGTCATGGATCTCGCGTTCCTGGAGTTGGGCAGGGGGCAAGAAGAAAGGGTAATGGGACCGGAGGCCCCTTCTGCCGCCCTGAGGGGGCTGGAAGTACGTCATGGGTTTGTCACAACACTCTGCGTTTATGGAATGGTAGCTACCGGTTATCACCGGGTCGCTGCCGGTCATTTGCGCGGGCGCTGCTCTCGTACGCCCCCTTGCCGCCCCCGGCCCGTCGCCGCCTTCCCCTCCCCGCGGAGCCCCGGAATGCGGGATCATGGCGCCATGACCGAGGTGTCCTCGCTCACAGGACGGCTGCTTGTCGCGACCCCGGCGCTCGCCGACCCGAATTTCGACCGCGCCGTGGTGCTGCTGCTCGACCACGACGAGGAGGGCTCGCTCGGCGTGGTCCTGAACCGGCCCACCCCGGTCGGGGTCGGCGACATCCTCCAGTCCTGGGCCGCGCTGGCCGGCGAACCGGGCGTGGTCTTCCAGGGCGGCCCCGTCTCGCTGGACTCGGCGCTGGGCGTGGCCGTGGTGCCCGGCGAGCCCCACGAGAGCGGCGGCGACCCCTGGGCCGGCGACGGCCCGCTGGGCTGGCGCCGTGTGCACGGGGCCATCGGACTGGTCGACCTGGAGGCCCCGCCGGAGCTGCTGGCCACGGTCCTGGGCTCACTGCGGATCTTCGCCGGCTACTCGGGCTGGGGCCCGGGCCAGCTGGAGGACGAGCTGGTGGAGGGCGCCTGGTACGTGGTCGAGTCCGAGCCCGGCGACGTGTCCTCGCCCGACCCGCAGCAGCTGTGGAGGGCCGTCCTGCGCCGCCAGCGCAACGAACTGGCGATGGTCGCCACCTATCCGGACGACCCGAGCCTCAACTGACGGGGTCCCTCCCCAGTACCCTTGGGGACCATGAGCACTCTCGAGCCCGAGCGCGGGGCAGGTACCGGCACCCTCGTAGAGCCGACACCGCAGGTGTCGCACGGCGACGGCGACCACGAGCGCTACGCCCATTACGTCCAGAAGGACAAGATCATGGAGAGCGCGCTCTCCGGTTCCCCGGTCGTGGCCCTCTGCGGCAAGGTCTGGGTTCCCGGGCGCGACCCGAAGAAGTACCCGGTCTGTCCGATGTGCAAGGAGATCTTCGACGGCATGGGCGCCGGCGGCGACGACAAGGGCGGCAAGGGCGGCGACAAGAAGTAGCCCCCACCGGCTGTCCGACCCGGGCTTGTGACGGCTCCCGGGGCGCGTGATCGCGCCCGGGGAGCCGTTGTGCTTCCCGGGGCGCGCTTCCCGGGGCGGCGAGGCTCCTGGCTCTCTCCTCCGTGCGTGGCGCCCTCTTCTCCGCGCGTCGTGCCCGCTCCTCCACGCGTGGCGCCCTCTTCTCCGTGTGCGGCCCGGCGCGGCGGTCAAGGATGACGGCATGAGCGAT
Organism: Streptomyces sp. NPDC046261; assembly: GCF_040646235.1. Taxonomy (NCBI): domain Bacteria; kingdom Bacillati; phylum Actinomycetota; class Actinomycetes; order Kitasatosporales; family Streptomycetaceae; genus Streptomyces; species Streptomyces sp. NPDC046261. Next base: position 100,409 of record NZ_JBEYZU010000019.1, on the reverse strand, counting down.
TTCGACGGCGGCTTCGGCGCCGGCTGCGACAGCGGCATCGACACGGACCTGATTCCCGCCCCGCGCGAGTTCTTCTGGATACCGCCCACCCGGGGCCTGGAGGTCCTCGACGAGGAGACCGCGCTCGACGCGGGACCCGGCACCGGGAGCGTCGCGCACTGGCTGCGCGCCACCGTCGGCGCGGCCACCGGCCTGCCGCTGCCGGACGGCGACCAAAACGACAACCGCATCGTCCTGCGCGTCAGCCCCGACGTGGAGCGGGAGCTCGGCCCCGAGGGCTACCGGATCGTCGTCGACGGCTACGGCATCCGCCTGGACGGCGGCAGTACCGCCGGCGTCTTCTGGGCCGCGCAGACCTTCCGTCAGCTGCTGGGGGCCGACGCCTTCCGGCGCGCGCCGGTCCGGCCGCGTGCGCGATGGCACGTACCGATGGTCGTCATCCAGGACGCGCCCCGCTTCCGCTGGCGCGGCTTCCTGCTCGACGTGGCCCGCCACTTCCTGCCCAAGGACGGCGTGCTGCGCTACCTGGACCTGCTCGCCGCGCACAAGCTCAACGTCCTGCACCTCCACCTGACGGACGACCAGGGATGGCGCCTGGAGATCGAGCGCTACCCGAAGCTGACCGAAGTCGGCGCCTGGCGGGCCCGGAGCAAGCACGGACACCGGGCGTCGCCCCTGTGGGACGAGCGGCCGCACGGCGGTTACTACACGCACGACGACATCCGCGAGATCGTCGCCTACGCCGCCCGGCTGCACATCACCGTCGTCCCCGAGATCGACATCCCCGGCCACTCGCAGGCCGCGATCGCCGCGTACCCCGACCTCGGCAACACCGACGTCGTCGACACCACCGCCCTGACCGTCTGGGACACCTGGGGCGTCAACCCGAACGTGCTCGCCCCCACCGACACCACCCTCGCCTTCTACGAGAACGTCCTCACCGAGGTCCTCGACCTCTTCCCGTCTCCCTTCGTCCACATCGGCGGCGACGAGTGCCCCAAGGACCAGTGGAAGGCGTCGAGAGCGGCCCAGGACCGCATGGCGGCGGAGGGACTGGCGGACGAGGAGGAGCTGCAGAGCTGGTTCATCCGCCACTTCGACCGGTGGCTGGCCGAGCGGGGCCGGCGGCTGGTGGGCTGGGACGAGATCCTGGAAGGCGGCCTGGCGCCCGGCGCCACCGTCTCCTCCTGGCGCGGCCGGGCGGGCGGCATCGCCGCCGCACGCGCCGGCCACGACGTCGTCATGTGCCCCGAGCAGCACGTCTATCTCGACCACCGCCAGGCCGCCGGCGACGACGAGCCCGTGCCCATCGGCTACGTCCGCACCCTGGAGGACGTCTACCGCTTCGAGCCGGTACCGGCGGAGCTGACGGACGCCGAGGCCGCGCGCGTGCTCGGCGCGCAGGCGAACCTCTGGACCGAGGTGACGGAGACCCAGCAGCGCGTCGACTACCAGGCGTTCCCGCGCCTGGCCGCCTTCGCCGAGACGGTGTGGTCCACCCTCCCCGCCCCCGGGGCGCGCGACTACGCGGACTTCGAACGCCGGATGGCCGCCCACTACCGCCGCCTCGACGCCCTCGGCGTCGACTACCGCCCGCCCGGCGGTCCGCGCCCCTGGCAGCGCCGGCCCGGCGTGCTCGGACGCCCGATCGAGGGTGCGCCCCCGATCGTGTGAGCCGCGCCGGAAGGTGACGAACCGTGGGACGGCCCCTGGCACGGTGGTCCTTCACACACTGCCGTAAGTCGTACAAGGGTCGCTGAAGCATGGCAATACGCTGGCAATACGCACAGAGTGCCCACAGTGCTCACAGGGGAGAGAGTTCCCGAATCCGGACTTTCCCTGCTTTCTTCCTGGGTGAGGACAGTCCGGCGGTTCGTGGACCCTCGCGACGGCGCACCCGGAAGATGTGCCAGAGTTGCCACGTCCGGGCCGACAGCACGTACCGTACGGCGAGACCAGGCGGAACAGTCGGGACCACCGGGGAAGGGGCAGCTGGGTTGACCACGCACGCACCGCAGGCGGCGCACACGGTGACGTTGCCGGGCTCGCTCGACGAAGCCGTGGCGGCGCTGACCGCCATGCCCACCGCCGTGCCCGTCGCCGGTGGCACCGACCTGATGGCCGCCGTCAACTCCGGGTTGCTGCGCCCCGCCGCGCTCGTGGGCCTCGGCCGCATCAACGAGATCCGCGGCTGGCAGTACCAGGACGGCGCCGCCCTGCTGGGCGCCGGCCTCACCCACGCCCGCATGGGCCGCCCGGACTTCGCCGCCCTCATCCCGGCCCTGGCCACCGCCGCCCGCGCCGCCGGCCCGCCCCAGATCCGCAACGCCGGCACCCTCGGCGGCAACATCGCCTCCGCCTCGCCGACCGGCGACGCGCTGCCCGTGCTCGCCGCGCTCGAGGCATCCCTCGTCATCGCGGGCCCCGGCGGCACGCGCCGCGAGATCCCCGTCGGCCGCCTCCTCGCCGGGCTCGACATGCTCCGGCCGGGTGAGCTGATCGGCTACGTCCGCGTGCCGCTCCTGCACGCCCCGCAGACCTTCCTCAAGGCCACCGGCCGCACCGGCCCCGGCCGGGCCATCGCCTCCGTCGCGGTGGTCCTCGACCCTGCGCGCCGCAGCGTGCGCTGCGCGGTCGGCGCGGTCGCGCCGATGCCGCTGCGCCCGTTCGACGCCGAGCGCTGGGTCTCCTCGATCGTCGACTGGGACGGCGAGCGCACCCTCGCGCCCGAGGCCTGCGCCGCCTTCGGCGAGTACGTGGCCGCGGCCTGCATCCCCGACCCGACACCCGCGCCGTCCGCGCTGTCCCCCACGGACGGCGCCGAGCCGGGTACCCTGCCGCCGGCCGTGCTGCATCTGCGTCGTACGGTGGCGACTCTGGCCCGCCGAGCACTGGGGAGGGCACTCGCGTGAGTGACGAACAGCAGCGACAGACCCATGTGCCCGCGCCCGGCGCGGGCGGCTGGCAGCCCATTCCGCAGGGCGCCGGGCTCGAGGCGGAGGGCACGACCTTCCTCCAGCTCCCGCCCGAACTCCTGGCGCACCAGGGCCCCGCGGGCGCGGGCTGGGGCCCCCTGGCGGCCCCCGGTACCGGGTACCCCCCGCCCGCCGCGGACTCCTGGCCGCAGCCCGCCCAGGTGCCCGCACCCGCCCCGGTGGGCGGCCTGCAGGAGCAGGGGCAGGGGCACTGGGACGGGGGGTACGAGGCCAGTTACGGCCAGCACGGCCAGCACCTGACCGGTGGCGGTGACGGCGTCCCCGCCGACCCGCACGCCGTGGGCGGCATGTCCGAGACGGCCCAGTGGCCGATGCCGTTCGCCGCGGACGCGGGCGAGGACGCCGGTGGCACACTGCCGGGTGGCGGCTCCACGGGGCAATGGACGGTCCCGGCGGCCGGCGACGACTCGGTGGAGGAGTCCGGCGAGTACGTCCTGCGCGACACGGACCCCGCCGGTCAGGGCGGTCAGGGCGGGCAGTTGGACGACACCGGTCACGTCGGCCACGGCGATCATGTCGGCCACGGTGACCATGTCGGCCACGTCGGTCATGTCGGCCACGTAGGCCAGAGCGACCAGAGCGACCAGTGGTCCGTGCCGGCCGCGCAGGGCGACATGGTGGACGACTCGGGCGAATACGACCTGGGCACCGTCAACGGGGTCACCGGTGCGGGCGAAAGTCCCGCCGCCGAGTGGACGGCCGACGCGGGGCACACGGCAGCACCCGACGCCATGACGCACGCCGAACCGCAGCCGCAGTCGGCGCCGGCGCCGGAGTCCGAGCCCGGCGGGGACACGCAAGCCGTCGCGCACCCCGAGGACCACGCGGGCATCGACAGCGTCGGACACCCGGCGTCCGGCGAGGCCCTCGCGGCGCCCGCGCCCGTACCCACCGCCGAGCCGGACGACGCCCCCGCCCACCCGCACCTCCACGCGGAAGCGGAGCCGGAACCGGAAGCGGAACCGCGGCCGGAACCCGAGATGGCGGCGGCGACCGAGGCCGGGACGTACCCCGAGCCGGAAGCGGGCCCGCACGACGAGCACCCCCGCGCCTCGTACGTCCTCAGCGTCAACGGCACCGACCGGCCCGTCACCGACGCCTGGATCGGGGAGTCCCTCCTGTACGTGCTGCGCGAGCGCCTCGGCCTCGCCGGCGCCAAGGACGGCTGCTCGCAGGGCGAGTGCGGCGCCTGCTCCGTCCAGGTCGACGGCAGGCTCGTCGCCTCCTGCCTCGTACCGGCAGCCACCACGGCCGGCGCCGAGATCCGCACGGTCGAGGGCCTGGCGGCGGGCGGGCAGCCCTCCGACGTACAGCGGGCGCTCGCCGAGTGCGGAGCCGTGCAGTGCGGCTTCTGCGTGCCCGGCCTCGCCATGACCGTCCACGACCTGCTCGAGGGCAACCACGCCCCCACCGAACTGGAGACCCGGCAGGCCATCTGCGGCAACCTCTGCCGCTGCTCCGGCTACCGGGGCGTGCTCGACGCGGTGCGCCAGGTCGTCGACGAGCGCGCCGAGGCCGCCGCGGCCCAGGAAGAGGACCGGGAGCAGCAGGCGGACACGGAGACGGCACGCATCCCGCACCAGGCGGGTCCGTACGGTGACGGCAGCGGCGGCACCGGCGGCAGTGGAAGGGCGATGGCATGACGGGAATGGGCGGGACGGCCGGAATGGGCGGGACCGGGGGCACGACGGGTGCGGGCGACATCCCCGCGTCCGTCCTGACCGCCTCCGTCGCGCCGCCCGCCGCCCCCGAGGCCCCGCTCCGCGGCCTCGGCGTCTCCCTCCCGCCGGCCGACGCGGCCGCCAAGACCCAGGGCACCTTCCCGTACGCGGCCGACCTGTGGGCCGAGGGCCTGCTGTGGGCCGCCGTGCTGCGCTCCCCGCACCCCCACGCCCGCATCGTCTCGCTCGACACCTCGGCCGCCGCCGCGATGCCGGGCGTACGGGCCGTGGTGACGCACGCGGACGTCCCCGGCGACGCCGCCCACGGCCGGCGCATCGCCGACCGTCCCGTCTTCGCCTCCGACCTGGTCCGCTACCACGGCGAGCCGATCGCCGCCGTCGCCGCCGACCACCCCGACACCGCCCGTCTCGCCGCGGCGGCCATCGCCGTCAAGTACGACGTGCTGGAGCCGGTCACCGACCCGGAGCAGGCGTTCGCCGCCGAGTCGCTGCACCCGGACGGCAATCTGATCCGCCACATCCCGCTGCGCTTCGGCGACCCGGAGGTGGTGGGCGAGGTGATCGTCGAGGGCCTGTACCGCATCGGCCGCCAGGACCCCGCCCCCATCGGCGCCGAGGCCGGCCTCGCCGTGCCCCGCCCGGACGGCGGCGTCGAGATCTACACCGCCTCCACCGACCCGCACGCCGACCGCGACCTCGCCGCCGCCTGCTTCGGCCTGGAGCCCGAGCGCGTGAAGGTCGTCGTCACGGGCGTACCGGGCGCGATGGGCGACCGCGAGGACCCCGGCACCCAGCTCGCCCTGGGCCTGCTCGCGCTGCGCACGGGCCACCCCGTCAAGCTGGCGGCGACCCGCGAGGAGTCCTTCCTCAGCCACGCCCACCGCCACCCGACACTGCTGCGCTACCGCCACCACGCGGACGCCGAGGGCAAGCTGCTGAAGGTCGAGGCGCAGATCCTGCTCGACGCGGGCGCCTACGCCGACTCCTCCTCGGAGGCCCTGGCCGCGGCCGTCGCCTTCGCCTGCGGCCCGTACGTCGTCCCGCACGCCTTCGTCGAGGGCTGGGCCGTCCGCACGAACAACCCGCCCTCCGGCCATGTGCGCGGCGAGGGCGCGATGCAGGTGTGCGCCGCGTACGAGGGCCAGATGGACAAGCTCGCGGCGAAGCTCGGCCTGGACCCGGCGGAGCTGCGCATGCGCAACATCATGGCGACGGGCGACCTGTTGCCGACCGGCCAGACGGTGACCTGCCCGGCCCCGGTCGCCGAACTCCTGCGCGCGGTCCGCGACTACCCGCTGCCCGCCCTGCCGAAGGACGACCCTTCCGGCTCCGAGGACGACTGGCTGCTGCCGGGCGGCCCCGACGGCGCCGGCGAACCGGGCGCGGTGCGGCGCGGCGTCGGCTACGGCCTGGGCATGGTCCACATGCTGGGCGCCGAGGGTACGGACGAGGTCTCGACGGCCACGGTCAAGGTCAGCGGCTCGGTGGCCACCGTCATCTGCGCGGCCGTGGAGACCGGCCAGGGCTTCTCGACCCTCGCCCGTCAGATCGTCCAGGACGTCCTGGGCATCGACGAGGTGTACGTCGCCCCCGTCGACACCGACCAGCCCCCCTGCGGCCCGGCGGCCCACAGCCGCCACACCTGGGTCTCGGGCGGCGCGGTGGAACGCGCGGCGCGGATGGTCCGTACCCAGCTCCTGCAGCCGCTGGCCCACCAGTTCGGCATGTCGACGGAGCTCCTGACGATCGCCGACGGCCGGATCACCTCGTACGACGGCGTGCTGAGCACGACGGTGACCGAGGCCCTGGACGGCAAGGAACTGTGGGCGACGGCCCAGTGCCGCCCGCACCCGACGGAACCGCTGGACGACACCGGGCAGGGCGACGCCTTCGTGGGCATCGCCTTCTGCGCGGTGCGGGCGGTGGTGGACGTGGACGTGGAACTGGGTTCCGTCCGGGTCGTGGAGATGGCCGTCGCCCAGGACGTCGGCCGCGTCCTCAACCCCGCCCAGGCCAGGGCCCGCATCGAGGCCGGCATCACCCAGGGCGTGGGCGCGGCCCTGACGGAGAACCTCCGCACCAACGCCGGCCAGGTCCGCCGCCCGGACCTCACGGCGTACGCCCTCCCGACAGCGCTCGACGCGCCGGACATCCACATCGTCAAACTGGTCGAGGAACGGGACGTGGTCGCCCCCTTCGGCGCGAAGGCGATCAGCGCGGTGCCGGTGGTCACGTCCCCGGCGGCGGTGGCGGGCGCGGTCCGCGCGGCCACGGGCCGCCCGGTCAACCGCCTGCCGATCCGCCCGCAGACGGCGGCGGTCGCGCCGGGGGTTTGAGTACCCGTACTCAGGTGAGTGTCACTGCCTGTCAGTAACCTTGGGGCGGCATTTGATACGGGGCTGACGCGAGGGGCGGAACGGACGTGGGCGCGGGTGGGGGCGGCGGAGACGCGAGACTGCTGGCGGAACTGGGATCACTCAAGGGATTCAAGGGCCAGGTCGATGAGCTCCTGACCTTCCTCCAGGGCTCCCAGGCCGCCCCGCACCGGGTGGCGGACGCCCACCTCGTCCCGGCCCAGCTGGGCGCGGGCTTCGCCGAGGTCGACTCCCTCTACAGCGCGTACAACGAGGTCCACAGCCAACTCAAGACCCTGGCCCAGCTCCTGAACGACCAGATCGAGGCCCTGGGCACCGCCATCCACGCCTCCCACGTCGGCTACGCCAACGTCGACGCGGACCTGCGCGACCGCATGTGGGCGATCCAGGCCCGCACGAAGGAGCTCTACGAGCCGAGGCTCGACCCGAACACGAGCGCGGCCAGAACGAGAGCGGGCTCGCACGCCTCACCGCAGGGCCAGCCGCAGCCGCAGCCGCAGCCGCAGCCTCAGCCGAACGCCAGCAGCGAAGGACAAATCTGATGACGACTCCTCCCGGTGGCGGCGTCAGCCCCCTCATCCGCCGCCCCAGCAGCGGCCTGTTCACGACCTCGGACTTCGAGTCGATGTCGCACGAGCAGCTGCGGGCAATGGTCGAACACGCCAGCCCGACCGCGACCGCCGCCCTGGGCACCAAACTGACGGCGGCGGCCGGCGCCATCACCAAACTGGGCGAGAACCTGAAGCAGCACGCGTCAGGCGTCGAATGGGAGGGCGCGGGAGGCGAAGCGTTCCGCGAATGGATCGCGGACATGGGCAACGCGACGCTGCGGCTCGGCGACTTCAGCAAGAATGCGGGCACCTGGATGACCCACGCCGCAGCCACCCTTGCCGGTGTCCAGTCCGCAATGCCGGCGGTGTCCTCCACCTCCCAGGCCACGCTGTCCGCTTACAAGGCCAGTAATCCGGGTCAGGTGGGGTCGGTGCCGGCGCCCACGTTGTCGGATCAGAGCGGGGGCTTGCAGAAGGCGGGGCCGTCGCAGAAGGAGGCTTTTGCGGCGCAGACGCAGCTGGATGCCGATCGCGCTGAGGCGGCACGGCTGATGCGGAAGCTGGCGGAGTCCTACGCGTGGTCGGCCCGGAACATTGCGGGGGCGGGGGCGCCTACGTTTCCGCCGATGCCGGTGGAGGGTGGCAAAGACGAATTTGAGTACATCCCGGCTCCAGGAGCCGAGACACAAGGCGTTGCCACCTACGGGCCTTCTGGCATGGCATCTGCTGCGCAGGGCAGCGCGATGCGGGGTGTCGCATCCGTGCCCGGTATGGGCAACGGCGTCGTTGGTGTAGGAGCGGCTAGCGGCAGCGTGGTGTCGGGACTTCAGCCGAGCGAGCAGCCGGTGTCCATGGAAGTTGACGGCGGAGTTGCAACGCCCGAGGCTCCGGTTCTGCCAACCGGTGGTGCACCAGCACCGTTGCCGCACACTGGCCCAGCGTCGAATACCTCCCCGCTGGCACCAGTAGCGGGGCTTCCTGTGCCACCTATGGGCCACGTGCCTCTGGGGTCGGGAGGGAATACGGGACCCGTCGGAGGTCAGCGTCAAGGAACCCTTCCGGGCGTCCCGGGACGTGGCCTTGTCGGGGGGCTCGGCTCAGTGCCTGGGTTGCCTCGAGATGGCGTGGTTGGCGGCCGGCCGGTGCCCCGTACGTCGGCTCAGGTTCCGACTCAGGTACCGCGAGGCACAGTCATCGGTACCGAGCCCGGACAAGCACGCACACCGATGGGCTTTGGCGCGCCGCACGTGGCGCCTCCCGCGTCTTCTGTAGGCCGTGTAGGCGCTGGAAGTGGCCGACGATTGGCGTTCGAACCTGGCGGGGTCGTTGGAGGCAGTGGGCAACGCCGAATCGGAGCACCAGGCGACCGGGCCTTCACGCCTGGTGGTTCCGGACTTGTAAGAAGCCCCGAAGGAGCTAACGCCAATCTGAATCGTCGCTCTTCACAGCAAGGGCAGCGCCCTGACTACCTGGTGGAGGACGAAGAGACCTGGTCTCGAGGAAACCGCCGTGTCGCGCCCCCTGTCATCGATTGACCACAGGCAAAGGCAGGAGGAATATATGCGTCGCGGCTCGGCTGTTAATGCTGGCTGGTGGAAAGGTGCTGCATGTGGTGTAGCTGCGTCACTCGTGCTCGCTTCTGCGGGGGCGGCTCAGGCAGATTCGATCCGGTCGCGGCAGTGGCATCTGGACGCGATGCGAGCCGAGGAAATGTGGCGGACGAGCACAGGATCCGGCGTGACCGTAGCCGTTATCGACAGCGGAGTGGACTCGGAACTCCCAGACCTTGAAGGCAGGGTTCTCCCAGGTAAGGATTTCTCGGGCATCGAAGGAGGCGCGCACTCAGATTATGACGGTCACGGAACGTCCATGGCCATCATGATTGCTGGGACTGGGAAGAGCAACGGAGGCGATGGCGCCTTTGGGCTTGCCCCAGGCGCTAAGATTCTGCCGCTGCGGGTTGTCAATACCAATGCGCCTGCTACACGGGAGATTCTGAGCGGCATCTCCATGCCCTCGGCGATTCGGTATGCGGCGGACTCCGAAGCAAAGATCATCAACATTTCGATGGGTGGCCCCGGGAGTCGGCGTGAAGCTGAGGCCATCGACTATGCAATTTCCAAGGGGAAGCTTGTCTTTGCTGCTGTTGGGAACACAGGCAACAAGACGAATCCAGTTGAATTTCCGGCAGCGTACCCCGGAGTGGTGGGTGTATCCGCTGTCGATCAGAGCATCAAAGCGACCGAAGAATCTCAAAGGGGGCCTCAGGTAGACCTCGCCGCCCCCGGCGACAACATCGTCGCCAGTTGCAAAGGCGGATCCGGCCTCTGCCGAAGCCACGGCACCAGTGACGCCACCGCCCTGGCCTCCGCCTCCGCCGCCCTCATCTGGTCCGTGCACCCCGACTGGACGGCAAACCAAGTCCTCCGCGTCCTCATCAACACCGCCGGCGGCCCCAAAAGCGGTGAGAAGCGAAGCGACACCATCGGCTACGGCGTAGTCCGCCCCCGCATCGCCCTGAAGAACCCCGGCGACCCGGGCCCGCCCAACGTGAGCCCGCTCCCCGAACTGGCCGGAGCATCGGCCACTCCGGCACCCACCGCCGGAGGCACCCCGCAAGCCGCTACCGGCAAGGGCGACGACAACTCTCTCTTGTCCAAGCGCAACGTCCTGGCAGCGAGCATCACCCTCGCCGCCGTCACCGTGGTCGGCGTGCCTCTGCTCGTATTCGCCACACGTCGCCGCAAGGCTCTCTGAACTCGTCCGTCGATCCGCTCGGGAAGAATCATTGGATATCGATATCAAGACGGACTACGTGCGCCAAGGCGCGGGAGGGACCCGGTCGGCCGCCCAGGCGGCACTGGGGAACCTCCGCCGTTCTCTTGACTCAAGCGAATCGGCCGCCGACGGTCACCACGGCTGGGCCTCCGCCGCGGCGCTGAAACTATGCGCGACCGCCTGGGAGGACCACATGGTCGACCTGGCGAAGCAGATGAGCACCATGGCCGAGAATCTTCACAGCTCGGCGAATGCCTACGACACCACGGATCATCAGGCCAAGGACGCCTTGAGCAGACTCCGGAACGGCCTCGACGACTTCGGGAGAACATGACCCGTGGTCTCGTTCCACGACCTCTACGATTGCCGCGTCGACCAGTGGAAGAAGGCGGCCGACGACTGGGTTGCCCTCTCCCGGCGTTCCGAATCCGCCGCCGAGGACATCCGTGCGCAGGGCAAGAAACCCCTCGACGAACATTGGGTGGACGCCACGGGCAAGAAGGCGGGCAAGCGCCTGGAGGACATCGCCAACCGACTGGAGGCCGGCGGCGACATCACCAAGGGCGTGGCCATGGTGCTCGACGGTCTGGCCTCTTCGATGGAGTGGGCCCAGCGCACGCTGTTCCACGCGGTCGAGCTGACGAACGAGTACGGGCTGCACATCCAGGACGGCCGCGCCGTGGGCGCGTATACCGGCGCCGCGCCGACGGGTCCCAACGTTCCGCAGAACGTGCGGGATGCGTACGCGAAGGAGTCGACGCACATAGCCGAGGTCAACGGCCTGATAGAAGAATCGTTGCGCCAGGCCGCACAGGCCGACGAGAAAGCGGCCGTTGAGCTGGCCAAGCTGGCGAAGACCGTCGACGTGTCCAACACCGGCAAGGCGCACAACGAGCTCGCGGTCGAGGCCTCCCACGTCGAGTTCGCCATCCTGAGGGGAAGCATTCCGGTCGGCAAGGACCCGCACCTCGTCCGCGCCTGGTGGGACGGTTTGAAGCCGGACCAGCAGAGGGCATTGATGCGGGCCGATCCCGTGACCCTTCATGACCTCGATGGCTTGCCGGAGGATGCCTATGAAGAGCTCCGGGGGCGCGATGGCAAGATCGACCGGGTTGAGATGGTGCGGTACGCGCTGGACCACTGGAACAAGAAGGACGACCTGGACTACGGGGAGGACCAGGGTAACTGCACCAATTTCGTTTCTTCGGCTCTGGAAGCCGGAGGTATGGAGGAGAAGGTCGACCGCTGGTGGGGTCTCCACGGGGACAATGCGTGGGGCCGCCAGAAGGACGGCTCCGGGTTCGACTGGTTGGACAAGAAGCTCTTCCACTCCGATTCATGGGCACGAGCCGAAAGCCTGCAAAACTTCCTGCTGCGCAACGGCGGCGACGAGGTCCCCAGGTCGGAAGCGCGCCCAGGTGACGTCATCTTCTACGAGCAGGTGGCTTCGGGCACCAAGACGGCCCAGGGCGAGACACACCATGCCGCTGTGGTCACCTCGGTCACCCCTGATGGAGACATCAAACTGACCCAGCACACCAGCACGTTTCAGAACGTGAGCCTGGACAGCCGACTGCATGTCGCCGAGAGGAACAACGGGGAACAACGTATCCGCATCGTCCGACCGAAACCGAATTGGTACTGATGGCCACTCCCTCCGCTTCCGATACGTTCGAGGCAACCCCGCAAAAGCGCCCGACCACGCCCGGCATGGCGATCGCGGCACTGTTGGTGCCCGTCATGACCGTTGCCGGTGTTGTCAGTTCCCTGCAAGCACAGGACATCGAGAATGACTGGTCCTGGCAGCAACAGCGCGCGTGCCGACAAATGCCCTTTCCCATGACGGAATACGCGGCCGCATGGCTAGGGGTGGCCCTCGGCGTGGCGGCCGTCATTGCCTGTGTGCTGGTCGGCAAGCGGATCCACCGTCGGGACAACGTCCCGCTCTGGCGTAGATGGCCGGGGCTCGTGGCCTTCGTCGGTGTGTGGCCCAACCTCCTGACGATACCGATGGAGCTGATCACGCTGTATGAGTCGTACTCCATCGCTGGGTCGGGCGTGTTCCTGGGCGACTGCGGATAGTGCCCCACCAGTCGGCCCGTCCTCTCCACCGTCCCCTTAGCCCCGAGGCCACCCCATGATCCATGCCCAGGTCCCTCAGCCAGGGACCGAGTCACAGATGCCCTCCACTTTTCTCGATGCCGGACGACTCACCCAAGAGATCGCTGCGATGTACGGCGAGGCAGGCCATCCCGCCGCCCTCGTCGGCGAGTTCCGGCGTACCGCCGTGCTTGTGCCGCTCGACGAGGCCGACGGCCTCTGGTCGGTGGAGTTGGGTGGCATCCGCTGGATCTGCGCGTTCACGGACGTAGCGGCCCTGGCCAGGTTCGCGGTGGAGCACGGGCTGGCCGAGGACGGGGAGTGGACGTACCGCTCCGTGCTCGGCGCGCGGTTGCTGGATGTCGTCGTACCTCAGGTCGGCGGTCCTGCGGGCGTGGCCCTGGACGTAGGCAGTGAACGTCCGATGATGTTCCCGCCGGTGCGGGGGATCGTGCCGGACGAAGTGGCGCTGGACGCCATGGAGAATCGTTTCGTCAGCAACGTCGAGGGGGCGGCAGCACAGTGAGCGGTGGGGGCGGGGGCGGCGACGGCATAGAGGCAGGCAAGGCCGCGCTCGGAGACGTGGCCAGAGGCATCAACGCCGCGATCGGTGAGATGAAGGGCGTGTCAGGGCAGGGCGCGGCCACCGTGGGCCGTGGGTTCGACGAACTTGCGCTGTCGGGCCTCCAAGCGGGTCACGGCGGCCTGACGGCCTCGCTCAAGACCTTCTGCGAGCGGTGGGACTGGGGAGTCCGCGCACTGATCCAGGACGCGAACCAGTTCGCGTTGCGGGTCGGTCTGTCGGCGGGCTACTTCCACGAGGTCGACCAGTACGTGAAGGACACCTTCAAGGTCACCGTCAACGCCGCCATGGGCAACCCGCGCCTGACGGAGGACCAGGTCGAGGGCATGCCCGTCGGCGAGGTGCTCGACGACAACCCGTACACGGCGGTCCGTGACGCCGACTACAGCGCCGGGTCCTTCGCCAAGGCGGGCGAAGAGGCCAAGGAGAAGTGGTCGGGGACCGTTGACGACGTGGTGGACACCCCGCTCGCGCCCGGTGGCCCGAAGGCCGGCGGTATCGCGTCCGAGGCAGTGAGCAAGATCGAGGACTACCGATGAGCGGCCCGTGGGACCTGGCGGAAAAGGGCTTCAACAAGGGCGGCGAACTCGTCGAGAAGGGGATCGACGAGACCAAGAAGGCGGCCGGCAAGGTCGTCGACAAGGGCACCGACCTTGCCGCCGACGGCCTGGACGCGGCCGGCGCTCATGGGACGGCCCGAAAGGTCGAGCGCTGGGGTGACGAGACCGCCTCGGGCCTCGGCGCCCACGTCAGTGAGCACCAGCTCGGCCAGAGCGAAGACCCGAAGGAACTGGTCCACGGGGACGTCGGGAAGATCGAGGCCACGGTCACGCATCTGCGCAACTTTCACGCCTCCTTCAACACCACTCACGACGCCTTGAAGCAGGTCCGCGCGACCGGCTGGAAGGGCCAGGGAGCCGACGCCTTTACCGCCGCCTTCGTCGAGCAGCCGAAGAAGTGGGCCCAAGCCGCCGATGCCTTCGAGGCGGCGGCCGGCGCGCTGGAGTCGTACGCCCATACCGTCACCTGGGCGCAGACCCAGGCCATGGAGGCGATCCAGCTCTGGAAGAAGGGCGAGGACGCCAACAGGAAGGCGGTCGACGACTACAACGCCAAGGCCATCGCCTACAACCTGAAGCTCGAGAGGGCCCAGGACCCCGGCCCCCGGCCCGAGAAGCCCGGCGAGCCCGGCAAGGCCGACATGGAGGAAGCCCAGCGCCTGCTGACGGAGGCTCGTAGACAGCGCGACGCGGCGGCGGACGAGGCGAAGGCGAGGATCGACGGCGCGGTCGCCGATGCCCCGCAGAAGCCGACGTTCACCGACCGGATGAAGGCGGAGACCGTCGATCTCGTGGCCGGCGAAATAGTGGAGGGGATGCACTATGCGGGCGGCGGGGTGCGTTCGCTGACGGACGCGGTGAAGTTTGTACGCGGCGTGAATCCGTTCGACATCCACAACATCACCCATCCCGCGGAGTACGCCGGCCACCTCTCCGATACGGCTGCGGGCGTGCTGTCGCTGGCCTCGCACCCCGAGCGACTGCCCGGCACGCTGCTAGGCGAGGGCTGGGGCAAGGATTCGAGCGAGGCGGAGGGCCGGCTCACCGGCAACGCCGCGATGGCCGTCATGACGGGCGGCGGCAGCGCCGCGGGGGCAGCGGGCAGCCGGGTAGGGATCGCCGGGGCGAAGGGGGTGGCACAGGAGGCCGCCGGGGCCACGGCCCTCAGGAGCGGTCGTGCGGTTGCCGGGAGCGAAGCGCGCGCGACAGCGCAGGAGGCGGTCGAGAGCGGCACCCGTACGACAGGTCGGGAGACCGCCGAGGCCGAGGCACGCGCCACGCAGGAGGCAGCCGAGAGCGGGACCCGTACCACCGGGCGGGAGCCCGCCGAGGGCGAAGGGCACGCGGCGCCGCAAGGGGCCCCCAAGGCCGGCCAGGACGCGGCCACTGAGACCGGTGCCGAGAGCGGCGCGGCGCGGGCTCACGCCGAGGAGAACCCGCACGCTTCCGCGCAGTCGGACGTTCAGAAGACCAACGGTCAGTCGGACCCGATCGACCTGTCGACCGGCTACATGTACCTGCCCCAGACCGATGTGTCCCTGCCTGCCGCGCTGCCGCTCGTGTTCAGCCGCCGCGTGCAGTCCGGCTACCGGGCCGGCCGCTGGCTGGGGCTTTCGTGGGCGAGCACGGCGGACCAGCGCCTGGAGATCGACTCCCAGGGTGTGGTGTTCGTCTGCGAGGACGGCAAGCTGCTGCGGTATCCGCACCCGGCGCCCGGCGTGCCGACCTTGCCGTCGAACGGTCCGCGCTGGCCGATGGACCGCACCGACGACGGCTACACCGTCACCGACCCGGACAGTGGCCGCACGTCCTACTTCGCGCTGTACGGTGACGGTGACGAGCTGGCCCTGCTCGAGCAGATCACGGACCGCAACGGTCACTGGATCACCTTCGAGTACGAAGCCGGCGGCATCCCGATCGCGATCGCCCACAGCGCCGGCTATCGCATCCGCATCACCACCGAGTCCGGTCGCATCACCGCCCTCCACCTCGCGGGCGCCGGCCCCGACGGCTCGGACGCGGAGCTGATCCGCTACGGATACACCGACGGCAACCTCACCGACGTCATCAACTCCTCGGGCGAGCCGCTGCGCTTCGGGTACGACGACCGGCGTCGGGTGACGTCCTGGACCGACCGCAATGGCAGCCACTACGTCTACGAGTACGACGACCGCGACCGCTGCGTGTTCGAGACCGGGGCCGAGGGCCACATGGCGGCCCGCATCGAGTACGGCGAGCCGGACCCGCAGTCGGGCCTGCGGACGACAACGCTGACGAACGCGCTGGGCCACACCACGCGCCACGTCTTCAACGACGCGCTTCAGCTCGTCGCGGAGATTGATCCGAGCGGCGCGGTCACGCGCATGGAGTGGGACCGCCACGACCGGCTGCTGGCGCACACCGACCCGCTGGGGCGCACGACGCGGTACCGCTACGACGCCGACGGCCGGCTGACGGCCGTCGTCCGCCCGGACGGGCGCGAGGCCACGGCCTCGTACACCGCTATTGGACGACCGGAGACGGTGACGAATCCGGACGGAACCGTCTGGCGCCACACCTACGACGCGGCGGGCAACCGTACGTCGACGACCGACCCCACGGGCGCGGTCACCCGCTTCACGTACGACGACGCAGGTCACCCGACGTCCGTCACCGACGCCCAGGGCAACACGACCCGCATCCGCTGTGACAGGGCGGGCCTGCCGATCGAGGCGACCGACCCGCTGGGCGGGGTGACCACGTACCGGCGTGACGCCTTCGGTCGCGTGACGACCGTCATTGATCCGCTCGGCGCCATGACGCGCATGCAATGGTCCGTGGAGGGCCGGCTCGTCCGCCGCATCGAACCGGACGGCGCGTCGCAGTCATGGACGTACGACGGCGAGGGCAACTGCGTCACGCACACCGACGCGGTGGGCGGCGTCACGACGTACGAGTACACGCACTTCGACAAACTCCGCGCCCGGACCGGGCCGGACGGCGTGCGGTACGAGTTCGAGCACGATGCGCTGCTGCAGCTGACGGGGGTCACTAATCCGCAAGGGCTGACGTGGTCGTACACCTACGACCCGGCCGGCCACCTGGCCGCCGAGACGGACTTCGACGGCCGGACGTTGACGTACGCGCATGATGCGGCCGGGCAGCTCACGGCTCGTACGAACGGGCTGGGGCAGACGATCACGTACGAGCACGATGTGCTCGGGCGGGTGGTGGCGAAGGACGCGGCGGGTGCGGTCACGACGTACGCACATGACGCGGCCGGACGCCTGCTGGAGGCGGTGGGGCCGGACGCGACGCTGGTCTACAGCCGCGACCGCCTGGGACGGGTCAAGTCGGAGACGACGAACGGCCGGACGCTGACGTTCGCGTACGACGAACTGGGCCGGAGGCGGCGGCGGGTCACGCCGGGCGGGGCGGTCAGCACGTGGACGTACGACGCGGGCGGCCGACGTGCGTCGCTGACGGCGTCGGGTCGCCGGTTCGACATTGAGCACGACGCGGTGGGGCGTGAGATCGCCCGGCACTTCGGCGAGGGTGTGACGCTGTCGCATGCGTGGGATGTGACGGGGCGTCTGCGGAGTCAGTCGGTCACCTTGGCGGGCGGGGAGCCGGTACAGCGCCGGGACTATACGTACCGGCGGGACGGCTACCTGTCGGGCGTCGACGACCGCACCTTCGAACTGGACGCGGTGGGCCGCGTCACGGCGGTGGACGCGCCGGGCTGGCAGGAACGGTACGCCTACGACGAGGCCGGCAACCAGACGGAAGCCACGTGGCCGCCCGGCCACCCGGGTGGGGAGGCGCAGGGGCGTCGCGAGTACGCGGGCACGCGCATCGTGCGGGCGGGCGGGGTTCGCTATGAGCACGATGCTCAGGGGCGCGTGGTCCTGCGCCAGAAGACCCGCCTGTCGCGGAAGCCGGACACATGGCGCTACGAGTGGGACGCGGAAGACCGCCTGACGGCGGTGGTGACGCCGGACGGTACGCGGTGGCGGTACCTGTACGACCCGCTGGGGCGGCGTATCGCGAAGCAGCGCCTGTGCGGGACGACGGGCGAGGTGGCGGAACAGGTCGACTTCACGTGGGACGGCCCGACGCTGACGGAGCAGACGACGACGTCGCGGGATCTTCCGAACCCGGTGACGTTGACGTGGGACTACGACGGCCTGCGGCCGGTGTCGCAGACGGAGCGAATATCGGCGGCGGACGCGTCGCAGGGCGAGATCGACAGCCGCTTCTTCGCGATCGTCACGGACCTGGTCGGTACGCCGAGTGAACTGGTCGACGAGACGGGCACGGTGGCCTGGCGCACGCGCGCCACGCTATGGGGCACGACGGCTTGGCCGGCGCGCAGCACGACCTATACGCCTCTGCGCTTCCCGGGCCAGTACTTCGACCCGGAGACGGGGCTCCACTACAACTTCCATCGCTACTACGACCCGGAGACGGGGCGGTACGCGTCGCAGGACCCGTTGGGGCTGGCGCCTGCACCGAATCCAGTGGCCTATGTGCACAATGTGCACACGTGGGCAGATCCGATTGGCCTTGCACCCTACAACAAAGACTTCGAGAGCAGGAAGGAAGCGTTCAATCAAGCCAAGGATTGGGCGGGGATTCCGCGTAGTCAACAGCCGACACGCCAATGGATAGTCGGCGGTGATCCCACCCTGCGCCACAGGGTGAGTAATTATGTTTATGACGGAAGTCCGGGTGCGCATGGTCGCTATTATCAATACGAGACCCCGCAGGGCACCCGTGTGATTGCAAATCACACCAATGATCCCGAGGCGCCCAACCCTCACTTCCATGTCGGTCAGCCGAAGGGGGGAGGAGGTCATGGCGTCGACATGATGGGGCAGAGGTATCAGCAGGTCGGAGAAAAGCATCACTTCTACTACCCAGGTGATTAGCGTGTCGAGCGGCGAACTCCAAAGGAAGATTCGGCTGGTAAACGAGCGAAAGAAAGCAGCTCAATTGCCTGAAAAGCTGACCGGCATCCAGGTGGTCGGATATGAGTCGGAAATTCCCGCTTGGGTGGCTGATGCTCAGAAAGCGTGCCTGAGTATCACGTCGATTCCAGATGTGCGAATTTCTGACGGTGTCAACGATTCGGAGGTGGAAGCGTGGTATGTAGAGCTTCTCCATTCGGGGGGGATTGGGCAGAGGTTCTACTGCAGTACGGGAATGGAGAACTTCCCATGGGTGGATTGCCTCATTATCGGGGAAGGGTGGCTCTCCTCGGTCCGTGCAGCGCTTGGCGATGATATCTGCTTCGTCTCGCACAGCAAGACATCATTGGTGGTGGTTTTCTCTGAGGAGTATGAATACATCGGCTTCCGATGTACGGAGGTGTCTAAAAAGGGCGAGGGTAAATCTTCTAACGGTGGCGAAGAGGGTTAGGGGCCGACGTGTGAGGGCTCTGGCCTCTGGCTATCACTCCTTCAGCGACGAGTGGCTCAGGCGGGGCAATAAGGCCGTTGCTCCCCTTGCCGCTCACACGTTCTTCGACGGCCGTCTGGCGCGGCGGATCAGCTCGGCGGCACAGAAGGCCGGCCACGGCTATGTGCTTGTCGCGCGCCTGGGTCCTGCGCAAGCGGATGAGCAGGTGATGCGAGTCCCTTCAGCTCGAGCGGACATGCTGCGGGTTCTTGTCTGGCGTGATGACAACTTCGTTGTTGCGCTTCCCGACCTTTCGGGAGCGCTGTTGATGACGGACCAGCGCTACGCCCTGATCGCGGGGGATGAAGAGTTCATGCGATCCAGCGTGCCGGAAGGTGTCGATCAGGCTGCCGCCGACTTCAAGCGTTACGCGCAACGTGCCGGCCAGAACTTTCCGGCCGTGCTCGACGTCTCTGCGGCCTTTCGGCCACGGCAAGTGGCCTGGGCGAAGCCGAGCGATGTTGCTGAAGGATCAGCCACATCGGAACAGCTGTCGCTGATGACGGCCTTCGTGGGCGACGAAATCAGCGCACCGCACTTCGCGCAATCCTGGCTGGCTGCCCGAGGGCGCGCTCTGCAGCAGCATGAGCGTCTGCGGGAGCGGTTCTCCAGAATCCTGAACGAGGTGTTCTACGCCCTGGAGGACTACTCCATCGACCCCAGATTCCGGGAAGAGGGCGACCTGACGGACGCGCAGTTGAAAGAGGTCGTTCGCAACGCATTGGCTCGGAGCGGGGTGGCTGATGGCTGACCGAGTGGCTCGGCTGAAGGCGTTGGCCTCGTTGTCCGACGGTCGTGGTGAAGCAAGCAGCGGGCCATGCCCAGCTGCAGTCAGTGCCGGCTTGAGGTTCTCCCGACGTGGTCGATCGATGATCCAGCTGCCGCCACCGGTGTGCCTCACTGACGCCGACATCTCAGGGGCGCCTAGCGCTTCGCGTAGTCGGCGAAGCCTTGCCAGTCGATGAAGACGCACGGGGCGTCGCCGACGACCCAGGCGTCGTGGCCGGGTGGGCAGATCATGTAGTCGCCCGGGCCGAACTCCGCCTCTTCGCCGTCGTTCATCACGACCTTGATGCGGCCCGAGACGACGTAGCCCGCGTGCGAGGCCTCGCAGCTGTCCGTTCCCGCGATCGGCTTGACGTGCTTCGACCACTTCCAGCCCGGCTCGAACGTCGCCCGGCCCACTGGGCCTGCGCCCACATTCACCAGTTCCAGGCGTCCCTTCCCTTCCTCGAAGGGGCGGACTTCCTCCGGTGAGTCGAAGCTCTTGCGTACGAGACCGGCCATGGAGACTCCTCCTCGAGCAGCGGGCGCGGGCAGCGGTTCGACGCTAGTCGTGGGTGCGGGTGCCTGCGAGGCGTGGGGGCCGGACGAGTGACGGGCGGTTCAGAGGAGGTCGTTCGGATCGCCGCGTCAGTTCCCCACGTAGACGTACAGCGCCAGCCCCAGTGGGCCCGGGCAGGCCAGGGCTCCGGTGATGGCCGAGCGGGCGGCGGGGGAGAGGCCCGCGTGTTTCAGGGCGTACCAGGTGGCGGTCAGGGCTGCTGTCGCTGCCGTCAGGATGCCCGCCACCTGGAGGAGGAGTTCGACGGCCTCCGTCGGGTGTTCCGCCGCCGCGCTCCAGGTGGCGATCATCAGCACCACCACCAGGCAGAAGCCCACAGCGTGGAGCGTGATCACCCACAGGATCGCCGCCAGGGCGGTCATGAGGCGGTTCTTGGTTCGCATGGCAGGGTCCTTCTAGGGGAGCGGCAGTACCCAGTGGGCGTCGTCGCGGTAGTCCGTCGGGGAGGCCGTGAAGTCCAGGGCGGTCGAGCCCGGGGGGACGTTGACGTGCAGCTTCACCGTCACCTTCTGGTGGGGTGCGAGCTGGTCGGGGAACCAGGGGTTCTCGCGGTCCGCCTTCGGGCTCATCGGGCCGGTGGGGGTGAGGTTGCCCGGGAGGATCTTCTTCTCGCTGTCGATGCCGTTCCATGCCAGCTTCAGGGGCTTCTTCTGGTCGTTGACGTACGTCACCGCGTACTCGTAGGTGAGCTCGCCCTTCACCAGGGCGACGTCACCGGGGAGGTTCGGGACGCGGCGGGCCTTGCCCACTGTCACCTTCACACCGTCCCGGTAGCGTGCCGTTTCGCCCGGGCCGAGCGGGGTGCCCCCGTATTTCGCGCCGCTCGAGACCAGGTCCTCGGGGCGGTCGTAGGCGGAGGACAGCGAGACGCAGAACCACACGATCAGGCCGAGCGATACGAGGGCCGTGGTCGCCCCCAGTGCGAGTCCGGCGACCGCCGCGGTGCTCGAGGTCGCTTCGCCGCGCCTGGCCTTCGCGCGTCCCACCATGCCGCAGACCGTGGCGGCCAGGCCGAGGGGGACGGCGAAGAGGACGCCCACGTACGTTGCGGCCGCCACGACGGCGGCCAGTACGGCCAGCACCAGTGCCGCCGTGCCGGCGCCGTTGGGCTGCTTCGGCATGAGGTCGGGGAGGTCCGGCAGCGGCTTCGTTTTCATATCTTGATCACACACGCCGCACGGGCCCTGCCGGGAGCGCCCGTTCACTCAAACCGGCCTGAGTAGCCGTACCCATGCGACGCCCCAGCGACAGGCACACGAAGTCAGCGGCCGGACGGGTACATCATTAGTGAGAGTCCTCACCTGACGCCCCACCGGGAAGTGGTGTTATGGAGTCATGACGCACCCGACACTGACCGAAACCCAAGTAGCCCGCATGCGGGCATGCATCACCGGCTATGGCATCAGCCTGACGGTGCCGTCCGGCGTGCCGGTGTGTGTGCCCGTACGAACAGGATTCCCTACCTGCCCGACGTGCGGCGCTCTCGGGAACTCTGTGCTCCTCGAACCGGGCACACTTCAGGGCGGACGGCTCACGTACGAGGGATGCGAACACTCATTCACCATCCCACGGGAGGGGTAACCCCATGGCAAACGAACAGCCTTGTCCGAAGTGCAACGGCACAGGTTTGATCGCGGAAGACGGTAGGACCGTCGTGTGCCCCGACGCCAGTGGCCCCGGGCACTACTGATCACTGCGGGCCCTCGAGCGCCCCGTTCGTGCGCCGCTCCCGTGGCGCATGGGCGGGGCGCTTCAGAGGCCGTGGCGGGAATCGAACCCACGTAACTCGCTTTGCAGGCGAGCCCCTAAGCCACTCGGGCACACGGCCGTGTTGCGATGAGCATGACCCTACGGTCATGCGGGTCCCGCTTCAATGGAACTTTCGGCCCTGCCATCCGGCCGACATACGCCGTTCACGCACGCACGCACGCACCCACCCACTCACGCCCGCCCCCTCACGACCCCAGGAACGACTCCACCAGAGGGCGGAACATGTCCGGCTCGTCCACCCACGGGTAGTGGCCGACCTCGTGCAGCGGGCGTACCACCGCGCGGGGGAAGGAGGCGGCCACGGCCTCGCCCGCGCGCATGCCGGTCACCGCGTCGCGGTCGCCGGTGATCACCAGTACCGGGCACCGTACGCCGCGCAGCGCGTGCAGCAGGTTCAGGCGGGCCGGTTCGTCGACGCCCTGCCAGAAGCCGGCGCGGGGGACGGGGTTGAGCTGGTCGGGTTCGGTGGCGGCGTGGGCGCGCTGGGTGGGGGTCCAGCGGGCGTAGGCCATGGGGGCCGCGCGCAGGAGGAGGGAGCGGACCTCGGCCAGGTCGGTGGCGGAGGCCAGGGAGTGGACGGCCACGTAGGCGTCGATCCACCAGTCCTCGGTGGCGCGGGACTCGAAGATCTCCTCGGCGTCCGTGGGGAGTTCGCCCTGGAGGCGGGAGCCGGGGGTGACCAGGATCAGATGGCTCAGGTATTCGCCGTGCGCGGCCGCGTATGCCTGGGCCGTCGCGCAGGCCGCGTCGTGGGCCAGCAGGGCGAAGCGGTCCAGTTCGAGGTGGTCGCGGAGCGACTCCAGGTCGTCGGCCAGGGCCGGGAAGGCGTAGGCCGCGGGGTTGCGCGGCGGGGGCGAGGCGCCCGTGCCGCGGCTGTCGGGGACGATCAGGGTGTGGCGCGCGGACAGGCCCGCCAGGTCGCCCAGGTACGCGGCGTCCCGCCCGGGGCCGCCCGCCAGGCAGACCAGGGGTGGGCCGGCGCCGTCCCCGAGGACCCGGTAGTGCAGTTCTGCTGCGTCGTATGAGACGTAGTGCGGCATAAAGCCACCATGCCGGATACCTCCCTTGATCCAGAAGCAACCCAGCCGTGACCGGCGTCCGAACCCAAATTCCGCTTATGATTTCGGCGTGTTCGACTCCCGGCACATCAAGACCTTCCACGCGGTCGTCGCCGCGGGGTCCTACTCCGCTGCCGCCCGCGCCCTCGGCTACACCCAGCCCGCGATCACCCAGCAGATGAAGGCGCTGGAACGATCGGTGGGCACCCCGCTGTTCACCCGCGTCGGGCGGCGCATGCGGCTGACCGAGGCCGGCGAGGCGCTCGCCCGGCACGCGGAGGTCATCCTCGACAGCCTCACCGCTGCGCAACGGCAAATGAGCTCGCTGACCCGGCTGCGCGCCGGGCGGGTGCGCGTGTGCGCGTTCCCCAGCGCCGGGGCCACGCTCATACCCGAGGCGCTGGCCCGCCTCGCCGCCGACCACCCGGGCGTACGGGTCGAGCTGCAGGAGGGCGAGCCGCCGGACTCGCTGCGCCGGCTGGTGCGCGGCGAATGCGACATCACCCTGGCCTTCACCTACCCCGGCCTGCACGAAGAGGTGCCCGACGAGCTCGTCGAGATACCGCTGTTCGAGGACCAGCTGACCGTCCTGCTGCCGGTGGGGCACCCGCTCGCCCGCCGCCGCGCCGTCAAGCTCGCCGACCTGGCCGAGGAGCGCTGGATCGCCGGCTGTCTGCGCTGCCGCACCAACTTCCTCCACGAATGCGCCGAGCAGGGCTTCGCACCCGACATCGCATTCACAACGGACGACAACCTCGTCGTGCAGTCCCTCGTCGCCGAGGGCCTCGGCGTGGCGATGATGCCCGGGCTGGTGCTGTCCTTCCTGCGGCACGACAAGATCACCGGACGGGCCCTGGACCCGGCCTGCCGCCGCCAGGTCTCCGCCTACGTCCTGCGCGAGCACCTCCGCATCCCCGCCACCGCGCTCGTACTCGACGAGCTGAAGGCCGTCGCCGCGCGCCGGGTCGGCTGCTGACCCACGCCCCGCGTCCGCCCCATCCATAAGCGTACGTTGGTGACCCGACAAGGAACTGTCGTTGGACGTGATGGTTCGGCGGGCCGACTCTGCACGTATGACCACACCTACCGCCGCACCCCCGACGACCGCGCGCCTCGACCAGCTCGTCGGCGACGTCCGGGAGGCCGTAGGCCGCGGCCTGCCGCCCGACACGACGGCATACCTCGTCGGCGAGCGGCTCGCGGCCCACCTCGGCGCCCCGGACCTGCTCACCGCCGGACAGTGCGAGGGCGACCCCGACCACTACCGCCAGCACGTGCTGCACGCCGAGCGGGACGGCAGCTTCTCCGTGGTCGCGCTCGTCTGGCTGCCCGGGCAGCAGACCTCCATCCACGACCACGTCTCCTGGTGCGTCACCGGCGTCCACCAGGGCACCGAGAGCGAACGCCGCTACCGGCTCGTCCCCGACGGGACGACCGCGCGCCTGGTGGCGACCGAGGACGTGGTCAACCACCAGGGCGACGTCTGCGGCTTCGCGCCGCCCGGCGACATCCACCGGGTGCGCAACGCCTGTTCGTCCGTGGCCATCTCCATCCACATCTACGGCGCCGACATCGCCCGCCTCGGCTCCAGCGTCCGGCGCGTCTACGACCTGCCCGCCGACGCGATCTGATGGCGCTCCTCGGCTCACCCCGGCCCACCCGGGCCGCACCCGCCCCCCGCCGGACGCCCGGCAAGCTGCCCGGCCTCGCCATGGCCGCCGCCGGCGTCGGCCTCGCCTGGGCGGTGCACCGGCTCGTACCCGCCGTCCCCATGCTCACCGCGGCCGTCGTCCTCGGCATCGTCGCCGCGCACCTGCCCGGCGTACGGGCCCGGGTGCGCGGCGCCGGCAAGCCGGGCCTGACGCTGGCCGGCAAGCGGCTCATGCGCGCCGGCATCGTGCTGCTCGGGCTCAAGCTCAGCCTGGACGACGTTCTCGGGCTGGGCTGGGCCACCGTCGTCATGGTGATCGCGGTGGTCGCCGCGACGTTCTTCGGGACGCTGTGGCTCGGCCGCCGGCTGGGGCTGCGCGGCGACCAGCCACTGCTGATCGCCACCGGCTACTCGATATGCGGCGCCTCCGCGATAGGCGCGGTCAGCGAGGTCTCCGGCAGCGACGAGGAGGACGTGGCGACGTCCGTGGCGCTGGTGACGCTGTGCGGCACGCTCGCGATCGCGGTCCTGCCGCTGCTGCACCATCCGCTCGGCCTCGGCGACGCGCAGTTCGGCCGCTGGGCCGGAGCGAGCGTGCACGACGTCGGGCAGGTCGTGGCCACCGCGCAGACCGCGGGCCCGGCGGCCCTCGCCGACGCGGTGCTGGTCAAGCTGATGCGGGTGGCGCTGCTCGCGCCGCTGGTCGCGGCGGTGGTCGTCGCCGTCCGCAGCCGCCGCGGCCACGACAAGGGCGCCGGCAAGGCGTCCGGCAAGCGGCCGCCGCTCGTGCCGCTCTTCGTCGTCGGCTTCCTGGCCATGGTGGCCGTACGGACCACCGGATGGCTGCCCGGCAGCGCGCTCGACCTCGCCCAGCACGCCCAGGAACTGCTCCTCGCCGCCGCCCTGTTCGGCCTCGGCAGCGCGGTGCACCTGCCGACCCTGACCCGCACCGGCGGACGGGTCGCGGCGCTGGGGCTGTGCTCATGGGTGGTCATCGCCGGGGCGTCGTACGGCGGAGTCCTCCTCACCACGTGAGGTCTGCCCGGAATGAGCCGGAACGAGGGGGGAACCCAGGAGGGGACGGGGCCCGGCCGCACGCCGGGCCCCGCCGGGTTCCACAGGACGTACGCCGGCCGCGCCGTACCCCTCGTACGCGCCCCTCGTACGCGCGACGACGTACGGGACCCAAGCCCTAGGACGTATGGACCAGCGCACTCCGGTCGTCCGGCCGCAGACGGCCACCGCTCGCGCTCCTACGCTGACTGCCATGGCCGAAACCAGCACTGACCTGCCCATATCCCGGGCCGAAGGCGGGCGGGAAGACGGCGTCCTCGGCCGCCGCCACCGCGCTCTGACCCTTGGCATCATCTCCGTCGTCTCCCTCATCGCCTTCGAAGCGAGCGCCGTCAACACCGCGATGCCGGTGGCGGCCCGGGCCCTCGACGGCATCGGGCTGTACGCCTTCTCCTTCTCCGCCTTCTTCACCGCGAGCCTGTTCGCCATGGCCCTGTCGGGGGAGTGGTGCGACCGCGCCGGCCCCCTCGCGCCGCTGTTCACCGGCATCGCGGCCTTCGGGGCCGGCCTGGTGGGCGCGGGGTCGGCGCAGCGGATGTGGATGTTCGTCGCCGCGCGCGGCGTCCAGGGCATCGGGGCCGGGCTGGTGATCGTCGCCCTGTACGTGGTGGTGGGGCGGGCCTATCCCGAGCGGCTGCGGCCGGCGGTGATGGCGTCGTTCTCGGCGGCGTGGGTGGTGCCCGTGATCGTCGGGCCGCTGGTCGCCGGGACGGTCACCGAGACCATCGGCTGGCGCTGGGTGTTCCTGGCCATCCCCGTACTGGTCCTGCTCCCGCTCGCCGTCATGCTGCCGGCCCTGCGGGCGTTGCCGCCGGCCGGCCGGACGGGCGTGCTGGACCGGCGCCGCATCCTGCTCGCGCTCGGCGTCGCCGCGGGGGCCGGGCTGTTGCAGTACGCCGGGCAGGACCTGCGGCCCCTGGCGGTGCTGCCCGCCGTCGCCGGACTCGCCCTGCTCGTGCCGTGCGTACGCCGGCTGCTGCCCGCCCGCACCTTCCTGGCCGGGCGCGGCCTGCCCTCGGTCGTCCTGCTGCGCGGCATCGCCCAGGGGTCGTTCCTGGCCGCCGAGAGCTTCGTGCCGCTGATGCTGGTGACCGAGCGGGGGCTGTCGGCCACGATGGCCGGGCTCTCCCTCACCGGCGGCGGACTGACCTGGGCCCTCGGCTCGTACACGCAGAGCCGCTCCCGCATGGAGCCGTACCGCGAGCGGCTGATGAGCCTCGGCATGCTGCTGCTGGCGCTCGCCGTCGCCCTCGCCCCCGCCGTACTGATCGGCGCGGTGCCGGTGTGGACCGTGGGCCTCGCCTGGATCCTCGGCGGCTACGGGATGGGGCTGACGATCTCGAGCGGGGCGGTGCTGCTGCTCAGGCTGTCGCGGCCGGGGGAGGAAGGGGCCAATTCCGCTTCGCTGCAGGTGGCCGACGCGCTGGGGAGCATTGTGCTGGTGGGGGTGGCGGGGGTGCTGTTCGTGTCGTGCGGGGGTGGGTCGGTGGCGGCGGACGCCGAGGGGGCTGCCGCGCCGGCGCACGCGTTCGTCGCCGTGTTCGCCTTGGCGTCGGCGAGCGCGCTCGCCGGGTCGTACGTGGCGACCCGGCTGCGGCCGCGGGGGTGAGGGGGTCTTTTCCCCGCCCCGCCCCTTCCCGTAACCGGGGCTCCGCCCCGGACCCCGGTCCTCAAACTCCCCCAGCTACCGCTGGGAGGTGCCCCCAGACGGGCTGAGTGGTTGCCCGGGACAGGCTGGATCGTTGTGACCTCGGTCCCACCCTCGGGTGAGGGCGGGGCGTAGCACAGAAGCGTGAAGGCTCGCGCAGGTAGGCTGACGCGGTTGCCGATCGCCGAGCCAGCCGACGGAGACCGTGACTACCACCACCGCGAACCACCATCTCTCGCCCGCCTTCCCCGGCCGGGCCCCCTGGGGTACCGCCAACAAGCTGCGCGCCTGGCAGGAGGGCGCGATGGGGAAGTACGTACAGACACAGCCGCGTGACTTCCTCGCCGTGGCCACCCCGGGCGCCGGAAAGACCACCTTCGCCCTCACCCTCGCCTCGTGGCTGCTGCACCACCACGTCGTCCAGCAGGTCACCGTGGTCGCGCCCACCGAGCACCTGAAGAAGCAGTGGGCGGAGGCCGCGGCCCGCATAGGCATCAAGCTCGACCCCGAGTACAGCGCCGGGCCGCTCGGCCGCGAGTACCACGGCGTCGCCGTCACCTACGCCGGCGTGGGCGTCCGGCCGATGCTGCACCGCAACCGCTGCGAACAGCGCAAGACGCTCGTCATCCTCGACGAGATCCACCACGCCGGCGACTCCAAGTCCTGGGGCGAAGCCTGCCTGGAGGCGTTCGAGCCGGCCACCCGCCGGCTCGCCCTCACCGGCACGCCGTTCCGCTCCGACACCAACCCCATCCCCTTCGTCACCTACGAAGAGGGCAACGACGGCATCCGCCGCTCCTCCGCCGACTACACCTACGGCTACGGCAACGCCCTGGCCGACGGCGTCGTGCGGCCGGTCATCTTCCTCTCCTACAGCGGCAACATGCGCTGGCGCACCAAAGCGGGCGACGAGCTGGAGGCACGGCTCGGCGAGCCCATGACCAAGGACGCCGTCTCCCAGGCCTGGCGCACGGCCCTGGACCCGCGCGGCGACTGGATGCCCAACGTGCTGCGCGCCGCCGACAAGCGGCTGAGCGAGGTCCGCAAGTCCATCCCCGACGCGGGCGCCCTCGTCATCGCCTCCGACCAGGAGTCGGCCCGCGCCTACGCCAAGCTCATCCGGGAGATCACCGGCGAGGCCGCCACGCTCGTCCTGTCCGACGACTCCGGCGCCTCGCAGCGCATCGACGACTTCTCGCACTCCGACGACCGCTGGATGGTCGCCGTCCGCATGGTGTCGGAGGGCGTGGACGTGCCGCGGCTGGCGGTCGGCGTGTACGCGACGACGATCTCCACGCCGCTGTTCTTCGCCCAGGCCGTCGGCCGCTTCGTACGTTCGCGCCGGCGCGGCGAGACCGCGTCCGTCTTCGTGCCCACGATCCCGACGCTGCTGACCTTCGCCAACGAGATGGAGGTCGAGCGGGACCACGTCCTGGACAAGCCGAAGAAGGAGGGCGAGGAGGACCCGTACGCGGAGTCCGAGAAGGAGCTCGCCGAGGCCGAGAAGCAGCAGGACGAGGACACGGGCGAGAACGACCAGCTCTCCTTCGAGGCCCTCGAGTCCGAGGCCGTCTTCGACCGCGTCCTCTACGACGGCGCCGAGTTCGGCATGCAGGCCCACGCGGGCAGCGAGGAGGAGCAGGACTACCTCGGCATCCCCGGCCTGCTCGAGCCCGACCAGGTGCAGATGCTGCTCCAGAAGCGCCAGGCCCGGCAGATCGCGCACAGCCGCAAGCGGCCCGACGCCGAGGCCGACCTGCTGGAACTCCCGGCGGAGCGGCGGCCGGTGGTCACGCACAAGGAGATGCTGGAGCTGCGCAAGCAGCTGAACACGCTCGTCGGCGCGTACGTCCACCAGAGCGGCAAGCCGCACGGCGTGATCCACACCGAGCTGCGCCGCGTCTGCGGTGGCCCGCCGAGCGCGGAGGCGACCGCGGGGCAGCTCAACGAGCGCATCAAGAAGGTGCGCGAGTGGGCCACGCGGATGAAGTGACGGGGGCTGTGGGCTGAGGCGGGGCGGCGGGGCCCGGACCGAGTGTCCGGGCCCCGCCGTCGTCGTGAGGCCGGGTGCCGTGCGGCCGGACACGGACAAGCGGGGGCGGCACCCCCAAATCCCCCCTGCGGTGCCCGGATTGTGGGCAGACTCTTCCGCTGAGCGGACCGGCGGCGCTACGGTGCCGGTCACGCACACGCCCCGTGGCAGCGCCGCCGCGGAGCGCAGCCGGATCATGCGTCAACGGCCGGCGGCCTCTCCTCGCGCGCTGCCGGACGGGACCGGTGGCGCACCCCCACCGCGGTGAGGGCCGCCACTCATCGGAGGAGGGGCGTCGTGACCGCGGAGACTTCGCAGACGCTCGACAGAGGACTGCGCGTCCTCAAATTGCTCGCCGACACCGATCACGGTCTGACCGTCACCGAGCTGTCCACCAAGCTCGGCGTCAATCGCACGGTCGTCTACCGTCTGCTGGCCACCCTGGAGCAGCACGCGCTCGTACGCCGCGACATCGGCGGCCGGGCCCGGGTGGGGCTCGGGGTCCTGAGGCTCGGCCGGCAGGTGCACCCGCTCGTGCGGGAGGCCGCCCTGCCCGCCCTGCGGTCGCTGGCCGAGGACCTCGGGGCCACCGCCCATCTCACGCTCGTCGACGGCGCCGAGGCGCTTGCGGTCGCCGTCGTCGAGCCGACCTGGACCGACTACCACGTGGCCTACCGCACCGGGTTCCGACACCCCCTGGACCGTGGTGCGGCAGGCCGGGCGATCCTCGCCGCCCGCCGGGGCGAGGTCGACAACCCCGGGTACGCGCTCACCCACGGCGAGCTGGAGGCCGGGGCGAGCGGCGCCGCGGCGCCGCTGCTCGGGGTCTCCGGGATAGAGGGGAGTGTGGGAGTGGTCATGCTCGCCGACTCGGTGCCGCAGCGAGTCGGCGCCCGCGTCATGGAGGCCGCGAAGGAGGTGGCCGACGCCCTGCGCTAGGCGCGCGGAGCGCGCCGGGACGGTCCCCGCGGCGCCCGGCTGGGGCGCCGGCGGGGGCCGTGGGTGCGGAGGGCGCCCGCCGTGATGTGGCCCCGCGTGTGCTGGCCGG
This sequence comes from Streptomyces sp. NPDC046261, assembly GCF_040646235.1. Taxonomy (NCBI): domain Bacteria; kingdom Bacillati; phylum Actinomycetota; class Actinomycetes; order Kitasatosporales; family Streptomycetaceae; genus Streptomyces; species Streptomyces sp. NPDC046261. Next base: position 69,719 of record NZ_JBEYZU010000019.1, on the reverse strand, counting down.
GGCGCTGCGGGGGCCGTAGGTGCGGAGGTTATTCGCCGTGATGTGGCCCGCGTGTCCCGGCTGGGCGCCGGGGGGGCTGCCTGTGCGGAGGGCATTCGCCGTGATGTGGCCCGCGTGTGCTGGCCGGGGCGCCGCGGGGGCCGCCCGTGCCGAGCGGCACCGGCGCCCGCGTGGCCCGCGTGGCCCGGCCGGGGCGCCGCAGGGGCCATACGTGCGGACGGCACTCGCCGTCACGCGGCCTACGTGTCCCAGCCCAGGGCCGCCCGTGCGGAGCGGCACCCCGCCCACGTGGCCCGCGTGTCCCGGCTGTCCCTTGTGTGAACTAGATTCGCAGCATGCCAGCTGCCGCCACCTCGTCCGCGCCGTCCGCGTCGCCCGCCAAGACGGCGCGCGCCCGTACCCTCGCCGTCTGTGCCGCGCCCGTCGTCGCCCTGTTCGCGGTCGCCGCGCTCGTTCCGCTGCCCTTCGTCATCGCCCAGCCGGGGTCGACGACGGCGAACGTCCTCGGTGAGCACAAGAACAAGCCGGTGATCACCATCACCGGTGTGAAGACCCGCGGCACCAGCGGGCAACTGCGCATGACCACCATCGAGGCCACCGGCCCCGACACCGACATCAACCTCAAGACCGTGATCAGCAGCTGGTTCCGCACCGACCGGGCCGTGATGCCCTACGACTCCGTCTATCCCGCCGGGCAGTCCGACGAGGAGATCGAGCGGCACAACGTCGCCGAGATGAAGAAGTCGCAGGACTCCGCCGCCCAAGCCGCCCTGGGCTATCTGCGCCGGTCGCCCAAGGACGTCAAGGTCGAGCTCAGCCTCGCCGACGTCGGCGGGCCCAGCGCCGGGCTGCTCTTCGCGCTCGGCGTCATCGACAAGATCGACGGCGACGGCCGGGGCGGCGACCTGACCGGTGGTCGCACGATCGCGGGCACGGGCACCATCGAGCCCGACGGGACGATCGGGGCGGTCGGCGGCGTCTCGCTCAAGACGCAGGCGGCCCACCGGGACGGCGCCACCGTCTTCCTCGTGCCCAAGAGCGAGTGCTCGGAGGCGCAGGCCGAGCTGCCGAAGGGCCTGCGGCTCATCCCGGTGAGCGAGCTGAAGGACGCGGTCACCTCGCTGCGGGCGCTGGCCTCCGGCGGACGGGTGCCCACCTGCTGAGCGCCCAGGAGATACGGCCGGACGGCCGGCTCAGTCCTGTGACGCCTGCTGGACCAGCGGGATGATCCGCAGCGGCACCGGGTTCTCCATGACGATCGCGGTAGACGCCCGGACGATGCCCTCGAAGCCCACCACCTTGTCGATCACCCGCTGGAGGTCCGCGTTCGAGCGGGCCACCAGCCGGCACAGCATGTCGCCGTGCCCCGTCGTGGTGTGCAGCTCCAGCACCTCCGGAACCGTCGCCAGGTGGCTGCGCACGTCCGCGCCCTGCCCCTGCTTGATCTCCAGCGTCGCGAACGCGGTCACCGGGTAGCCCAGCGCCGCCGGGTCCACGTCCGGCCCGAAGCCCCGGATCACCCCCTGCGACTGCAGCCGGTCCAGCCGCGCCTGCACCGTGCCGCGCGCCACGCCCAGGCGCCGCGACGCCTCCAGGACGCCGATGCGGGGCTCGTGCGCGAGCAGCTCCAGCAGCCTGCCGTCCAGACGATCGATCATCGTGACCCACCTCTCCTGACCATCCTGCACAGAACTACCGGTAACTCTCGACCGCTGCTGTACAGAATGCCCAGCGGATACGCAAACTATTGCGCACCTTGTGGATCGGCGAGACCCTGCGGCCATGACTCAGACCACGGATCACACCCCTCACACCGCACGGCAGGCGGACCCCTTCCCGGTCAAGGGGATGGACGCGGTCGTCTTCGCCGTCGGCAACGCCAAGCAGGCCGCGCACTACTACTCCACCGCCTTCGGCATGAAGCGCGTCGCCTACTCCGGGCCGGAGAACGGCAGCCGCGAGACGGCCAGTTACGTCCTGGAGTCCGGCGGCGCCCGGTTCGTCTTCACCACCGTGATCAAGCCGGCCACCGAGCGCGGCCGCTTCCTCGCCGAGCACGTCGCCGAGCACGGCGACGGCGTCGTGGACCTCGCCATCGAGGTGCCGGACGCCCGCGCCGCGTACGCCTACGCCGTCGAGCACGGCGCCACCGGCCTGGAGGCCCCGTACGAGCTGAAGGACGAGCACGGCACGGTCGTCCTCGCCGCCATCGCCACCTACGGCAAGACCCGCCACACCCTCGTCGAGCGCTCCGGCTACACCGGTCCGTACCTGCCCGGCTACGTCGCCGCCGACCCGATCGTCGAGCCCGGGGAGCGCCGCTTCCAGGCCATCGACCACTGCGTCGGCAACGTCGAGCTCGGCAAGATGAACGAGTGGGTCGCCTTCTACAACAACGTCATGGGCTTCACCAACATGAAGGAGTTCGTGGGCGACGACATCGCCACCGAGTACTCCGCGCTCATGTCGAAGGTCGTCGCGGACGGCACCCGCAAGGTGAAGTTCCCGCTCAACGAGCCGGCCATCGCCAAGAAGAAGTCGCAGATCGACGAGTACCTGGAGTTCTACAACGGCCCCGGCGTGCAGCACATCGCGCTCGCCACGAACGACATCGTCGCCACGGTACGGGCCATGCGGGCCGCGGGCGTGCAGTTCCTGGACACCCCGGACTCCTACTACGACACCCTCGGCGAGTGGGTCGGCGAGACCCGCGTGCCCATCGAGACGCTGCGCGAGCTGAAGATCCTCGCCGACCGCGACGAGGACGGCTACCTGCTGCAGATCTTCACCAAGCCCGTCCAGGACCGCCCGACCGTCTTCTTCGAGATGATCGAGCGCCATGGCTCCATGGGCTTCGGCAAGGGCAACTTCAAGGCCCTGTTCGAGGCCATCGAGCGGGAGCAGGACAAGCGCGGCAACCTCTGACCCTGCCGGGGGCGTCCTCAATCGCCGGACGGGCTGGAAATCCAGCCCGTCTGGGGGCACCTCCCAGCGGTAGCTGGGGGAGATTGAGGACCGGGGTCCGGGGCGGAGCCCCGGTTACGGGAAGGGGCGGGTAGGGGAAAGATCTCCCCATGGGCGAACTGATCACGTTACTGCGCAAAGGGCTCCCCGCCGAGGCCGTCCTCACCGACCCCGACGTCACCGCCTCGTACGCCAACGACATGGCGAGCTTCTGCGAGGCCGGCGCCCCCGCCGTCGTCGTGCTGCCCCGCACCGTCGAGCAGGTGCGGCACATCATGCGCACCGCCACCGCGCTGCGCGTGCCCGTGGTCCCGCAGGGTGCCCGTACGGGGCTGTCCGGGGCGGCCAACGCCAGCGACGGCTGCATCGTGCTCTCGCTCGTCAAGATGGACCGGATCATCGAGATCGACCCCGTCGAGCGGATCGCCGTCGTCGAACCCGGCGTCGTCAACGCCGCCCTGTCGCGGGCCGTCGCCGAGCACGGCCTGTGCTACCCGCCCGACCCCTCCAGCTGGGAACAGTGCACCATCGGCGGCAACATCGGCACCGCCTCCGGCGGGCTGTGCTGCGTCAAGTACGGCGTGACCGCCGAGTACGTCCTGGGCCTGGACGTCGTCCTCGCCGACGGGCGGCTGCTCACCACCGGCCGCCGCACCGCCAAGGGCGTCGCCGGCTACGACCTCACCCGCCTCTTCGTCGGCTCCGAAGGCAGCCTGGGCGTGGTCGTCCGGGCCGTCCTGGCGCTGCGGCCCGCCCCGGCCGAACAGCTGGTGCTGGCCGCCGAGTTCCCCTCCGTCGCCGCGGCCTGCGAGGCCGTGCGGCAGATCATGGGGCGCGGACACGCCCCCTCGCTGCTGGAGTTGATGGACGGCACGACCATCAGGGCGGTCAACGCCATGGCGAAGATGGGCCTTCCGGAGACCACCGAGGCCCTCCTCCTCGCCGCGTTCGACACCCCCGACCCCGCGCCCGACCTCGCCGCCGTCGCCGCGCTGTGCACGGCCGCCGGGGCCACCGAGGTCGTACCGGCCGAGGACCCGGCCGAGTCGCAACTGCTCCTGCAGGCACGCCGGATGGCCCTGCCCGCCCTCGAGCGGCTCCGGCCCGCCACGATGATCGACGACGTCTGTGTCCCGCGCGGCAGGCTCGCCGCCATGCTGGACGGCACCGCCGCCATCGGCCGCGCCTACGACCTGACCATCGCCGTCTGCGCCCACGCCGGCGACGGCAACACCCACCCCGTCGTCTGCTTCGACCCGGCCGACCCCGACGAGGCACGCCGGGCCCGCGAGTCCTTCGACGAGATCATGGCCCTCGGCCTGGAGCTCGGCGGCACCATCACCGGCGAGCACGGGGTGGGCGTGCTGAAGAAGGACTGGCTCGCCAGGGAGGCCGGGCCGGTGGCCATGGAGATGCAGCGCGGCATCAAGGCCGTCTTCGACCCCCTCGGGCTGCTCAACCCGGGCAAGGTCCTCTAGACGTCCGAGGCCAGCAGCTCCCGCAGGGCCTCGTCCAGGCCGAGCCAGTCCCGCTCCTCGCCCGGCGCCACGGTCCTCAGCGTCCGGCCCAGCCACCCCCAGACCACCCGCGCCGGGGCCTTGAGCAGCGCCTGGCCCTCCGGCGAGGACAGCGCGACGCACACCACGGCGCGCCCCCGGTCCCGCACGGGGAACACCCGTACGTCTCCCTCACCGGCGGCCCGGTGCGCGCCCTCCCTCAGCAGGTCACGGGCGAACGTCCAGGTCACCGGCTTCCGCGAGGTGACGTGAAAGGCGATGTGGACGGCGTAGGGGTCCTCGGTCCGGTAGATCAGCCGGGCGGCGACCGGCGTGCTGCGCTCCGGCGACAGCACCATGTCAAGCATCAGTTCGCATTCCACCACGGTGTGCATGAGTGCGCCCTCTCTCCTGGGGATCGGCACCAGGAGAGAGGCGCCGGGGCGGCTGTCATGACGCGACTTCGGCAGACTTCTTCCCGGCGCCCGGATGTTCGTACGCATTTGTGAGGGGGTCTCGTTCGGGTGTCTTGCGTCCGGGGCCGGAACCCCTGGGCCTTCGCCCGAAGGCAGTCTTTCTTGCGGTCTCCTTCTTCGGCCGGCTCCGCTCTTCGTTAGTGTCATGCAGGGGCGGACGGAGGTGTCCGCCCGGACGCTGTGGTAGCCGGAGACGGCGGATAGGTCAAGTGTGTTGTGCATGAACGGAGTTGGGGGCATTGATGACCTCTCCTGACGGCCCCGGGGACACCCCTCGCGAAGGCTATTACCCCGACCCGTCCATCCCCGGCTACATCCGCTACTGGAGCGGCACGGCCTGGGTGCCGGGCACCAGCCGGCCCGCCCCGGCCGACGGCGAGCCCATGCCCGCGCCGCCCGCCTCGGTAGCCGCCGCCCCGCTGCCCGCGCTCGCCGCGCCCGTGCCGCCGACGCCCCGGCCCGCCCCGCGCGCGACGGGCGGCCAGGCCCCGGACGAGACGGGCCCGGTGTTCCTGGACGAGGAACCGGAGCCCGCGCCGGCCCGCGCCGAGGCGCCCGCCGAGGCACCCGCCGCCTGGCAGGCGGACACCGCGCAGCAGGACGGCTTCGGCGGCGAGAAGGACCGCCGCGTCTCCTGGGGCGGCAACGGCGACGGCGACGGCAAGAGCGGCGGCCCCGGCCGCGCCCCGGCCCTGCCCAAGGCCCGGGACCCGCGCCTGCCCGAGAAGCCCGCCAAGGAGTCCCCGGTGCCCCCGTCCGGCGGGACCGGCGCCCCCGGCCAGGGCACCCTCACCCTGCGCCCCAAGCCGCACGGCGCCGCCCCCGGCGGCCCGCCCGCGCCGCTGTCCCCGACGGAGCCGCGCCCGGTCCCCGCCCCGGCCGCGCAGGCGGCGCAGTCCGCGCCGAACGCCCCGGCCACCCCGCGGGCATGGAACGGCCCGCGTCCGCAGGAGGCGCCGGCCGAGCCCCAGGCCGCCTCCCTCCCCGCGACGCGCCGGGAGTCCGCGCCCGTACCCGCCGACCGGCCGCGACAGGTGGGCTGGGCCCAGCAGGTGCAGCAGCTCGCCCAGCAGCAGCCGCCCGCCGGGGCCGAGCCGGCCATGCCCTGGAAGCCGCCGAAGGACGACCCGTTCCTGCTGGCCGCCCAGGCCCAGGGCCGGCCCGCCGCGCTCGGCCGGCGGCTCGCCGCCCGCCTCCTCGACACGGTCGTCCTGGGCGGCGCGGTGGGTGCCGTCGCCGCGCCGCTGTGGGGCAAGTCGGTCGAGCACATCGACGCCAAGGTCGAGGAGGCCCGGCAGAGCGGCGAGACCGTCACCATCTGGCTGCTCGACGGCACCACGGGCACGTATCTGGCCATCGTGCTGGCGGTGCTGCTGGTCGGCGGCGTGCTCTACGAAGCGCTGCCGACGGCCAAGTGGGGGCGCACACTGGGCAAGAAGCTGTTCGGGGTGCGCGTGCTGGACATCGAGTCCCACGACACGGTCCGCTTCGGGGCCGCGCTGCGCAGGTGGCTGGTCTACGGCGTGCTGGGGGTGCTCGCCGTGGGCGTGCTCAATGTGCTGTGGTGCCTGTTCGACCGGCCGTGGCGGCAGTGCTGGCACGACAAGGCGGCCCGTACGTTCGTGGCGGCGGCCAAGGGCTGACGCGCCGGGCTGACTCGAACGGCATACAGCCGGATGCGGGAATCGCGGGCCTGCGGTCCACTGGGGCCATGAGCACCGACCAGCCGCAGGGCAACGACCCCTTCCAGAAGCGGCCCCCGGAGCCGGAGTCCTCCCAGCCACCGCCCTATCCGGGCTCCGGGAGCGGCGGCGGCACCACCGGTGGCCCGTACGGGGCCGGCGGCGGTCCGCAGGGCGGGGGCCCGTACGGCGGGGGCCCGTACGGCGGTGGCGGTCCGGACAATCCCTACGGCGACCAGTTCGGCGCCGCCGACCCGCTGGCCGGAATGCCGCCGCTGGCCAGCCGCTTCAGGCGGCTGATCGCGCGGATCGTCGACGGGCTCATCGTCAGCATCCCCGTCAGCCTGGTCTTCTCGCTGGCGACCTGGGACTACGACCCCTGGAACGACCAGGGCAAGTCCACCGGACTGTCCATCATCATCGCCCTCGTCTACTTCGTCTACGAGGGTCTGATGCTGACCACGCGCGGTCAGACGCTGGGCAAGATGCTGCTGAAGATCCGGGTCGCGATGCTGGACGACGGCGCCATTCCGCAGGGCCAGCCGGGCTGGACGCGCGCCGCCGTCTACTCCCTGCCCGAGATCGTGCCGTGCTGCGGCTTCGTCTTCTGGCTGGTGAACGTGTTGTGGTGCACGTGGGACCAGCCGTACCACCAGTGCATCCACGACAAGGCGGCCAAGACCGTGGTGGTCTCAACCGTGCAGTGAATGCTCTCCCACGCCCGCGCCCGCGGTGGCCTGCCCCGCGTGCGCGGGCGTGCGCCGCTCGGGCAACGGGGGTGCGGCCACGGCGCGTTGGCGTGGGGTCCTGACGGCCATGGCGACGGTCAGGCCGAGCGCGAGGGCGGTCAGCGCGATGACCGCGACGCCGATCCCCGACCTCGCCTGTGACAGCAGCAGCATGGCGAGGGTCGAGAAGACTACGGTGGCCGATCCGGAAGCGATCTGTGCAGGAGTCGGACGCGGCATGGCGGGATCCGTCCTCAAGGCAGGGCAACGGTATGGGGGAGAGTGCGGAGTCGGCTGGTACGTACCGTTGGTACATACCGCAATCGACTCTACGGTGCTCTTTGCCCGAGGGGAACTGGCGGTAAGCGTGACCTAACCCACGGTACTGGGAGCGTAAGGGGCGCACGGATTCATCCCCACGCCAAGAAGTGAGACCGGCGCGCCCGTTGTGGCCCGATATCCGTAACTTAAAGGCCGGATAACGTACTTCCTCTGCTCGCCCCAGTCAAGATCTGTTTTTTCTCGCCTCCCTCCGGTCAAATACCTCCACAGTTGTTACTGGGGAGGACATTCACAAGTGAAGATCAGTCAACGGAGGGTCGCCAGATCCACCGCGGTGGCCGTGGTGATCGCGGCCCTCGGTACGGGCGCGATGGCGGCGGGAACCGCGCAGGCGGCGGGCGTGACCGGCCCGTCCGGCGCGGACCAGGGACCCGCCTCCATCCAGCGTCAGGACCCGGCCCAGGTCAAGCGCGGTGCGGAGCACGACCTCAAGGGCCCGTTCAGCAAGAAGCAGGAAGAGCGGCGCAAGGCGGCGCTGCAGCAGGTCGTCGCAGGGGACGCCAAGGCGGAGCAGCGCGGCGCGTCGAAGGTCGTCCAGCTCGGCAAGGGGAAGTACGTCGAGCTCGGCCGCGAGAAGACCGACAAGATCTTTACGATCCTGGTCGACTTCGGCGACAAGGTCGACGACACCACGATGTACGACCCGGACGGGCCGGACGGCCCGAAGCCGCCCGTCAAGAAGTACGGCGGCACCCCCGGCCCCGCCCACAACCAGATAGCCCGGCCGGACCGTGCGAAGGACAACAGCACGGCCTGGCAGAAGGACTACAACCGCGAGTACTTCCAGGACCTTTACTTCTCGCACGACGAGAACAAGGAGTCCCTGGCCAAGTACTACGAGAAGCAGTCGTCCGGCCGCTACTCCGTCGACGGCACGGTCACCGACTGGGTGAAGGTGCCCTCCAACGAGGCCCGTTACGGCTCGAACTACTGCGGCTCCACCAACTGCCCCAGCGCCTGGGACCTCGTGCGCGACGGCGTCAACCAGTGGGTCAAGGACCAGAAGGCCGCGGGCCGCAGCGACGCGGACGTCAAGGCGGAACTGGCCAAGTTCGACCAGTGGGACCGCAACGACTTCGACGGCGACGGCAACTTCAACGAGCCCGACGGCTACATCGACCACTTCCAGATCGTGCACGCCGGCGAGGACGAGTCCGCCGGCGGCGGCGCCCAGGGCAAGGACGCCATCTGGGCGCACCGCTGGTACGCCTACGGCTCCGACGCTGGCCGGACCGGCCCGGCGAACAACAAGGCCGGCGGCACCCAGATCGGCGACACGGGTCTGTGGGTCGGCGACTACACCATGCAGCCCGAGAACGGCGGCCTGGGCGTCTTCGCCCACGAGTACGCCCACGACCTGGGCCTGCCCGACGAGTACGACACCACCGGCACCGGTGAGTCCTCCGTCGACTTCTGGTCCCTGATGTCCTCCGGTTCCTGGCTCGGCCGGGGCAAGGACACCATCGGCGACCTGCCCGGCGACATGAGCGCCTGGGACAAGCTGCAGCTCGGCTGGCTCAACTACGGCAAGGCCAAGGCCGCGACGAAGTCGACCCACAAGCTGGGCGTCGCCGAGTACAACACCAAGGACAAGCAGGCGCTCGTCGTCGACCTCCCCGCCAAGAAGGTCACCACCGAGGTCGTCAAGCCCGCCGAAGGCACCAAGCAGTGGTGGAGCGGCGCCGGCGACGACCTGAAGAACACCCTCTCCCGGTCCGTCGACCTCACCGGCAAGTCCAAGGCCTCCCTGGACCTTTCCGGCTGGTGGGACATCGAGGAGAACTACGACTACCTCTACACCGAGGTCTCCACCGACGGCGGCGCCAACTGGACGCCCGTCGACGGCACCGCCGACGGCAAGGCCATCACCCGTGACGGCGGCGACAAGCCGGCCCTGACCGGTGTCTCGGGCGCGTACAAGAAGCTGTCCTTCCCGCTGGACGCCTACGCGGGCAAGAAGATCGACCTGCGCTTCCGCTACCAGACGGACGGCGGCGCCGGCGGCAAGGGCTTCACCGCCGACGCCATCGCCCTGACCGCCGACGGCGCGGCGCTGGTCTCCGACGGCGCCGAGGGCGACGACAACGGCTGGACGGCGAAGGGCTTCTCGCGCATCGGCGCCTCCTTCACCAAGGAGTACCCGCAGTACTACATCGCCGAGAACCGCCAGTACGTGTCGTACGACAAGACCCTCAAGGTCGGCCCGTACAACTTCGGCTGGCGCACCGCGAAGCCGGGCTGGGTGGAGCACTTCCCGTACCAGAACGGCCTGCTGATCTGGCTGTGGGACACCTCGCAGAAGGACAACAACGTCGGCGAGCACCCGGGCTCGGGCCGCATCCTGCCCATCGACGCGCACCCGAAGGCCGAGAAGTGGTCGGACGGCACGCTCATGCGCAACCGCTTCCAGGCGTACGACTCGACCTTCAGCTGGTACCCGACCGAGGGCTACACCGTCCACAAGGACGGCGTCCCCACCCGCGTCAAGGGCAAGATGGGCGTTCCGGTCTTCGACGACCACAAGAACAGCTACTACGACGAGTCGAACCCCACCGGTGGCGTGAAGCTCACCGACACCAACACCCGCATCAGGATCCTCACCGAGGCCCTCACCGGCTCCACGATGACGATCCAGGTCGGCCCCTCCACCAAGTGACCCGCCGGTAGCGGCATCGCCGCAGGTCACAGGCGTATCGGCCGCCGCCCCCTAGCGGGCGGCGGCCGATCACGCCGACAATGCCTCCCATGATGGTCTTATTGACACCCTTACGCGCAGGGAAGAAGTGAGGCACATGGCAGGTGGTGGATTCGCCAGGCTGCCCGACGGCAGCGTGGTCGTCGCCCTGTCCCTGGCCGGCCCGCCCGACGGCGGCGTCCGCCCGGGGGAGCGCGTCCGCGTGCTCGTCCACGCCGCGAACCGCCAGCGGGCCCTCACCCGGCTGCGCAACCTCGGGCTGCGCGCCGTCTACCTGCGCGGCAACAGCCATCCGCCCACGCTGGACGAGATCACGGCCGTGCTGCACCACCCCGACGGGGTCGTCTGGCGGTCGGCGCCGGACGACGACACCGAGTCCTGGCATCCGATCGCCCGCCTGATGCGCCCGGCTCCTGCGACCTGACGTGCCACCTGACGTGCCCCCTGAGCCGCTCCGCGCGGCGCTAGCCGCCGTGGACGATCGGCTTGCCGCTCAGCTCCACGCCGGCCTCCCGCAGCTCCTCCAGCGTCCGCCGGGTGGTCTCCGGGGCGACGCCGGCGGTCAGGTCGAGCAGGACGTGCGTGCCGAAGCCCGCCCGGCGGGCGTCCAGGGCCGTCGCCCGTACGCAGTAGTCGGTCGCGATGCCGACCACGTCCACGTCGGTGACGTCCCGGGCGCGCAGCCAGTCCGCCAGCTCGGTGCCGTTCTCGTCGGTGCCCTGGAAGGCGCTGTACCCGGCGGCGTAGGCGCCCTTGTCGAAGACCGCATGGACGGCGCCCGAGGTGATGGCGGGCGCGAGGTTGGGGTGGAAGCCGCTGCCCTCGGTGCCGGCCACGCAGTGCCGCGGCCAGGAGTGCTCGTAGTCCGGGTGGTCGGAGAAGTGGTCCCCGGGGTCGATGTGCATGTCGCGTGAGGCGACGACGTGCGCGTACCCGGCGGGCGCCTCGCCCACCAGGTCGGTTATGGCCGCCGCCACGTCGGCGCCGCCGGCCACCGCGAGGCTGCCGCCTTCGCAGAAGTCGTTCTGCACGTCGACGATGATCAGTGCACGGTTCATGGTGCAGATCCTTAGGTGAGGGGCTCTCGGCCGACTGTGCGGATCAACCCTGTGTGACCGAGGGTAGTGACTCGGATTGCGTTGCGGGAGGGCGCGCCGTGCGCCCCCCTTCAGAGGTATTCCGTGGGCAGCACGGGTTCACCGCGCGAAAGCTGGGCCGCCGACATCGGCAGCGCCGCGCGCGCCGCCTTGTGCCGGTCACGCGCCGCGTCCAGGGGCTCACGGGCCACCACCTCGCCCGCCCGCACCAGCTCCACCAGCAGCTGCCGGTCCGCGAGCTCCGCCGGCACCTCTCCGGTGCCCACGACCTCCGCCTCGGCCACCCCGGCGGCGTCCGGGCGGCGCGCGGCCCACTTGCGGCCGCCGATCGACGTCTTGCCGCCCATCGACTTCTTCGCCACCGGCACCAGCGGCGCGTCCGCCCCGGGGCCCTCCGCCCGCGCCACGAGCTTGTAGACCATCGAGCAGGTGGGGTGGCCGCTGCCGGTCACCAGCTGGGTGCCCACGCCGTAGGCGTCCACGGGGGCCGCGGCCAGCGAGGCGATGGCGTACTCGTCGAGGTCGCTGGTGACCACGATGCGGGTGTCCTTGGCGCCCAGCTCGTCCAGCTGCCGGCGCACCCGGTGCGCGAGCAGCAGCAGGTCGCCGGAGTCGATCCGGACGGCCCCCAGGCCCGTCCCGGCGATCTCCACGGCCATCGCGACGGCCTCGGCGACGTCATAGGTGTCCACGAGCAGCGTCGTGCCCCCGCCGAGGGAGTCGACCTGCGCGGTGAAGGCCTCACGCTCGCTGTCGTGCAGCAGCGTGAAGGCGTGCGCACTGGTGCCGACCGTCGGAATGTTGTAGCGGAAGCCGGCCGCCAGGTCGGAGGTGGAGCTGAAGCCGCCGACGAAGGCGGCGCGCGCGGCGGCGACGGCCGCCAGCTCGTGCGTGCGGCGCGCGCCCATCTCGATCAGCGGCCGCTCGCCGGCCGCCACCGCCATCCGCGAGGCCGCGGCGGCCACGGCCGAGTCGTGGTTGAGGATCGAGAGGATCACGGTCTCCAGCAGCACCGCCTCGGCGAAGGTGCCCTCGACGCGCAGGATGGGCGAGCCGGGGAAGTACACCTCGCCCTCGGGGTAGCCCCAGATGTCACCGCGGAACCGGTAGTCGGCGAGGTAGGCGAGGGTGGGCTCGTCCACGATCCGCTGCTCGGCCAGGAAGTCCAGGACGCCGCTGTCGAAGCGGAAGTTCTCCACCGCGTCCAGGACCCTGCCGGTGCCCGCGACGACGCCGTAGCGGCGGCCTTCGGGCAGGCGCCGGGTGAAGACCTCGAAGACCGAGCGGCGGCCGGCGGTGCCGGACCGCAGCGCACCCTGCAGCATCGTGAGTTCGTACCGGTCGGTGAAGAGGGCAGTCGAGGGAACGTCGACCGGGAGCCTCAGGTCCGCAGCGTTCATGGTCCAGATGCTACCCCCCTACTCGTCAGAGTGACGATTTCTGGGGGCGTGAAGTTGGGGCCCCCGTTTGTGCACGGGCAGTCGCCGAGTGGCAGCATGGGAAGCGTGAGTGTTGCACCGGTCGAGATCGAACGGCCCGAAACGGGCGAGTCGCCCTTCGCGGTGGCCGAACCCGACGTCCCCTGGGTAACTCTGGTCCATAACGACCCCGTCAACCTCATGAGTTATGTGACGTATGTCTTCCAGGCCTACTTCGGTTACTCCAAGGACAAGGCGCACCGGCTGATGCTCGACGTCCACCACAAGGGCCGTGCCACGGTCTCCAGCGGCAGTCGCGAGGAGATGGAGCGCGACGTGCAGGCGATGCACGGCTACGGGCTCTGGGCGACGCTGTCGCAGGACCGTTGATGGCCGGGCACTTCGAGCCGCTGCCCGGCGGCGGGGCCGCCGTCGCCCTGGACGAGGTCGAGATCTCGATTCTGCGCAGTCTGGCCGTGCAGCTCCTGGAGCTGATCGGCCCGGGGGAGACGCACGGCCCGGAGGCCGCCGACCCGCTGGCGCGGCTGTTCGCGGAGGGCCCCAGCGAGCCCCCGGCCGACCCCGCCCTGGCCCGGCTGTTCCCGGACGCCTACGGCACCCCCGGCGCCGAGCAGGACCGGCAGGAGCGCGCGTACGCCTCCGAATTCCGCCGCTACACCGAGAACGACCTGCGTGAGCGCAAGCGCGAGGACGCGCTCGGCGTGGTCCGCTCGCTCGACGCCCTCGGCGGCGGCAGCGACGCGGGCGCGGGCGACGCCGTGCTGCGGCTGACGCCCGAGGGCTGCAAGCAGTGGCTCGGCGCGCTGAACGACCTCCGGCTCACCATCGGGGCCCGCCTGGAGATCACCGACGAGGACGACGGCGAGGCGCTCTTCCGGCTGCCGGACGAGGACCCGCGCAAGCCGATGGTGATGGCCTACCTCTGGCTCGGCGGGCTGCAGGAGACCCTCGTCGAGGCACTGATGGCCGGATGAAACGGAACAAACCGTTCCGAGGTTGTTCCGCTCGCGTCCCGGCGCCGTTCGCTCACCGGACCCGCACATCCGCATAACGATCGAGTCACCGTACTCGCGGCTATTGGTGGCCCAGATCACTTGTGTCCGGATTTTTTTGTGCCGTGCGCCACAACCGCTCCGATGATCTCATCTTTACACGTGATACTTCTTGCCGACCTGCCTCTGTGACGCCACCCCTGTCACAGCGGAAGCGCTAGCCGACCGACCGTCGGCGCTGAGCAGGACTCCATCCGGGGGGATCGGAACCCGATCCGGAGCAACCGGATCGGTATGGAGAAAGGCGCACCACCATGACCTCTGAGCAGGTCGCCGACCGCACTGCCGTGCGGGACGGAGAGGGAAGCGGCAAGGAAGCTTCCGAGGGTTACCAGCGGGGGCTGGGCAACCGACAGATTCAGATGATCGCCATTGGTGGCGCCATCGGCACCGGCCTGTTCCTGGGCGCGGGCAAGGCGATATCGAAGGCCGGACCCAGCTTGATCCTGGCCTACGCGATAGCCGGCCTGGTCATCTTCTTCATCATGCGAGCGCTCGGTGAGCTGCTCATGTACCGCCCGGTGTCGGGCTCCTTCTCGGACTACGCCCGGGAGTTCCTCGGCCCCTTCTGGGGTTATGTGACCGGATGGACGTACTGGCTCTTCTGGGTCGTCACCGGAATCACCGAGGTCACAGCGGCCGCCCACTATGTGCACTACTGGGACAAGTCGATCCCGCAATGGGCCTCGGCACTCGGATTCACGGTCATCCTCTACTTCGCCAACCTGATCTCCGTGAAGCTCTTCGGTGAGCTGGAGTTCTGGTTCTCCATGGTCAAGGTCACCGCCATCATCGGCATGATCCTGATCGGCATCGGCGTCATCATGCTCGGCTTCTCCGACGCCGGCGACACCGCCTCCTTCACCCTGCTGTGGTCCGAAGGCGGCTTCTTCCCCAAGGGCCTCGGCGGCACGCTGATGACCCTGCAGATCGTGATGTTCGCCTTCCTCGCCGTCGAGCTCGTCGGCGTCACCGCGGGCGAGGCGGCCAACCCCAAGAAGACCCTGCCCAAGGCCATCAACACCGTGCCGTGGCGCATCGCCGTCTTCTACGTGGGCGCGCTGATCATCATCCTGTCCGTGGTCCCGTGGACCGAGTTCATGCCCGGCGTCAGCCCCTTCGTGGCGGCCTTCGCCAAGATCGGTCTGCCGGCCGGTGCCGGAATCGTCAACTTCGTGGTCCTCACCGCGGCGCTGTCGTCCTGCAACTCCGGCATGTACTCCACCGGCCGCATGCTGCGCGACCTGTCCCTCAACGGCCAGGGTCCGAAGTTCTTCGGCCAGCTGACCAAGAAGGGCCTGCCGCTGCGCGGTACGACCTTCTCGGCCGCGCTGATGCTCGTCGGCGTGTGGATCAACTACCAGTGGCCGGGCGAGGCGTTCAACTACGTCGTCTCCTTCGCGACCATCTCCGGTATGTGGGCCTGGATCATGATCCTCCTCGCCCAGCTCCGCTACCGCCGCAAGGCCGACCGCGGCGAGCTGCCGCAGTCGGAGCTCAAGGCCCCGGGCGCGCCCTGGACCAGCCTGTTCGCCCTGGCCTTCATCTTCATGGTGATCGTCCTCATGGGCATCGACAAGGACGCGCGCATCTCGCTGTACTGCGCCCCCGTCTGGGCCGCGATCATGTGGGTCTCGTACCGCGTGCTCAAGTCCCGCAACCCCCAGGCCTTCGAGCGCAAGGACTACTCGCTCACCAAGTAGTCGCAGGCCGCACCACCACGGAGCCCGCCCGTACCGACCCCGGTACGCGGCGGGCTCCGTGCTTGCCGGCGGGGCCCTGTGCTTATCCTGGCGCGCATGCTGACCATCACACAGGACCTCTACGACCGGATCGTCGCGCACGCCCGCGCCGACCACCCCGACGAGGCGTGCGGCGTGATCGCCGGACCGGAAGGCAGTGACCGTCCCGAGCGGTTCATCCCGATGCTCAACGCCGCCCGCTCGCCCACCTTCTACGAGTTCGACTCCACGGACCTGCTCCGGCTCTACCGCGAGATGGACGACCGCGACGAGGAGCCGGTGGTCATCTACCACTCGCACACCGCCACCGAGGCCTACCCCTCCCGCACCGACCTCACCTACGCCAATGAGCCCGGCGCCCACTACGTCCTGGTCTCCACCGCCGACACCGACGACGCCGGACCCTTCCAGTTCCGCTCGTACCGCATCGTCGACGGCCAGGTCACCGAGGAAGAGGTCAGGGTGGTCCCCGCCTACGGAGAATCCTGAGACAGAATCGTCCGCATACCGGGACGAACTTCCGGCCGGCGCACAGGGAATCGATACCATGCGCCCCATGGTTCTCACGATGTGAGCCTCCGCGTTCCACACGAACCGACCCCGCACTCCGACAGGAGCACACCCATGGCCATCGAGGTCCGCATCCCGACCATCCTGCGCACCTACACCGACGGCAAGAAGGCCGTCGAGGGCAGCGGCGCCACGCTCGACGAGCTCTTCAAGGACCTGGAGGCCCGCCACCCGGGCATCCGTGAGCGCCTGGTCGACGAGGCCGCCGGCGGCGAGCTGCGCCGCTTCGTGAACGTCTACCTCAACGACGAGGACGTCCGCTTCCTGGCCGGCATCGCCACCGAGCTCACCGACGGCGACAGCGTCACCATCCTCCCGGCGGTCGCCGGCGGCATGGCCTGATGCGGTACGAATCGCCGCTCGCGGCGGTCGGCAACACCCCGCTCGTCCGCCTGCCGCGCCTGTCCCCGTCGGAGAGCGTGCGCGTCTGGGCCAAGCTGGAGGACCGCAACCCCACCGGCTCGGTCAAGGACCGCCCCGCCCTGCACATGATCGAGCAGGCGGAGAAGGCCGGCCGGCTCACCCCCGGCTGCACCATCCTCGAGCCCACCTCCGGCAACACCGGCATCTCCCTCGCCATGGCCGCCAAGCTCAAGGGCTACCGCATGGTGTGCGTGATGCCGGAGAACACCAGCGAGGAACGGCGGCAGCTGCTCGCCATGTGGGGCGCGGAGATCATCCCCTCGCCCGCCGCCGGGGGCTCGAACACGGCCGTACGGGTGGCCAAGGAGCTGGCCGCCCAGCACCCCGACTGGGTGATGCTCTATCAGTACGGCAACCCCGACAACGCCGGCGCCCACTACGCCACCACCGGCCCCGAGATCCTCGCCGACCTCCCCGAGATCACCCACTTCGTGGCCGGTCTGGGCACCACCGGCACGCTCATGGGCGTCGGACGCTACCTGCGCGAGCACAAGCCCGGCGTGCAGATCGTGGCTGCCGAGCCCCGCTACGACGACGTCGTCTACGGGCTGCGCAACCTCGACGAGGGCTTCGTCCCCGAGCTCTACGACGCCGCCGTCCTCACCACCCGCTACTCCGTCGGCTCCGAGGACGCGGTGCGCCGCACCCGCGAACTCCTCGCCGAGGAGGGCATCTTCGCGGGTGTGTCCACCGGCGCCGTGCTCCACGCCGCGCTCGGCGTCGCCCGTAAGGCCGTACGGGCGGGGGAGAGCGCCGACATCGCCTTCGTCGTCGCCGACGGCGGCTGGAAGTACCTCTCCACCGGTGTCTACACTGCCGCCACCACCGAAGAGGCCGTCGAGACGCTGCACGGCCAGCTCTGGGCCTAGCCGGGTGCGCCGCCTGTCCGCGCCGGTCCGTAAAACACAGAACTGTGCACGGGTGAACTTGCTACTACCGATGTTGGCAAGCGGCTGACATCATCCCGTAGGAGACGCACATGAACTGTCCCGTATGTGGATCTTCGGACATGAGGCAACTCAACAATGGAAACTGGCAGTGCGGAAACTGCGGCGCAGTCACGGCTGGACAGGGCGGCGTGGGATGCGCTCGCTCCCGAGACACGTGAGCGGCTCGCGGCATTCATGACCCCCGAGGTGTTCACCGTGACGGCCGGCAGCAAGGAGTCGGCCGAGCGCTTCCAGCGCTTCATGGACACGCTGGACCGCGCCGAGCGGCACAAGCCGCTGTAGGGCGCGCGACGGCGGCACCGGCTGTCCCGGTCCGCCCCTCCCGTCCTCCGCACCCCGGCCCGCAGGCCCCGACCGCGCTCCTCCTTCCGGGCGCGGGCCGGGGCCTTCGCGCTGCGGGCCAGGTCCGTCCTGGTGATTCCGCCCACACGCCACCCTCTCGGAGGAGTCACCGCCCGTTTCTCGCCTTACGCTCGACTGCACCGCATGGCCCCCCGTAACCAGCCCACGGAGGTTCAGGCCCGCATGAAGCTCACCGTCGTCGGATGCTCGGGCTCGTTCCCGTCCACGGAATCGGCCTGCTCGAGTTATCTGGTGGAGGCCGACGGATACCGGCTCCTCCTCGACATGGGCAACGGCGCCCTCGGCGAGCTGCAGCGCCACGTCGGTCTCTACGACCTCGACGCCGTGCTCCTGTCACACCTGCACCCGGACCACTGCATCGACATGTGCGGCTACTTCGTGGCCCGCTACTACCGCCACGACGGCGGCCGGGCCGACGCCATACCCGTCCACGGCCCCGAAGGCACCGAGAAGCGGCTCCTGACCGCCTACGGCGACGTCCCCGACGAGGCATGCATGAGCGAGGTCTTCGACTTCCGCACCCTCACCCCCGGCACCTTCACGCTCGGCCCCTTCACCATCCGCACGGACCGGGTCAGCCACCCCGTCGAGGCCTTCGCCTTCCGGGTCGAGCACCGGGGCCGCTCGCTGGTGTACTCGGGCGACACCGGCCCCTGCGCCGCCCTGCAGGAACTGGCCATGGGCGCGGACCTGCTGCTGTGCGAGGCGTCCTTCACCCACGGCAAGGAGGACATCCCCGACCTCCACCTCAACGGCCTGGAGGCCGGCGAGTGCGCCGCCCGGGCCGGCGCCGGCCGCCTCGTCCTCACCCACATCCCGCCGTGGACGGACCCGCTCACCAATCTGCGCGACGCCCGCTCGGTCTACGACGGCCCCGCGGAACTGGCCCACGCGGGAGCCGTGTACGAGCTGTAGACATCCCCCCAGCTACGGCGAAGGCCCCCGGAACCGAGCGGTTCCGGGGGCCTTCGCATGTGCGTACGGGGATCAGGCCTTGCCCGTGTCCTCCAGCGCGCCCTCGGGCTCACGGCCCGGGGTCGGCAGGTTGAACTTGGTGATCGCGAAGCGGAACACCACGTAGTACAGCGCGCCGAAGCACAGGCCCACCGCGGCCAGCATCCACGGCTTGGTGGCGATGCCCAGGTTCAGCAGGAAGTCGATCGCGCCGGCCGAGAACCCGAAACCGTCCTTCATGCCCAGCGCCCAGGTCAGCGCCAGCGAGACACCGGTGAGCAGCGCGTGGATGGCGTACAGCACCGGGGCGATGAACATGAAGGTGAACTCGATCGGCTCGGTCACACCGGTGACGAACGCGGTGAGCGCCAGCGAGCCCATCATGCCGCCGACGACCTTGCGGTTCTCCGGGCGGGCGCAGTGCACGATCGCCAGGCAGGCCGCCGGGAGCGCGAACATCATGATCGGGAAGAAGCCGGTCATGAACTGGCCGGCGTCGGGGTCGCCGGCGAGGAAGCGGGCGATGTCGCCGTGCTTGCCGTTGAAGTCACCGGCCTGCAGCCACGGGAAGGAGTTGAGCAGGTGGTGCATGCCGACCGGGATCAGCGCGCGGTTGGCGACACCGAAGATGCCCGCGCCCACGGCACCGGAGCCGACCAGCCACTCGCCGAAGTTGTGCAGACCCGTGCCCAGCACCGGCCAGATGAGGCCGAAGAGGATGCCGATGAGCAGACCGGCGAAGGCCGACAGGATGGGGACCAGACGGCGGCCACCGAAGAAGCCCAGCCAGTCGGGGAGCTTCTTGCGGCTGTAGCGCTGGTAGAGCAGCGCCACGACCAGACCCATGACCACACCGCCGAGGACGCCGGCGTTGACGGGCGCCTCATTCATGACGATCTTGCCGTCGACGACCGCGGCGACCTTGGGCAGGTTCTTGTCGGTGAAGGTGGCGAGCACCTCCTTGAAGACCAGGTAGCCGGAGACCGCGGCCAGGGCCGTGGAGCCGTCCGACTTCTTGGCGAAGCCGATGGCCACACCGACGGCGAAGAGCAGCGCCATGTTGCCGAGCAGCGCGTTGCCGCCCGCCGCCATATAGCCGGCGATCTTGGTTATGAACTCGGGGAAGGAGTCGCGCCCGAGCATGTCGTTGTTGCCGAGCCGGACCAGGAGCGCGGCCGCGGGCAGGACCGCGACCGGAAGCATGAGGCTGCGGCCGATGCGCTGCGCGACGGCCATGGCGCCGGCGCCGCGCTTCTTCTTTTCCGGTGCCGCCTCTTCAGGCGCCGCCTTTGCCGCCTTGGCTGCCGTACTCATCGGATTCCTCCAGGTGAGGCGGGCGCTCGGGGAAAAGGGGGGACGGCCCGCGATTTGGTCTACACCACTAGTGGTTTAGACCTGTTGTAGCACGTGAGTCGGGCATAAAGGAATCCATCGCTCCAGGCGCTCTTGACGCACCCGCGCGGAGGTGGCGTGAGCGCTCTGCGCTGCGTCACGCCACCCTTACGTCACGTTGATTCCGGGCGCCCGGGACGGTGCCCCGCTCCACCCTTCCCCCTTCCGGCCCCTTTACCCGTCCACGCGGCTACTTCACGTTCTCCTTCTCGATCTCCTCCGCCAGCGCCTCCGGCTCCCGCCCCGGCGTCGGAATGTCGAAGAACGTGATCGCGAAGCGGAACACCACGTAATACAGCACCGCGAAGCCCAGCCCGATCGGAATGATCAGCCACGGCTTCGTCGCGAGCCCCCAGTTGATGACGTAGTCGATCAGCCCCGCCGAGAAGCTGAAGCCGTCGTGCACCCCCAGCTCCCACGTCACCGCCATCGACACACCGGTCAGCACCGCGTGCGCCACGTACAGCAGGGGCGCGATGAACAGGAACGAGTACTCGATCGGCTCGGTGATCCCGGTGACCAGCGAGGTCAGCCCGACCGACAGCATCATTCCGCTCACCGTCCTGCGGTGCTGCGGCTTCGCGCAGTGCGCGATGGCCAGCGCCGCCGCCGGCAGCGCGAACATCATGATCGGGAAGAAGCCCGAGGTGAACTGGCCCGCCGTCGGGTCGCCCGCCAGGAAGCGGTTGATGTCGCCGTGCACGACCTGACCGTCCGGCTTGGTGAAGTCCCCGAACTGGAACCACACGAAGACGTTCAGGAACTGATGCAGCCCGATCACCAGCAGCGCCCGGTTCGCGACACCGAAGATCCCGGCGCCGAGCGAGCTCAGATCGACCAGCCACTCACTGAAGTCCGTCAGCCGCGCACCCACCCACGGCCAGACCCACAGGCACAGCGCGGCGAAGGCGATCGCGACGAACGCCATGATGATGGGCACGAGCCGGCGGCCGTTGAAGAAGCCCAGCCAGTCCACCAGCCGCACCCGGTGGTAGCGCTGCCAGAACCACGCCGCCAGCAGCCCCATCACGATGCCGCCGAAGACCCCCGGGTTCTGGTAGCCCACCGCGGACGGCTCCCCGGCCGCGGTCACGCACACCCCGGACAGCAGGCCGATCGCCGTGTGCCTGGAGCCGGCGGGGCACTCCTGCGGGAACTGGTGCAGCACCGCGTAATAGACGAGGAAGCCCGCCACCGCCGCGAGCGCCGTCGAGCCGTCCGACTTCTTCGCCATGCCGATCGCCACACCGACCGCGAACAGCAGCGGCAGCCCCAGCGAGGAGTCCAGCAGCGCCCCGCCCGCGCCCGCCATCACCTTGGCGACGTCCGTCCAGCCCAGACCGTCCGCACCGAAGACGTCCGGCTGACCGAGCCGGTTGAGGATGCCCGCCGCCGGCAGCACCGCGATCGGCAGCTGGAGGCTGCGCCCCATCTTCTGCAGCCCCTGGAAGAGGCCGTGCAGGCGCTTCTTCTTCCGCGGGGCCGCCGCGGCGATCGAACTCATCTGCGTCCTCCGGCTGCTGGCATACTGGTGTAGACCACTTGCGGTGCGGTGTGGACCTCCCGGGAGCAGTGCCGGGTGCTCGCCATCCTTCGACAGATGGCGGACATACGCCCGCATAGTTGGGCTATACGTGGGTTACCGTGTGAAAGCCGGTCGGCGGAACCGCCGAAGGGCTGAGACAACCAGGAGTGCACATGGCCAGCAAGGCTGAGAAGATCGTCGCCGGCCTCGGCGGGATCGAGAACATCGAAGAGGTGGAGGGCTGCATCACCCGCCTCCGCTGCGAGGTCTCCGACCCCTCCCTCGTCGACGACGCCGCCCTCAAGGCCGCCGGCGCCCACGGCGTCGTGAAGATGGGCACTGCCATCCAGGTCGTCATCGGCACCGACGCCGACCCGATCGCCGGTGAGATCGAGGACATGCTGTGAGCTGAGCCATCCGGCTCCGCACGGAAGGCCCCGTTCCGATTGTCGCGTACACGACGCCAACCGGAACGGGGCCCTCTGTCATCCCGATAGGCTCATCACCATGTCTCGCATCGACGGCCGCACCCCCGACCAGCTCCGCCCCGTGACCATCCAGCGCGGATGGAGCAAGCACGCCGAAGGCTCCGTGCTCATCTCCTTCGGCGACACCAAGGTCTTCTGCACCGCCAGCGTCACCGAGGGCGTACCCCGCTGGCGCAAGGGCTCCGGCGAAGGCTGGGTCACCGCCGAATACTCGATGCTCCCGCGCTCCACCAACACCCGCGGCGACCGCGAATCCGTACGCGGCAAGATCGGCGGCCGCACCCACGAGATCTCCCGCCTCATCGGCCGCTCCCTGCGCGCCGTCATCGACTTCAAGGCCCTCGGCGAGAACACCGTCGTCCTGGACTGCGACGTCCTCCAGGCCGACGGCGGCACCCGCACCGCCGCCATCACTGGCGCCTACGTGGCCCTGGCCGACGCCATCACCTGGGCCCAGGGCAAGAAGCTCGTCAAGCACGGCCGCCAGCCGCTCACCGGCACCGTCTCCGCCGTCAGCGTCGGCATCGTCGGCGGCGTCCCCCTCCTCGACCTCTGCTACGAGGAGGACGTGCGCGCCGACACCGACATGAACGTCGTCTGCACCGGCGACGGCCGCTTCGTCGAGGTCCAGGGCACCGCCGAGGCCGAGCCCTTCGCCCGCGAGGAGCTGAACAGCCTCCTCGACCTGGCGGTCGCCGGCTGCGCCTCCCTGGACGCCGCCCAGCGCGAGGCCCTCGCCCGCACGCTGTAGCGCACGGCTCGCGCGGCCGACGCAACCATAGGACGTGGCAGGAGCGTTGATAGAGGCGTACGGTCCGGCAGTGCCCGGGCCGTACGCCCGCCCCGCCCGCACCGGAAGGCAGCCCATGTCCGCACACCGCCGCCGCACCACGACCCTCACCGCCCTCGCCGCCGCCCTGCTGGCCGTGCCGCTGGCGGCGGGGTGCTCCACCGCGCAGAAGGCCGTCGACTGCGCGCGCCTGGGCGTCGAGATCACCAACGACGTCGACACGCTCCAGCGGGCCGTCACGGACGCCGCCAATGACCCCACCCAGGCCGACAAGGCCCTGGACACGCTCGAGGCGGACACCAAGAAGCTCAAGGACAAGACGGGCAACGCCGACGTCGGCAAGGCCCTCGACCACCTCCAGCAGGCGGTCACCGACGCCCGCGAGTCCGTACGCCAGAACAAGGCACCCGACCTCACGCCGCTCAGGAACGCGGCGGGCGAGCTGACGAAGGTCTGCACGTCGAAGTAGGGACGGGCGCGACGGGCGGCCCGGGGATAATCCGTGCCATGAAGCGCCTGATCCTCGCCACCCGCAACCACCACAAGGTCACCGAGCTCCACGCGATCCTCACCGCCGCCGGCCTCGACGTCGAACTCGTCGGCGCCGACG
Organism: Streptomyces sp. NPDC046261; assembly: GCF_040646235.1. Classification (NCBI taxonomy): domain Bacteria; kingdom Bacillati; phylum Actinomycetota; class Actinomycetes; order Kitasatosporales; family Streptomycetaceae; genus Streptomyces; species Streptomyces sp. NPDC046261. Next base: position 45,941 of record NZ_JBEYZU010000019.1, on the reverse strand, counting down.
CCTACCCGGAGATCCCCGACGTCAAGGAGACCGGCGTCACCTTCGCCGAGAACGCCCTCCTCAAGGCCCACGCCCTGGCCCGCGCCACCGGCCTGCCCGCCGTCGCCGACGACTCCGGCCTCTGCGTCGACGTCCTGAACGGCGCCCCCGGCATCTTCTCCGCGCGCTGGTCCGGCACCCACGGCGACGACAAGGCCAACCTCGACCTCCTCCTCGCCCAGCTCTCCGACATCGCCGACGAACACCGCGGCGCCCACTTCGCCTGCGCCGCGGCCCTCGCCCTCCCGGACGGCACGGAACGCGTCGTCGAGGGCCGCCTGGAGGGCATCCTGCGCCACGAGCCCTCGGGCACGGGCGGCTTCGGCTACGACCCGATCCTGCAGCCCCTGGGCGAGTCCCGCACGTGCGCGGAGATGACGCCGGAGGAGAAGAACGCGATCAGCCACCGCGGAAAGGCGTTCCGGGGCCTGGCCCCGGTGGTGCGCGAGCTGCTGGGCTGAGCCGACGACGAAGGGCCACCCGGTCGGGTGGCCCTTCCTGTCGTGCGGCCGGTGGGACTCGAACCCACATGGGATTTCTCCCAAGGGCACCTAAAACCCTCGCTTATACCAATTCAGCAACGGCCGCCGGGCGTCAGTCATCGTAGCGGTACGTGTCTCCGCAAGGGAACGCGCCGCCTGTTTTCACCGTCCCTCAGAGCGGGGAATGGGACAGACCTGTGAAAGCAGGATCCGCACGTGATCGAGGAAGAGAGCCGATGACCGACCGTGCCGTGGCCCGTGGGGCCCATCTGCGCACCGTGGTGGCGATCTTTCTGGGGGTCTCCGGGCTGGTGCTCGGCGGGGTGTGGCTGGGGGACGCCACGGACCGGGCGAGCGTGGTGAACAAGGCGCCGAAGACGGCGGCCGCCCAGCGGACGGGGTCCGGGCAGGAGTCCCAGGTGGAGCTCGAGGACTCGGGCGCCCGGGAGCTGCCGGGGGTGCGGGACTGCGGGGTGGGCGAGCCGGTGCCGGAGCCGACCATCATCACCCTGGACTGCAACACCTCGGGCCGCGTGGCCAGCGACATCCGGTGGGACGCCTACGCGGCGGACGGCGCGGCCGGCAGCGGCGTGGTGCAGGTGTCGACGAACGCGGCGGGGGCGGCGGCGGGGAAGTCGTTCCCCGTGCGGCTGCGGCTGTACGGGCCGAAGGAAGTGGACGGTTCGGTGGCGTTCACCGCGCTCGAAGTCCGGTACGTGGGGGCCACTCCGGCGGGGGAGTCCCGAGAGGTCCTTCCGATCGCGTGATGGGTATCCGTGGCCGGATCGCCTTCGCGATCTCCTTCGTCACCGCCCTGGCCGTCGTGGTCCTGGGTGTGGCCGTGCATCACATCTCGGGTCTGGAACGTGACCGCCAGGCCATGGCGTACCAGGACGGGCTGCTGAGCTCGGCGCTGCAGATCTACCAGCGGGACGGCACCCTCGCGCTGGGCGCGCAACTGGACGACTCGACGTTGCCGTTCGCGCTGTCGCAGGCGGTGGCGAAGGGCGAGTCGGGGACGTACATCAGCGGCGGCGAGGACCCACGGGTGTGGGCGGCGACGGGTGTCGGGGACGACAAGGTGCTGTCGATCTCGGCGTCGTACCCGGACCGCGATCCGTTGCAGACCGCGCTGGACAAGGCGCTGGTGGTGGCGGGCGCGGCGACGGTGGCGCTGATGGCGGTGGTGGCGTGGTTCGTGGCGCAGAGCCTGTCGCGGCGGCTGCGGCTGAGCGCGGCGGCGGCGCGGCGGATCGCGGCGGGCGAGGCGCCGGACGCCGAGGCGCTGGACATCGGCGGCCGGGACGAGGTCGCGGAGCTGGGCCGGTCGGTGCACCACATGGCGACGTCGCTGGCGGGACGGGTGTCGGCCGAGCGGCAGTTCACGGCGGACGTGGCGCACGAGCTGCGGACGCCGGTGGCGGGTCTGGTGGCGTCGGCGGAGTTGCTGCCGCACCCGCGGGCGGTGGAGATGGTGCAGGAGCGGGCGCAGACGATGCGGGCGCTGGTGGAGGACCTGCTGGAGGTCTCGCGGCTGGACGCCGGGGTGGAGAGCGCGCAGCTGGACGAGGTGGAGCTGCCGTCGCTGGTGCGCGGCATCGTCAAGCGGGCGCGCGGCCAGCGCGGTGTGGACGATGTGGCGGTGGAGGTGATCGGCGAGGGCCGGATCGTGGCCACCGACGCCCGGCGCGTGGAGCGGATCCTGGTGAACGTCCTGGCCAACGCCGCCAAGCACGGCCGGCCGCCGATCGAGGTGACGGTCGAGGGCACCCGGATCGTCATCCGGGACCACGGGGACGGTTTTCCGCCGGGGCTGGTGGATCAGGGGCCGCGCCGGTTCCGTACGGCGGCGCCGGAGCGCGGTACGGGCCATGGCCTGGGGCTGACGATCGCGGTGGGGCAGGCGGCGGTGCTGGGGGCGCGGCTGTCGTTCGGGAAGGCGGACGGCGGCGGGGCCAGGGCCGTCCTCGACCTGCCGGAGGCCGAGGACGAACCCGGCCGGAGGCCGTGCGGGCGGGGAGCTACAGCGCCAGGTCCTTGATGATCTTGGCGACGTGGCCGGTGGCCTTGACGTTGTACAGGGCGCGCTCGACCTTGCCGTCCTCGTCGACGATGACGGTGGAGCGGATGACGCCGGTGACGGTCTTGCCGTAGAGCTTCTTCTCGCCGAAGGCGCCGTAGGCCTCGAGGACCTTCTTGTCGGGGTCGCCGACGAGGGTGACCTTCAGGGACTCCTGCTCACGGAACCGGGCGAGCTTCTCCGGCTTGTCGGGGGAGATCCCGATGACGTCGTAGCCGTGGCCGGCGAGGAAGTCGAGGTTGTCGGTGAAGTCGCAGGCCTGCTTGGTGCAGCCGGGGGTGAGGGCGGCGGGGTAGAAGTAGACGATGACCTTGCGGCCCTTGTGGTCGGCGAGCGAGACCTGCCGGCCGTCCGCGTCGGGCAGGGTGAAGGCGGGGGCGGTGTCGCCGGGCTGCAGTCGCTCGCTCATCGCGGCTCTCCTCGTGGTGTGGTCGGTTACGGTCCCGAGGGTAGCCAGGTCGTGGATCGGGGGTGCCGCGGGGCGCCGGGCCCGGGGAGCTGACAGACTGTAGTCATCACTCTTCATGCTTATCGACGAGACGGAGGCAGCGCGGTGGCGGAAGCCAGGACCCCTGCGCAGATCGAGGCGGACATCGTCCGCCGGCGGCAGGAGCTTGCCGTGACGCTCGACGAGATCGGGGTGCGGATGCACCCGAAGACGATCATCGGGGACGCCCGGGCCAAGGTGGCGTCGAAGGTGGACAAGACGGCGGGGCGCGCGTACGTGACGGCCAACCGTGTGGTCTCCGAGGTGCGCTCGCGGTTCGTGGCGGAGGACGGTTCGCCGCGGCTGGAGCGGATCGTCCCGGTGGCGATGGTGGCGGTGGGCGTCGTGGGGCTGCTGACCGCCTCGCGTCGCCGTAAGAGGTAGCAGGCCGGCGCGGAGCCGTGGCCGGTGGCCTCTTCGGCATGGATGACGGCCCTGTGGCCTCGGTCTCCCGCGCGGACAGGTACGGTCGTGGCGTGAGTACGAATACCACGCACGACAAGCTGCCCATCCGGATGCTCCACGACCGCGTTCTGGTGCGGACGGACATTCCCGAGGGCGAGCGCCGGTCCACCGGCGGCATCGTCATTCCGGCGACGGCGGCGGTGGGCCGCCGGCTGGCCTGGGCCGAGGTCGTCGCGGTCGGTCAGAGCGTGCGGACGGTCGAGCCGGGCGACCGGGTGCTGTACGACCCGGAGGACCGCGCCGAGGTGGAGGTGCGCGGAGTCGCGTACGTCCTGATGCGGGAGCGCGATCTGCACGCGGTGGCGGCCGAGCGGCTGGAGGGGGCGGAGGACTCCACGGGGCTGTACCTCTGAGAGACCTCTGAGAGCCGGTCCGGGCCCGGGGGCGCCCCCCGCCGGGTTTGCTACGGTCGTAGATACCCGACGAGACGCGCCGTACCGGGTCAGGACAAGACGACGCACCCCTGGAGAGTCGTTTCCACCGGAGGTGCCGTCATGGCATGGGTCCTGCTCGCTGTCGCCGGTCTGCTCGAGGTCGGCTGGTCGATCGGCATGAAGTTCACCGAGGGTTTCACGCGGCTGTGGCCGAGCGTGTTCACCGTCGCCGGCATCGTCGCCAGCATGGTGCTGCTGGCGCAGGCGGCGCGGACGCTGCCGATCGGCACGGCGTACGGCGTATGGGTCGGCATCGGCGCGGCCGGCGCGGCGGTGCTCGGCATGACCCTGCTGGGCGAGCCGGTGACCGCCGCACGGGTCTTCTTCATTGCGCTGCTGCTGGCGGCCGTGGTGGGTCTGAAGGTGACGTCGGGCCACTGAGCGTCGCTGTCAGTGCGTCGCTGTCAGTATTCGTATCCCAGGAAGTCCCCGCCCCGGCGGTCGGCCGGGTGGCGTTCCTTGTCCTCGTCCGGCGGGGGCGGCCCGAAGGTGGGCAGCCGGGTGGGGAAGCCCGGCGGGGTGACCGGCGGGGGCACCGGGATCGTCGGGGGCTCCGGCGGTCCGAAGGTCGTGGGCGGGGCGGTCGGCGGGAGGGGCGTCGGCGGCGCGGTGGGGCTCGGCGGCGCCGTGGTCGGGGAGGGCTCCAGCAGGGGGACGCCCGCGCCGCTCTCCAGCTCCAGGTCGAACTCCGTGGGGTCGGTGCCCTCCAGGGCCTCGGCGGTGTAGGCCGCCCAGATCTGTGCCGGGAAGCCGCCGCCGTTGATGCGGGGTTCCCCGGCGGCCCCGTACAGCGGCTTCTCGGTGCCGGTGTCGGGGTCCTGGCCCATGACGGCGACGACGGTGGCCAGGTCGGGGGTGTAGCCCGCGAACCAGGCGGCCTTGTCCTCCTCGGCCGTGCCCGTCTTGCCGGCGGCGGGCCGCCCCGCGGCCTGGGCGCGGCGGCCGGTCCCGCTCTCGACGACGCTCTGCAGGATCGAGGTGGTGGTGTCGGCGGCGGCGCGCGAGACGACCTGTTTGGTGTCGTCGCGGTCCGGGAGCTGGACGTCCTCGGTGGCCTTGGAGATCTTCTCGACGAGCGTGTAGGGGCCGTGCCGGCCGTGGTTGGCGAGCGTGGCGTACGCCTGGGTCATGTCGAGGACGCTGGCGGTGGCGGGGCCCAGCGCGATGGAGGGGGTGGCGGTGAGGTCGGGGGTGCCGGCGGGCACGCCGAGGGCGACGGCGGTGTCCTTGACCTTGGCGGGGCCGACGTCCTGGGCCATCTGCGCGTAGACGGCGTTGACGGACAGGTCGGTGGCCTTGGTGACGGTGATGGGCCCGTAGGACTTGCCGTCCTCGTTCTCGGGGGCGTAGCCGACGGGGCCGCCCTTGCCCTGGACGGGCCGTCGGTTGGTGCCGTCGTAGATCGTGTTCGGGGTGATCGTGCGGCCGTCCTGGGTCGAGGCGTCGTTGTCGACGGCCGAGGTGAAGACGAACGGCTTGAAGGTGGAGCCGACTTGGTAGTCGCGCCGGGTGGCGTTGTTGACGTACTGCTTGGTGTAGTCGATGCCGCCGTAGAGGGCGACGACCTTGCCGGTCTTGGGGTCGATGGAGGCGCCCCCGGCGCGTACGTACCGGTCGACCGGGCGCTCGTCGCTGAGGTTGTCCATCAGCTCCCGGCGGACGGCGTCGACGAAGGCGTCCTGCTTCCGGCGCTCGATGGTGGTGACGATGCGGTAGCCGCCGGTGGCCAGCGTCGTCTCGTCGACGATCTTGTTGCTGGTGAGGTAGTCCTTGACGGCTTCGACGAGGTAGCCGCGCTGGCCGGTCATGCTCAGGCGCGGCTTGGCCTTGCCGGGCATGGGGAACTGCATCGCGGCGCGTTCGGTGCTGCCGAGCCACTTCTTCTTGACCATGCCGTCGAGGACGTAGTTCCAGCGGGCCAGGGCCCGTTGCTTGTTCTGGGGGTGGGCGCCGACGTCGTAGGCGCTGGGGGCGTTGAGGAGGGTGGCGAGGTAGGCGCCCTCGGCCGTGGTGAGCTTGTCGGAGTCCTTGTTGTAGTACGCCTGGGAGGCGGCCTGGACGCCGTAGGCGTTGCGGCCGAAGTAGCTGGTGTTGAGGTAGCCCTCGAGGATGTCGTTCTTGCTCTCCTCGCGGTCCAGCTTGATGGCGATGAAGAATTCCTTCACCTTGCGGCTGATGGTCTGTTCCTGGCCCAGGTAGTAGTTCTTGACGTACTGCTGGGTGATGGTGGAGCCGGACTGCTTGCCCTTGCCCGTGGCGGTGTTCCAGGCGGCGCGCAGCATGGCCTCGGGGTTGACGGCGGACTCGGAGTAGAAGTCGCGGTCCTCGGCGGCGAGTACGGCGTGCTGGACGTCCTTGGGCACCTTGCTCAGCGGCACGCTCTCGCGGTTGATCTCGCCGTCGCGGGCGAGTTGACTGCCGTCGGCATAGAGGAAGACGTTGCTCTCGGCGACGGCGGCCTTGTTGGCCGGGGGAATGTCGACCAGGGCGTAGCCGGCGACGAGGCCGGCCACGATGATCAGGACGATCAGCAGGAATCCGCCGAGGACCATGCGCCAGGTGGGTACGAGCCGGCGCCAGCCCGTGCGCCGGGGCCGGCCGCCGGGGCCCGCGGCGGCGGGGGTGCGGGGAGCTCCGGGCGGACTGCCCGCTCCGGCCGCTCCGGGCGCGCCGGTCCTCGGCGCCCAGCCCTGCGGCGCCTGGCCGCCACCAGCGGGACGCCGCTGCTGTGACTGCTCGTCGCTCATGTCTCCTGGGACTCCTCGGCCGCCGCCGGGGTTGTGCGGCCGCGGCGGAGCGGTGTCGTGTCGGGCGGTTCCGACCTGCGTCGAAGGCCCCGGAAGACACTGTCGCATCATGCGTTCCGGCTGAAGGGCGTAGCGCACCTTTGAACGGCTCCGTAAGGGCCGTTCGGGCCAGGCGGACCACTCCATGGGGTGAAAATCCGTGGTTCCGGGCCGAGGTGTGCGGCTAGGCTCCTGCGCTTCGGGGGTCGCGGCGGGTCGGTGCTGTTTTCGGTCCTGGTTTCAGGGCTGGTCTCAAGGCTGGTCCGGGGCTGCTCCGATGCTGTCCGGTGGCGGGCGGGCGGTGGTCGTCACGGGGGTTCGACGGGGTGGGAGGCGACAGGGATGCGGCTGTATCCGGCCGTCGCGGTGAGCAGCTTCCGGCGGTACGCGACCTACCGGGTCGCCACCGCGGCCGGGGTCTTCACCAATACGGTGTTCGGCTTCATCGTCACGTACACCTTCATTGCCCTGTGGAACGAACGTCCCCATCTGGGTGGCTACGACCAGTCCCAGGCGCTGACGTTCGTATGGGTCACCCAGTCGCTGCTGGCGGCCTCGAGCCTGATCAGCGGGGGGTTCCAGGAGGAGTTGCAGGAGCGGATCCGTTCCGGTGACATCGCCGTGGACCTGTACCGGCCGGCGGATCTGCAGTGGTGGTGGCTGGCCACTGATCTGGGGCGGGCGGCGTTCCACTTGCTGGGGCGTGGCGTGGTGCCGCTGACGGTCGGGGCGCTGGCCTTCGAACTGGCGCTGCCGTCCGACCCGTTGGTGTGGCTGACGTTCCTGCTGTCGGTCTTCCTCGGCATCGTCGTGGGCTTCGGTCTGCGCTATCTGGTGGGCCTGTGCGCCTTCTGGCTGCTGGACGGCTCGGGGGTGAACATGCTGAGCGGTCTGCTGTGCGTCTTCTTCTCGGGGACGCTGCTGCCGCTGACCGTCTTCCCGGGGGCGTTCGGCGAGACGGTGCGGCTGCTGCCGTGGGCGGCCATGCTCCAGGTGCCGGCGGACGTGCTGCTGGGGCGGCACGGCGGCGCGGGCGGTACGGCCGGGGCGCTGGGGTTCCAGGCGGCGTGGGCGGTGGTGTTGCTGGCGGTGGGGCGGTCGGTGCAGACGCTGGCCACGCGGAAGGTGGTGGTGCAGGGTGGCTGACATCCCCGCGGCCGGCTCCTTCGCGGCGCCGGCGATCCGTGCGTACGAGGGTGTGCGCGGCTACGGCCTGATCGTCGGCATGTGGGTGCGGTCGACGATGGCCTACCGCACGTCCTTCGTGATGATGGCGCTGGGCAACTTCGCCGCGACGGCACTGGACTTCGTCGGCATCCTGATCATGTTTTCGCACATCGACGCGCTGGGCGGCTTCACCCTGCCGGAGGTGGCCCTGCTCTACGGCACCACGAGCACCGCCTTCGGCCTGGCCGACCTCGCCCTCGGCACCATGGACCGCCTCGGCCGCCGGGTGCGCGACGGCACGCTGGACACCCTGCTCGTGCGGCCGGTGCCGGTCCTGGCGCAGGCGGCCGCGGACCGCTTCGCGCTGCGCCGGCTGGGCCGGGTGACCCAGGGCGCGCTGCTGCTGGCATGGGCGCTGTACCGGCTGGACGTGACCTGGACGCCGGTGACGCTGCTGCTCCTGCCGGTGACGCTGGTCAGCGGTGCGGTGATCTTCGGCGCGGTCTTCGTCGTGGGGGCGGCGTTCCAGTTCCGGGCCAACGACGCGTCGGACGTGCAGAACGCCTTCACCCACGGCGGTACGACCATGCTGCAGTACCCGCCGACGGTGTTCGGCACGGACCTGGTGCGGGGGGTGACGTTCGTCATCCCGCTGGCCTTCGTCAACTGGCTGCCGGCGCTGCGGATCCTGGGCCGTGACGATCCGCTGGGGCTGCCGGGCTGGGTGGACTTCGCCTCGCCGCTGGTGGCGCTCGTGTGCTGCGCGCTGGCGGGGCTGGCCTGGCGGGCGGGGCTGCGTGGATACCGGAGTACGGGAAGTTGACGGCCGCGACGGGCGGCGGGCGGAAGGGGCGGTGCGGCGGTGGACGACTTCATCGAGCTCGACGGCGTCGAGAAGGTCTTCGACGTGCGGCGCAAGGCGGGATTCCTGCGCCGTGAGCGGCACGAGGTGCGCGCGGTGGACGGCATCAGCTTCCGCGTCCCGCGCGGGGAGATGGTCGGCTACATCGGCCCCAACGGCGCGGGGAAGTCCACCACCATCAAGATGCTGACCGGCATCCTGACGCCCAGCGGCGGTCGGCTGCGGGTCGCGGGCATCGATCCCTCGCGCGACCGGGCCCGGCTGGCCCGCCGCATCGGGGTGGTCTTCGGCCAGCGCACCACGCTGTGGTGGGACCTGCCGCTGCGCGACTCCTACGGCCTGGTGCGCCGCATGTACCGCATTCCCGACGGCCGTTACCACGCCAATCTCGAGCGCTGCGTCGAACTCCTCGACCTGGGCAAGCTGCTGGAGGTCCCGGTGCGGCAACTCTCCCTGGGGCAGCGGATGCGCGGGGACATCGCGGCGGCGCTCCTGCACGACCCCGAGGTGCTCTACCTCGACGAGCCGACGATCGGCCTCGACGTGGTCAGCAAGGCGAAGGTGCGCGCGTTCCTGCGGGAGGTCAACGCCGAGCGCGGCACGACCGTGCTGCTCACCACGCACGACCTGACCGACATCGAGCAGCTGTGCAAACGGGTGATGGTCATCGACCGCGGACGGCTGGTCTACGACGGCGGGCTGGGCGGCCTGCACGCGGTGGGGGAGAGCGAGCGGATGCTCGTCGTCGACCTGGAACGAGAGCTTCCGCCCATTGACGGTGTAAAAGGCGCCCGCACGGTGAAGGTCGAAGGCCCGCGCCAGTGGCTGGCGTTCGCCGCCACGCAGAGCGCGGCGCCGATCGTGGCGGAGGTCGCCGAGCGCTATCCGCTGGTCGATCTCTCCGTCCGCGAACCGGACATCGAAGAGGTCATCGCGAAGATGTACGCGGGCGGCCGGGCGCTGTAGGCGCGCGGTGCCGGGCAATAGGCTGTTCGCCATGATGAGCGAACTTCCTGAGATGCGAGCCTCCGACGCGGAGCGCGAGCGGATTGCCGAGGCGCTGCGCGAGGCCGTCGCCGAGGGCCGGCTGGACATGGAGGAGTTCGGGGAGCGCCTGGAGGCGGCGTACAAGGCCCGTACGCACGCCGAGCTGGAGCCGCTCGTACGGGACCTGCCGGTGCCGTCCCGGGCCGCCGCCCCCGCGGCCCCGGCCGTGGGCGACAGCGGCTGGGCCGAGCGGATCGGCGGCCGGCCGACGTCCACGGTGGGCATCGGCGTCATGGGCGGCTTCCAGCGCCGCGGCGGCTGGACGGTGCCCCGCCGGTTCACGGCCTTCACCTTCTGGGGCGGCGGCCACATCGACCTGCGCGAGGCCCGCTTCGAGGACCGCGAGGTGGTCGTGCGCTGCATCGCCGTCATGGGCGGGATGCAGGTCGACGTCCCGCCGGACCTCGAGGTGGAGGTCGGCGGCATCGGCATCATGGGCGGCTTCGACGACAAGGCCACCGGCCCGGGCACGCCGGGCTCGCCCCGGGTGCGCATCACCGGCTTCGCCTTCTGGGGCGGCGTGGGCGTCGAGCGCAAGCGGACGAAGGCCGAGCGCAAGAGGCTGCGGGAGGAACGGCGCGAGGAGCGGCGGCTGGACCGGGAGGAACGCCGCGGCGGCGGCAAGGAGCTGGACTGATCGTTTCTGCGGGGCCCTGGGCCCTGGCCCCGCCTCAGAGCGCCGCCGCCGGGCGCAGGCCCCTCAGCGTGTCGAGGTCCAGGGCGGCGGCCATCGCCCGGTAGCCGGCGTCGCTCGGGTGGAGGTGGTCGCCGCAGTCGTACGCGGGCAGCAGCCGCCGGGGGTTCCCCGGGTCGCGCAGCGCCCGGTCGAAGTCGACGACGTCGTCGAAGACGTCCCCCCGCCGGATCTCGGCGTTCACGCCCTGCCGTACGAGCTCCTGCTCCTGCCCGACCCCCACGCGCCCGCCGAACGGCGCCAGTGTCGCGCCGATCACCCGCAGCCCGCGCGCGTGCGCCCGGGCGACCAGCTCCCGCAGCCCCGCCGTGATGCGGGCCGGGTCGGTCTGCCGGGGGCGGCGCATGATGTCGTTGACGCCGAGCTCGACCACGACGACCCGTACGCCGGTCCGGGAGAGCACGTCGCGGTCGAAGCGCTCCAGCGCGCTGGGGTTGTTCCGGGGCGCGGCGCCCACGCCGCCCAGCAGGACGCGGTTGCCGCTGATGCCCTGGTTGAGGACGCCGTAGCGGGGGGCGCCCGGCTCGTCGCGCATCCGGCGGGCGAGGAAGTCGGTCCAGCGGTGGTTGGCGCCCACGGTCGAGGAGACGCCGTCGGTGATGGAGTCGCCCACGACCACGACCGACCCGTGCGCTTCGGTGCTCCACACGTCGACGCCGGTGACGTAGCGCCAGTACGGGGTCTTCGCGGTGTACGCGTTGCCGTCGCGGTCCTCGGTCCGGTCGCCCTGCGCGAGGTAGGAGACCTGGCGGGCGTGCGGGTGGTAGGTGACCGGGCCGGAGGGCGTGGGGGAGTACGTGGTGACCAGCAGGTCCGCCCCGTGGCCGACCGTCAGGTGGACCGGGTCGCTGACGGCCGCCCGCCCGGCGGGGATCGTCACCGCGGGCCGGCCGCCGAACGTCAGCGCCCGCATGCTGCCGGGCGCCGCGGCCGGTCCGGCCGGGCCGGCGGCGACGGCCAGCGAGGCATGGCCGATCGTCAGGGGCGCATCGCCGAAGAGGTTGGAGAGGTGGATGCGGGCCCTGGTGCCGGCCAGGGTGGTGTGCACGACGTTGCGGATGGACCGTCCGGCGTAACCGCGGACACTCTTCGGCTCGGCGGCCGCCGGCGAGGCGGACCAGGCGCCCACCCAGCTGCCCGAGGCGGCGGGCGCGGCGGAGCCGGGCGTCTCGTGCGGCCCGGCCCCGGGCCGGCCGGCGGGGCCGCCGGCCCCGGCGCATATGACCGCCGCGACAGCGGTCACCACGGCTGCCAGTGCGGCGAGCACGGCGTATACCGCACCGCGTGACAGAGGTGGCCTGTTCATGGCGGACGTCTCCTGGGGAAGGGCGGAGCATACCGCTCCGGGTGGCCTGGCCGGCCGGGAGGACGAGGGCCTCGCAGCGCGTGCTCGTGACATGTCATGGGCGACTTGTCAGACGCGGGGAACTCTTCGGCCGTTCCCCGAGTCGGTCGGGTAGGGACAATGCACGTGAGGACAGCCGGAACGGGTGGTGGTGTGGATGAAACGCTCCCATGGACAGGAGCCGCCTGCCGCTGGTGGCGAGGCGATTGCCGCCGATGGGGTGATGCCCGCCCGGACCGGTGGTTTCACCTACAGCGCGGCGGATGAGGAGAAGCGGCGCGGCGTGCGCCGGATGAAGGCGCTCGCCACCAGCCTGCTGCTCGTGGTGGCGGCCGTCTACGCCCTCGCCAAGTGGGCGCAGACCGCGGGCGCGGGCGGCTGGGCCGGTTATGTGGCGGCCGCGGCCGAGGCGGGCATGGTGGGCGCGCTCGCCGACTGGTTCGCCGTCACCGCGCTGTTCCGGCGCCCGATGGGCCTGCCGATCCCGCACACCGCCATCATCCCCACCAAGAAGGACCAGCTCGGCCAGACCCTCGGCGACTTCGTCGGCGAGAACTTCCTCTCCGGCGACGTGGTGCGCCTGCGGCTGCGCGCGGTCGGCATCGGCTCCCGCCTCGCGCTCTGGCTCGCCGAACCGGCGCACGCCGACCGGGTGACCGCCGAACTGGCCACGGCGCTGCGCGGCGCGCTGAAGGTGCTGCGCGACTCCGACGTCCAGGCCGTCGTCGGCGAGGCCATCACCCGCCGGGCGGACGCCGCCGAGATCGCGCCCGGCATCGGCACGATGCTGGAGAAGGTCGTCGCCGACGGCGGCCACCGCAAGGTGGTGGACCTGATGTGCGTACGGGCCCACGACTGGCTCGTGCTGCACAGCGACTCGGTGATGGCCGCGGTCACGGGCGGCGCCCCCGGCTGGACGCCCCGCTTCGTCGACCGCAAGGTCGGCGAGCGCGTCTACAAGGAACTGCTGCGCTTCGTGACCGAGATGCGCGACATGCCCGACCACCCGGCCCGAGGCGCCGTCGACCGCTTCCTCGCCGACTTCGCGCACGACCTGCAGACCGACGACGACACGCGGGCGCGCGTCGAGCGGCTCAAGGCCGAGGTGCTGGGCCGCGGCGAGGTCCAGGACATCATCGCCTCGGCGTGGTCCTCGGTGCGGGCGATGATCGTGGCCGCGGCGGAGGACGAGCGCAGCGAGCTGCGGCTGCGCACCCGCGCCTCGATCCTCTCGCTGGGCGCGCGGATGACGGCCGACGAGCGCCTGCGCTCGAAGGTCGACGGCTGGCTGGAGGACGCGGCCGTCTATGTGGTGACGACCTACCGGGACGAGATCACGTCCCTGATCACGGACACGGTGGCCGGCTGGGACGCCGAACAGACCTCCCGCAAGATCGAGGCCCACATCGGCCGGGACCTGCAGTTCATCCGCATCAACGGCACGGTGGTGGGCGCGCTGGCGGGCCTGCTGATCTACTCGGCGTCGAGGCTGCTGGGAGCGTAGCTCCCCGCGTCGGCGCGTGCGGCGGGGAGCGAACCGCCGGTCACGACCTAGGGTCGACGCCGTGTTGAAGAAACGTCCCACGCTGCTGTGGCTCCTGGCCCCCTACGTGCTCTACCTGGCCGCCCTGCCGTTGGCCGACCGCGTCCACCCCACCGTCCTCGGCCTCCCCTTCCTCTTCTTCTGGCTCCTGCTGGCCACCCTCCTCACCCCGGCGGCCGTCTTCCTCGCCTGGCGCGGCGACCGCAAGCGGGGCCGGGCGTGAGCGCCGACGCCGCCGTCGCGTCGGCGATCTTCGGCGGCTTCATGGTCCTCACCGTCGTCCTCGGCCTCCTCGCCGTGCGCGGGCGCGGCGGCAGCGGCGGGCTCGCCGAGTGGTCGGTGGGCGGCCGCAGCCTCGGCACGGTCTTCATCTGGGTGCTGATGGCCGGCGAGGGCTACACCAGCTTCAGCTACCTGGGCGCGGCCGGCTGGGGCTACAACTACGGCGCACCGGTGCTGTACGTCATCGCGTACCTCTCCTGCGGCTATGCCATCGGCTACGTCGTCGGCCCGATGCTCTGGTCGTACGCCCGGCGCCACGGCCTGGTGAACATCACGGACATGGTGGCGCACCGCTACGACAGGCCGTGGCTCGGCGCGGTGGTGGCCGTCCTGGCGACGGTGTGCCTGCTGCCGTACATCCAGCTGCAGATCACGGGGATGGGCGTCGTCGTCTCGACGATCTCGTACGGCGCGATCAGCCTGAACTGGGCGTACTTCATCGCCTTCGCGGTGACGACGGGCTTCGTGGTGGTGAGCGGGCTGCGCGGCAGCGCGTGGGTGTCGGTCCTCAAGGACGTGCTGGTCATCGCCACACTGGGCTTCCTGGCCCTCTACGTTCCCCTGCACTACTTCGACGGCTACGGGCCCTTCCTGGACCGGATCGTGGCGGAGAAGCCGGACTGGCTGACGTTCACCGGGCACGGCGGCAGCGGGCTGGGCGGCACGTGGTTCGTCACGACCAGCTTCCTCAACTCCCTGACGGTCGTCATTTTCCCGACGACCGTGGCGGGTTATCTGAGCGCGCGCGACGCCGATGCGCTGCGGCGCAACGCGATGCTGCTGCCGTTCTACAACGTGCTGTTGTTCGTGCCGATGCTGCTGGGGCTGGCGGCGCTCTTCGTGGTGCCGGGGCTGACGGGGGCCGGGTCGAACCTGGCGCTGTTCAAGCTGGTCGTCGACTCGCTGCCGGCCTGGGCGGTCGGGGTGATCGGAGTGGCGGCGGCGCTGTCGTCGATCGTGCCGATGGCCGTGTTCATGCTGGTCATCGGCACGATGTGGGGCAGGAGCGTGCTGGGCGCCGTGCCCGCGCTGGCCGGCCGGCCGGACCGGCAGAAGGTGGCGGCGCAGGTCGTGGTCGTGGCGTCCGGCGCGCTGGCGCTGGTGCTGACGTACACCGAGCCGAACACCCTGGTGCGGCTGTCGCTCATCTCGTACGAGGGCATGGCGCAGCTCGTGCCGATGATCCTGCTGGGGCTGGTGTGGCGGCGGCTGACGCTGTGGGGGGCGGTCGGCGGGCTGGTGGCGGGCGGTGCGCTGGTGTGCGGGCTGGTCTTCACCGAACACGACCCGGTGTGGGGGGTGAACGCGGGCGCGCTGGCCCTGGCCGTGAACGTGGCGGTGGCCGTGGCGGTGTCGTGGTGGGGTCCGCGACCGGCGGACAAGCGGCCCGACGAGCAGGTGCTGGCGGTGGATCCGGAGCCGGGGACGGCCCCGGGGAAGACCGTTGTCAGTGGCTCGGTCTAACATCGGTACGAACGATTGAACGGGCCGCTGGCCCGGGTCGAGGGGAGGGGCATGATGCGTGACGTCGTCCGTACGCACATGAGCGTGCTCCTTCTCCTGCTCTGCGAACTGCTGCTCGCGCAGAGCGGCTTGGTGAGCGTGGTCGCCCTCGCGGCGGCCACCGCCGTGGCGGCCACGGCGGCCCTGCTGCTGTGCGCGGTCGCCGCCGCGCGCACGGCCGGCCCGCTGACGCCGACCCGCATACGCACCGCGATACGGGACCGGGAGCTGCGCACGGCCTTCCTGGCCCAGCGCGATCCCGATGCCCGGGGCCGACGCCGGCCCCGGGCGCCCGGTCGTCCCCTCCCGACGGCCGCGTAGGCGCTCCCGCTCCCTGATTCCCGGGGCTGCCCTTGGGTGGGCTCTCCCCAGGGCTGCGCGCCCGCGCGGCTCGTCACGCCGAATTCCCCGCTTACGGCTTCCTTCGGCAAGACGAGACCCGTGGAGGGCTCACCATGTCTTTCTCGCCCCTGTTCACCTCGCTCGGCTCCCTGCTCACCCACCTCGCGGACGGGCTCGACGTGGCCTTCGGCGCCTCGTCGACCGCTGCCGCGATCGTGGTGTTCACCTGCCTGGTGCGGCTCGCGCTGCATCCCCTCACCCGGTCCGCCGCCCGGGGTGAGCGGACGCGCGCCGAGCTCGTCCCCCGCCTCGCCGAGCTCAAGCGCAAGCACGCGAGGAACCCCGAGCGGCTCCAGCGGGAGGCGGCCGAGCTGTACGCGAAGGCCGGCTCGTCGCCGCTGGCGGGCTGTCTGCCGATGCTGGCTCAGCTGCCGGTGTTCTACGTGATGTACCACCTCTTCTCGAGCGGCGACGACGGCGGGAATCTGCTGGAGCACACGCTGCTGGGCGCGCCGCTGGGGGACCGGTGGGCGGACGCGCTGGGCGACGGCGGCCTCGTGGGGCCGCACGGGCTGGTGTACCTGGGCCTGTTCGCGCTGGTGGGCGCCGTCGCCACGTGGACGTACGTGCGCAACCGGAAGGCCACGGCCGCGCTGCCGCTGCCGGGTGCGGGGGACACCCCGGTGCCGGGCATGGCGGCGATGGCGAAGGTGATGCCGCTGCTCTCCTTCGGCACGCTGGTCACCGCCGCCGTGGTGCCGCTGGCGGCGGGCCTGTACCTGGTGACGACCACGACGTGGACGGCGCTGGAGCGGGCGTATCTGCAGCCGCTGCGCACTCCGGGCAGGAGCTAGCGGCGGTCCCGGCACGGGGGCCGGTGCAGGGGGCGGTCTTCTGCCACGCGTTGGTCCGCCGACCGAAAGGGGGCTTGTGGAGAGACCCTCCGTTCTTGGACGATCATCCGGGGCCGACGGAAGACTTCGGGAGTTGGAACGATGAGGCTGCTGAGAGTCGGGCCCGCCGGGGCGGAGCGCCCGGCGTTGCTGGACGAGGACGGGACACTGCGCGACCTTTCGGCGCTCGTGCCGGATGTGGACGGGACGCTGCTCGCCGACGAATCCGCGCTGTCGCGGATCCGGGCGGCCGTCGGGGCCCGGATCCTGCCCGCCCTGGACGGGCAGGGGCTGCGGGTGGGCCCGCCGCTCGCCCGCATCGGCAAGATCGTCGGCATCGGGGTGAACTACCACGACCTGGTGGCCGCCACCGGGGTGCGGACACCGGCCGAGCCGGTGGTGTTCATGAAGGCGCCGGACACGGTCGTCGGCCCGGACGACACGGTGCTCGTGCCACGCGGCAGCGAGAAGACCGACTGGGAGGTCGAGCTGGCCGTCGTCATCGGCCGCACGGCCCGCTATCTGCGGACGGACGAGGAGGCGCTGGCCGCGGTGGCCGGCTACGCCGTGGCGCACGACGTCTCCGAGCGGGCGTTCCAGAACGAGCGCGGCGGGCAGTGGGACAAGGGCAAGAACTGCGAGACGTTCAACCCGCTCGGGCCCTGGCTGGTGACCGCCGACGAGGTCCCCGACCCGCAGGCCCTGGGCCTGCGGCTGTGGGTCAACGGCGAGCTGATGCAGGACTCCAGCACGGCGCGGCAGATCTTCCCGGTCGCCTACCTCGTGCGCTACGTCAGCCAGTTCATGACCCTGTACCCGGGCGACGTCATCAACACCGGCACTCCGGCCGGGGTGGCGGTCGGGCGGCCCGAGCCCAAGCCGTATCTGCGGGCCGGGGACGTGGTGGAGCTGGAGATCGACGGTCTGGGACGGCAGAGGCAGCTGCTGAAGGACGCGTGACCCGCCCGGCCGACGCCGCTGTGGGCCGTCCGGGGGGAGAGCCGCGTGTGCTGCCGGCTTCCTCCCCCCGGATTAGGCATATTTTCGGACATGTCTCAGAACGGATGCGGGCGACGCCGGGTGTCCCGTCCGGCTGCCACCGTCCTGGCCACGCTGGCCGCCATCGGGGGCACGCTGCTGGCCGGCGCGTTCACCGCGCCGAACCTGGACCCCGGCGAAGCGGATGCCGCCGGGCCGGGCCCGTGCGTGCCGGGTACGTGCCCGGGCGCGTACCCCGACCCGCACAGCGGTCCCCTCGCCGGCCGGGACAACGGCGTCAACGTCTTCGTCGGCGGCGACTACACGGTGCGCCAGGCGGCGGCCGGGGCCGAGGGCCGGATCGTCGTCCTCGGCACCTTCGACCTGGCCAAGGCCGCCGGGACGCCCCCCGCCTACAACGTGGGGGTCCTCGGCCTCGGCTCCCGCGTGCCGCCGGACAACGGATCGCCCTTCCTGCGCGTGGGCGGCGACCTCAAGCTCGCCGCCGGTCAGCGGCTGGTGGCCGAGGAGGGACCGGTCAGCGGGACCGTCACCTACGCCGGCAACCAGCCCGGCCCCGGCACGGTGAGCCCGAAGGCGGCGCGCGACGTCTCCGCGGTCGCCGCCGACCAGGGCACGCGCGAGCAACTGACCTCCACCAGCACCTGCTACGCCTACGACAAGGGTGTCGCCCGCAAGACCACCGGAACCGCCGTCAACAAGGGCCCCGCCACCGTCTTCACCGGTGACGGCTCCGCCGCCCTCCAGGTCTTCAACGTCCCCTTCGACCTCACCGCCCCCGGCGGCGGACCGCAGAACCTGACCTTCGAACGCATCCCCGCCGACGCGACCGTACTCATCAACCTCTCCGGCCCCGGCAACGACGTGCACACCCTCAACACCTCCACCGCCCGGCTCGCGGGCGTGCGGCGGGACCGGCTGCTGTGGAACTTCCCCGACGCCAAGGAGGTCCGTCTGGTCGGCACCGGCCAGCTCGACGGCTCCGTCCTCGTCGGCCGCCGCTCCGGCATCACCCACCTGAGCCTGCCGGGCCTCAACGGACGCCTCTTCACCGCCGGCTCCCTCGTCCACGAGTCCGTCGCGGGCGCCACCGGCCAGGCCGTCCACGCCTACCCCTTCACCGGCCGCCTCCCCGACTGCGGCACGGGCCCCACGCCCGAGGCCGGGGCCCCGGACGCCGACGCGCTCGACGTACCCGTGCCGGACGGCTGGGGCGGCGCACCCGCGATCGCCCCCTCCCCCGGCACCGCGGTCGCCGGCGACGGCCACGAGCTGGCCCGGGGCGGCCCCCCGATGAGCACGGAGATGGTGATCGGCGCCTCGCTCATGACCGCCGGCGCCGGGCTCGCCCTCATCGTGCTGCACCGGCAGCGGCGGCCGGACTGGGAGTGACCGGCCGCCGCTGCCCCGCTAGATCCCGAAGGGAGCCGCGTAGCGGACGGTGCCACCCGGCAGCGGGTGCGCCTCGTCCAGGGCCATGGCCATCATGGCCTCGTCCGGGACGTCCATGCTCACGCGAATGCCGTGCGCGGAGGCCCGCCCGAACCCGAACCGCGGGTAGTACGCCGGGTGCCCGAGGACGGTGACATACCGCTCGCCCCTGCCCTTGGCCGCCCGCAGGGCAGCCCGGATGGCGGCCGATCCGGCGCCGCTCCTCTGGTACTCGGGCCGTACGGAGACGGGCCCCAGGCACAGGGCCGGGGTGTCGCCGATGTGGCAGCGGGTCAGCAGCGCGTGCCCGACGACCGTGCCGTCCTCGTCGGTGCTGACGATGGACAGACCGTCGATCCAGGCGGAGTCGGCGCGCAGCGCGTCGACGAGGTCGGCCTCCAGCGGCGTCTCGAAGGCCGCGAGGGCGATCTCACGGATGACGGGGATGTCGGCGCCGGTCTCGGCGCGGGTGAGCCAGGTGTGAGGTGTACGCATGACGGGGTGACCGTCCGTTTCATGGTGGGTACGTGTGGGAACGGCCTCGCGAGCTCACGCTCTGGGCGAGGCGGGATGGCAGGGTCAGGCCGTCGCCCGAGGCACGAGGCCGGTGAGGGCGGTGCGAGCCGCGACGACGGCCCTGAGCGCGGTCATCAGCCCCGCCTGCCTCTCTGTTCCCGTTCCGGATCCACACGTCCCCCACACGGTAGCGCGGGTCCCCTCGACCGCACCTCCGATTTATCCGGGTGCCTGGCCCGGAGGCGCGGAGCGCGGGTCGAGTTCGCCGCGATCGACTGCGCCGGTGAAGGCGGACCATGCCGCCGGGGTGAAGACGAATGCGCCACGGGCACGGCTCTTGCTGTCGCCTATGGCGATCAGGGCGTCGTCGGTCGGCTGCGCCTCGACACACTGGGCTTCTTCGTCCCCGCTGTGGGAGGACTTGCGCCACTGGTGGAGAGGTAAATGGTGACGTATCACGAACGGACCTCACTCGCGTTCAAGTTCAGAGGCGATCGATGCGAGCAACTCGGTGGATTGCCGGGCAGACAAGGCCGAGGCCCGGAGGGCGTCGAAGACCCGCCGGTATTTCGCCGCGGTGTCATCCTCCTCCAGGTACAGCACACCGTCGAGGTACGGGACCTGTACGACGTCGAAGTCCAGTGGGTCCGGGTAGGAGTACAGGACGAAGGAACCACCGGTCGTTGTGAACGAGCTCTCGGAGAAGGGGATGACCTGAATGGTCACGTCGGGCGGCCGGCTCACGGCGATCAGGTGTCGCAACTGCGCGGCCATGACCTCCGGGCCTCCGACCTGCTGACGCAGGACGCCCTCGCGGAGGATGGCCAGATACTGTGGCGGCCTTTCGCCACAGAAGATGTCCTGCCGCTTGATGCGGAAGTCGACGTAGAAGTCGAGTTTCTCTACGGACAGTTGCTGAGGGGAACCGGAGATGACGGCGGTGGCGTATTCGCGCGTCTGAAGCAGTCCGGGCACGGCCTGCGTCTGGAAGGTCGCGATCCTCGCTGCGTCGGACTCCAGCGTCAGCAACTCCTTGAACTCGTCCCGCAGGATGTCGCTGTGCTGGCGCCACCAACTTCGCTTGCCGCCATCGGCGGCCAGGGCGATGAGCCACTGGCGCCGCTTATCGTCCCCGACACCGTACAGGCCCAGTAGCGCGTCCAGCTCGAGCCGGGTCACGCGATGCCGACCGGTCTCCTGCCGGCTGATCTTCGACTTGTCACCGTGAATGGCCCTTGCCGCCTCCTCGGCAGAGACGTTCGCGGCCTCCCGGAGCGCCCTCAGCTCGGCGCCCAGCCTCCGGCGGCGAGCGGTGCAGCGTGCTGGCTGTCCCATGGCTTCCTCCCCTGATCCGTCGCTGGGCCAGTGTGCTGCAGTGACGCGCCTCGAATCGAAACGCCTTAGCGCTTGTCACCCTCACGGATGAAGTGCTGCATTTTGCAGATCTACGGGTTGCTGCCTGGTGCACCTCAGGTGCATCGTGAACCTGCCGCTACAGCACGTAGCGGCGGCGTCAACTTCCGCGCAGGGCGGGGCTAAGTGGCGCCGCAACGCGCTCCGGGGGATCGGATGACGTACAGAAACGGCGCCTACGTGGTGGACACCCGCGAAAACAAACTCGTACAGGTGGTCGGCGGCGCGGATGCGCGCGTACAGGTGCAGAGGCCCGGCGGCGGCCTGCAGTGGGAAGTTCCCGCTTCCGCCCTGCGGTTGGCGACCCGCGCGGAACGGGACGCCGTCGGCCTGGGCGCCGGCGCGGCCAGTTCGCCCGTCGGCTGCGGCGAGTGCGCGCGGCTCGAGGCGGCGCGGCGGGCGGCGGCGGCCGGGGATGACACCGACGCGGCCGACGACGCCACGATCGCCGTGCGGCGGCACTTCCGCGACGCGCACCTGCTGCCGAGCGGGCGTGCCCGGTGAGCGCCCGCCGTACCGCCCGCGCCACAGGGCGGCTCATGAGCAACTGCCCCCACCTCGTGGGCTGGACCCGCACCGGCGGGGAGTCGCGCTGCGACCGCTGCGGCACCCGGCGCTTCGACGACTACGCCGCCATCCGCCCCTCCGGGCTGCCCGCGGCGATCACACCGTCACCCGCCGCCCGCCGCGCCGCGGACCTCGCGGCCGTGCGCAACGTCTCCATGGTCACCGCGTCGCGGCGAGCACCCGAAGCCGACAACCGCCGCCGCACCCGTGCCGCTTACGCCCCGGCGCCGGCGCGCACCGCGTCGAGGTAGTCGGCTATGGCATCCCTGTTGCGGGTCAGGCACTCGACGCGGCGGGTCATGCGGTCGCGTTCACGCTCCAGCGTGGCGAGCATCTGCGGTGTCGCGTCGGAGAAGTGAATGTTCCGGGGCTTGTCGAGGCACGGGAGGATCTGTTTGATGATCCGGGTCGGCAGGCCGGCGTCGAGCAGGCCCCGGATCTGCAGGACCCGGTCCACGAAGCGTTCGTCGTATTCGCGGTAGCCGTTCGCGGAACGGGCGGCGGCGATCAGGCCCTGCTGCTCGTAGTAGCGCAGCAACCGGCGTGACGTGCCGGTGCGTTCGGACAGTTCCCCGATGCGCATGTGCCCCACCTCACAGCAGCCCGCGTTGACCCTCACATTAATGTGAAGGTTCGAGCATACGGACATGGACAACGCACTCTTCCCCTACAGCCCCATCGTGGAGCGCGAGCCGATCCACTGGCCCGGTGGCGCCCGCGTCGCCTTCTACGTCGGGCTGAACGTCGAGCACTACCAGGTCGACCGCCCCTCGACGAGCATCTTTCCCGGCACCGCGCACCTGGCGCCGGACCCGCTGAACTACGGCTGGCGCGACTACGGCCCCCGGGTGGGCATCTGGCGGCTGATCGAGAGCCTCGACCGGTACGGGATGCGGGCGAGCGTGATGCTCAACTCCGACGTCGCCGAGCGCTATCCGCAGATCATCCGGGCCGGCCGGGACCGCGACTGGGCGTGGGCCGCCCATGGCAAGAACAACTCCGTCTTCCAGGCCGACATGACGCCCGACGAGGAACGCGCCTATCTGGCCGAGGTGATCGGCACCATCGAGAAGGCCACCGGCCGCCGGCCGCGCGGCTGGCTGGGGCCGGCACTCACCGAGACCTACCGGACGCCGGAACTGCTCGCCGAGCTCGGTCTGAGCTATGTGATGGACTGGTCGAACGACGACCAGCCCTACCGGCTGAACGTGCCGGGGATGCTGAGCGTTCCGTATTCCATCGAGGTGAACGACATCAGCCTGTTCGTCGGCAAGAGCCTCAGCGGGCCGGACTTCGTCCAGATCGTCAAGGACCAGCTGGAGCAGCTCTACGCCGACGCGGCGGACAGCGGCCGGGTGATGTCGCTGGTCCTGCACCCGTTCGTCATCAACCAGCCGTTCCGGCACAAGTACTTGGACCAGGCGCTCGAGCACATCGCCGGCCACCCCGGCGTCTGGCTGACGACCAGCGACGAGATCGCCGAGCACTACGCCCGTACGGCCGCCGGGCAGGGGTGACGGCGGCACCCGTGGCGGAGCGATAATTCACTGGCGGGCGTGGGGCGTCGCGCACGACCATGCGACGCATGAGTGACGAACCCGCGCGATGGAGCCAGGCAACCGTCTACCCCGACATGTGGGCCGATCCGGACGACGACCCCCGCAACAGCGAAGGCCCCAGTCCGGACGGCGAGCCGGCGACGTTGCAGGACTTCCTGGTGAACTACCGCATGACCCTGCGGATGAAGTGCGAGGGCCTGGACGCGGAGCAGCTGGCCCGCCGGTCGGTTCCGCCGTCGACGATGTCGCTGCTCGGCCTGGTGCGCCACCTCGCCGAGGTGGAACGGGACTGGCGCAACTGGATCAGCGACGGTGACCCGCTGCCCAAGCTGTACGGCGAGCGGGACGCGGACTTCGACGGAGCAGTAGCCG
The DNA here is from genome assembly GCF_040646235.1 of Streptomyces sp. NPDC046261. NCBI lineage: Bacteria > Bacillati > Actinomycetota > Actinomycetes > Kitasatosporales > Streptomycetaceae > Streptomyces > Streptomyces sp. NPDC046261. The sequence continues at coordinate 22,633 of NZ_JBEYZU010000019.1, read as the reverse complement.
ACAGGGCCGTGGTCGACGCCGCGTTCGCCGATCTGGAGCGTGAGCAGGCCGCGACCGACGCCGCGCTGGCCGCGCACCCGGACCTGGGCGCGCGGGTGGGCAAGGACGGGATCGCGGTCCGGGAGCTGATGGTGCACAGGGTCGAGGAGTACGCCCGGCACTGCGGCCACGCCGACCTGTTGCGCGAGTGCGTCGACGGAAGGGTGGGCCAGTGACGGGCCGGTCCGGGGCTCACACCGGTTCGGGTTGCGGTTCCCGTCGCAGCGCCGGGGCGGCCTTCGCCGCCTGCGGTTCCCACCGTTTGGTGGTCCGTACGTAGCCGTAGATCACTGAGGTCATGGCCAGGATGAGCAGTGGGCCGAACACCCACGGATGCCTGGCCATCTCCATCGGCAGATAGCGGTACGACGCCAAGAGCGCGGCGAAGACCGTCACACCGTAGGTGACCAGCTGGATTCCTGACCGGTCCCAGCCGCGTTCGATCGAGCGCAGAGCCGCCTCGATCGTGAGCGAGAACACCACACCGGCGACGAGATCCACGCCGTAGTGGTAGCCGAATCCCAGCGTCGCGCTGAGCGTGGCGACCAGCCAGAACGCTCCCGCGAAGCGCAGCAGGCGGGGGCCCTTGCGGGTATGGATGAAGATCGCGGTGGCCCACGCCGTGTGCAGGCTGGGCATGCAGTTGCGCGGGGTGAGCGCGTCGTACGGCACCGGGTGCGGGGTGAGGACCGGCGGCGGCGTGTGCGGCCACAGGTTGGCCACCGCCCATTGCACGCCGCCGGTGCCGGAGGTGCCCGGGCCGTAGGCGAAGATCGGTCCGACCACGGGGAAGATCATGTAGATGCCCGGCCCGAGCAGGCCGATCACCAGAAAGGTGCGCACCAGATGGTGGCGCGGGAAGCGGCGCTCGGCCGCCACGTTGCGCAGCTGGTACAGCGCGACGGCTATCGCGGCTATCGCGAGCTGGGCGTAGACCACGTCGAGAAGGTGGGTGCTGATCGGGCCGCTGGCCTTGAGGATCCGGCCTGCCAGCCACGACGGGTTGCCCAGCGCGTGGTCGGCGGTGGCCAGGTACGGGTCGAGCACCGCCGGGCGGGTCTTCGAGGTGAGCAGTAGCCAGGTGTCGCCCGTCTTGCGGCCGGCCACCAGCAGCAGGCCCAGCCCGACGCCCTTCAGCAGCAGAACCCGCTCGGGGCCGGTGCGGCGCGTGACCGCGATGAACGCACAGCCCAGCATCACCCACAACGCGCCGTTGCCGAAGAAGTGGCCTTCGGGCACGTCGGCGTCGATCGCCCACCGCACGAGCACGAAGACGATGTCGATGCCGATCGCCGCGCCGGCCGCGATGAACCGTTGCCGCCAGGTGAGCACCACCATCATCAACGCCATACCGCCGTACAGCGGCCCCGGTTTGGGGGCGAAGATCACCTCGCGCACCTGGTTGGTGATCGGCCCCGGCACGCCGGCGTAGCGACGCGCGGCGATCTCCAGCGTGATGAGGAACCCGAGGGTCACCACACCCGCCGTGGCCCACAGGAGCGTCCGGGGTTGACGCCACGCCGCGAACTCAGTTCTGCAGCCTATTCGCGAAAACACCCGCCAACTATAGGCATCAATTGTCTGACCGATTTGTCAGGAACCGCGCCAGCCCCTCCACCACCAGGGCATGGTCCTCGGACTGTGAGAGACCCGACACCGCCACCGCCCCGATCACGCCCGTGCCGCGCAGCCGCAGCGGGAACGCGCCGCCGTGCGCGGCATAGCGGTCGGCATCGAGGCGGGACGCCTCCTCGAAGGCGCGGCCCTTGGCGCGGAACCGGGCACCGACCAGAGCGGAGGAGGCGGCGTAGCGTTCGACGACGCGGCATTTGCGCTCCACCCAGGCGTCATTGTCGGCGCTGGTGCCGGGCAGCGCGCAGTGGAAGAGGCGCTGGGCGCCCCGGAAGACGGCGACGGTGACCGGTGCGCCGCGCTCGCGGGCCAGGTCCGTCAGGAGTGAACCGAGCCGCCAGGCGTCGTCGTTGTCGAAGCGGTCGAGGACCAGGCGGCGCTCGTCGTCCTCCAGGCGCTCGGTCTCCTCGCTCACCGGGCGCCGTCCAGCGCGATCGTGCGGCCCTGCTCCGCCGAGACCTTCGCCGCCTCCAGGACGCGCAGGGCCGCCGCCGCCTCGCCGGCCGTGACCGGGGGCCGGCCGCCGGTGCGCAGGGCCTCGGCGATCGCGGCGTAGTAGGCGGGGTAGTCGCCCGGAAGGGTCGGTACCGGTTCGCCGCCGCCGGTCAGCGGGGACTCGCCCGCGCCCAGGCGCCCCCATGAGGAGTCGGCCTCGACGCCCCACGGCCCGGAGCCGTCCGGCCGCAGGCCCTCGCGGAGCGCGCCCTCCTGCGGGTCGAGCCCGTACTTGACGTACCCGGCGGTGTCGCCGAGCACCCGGAAGCGGGGACCGAGCTGGGCGGTGGTCGCGCTCATCCACAGGTGGGAGCGGACGCCGTCGCGGTGGGTGAGGGCGATGAAGGTGTCGTCGTCGGCCTCGGCGCCCGCCCGGCGCACATCGCTCTCGGCGTAGACGGCGGCGGCCGGGCCGAAGAGGGTCAGGGCCTGGTCGACGAGGTGGCTGCCCAGGTCGTAGAGGAGGCCGCCGATCTCGGCCGGGTCGCCGGACTCGCGCCAGCCGCCCTTGGGGCGGGGGCGCCAGCGCTCGAAGCGGGACTCGAAGCGCTGGACCTGGCCGAGCGCGCCGTCGGCGATGAGCCGGGAGACGGTGCGGAAGTCGTTGTCCCAGCGGCGGTTGTGGAAGGCGCTGAGCAGCAGGCCCCGACTGTCGGCGAGCGCCGCCAGCGACTCGGCCTCGGCGGCGGTCGCGGCGAGCGGCTTGTCGACGACGACGGCCAGCCCGGCCTCGAGGGCCGTGCGGGCGAGCGGCACATGGGTGCGGTTGGGGGAGGCGATGACGACGATGTCGAGCTCGCCGGCGCGGGCGAACAGCTCGTCCGTGCCCGCGACGGTACGCACGCCGGGGTGCTCGGCGCGGGCCTGTTCCTGGCGCTCGGGGCTGGAGGTCACCACCGTGTCGAGGACCAGCCCGTCCGTGGTGGCGATGAGCGGGGCGTGGAAGACCGAGCCCGCCAGGCCGTAGCCGATGAGGCCGACGCGGAAGGGGGCGTGCGGGGTGCCGGTGGTGTCGTCCATGCGCCCCACTTTGGCAACAGTGTTGCGTAAGTGCAAGCGGAGGGGAGAATGGCCGGTGTGAACACCCTCCGTACCGGCCATCTTGGCGCCAATCTCGCCGCCCTGCGCGACCACAACACCGCCGTCGTGCTGGGGCTGCTGCGCGACGCCGGCGAGCGCGGAGCCAGCCGGGCGGAGCTGGCCGCGGGCGCCGGGCTGACCCCCCAGGCCGTCAGCAAGATCACCGCCCGGCTGCGGACGGCCGGCCTCGCGGCCGAGGCGGGCCGCCGCACCTCCACGGGCGGCAAGCCGGCGACCGCCTGGTGCCTGGTGCCCGGCGCGGCGCACGCCGTCGGCCTCCACCTCGACCGCGACACCGTCACCGCCACCCTGGTCGACCTCGCGGGCGCCCCCGTCGCCACCCGCACCGCCCCCCTCGCCTTCGGCGCGGGCGCCCCGGCGGTGCTCGACGCGGTGGCGGCCGAGGTGAGCGCCCTCCGGGCCGGCGCCGACGCCCCCGGCGTCCTGGGCGTCGGCGTCGCCGCCCCCGGCCCCCTCGACCACCGCGGCGGCGTACTGCACCGCGTCACCGGCTTCCCGCAGTGGGACGGCTTCCCCCTGCGCGCCGCCCTCGCCGACCGCCTCGGCCTGCCCGTCGTCCTCGACAAGGACACCAACGCCGCCGCCCTCGGCCTCCTGCGCGGCCCGCACGCCGCCGCCCCCGGCGCGGGCTCCTTCGCCTACCTCCACCTCGGCAGCGGCCTCGGCGCGGGCCTCGTCCTCGGCGGCGGCGTCCACCGGGGGGCCAGGACCGCGGCCGGGGAGTTCGGGCACCAGGTGCTGCGGCTCGACGGGCCCCCGTGCCCCTGCGGCCGGCGCGGCTGCGTCGAGGTCCTGTGCCTGCGGGCCGTCGCCGAAGGCGACACCCCCCGCGCCGCCCGCCTCCTGGGCGTCGCCGCCGCCAACCTCGTCCAACTGCTGGACATCGACCTCGTGCTGCTCGGCGGCCGCACCGTCCTGGCCGACGCCGGTCCCTACGTACGGGGCGTACGCGCCGAACTCCCCGCCACCGTCCCCGTGGCCGTCGCCCCCGGCGCGGAGCGCACCGTCGTCGAGGGCGCCGCCGAGCTCGTCCTCGCTCCCCTGTTCGGCCGCCCCGGACCGGCCCCCGGCACCCCCGCGGACACCCGGCCGGATGAAACGACAATCGTCCTACCGGGTGGCATGTGACGCCCGGTCGGACGCACACCCCCGCGCGGCGCGGCGGGCATCCGGCGCGGGCGGATGGGATGAGCCCGTACGACCCGCCGGAGCCCCCACCCGCAAAGGACCCGCGATGGCTGCGATGTTCGCGTTGTCCCCGCCCCGGATGCCGGGGCCCGTCCGGCGAGCCCTCCTCGTCGGCGCCGCCGTCCTGACGCTCGGCGCGGCCGCCGGCGCCGCCCGTACCCCCGCCGACACCCCGCAGCCCCACTGCGGCGACCCCCACAGCGCCCAATTCCCCATCACCTCACGGCTGAGCGGCGGACCGGAGGTCTACGCACGCGGCGCCGCGCCGCAGACCTGGCAGCTGGAGCTGCGCAACGCCACCGCCGCCGAGTGCCGGGCCGTCCACCCCGTCGCCGTCCTCGCCGACAAGGGCCGCGCGCTCGAACCCGGCCACTTCCACCTGGACTTCTACGACCCGGGCAGCTCGCGCTGGCTGCCCGTCGCCTTCGAGCGCACCGACGAGGCCGAGAACGTCGGGGTGCTGGACGGCCGTTCGCCCGGCTCCCCCGGTTTTCCCGGCTTCGATGTACCCCCGCACGGAGCCGTCACCGTCCCCCTGCGGCTCACCTTCACCGACGAGGCGCCCCAGGGGCCGGTCACCGCCAACGTCACGGCGGTGCAGAAGCGCGGGGACGACGGCGCCTGGGTGGGGGAGTCCGACGACTACACCTTCGCCGTCGAGCAGGCGGCACCCGCCGCCCGCCCCGAGAGCACAGCCCGGACGGCGCCCGCCGACGGCGGGGCCGGCCGGCACGACGACGACCCCCCGCCCGTCCTGGCCGACACGGGCGACTCGCTCCCCCTGTTCGGCCTCGGCGCCGCCGCCTGCGCCCTGCTGGCCGGCGGCTCGGCGCTGCTGCTCGGCGCCCGCAGGCTGGCCCGCCGCCCCCGCTGACCCGCACCCCCGGCCGCCGCCCGGAAGGCCCGCGCGGACCACTGTTTACGCTGGAGGTGCCGGGACGGCGCACGAGTGGTGCCGTCCCGGCGTTTCCCCGGGTCCCAGCGATGGGCACAGCACGGCAGGAGTCCCGCAGTGGCAGAGCGCAAGCCGATCCAGTCCTGGCTCACCGACATGGACGGTGTCCTGATGCACGAGGGCATTCCGGTCCCCGGCGCGGACGCCTTCATCAAGGGCCTCCGGGAGTCGGGCAAGCCCTTTCTCGTGCTGACCAACAACTCGATCTACACCCCCCGCGACCTGCACGCCCGCCTCCAGCGCATCGGCCTGGACGTGCCGGTGCCCAACATCTGGACCTCCGCACTGGCCACCGCCAAGTTCCTGGACGACCAGCGCCCCGGCGGCACCGCCTACGTCATCGGCGAGGCCGGGCTGACCACCGCCCTGCACGACATCGGGTACGTCCTCACCGACGCCGACCCCGACTACGTCGTGCTCGGCGAGACCCGCACCTACTCCTTCGAGGCGCTCACCAAGGCGATCCGGCTGATCAACAACGGTGCCCGGTTCATCGCCACCAACCCCGACGAGACCGGGCCCTCCGCCGAGGGCGCCCTGCCCGCCACCGGCTCCGTCGCCGCCCTGATCACCAAGGCGACCGGCCGCGAGCCCTACTTCGTCGGCAAGCCGAACCCGCTGATGATGCGCGCCGGCCTCAACGCCATCGGCGCCCACTCCGAGAGCAGCGCCATGATCGGCGACCGGATGGACACCGACATCCTGGCCGGACTGGAGGCGGGCATGGAGACGTTCCTGGTCCTGACCGGCCTCACCCGGGCCGAGGAGGTCGAGCTCCACCCCTTCCGGCCGTCCTGGGTGGTCGACTCCATCGCGGACCTCGTCGAGCTGATCTGAGCCCACCGCGCCCGCCGCGGGCACCGCCATGACCCATTGACCGCCGCAGGCCCCGGTAAGGACCTCCGGCGGTCGCCAAATGGAGCAATAGCGCTACGGAGCGGATGCGAGCCCCCGCTCCGCCGGTGAACCTCTGGATATCAGGAGGTTCACCATGGCTTCAGTCCGCTTCGCCCTCTGCGGCGCCCTGACGGCCGCCGCCGCCGTCTTCGCGGCCCCCGCGCATGCCCATGACGGCCCCGTCACCATGTCCGGAACCATTGAGCTCACCCCTGTCACCAGCAGACCCGGCGCCGAGGTACAGCTGCGCGTCTCGGGCTGCGCGAGCCAACGGGCGACCGCCACCTCCGAGGCGTTCGTCGCCGACGCCAAGCTCGCCAAGGACTCGGCCGGCATGTTCGCCGAGGCCACCGTCCGCGAGACCGTGTCCGCCGGAACCTACCCGGTCCGCGTCCACTGCGACGGCTACGACGCCACGGCGGTCGGCAAGCTGACCGTCGTCACCGACGGCAGCGACCTCGGCGACCCGTCCGGCTCCCGCACCGCCGACCACGCCGGCGGCCCCGACCACCCCGATGCCCGTACCGACCGCGACCGTGGTGAGCACGGCGATCAGGACGGCCGGGACCACCCCTACCCGCACTCCTCACCCGTCGCCCCCGTCCCCGCCGGAGCCGGCGGCACCGCTCCCGCGGGCACCGCCGAGGCCCCCGACACCCCCGGGCTCGTCCTGGCCGGCACCACCGCGGCCATCGCCGGCGCCCTGATCTGGTACCGGCGGCGCACCAACGCGGCACAGCGGTGAGCCCCCGCGAACCGGAAGGCCATCCGTCGCCATGTCCGAAGCCCCTACGAGCGGAGCGGGCCGCCTCCTGACCGGGGCGGCCTGGGCCGCACTGCTGCTGGCCCTGTGGCTGTGGGGCCGCGACATCACCGAAGTGCCGCTGGGCGTCTCCCCCACGACCGGCGACGTCGCCGCCGTGGGCCGCCCGGCCGGCGAGGCACTGCCCCCACCCCACCAGCCCCTGCCCACCGCCCGCCCGGAGCGCCTGACCATCAAGGCGACCCACGTCCGCGCCGTCGTCGAGGAGCACGGCCTCAACCGCGCCGGCGCCGTCGAGCCGCCCCCGTACGACCGGGCCGCCACCGTCGCCTGGTACCGCGACGGCCCGGCTCCCGGCGCCCCGGGCCCGGCCGTCCTCGTCGGCCACCTGGACACCGACCGCGCACCCGGCGTCTTCTACGAACTGGGCACCCTCCGGCGCGGCCAGAAGATCGGCGTCGACCGCGCGGACGGCTCCACCGCCGAGTTCACCGTCGAGGACGTCTCCGTCTTCACCAAGGACCGCTTCGACGCCGCGAAGGTCTACGGCCCCCGCGAACAGGGCCGCGCGGAGCTGCGCCTGATCACCTGCGGCGGCGACTACGACCGCGCCCGGCGCTCCTACAGCGCCAACATCGTCGTCTCCGCCTACCTGACCGGCGTCTCCCGCTCCGGATGAGAGCGGGTGAGGAGTCGAACGGACGTCGCCCAAGAGGGCGATGAGGGTCCGTGTCGTGACACGACCGCCCACGGCCGTGGGCACGTCTGTGCCAGCATGGGCACAGCACCTCCAACGGCACCTCCACCGGCAGTACACCCAAGGGGGAGTGGATGTACGGCAGCAACACCGGCCCCACGCGCCGGGGCCGCAGGGCGCCGGCGCGCACAGCAGTGGCGGGGGTGCTCCTGCTTCTCGCGGTCGCCGGCTGCTCCTCCTCGGACGACCGGCCCAAGAAGAGCGCCCCTTCCGCCTTCGGAACCTCCCAGCAGCCCAAGGCCCGGTCACCGTTCTGGGTGAATCCGGACGGCACGGCGGCCAAGGAGGCGGCCCGGCTGCGCAGCAAGGGCAAGCAGAGCGACGCCGAGCTGATCCAGAAGATCGCCAGCCAGCCGGTGGCGGAGTGGGTGGGCATCGACGACCCCGAGGGCCAGACGCGCGGCTTCACCGAGGCCGCCGCCAAGGCCGACCGGGACGCCCTGCTGGTGCTCTACAACATCCCGCACCGCGACTGCGGCCAGTACTCCCAGGGCGGCGCCTCCGACGGCAACGCCTACCGCGCCTGGCTGGACCGGGCCGTCCGGGGCATCGGCGACCGCGCCGCCACCGTGATCCTGGAGCCGGACGCGCTGCCGCACATGGAGGACGGCTGCACGCCGCAGGAGTACCACGAGGAGCGGTTCGCCCTGCTCAAGGAGGCCGTCGGCAAGCTCAAGGCACTGCCGAGGACCAAGGTCTACCTCGACGCCGGCAACCCCAGCTGGGTCACCCCCGTCGACCGCATGGCCGAACCGCTGCGACGGGCCGGCATCGAGCAGGCCGACGGCTTCGCGCTGAACGTCTCCAACTTCCAGACCACCGAGGACAGCAAGGACTACGGCCACCGGCTCTCCCGCCTCGTGGGCGGCAAGCACTTCGTCATCGACACCAGCCGCAACGGCAACGGCCCGCTGTCCGGCGCCGACCACGAGAAGGCCTGGTGCAACCCCTCGGGCCGGGCCCTGGGCGAGCCCCCGACCACCCGCACCGGCGACGCCCAGGTCGACGCCTATCTGTGGGTCAAGCGGCCGGGCGAGTCGGACGGCGCCTGCAAGGGCGGCCCGGACGCCGGACAGTGGTGGGAGACCTACGCCCTCGAACTGGCCCGCAACGCCCGCTGAGCCCCTCTCTCATCTCCCGCACGTCCCGCACGTCCCGCACGTCCCTCACGACGCCTCCCCGTCCGCCGGGGGAGTCTCGGCCACCGGGACCTTGACCCACACCGATTCCGAGGGCGTCCCCTTGTCGTCGATCACGTTCAGCATGTACCAGCCGGGGGGCACCAGGGCCGGGTCCCTGGGGACGGTGAGGGTGACGCCGTTGGTCGACTTCTCCATGTCCAGGGCGATCGAACGCTGCTCGATGTTGGTCACGTGCGTGAACGATCCCGGCCGGATGAGCCGCGCCCTGGTGATGCTCTTCGGATCGCTCGTCCGGTACGTGGTGCGTTCCCCGAGCCCCACGGTCCGGACCCCGCCGTCCTTGATCTCGGGGCGGGTGTCGCGGAAGCGGTAGGGCGGGGTGTAGAGGTCGATCTGCTGCTGGAACGTCCCCATCTTGGTGTTGGCCGCGTCCCCGAACAGGGAGTCGGAGCCGAACGTCATCACGCGCCCGTCGGGCAGCAGCAGCGCCCCGGAGTGGTAGTTGCGGCCCACCAGCGGGTCGGCGACCGGACGGGTGGAGTTGGTGCGGGGGTCGTAGAGCTCGGCCTCCAGAACGTTGGAGTCGCTGCGGCCCCGGTAGTCGCCCGAACCGTTCGTGGTCAGCACCGTGTCGTCGGGCAGGATGACGCTGCTGGGATAGCGGACCTTGGCATAGAGGTCGGGCCCGTCGTGGAAGCGGGGCTTCTCGTCCCGCAGGTCGACGATGCGGGTCTTGGCGGTGGACTTGCGGTCCTCGCCGACGCCGCCGCCCCCGAGCACCATGTACCGCTGCTGCTGGGCGGGCGGCAGCAGCACGGACATCGAGGTCTCCAGGATCTGCGGATCGCTGATGCCGGGCACCTCGGTGAACTCGTTGCTCGCCACGTCCCACAGGCCGGGCACCCGGCCCTTGTCGGCCGGGCCGTAGCCCGCGTTGGAGCCGGTGTAGAAGACCTTGTCCTTGCCGGCGAGGAAGAGCGCGGGATACGTGGGGAAGAACCGCTCCTTGGGCAGGTAGGACCACTTCTTGGTGGCCGGGTCGTAGATCTCGTTCTTGCCGGGGACGACCTGGCCGATCTCGTCCAGCCCGGAGACCGACAGCACCCTGCCGTCCTGAAGGGTCGTCAGGGTCGGGTACCAGCGGGCCTCCTCCATCGGGTCGACCGTGACATAGCGCTCGGCGACCGGATCGAATTCGAAGGAGTCCCTGATGCCCTGGAAATCCTTCTTGTCGAAGGAGAGCTTGTTGGCGATGCCGTAGAAGTTCTGGGCGTCGGTGCCGGTGAGCCCCTCGATGCGGAAATTGTCGGTGGCCCCGGTCTGATACTCGTGGCCCTTCTCCAGCGCCTCCACATAGACGCGTGCGGTGCTGGCCGTGACCTTGACCTGGTCGCCCTCGCCCTCCTTCTTGGCGCGCGGCACGAGCACCGCGTCCTTGGACTCGAAGGTCTTGTGGCTGGCCTTGCCGGTGAAGCGCGTTCCCGCCGGAAAGGTCATCGGCTTGTCGGGGTTCTCATTGTGGACGACCATCAGCCCGCCGGCCTTGGTGACGTCCCCCTCCAGCTTTTCGTAGCGCTGGGTGCCGCCGGCCACCAGGAGCTTGCCGTCGGCCAGCTGGGTGTGGCCGGCGCAGAACAGGTCCTTGGGGGTGGGGATGTTCTTGAAGGTGTTCCTGCGCGGGTCCCACAGGACCGTGCGGAACGACTTGGCCTTGAAATTCGCGGCGTTGTTCCCGGAGCCCGCCACCAGCAGCACCTTGCCGGTGTGCAGCAGGGCGGCGTGAATGGTGTTGATCCGGTATTGCCTGGGGACGTCCACGACGTCCCAGTGGCCGTTCTTCGCCTTGTACTCGATCTTATTGATCTTGTAGTTCTCGTACCGGTCGGCGGCGTATCCCCAGATCGCCGGCCCGTTCATGCCCGCCAGGACGATGACGACCGCCGCACCGACCGCTGTGCGGCGGGTGCGGCGGCTCGGTTGGAATCTCATGGCCGACGGGCTCCCTCGGGGTGCTTGGCGCGGTACACGGTCCACCACCACGCGAGGATCGGGGCCACGGTGACCGCCAGCGCGAGCGATGCCCAGGTGCGCATCGCGACATGGGTGTGGCCGAGGACGAAGGACGCCACCAGCGACCCGCCGAAGACCAGCAGGAAGAAGAGGTGGATGCGGAAGGTGCCGAAGAGGGTGTCGGGGCTGGCCGAGTCGCCTTTGGGGGTCACCACGAACTTGCTCTTGCGGCGCAGCACGGCGTCCGTGAGCGAACGGGCGTAGATCGGGGCGGAGAGCGCGGACATCACCATGCCGGCGAGCCCGCCCGAGCCCTCGGGCTCGTGCGGGGAGACGTTGTGCCGGCGGTTCCAGATGTACAGGCCGATCTGCAGGGCCGCCGCGTCGCTGTAGAGCATCATCCAGATCTCGGAATTGATCGAGATGCCGGAGGCGCCGAGGCCCAGGAAGAGGGCGCAACTGAGAGCGCCGAGCATCCAGTTGATCGCCGTCATGGGGTAGTAGATGACCATCAGCGTGTAATTGAGGAACTTCCCCGGGGAGAGGCTGAAAGGGCCCTTCCAGTACTGCTTGAGGATCGTCTCGTACGTCCCCCGGGACCAGCGCAGCTGCTGGGTGAAGAAGTCCGTCCAGGCGTTCGGTCCCTCGCCCACGGCCAGCACGTCCGGGGTGTAGACCGAGCGCCACTTCCTTCCCGTGCCGGGATTGCGGTGCCGGTGCAGCTCGAATCCGGTGGCCATGTCCTCGGTGATCGAGTCGTACAGCCCGCCGATGCCTTTGAGCGCGCTGATGCGTACGGCGTTGTTGGTGCCGACGAACATGGGGGCGCCGTAGCGGTTGCCGGCGCGCTGGATGAGGGCGTGGAAGAGGAACTGCTGGCTCTCGGCGGCCTTGGTGACCGCCGCGTCGTAGTTCCCGTACACCTGCGGTCCAACGACAAAGGCGATATCGGGGTCACGGAAGTAACCGAGCATCCGCTCGAGGAAGTTGGGCAGGGGTACGTGGTCGGTATCGACGGAGGCGAAGAAGTCGTACTCGTCGCCGTGGGCGTCGAGCCAGGCGTTGTAATTCCCGTGTTTGGTCTTCGCCCGGTGCGGACCCTTCTGCTGGTTCCATTTCGCGACACCCTTGCGCGAGAAATGGCGCACGCCCAGCCGCGCGCAGACGGCCTTGACCTCGGGGTCGTCGCCCTCGTCCAGCAGCCAGACGTGGACCGGGCCGCGGTGGCGCACCCGCACGGCCGCCTCGAGGGTCTTGGTGACCATCTCGATCGGTTCCTTGCCGGGCACGAAGGAGGTCAGGAAGGCGACCTTGGTGCCGGTCTCGGGGACCACCGGTATCGGATCGCGGGCGACGAGGGTGGCGTGGGCGTTGGAGGTGACGTTCAAGGTCCGGAAGAGCTCGATCAGGCCGATGGACACCAGCATCACGGCGTCCAGGACCCGCATCAGCAGGGTGCCGTTCTCCCGCTCGGTCCAGTGCGAGGGCTGCATCAGCCACACCAGCAGGGCGAGCGAGACCACGGGCGCCGCCCCCAGCAGCAGCGCCGCCTGGACGCGGTGCGGCTCGTCCGCCAGCAGGCTGCGGTACCGGACGCGATACGGGCCGGGGCCCGGGTCCGGGTCGGTCAGCGGGCCGGCCAGGCGGCTGTAGTGCTCGTAGTCGAAGCGCGGGAGCGGCTCGCGACGGTGCGGCGGCGTCGGGGGCGGGTCGGTGTGCTGCGGGCGGTCCCCCTCACCGGCCGGGGAGGGGACGCGCACACGCGTCGTCACCGATGGATCGTAAGTCTGCTGCCGGGCGTCGGCAGGCGTAGACGTCATGGGTCATTCCCCCCGCACGCATGGTGACTGCGTGTGTGCCAGTTCATGCCCGCCGACCCCCTCGACCGTGCGGGCGTGCCGGTGCCGGCTCCCCCCGGCACCACCCAACGCACTGGTCAGCACGTGACATTGGGTGTAGCTGTGCGGTTCAGGATCTCGGACCACGCATCATGATCGCAAGGGTGAAACAAGGTGTTTACCGGGCAAAGCGGTACGTCGAACGAAGATGCGTACGAACGTTGCTTAAGTGGTCACATCTGACACGCTTGTGTGTTCGCACCGCTCGGGGAACGACTCAGGGCCCCTCACCATCGGTGAGGAGCCCTGAGTCTCGCGTGCGCCGCCAGGGACTCGAACCCCGGACCCGCTGATTAAGAGTCAGCTGCTCTAACCAACTGAGCTAGCGGCGCCTGCTGACAGAGAAAACTCTACCTGATTCCCGGGGGTGCTCCGGACCACCAGCCTGCCATATCCGTAATTGCCCGGATTATCCCTACGTACGGTAATCGGCGGGCGACATGCGGTTTGTTTCGGTCGTTGAGAAGCTGTGCCGAACGATGCCGGAGGGGGCGGACCGACGGAAAGGCAGCAGGGAGATGCCCGACGACATACCGGAAGAGATACCCGGCGAGGGCGCCCGGCGCCGCCCGCGCGGTGCCCGGGGCGCCCTGGTGGCGGCCGTGGGCGCCGCGGTGATCGCCGGCTCGTCCGCCACCCCGGCCGCCGCCGGGGCGGCGGACCCCGCCCCGAGCCAGGAGCCGGGCGAGACCGCCACCCGCGAGACGGGCGAGGCGCCGGAGGTGCCCGGCGCGCACGAGGGGGGTGCTGCGCCCGAGGGGGGTGCTGCGCCCGAGGTGGCCGGCGCTGCCGGGGGGCACGAGTGGCACGCTGCTTCCGAGGCGCCTGGTGCCTCCAAGGTGCCCGTCGCCCCCGAGGCGCACAAGGCCGCCGGTGCCAAGGATGCCGCCGAGACGGCACGGACCGCCGAGGCGGTGGGCGTACCGGACGTGGTCGACGTGCTGGACGTGGTCCCCGCGGCAGGGGCGACAGGGGTGGCGGGGGCAGCGGGGGCGGCGAGTGCGGCGCAGGCGGGAGGCGCGGCAGGGGCGGCGGGGGCGGCGCAGGCGGCAGGGGCGGCAGGCGCGGCCGGCGGCGCGGGCGAGGCGACCGCGCCCGGTGCGGCCACCACGGCCGAAACGGCCACCGCCGCAGAAGCCGGCAACGCGGCGTCCGGGGCCCGTCGGAGTGGGAAGCGGGGCCTGGAACGGGCTGTCGCGTACGCGCTGCGGCAGGTCGGGGAGCCGTACAGCTACGGCGGCGACGGGCCGCGGCGCTGGGATTGTTCCGGGCTCGTCCAGCAGGCATACCGCCGGGCCGGCATCCGGCTGCCGCGCGTCGCGGCCGACCAGTACCGCGCCACCCGGCGCATCCCGCGCAGCGCGCTGCGCCGGGGCGACCTGGTCTTCTGGTCCACCAACGGCCGCGCGTCCGGTGTCCACCACGTGGCGATCTACCTGGGCGGCGGGCGGTACATCGAGGCGGCCCGGCCGGGGACCGAGGTCCGCCTCTCCCGCCTCTCCGTCTACGACGCCCACATGTACGGCCGGCCGTCACCCGTCCGGCCCAAGCCGGCGAAGAAGCGGCCCGCACGCTGAGCGATCGCGCGAACGGTGAGGTAACGAAGCGTGTCAAGGGCGCGCTTTTGGCCTGGACATGACTATTGGCCGGTACTAGCGTCCTTCTTGGTCTAGACCGCAGTCCACTCGACTCACAGAACCCCCCACGTTCTCGAGGAGTGACGTATGCGCAAAAAGATCAGTGCGGCGTTCATCGGCCTGGGCGTCGCCTGTGTCTCCCTCTTCTCCACCGGAAGTGCCGGCAGTCACGGCTACACCGACTCACCCACCAGCCGCCAGGTGTTCTGTGCCAAGGGCACGGTGCGGAACTGTGGCGAAATCCAGTGGGAGCCCCAGTCCGTCGAGGGCCCCAAGGGCTTCCCGGCCCGCGGCCCGGCCGACGGCACCATCTGCGCGGGCGGCAACAGCCGCTTCGCCGAACTCGACGACCCCCGCGGCGGCACCTGGCCCGCCACCAAGGTCACGGCGGGCCAGACCCTGGACTTCCGCTGGAAGCTCACCGCCCGTCACGCCACCACCGACTTCCGCTACTACCTCACCGGCAGTGGCTACGACCCCACGAGACCGCTCACCCGTGCGGCACTCGAGACCCGGCCGTTCCTGACCGTCCCCTACAACGGCCGGGTGCCCGACGCCACCGTCACCCACCAGGGCACCCTCCCCGCGGGGAGGACCGGCAAGCAGCTCGTCGTGGCCGTGTGGACCATCGCCGACACCGACAACGCGTTCTACGCCTGTTCCGACGTCCAGTTCTGACGGCTCAGGGCCCGTTCCGGCGGGCGGCCGCGCGCGGGGAGACCCGCGCGCGGTCACGGCCGTGCCTCAGTCGTCCTCGGACTCCGGCTCCCGCCGCAGCGCGAACCGCCCCAGTACCCCCGCCACCACCAGCGCGATCACCGCCAGCAGGGCGTAGTCGGGCACCGCGTTGCCCACCCGGGAGGCGAATTCCTCCAGCCGGAACTCCTGCTCGGCGTCCACGATCGCCGGCAGCCCGGTCGTCCCGCCGTAGGCGAGGAAGAGCACCCCGATCCCGATGAAGAACAGCCCCGACACCAGGGAGGTGGTGTGCAGCCGCAGCCGGCCCAGGCGCAGTTCCCGGCCGCGCAGCCAGCCCCGGCTGCCGAGCTTGAAGCGGTCCCAGAACAGGGCCAGCACGAACAGCGGCAGCGCCATGCCCAGCGCGTAGACGGCGAGCATGGACGCCCCGTACAGCGGGTTGCCGTCGACGGCGGTCACGGTCAGCACCGCGCCGAGGATCGGCCCGGCGCAGAAGCCCGCGAGCCCGTACACGCAGCCCAGCAGGAAGGTGGACGCCGCTGAGCGCGGGGTGATGCGCCCGGCCGCCGCCTGGGCCCGCTTCGAGGCGAAGCCCAGGCCGAGGATCTGGGCGACGCCCAGCGCGACGACCACCCAGCCGCCGGTGGTGATCAGTACGTCGCGGTGGCCGTTGAAGAGTCGGCTGGCGGCGGTGGAGGCCGCGCCCAGCGGTACGAGGGTGGTGGCGAGCCCCAGGTAGAAGACGCCGGTGCGGGCGAGGAGCTTGCCGGGGGTGGCGAGGGAGTAGGCGAAGAACGCGGGCAGCAGCAGCGCGCTGCAGGGGCTGACCAGGGCGAGGACGCCGCCGAGGAAGGCGGCGAGGTAGCCGATGTCGCTCACTTGTCGCTCTTCCCGGCGTCATCCGTCCGGGCCGCCTGGACGGCCTTGGCCCGGGCGATGGCGGCCTCGAACTCCTTCATCGGCTGTGCGCCGGCCAGCGGCCGGCCGCCGACGAGGAAGGTCGGGGTGCTCTGCACGCCCAGGGAGTAGCCCTCTTCCTGGTCCTTCTTGACCGCGGCGGCGGCGTCGGAGCCGTTCATGTCGGCGCGGAACTTGTCGAGGTCCTTCACGCCGGCCGTGCCGGCCATGTCGGCGAGCTTGTCCTCCGCCAGCGCGTCGCCCTTGCGGAGCTTGGCGAACAGCTCGTCGTGGAACTGCCGGAAGCGGCCCTGCTGCCCGGCGGCCCAGGAGGCGCGGGCGGCCCGCTCGGAGTCCTTGCCGAAGATCGGGAAGTTGCGGAACTCGATCCGCAGCACGCCCTCGTCCACGTACTTCTTGATCAGTTCCGGCTGGGTCTCGCGGGTGAAGCGGCCGCAGTACGAGCACTGGTAGTCGGCGTACTCGACGAGGACGACGGGGGCGTCCGTCCTGCCGACCGCGAGCGGGTCGCCGTCCTTGCGGCGGCTGGTGGTCTTCTCCATCTGGTCGTAGACCGGCTGCTGCGGGTCGAAGGCGGGCTGGTCGGCGGCGGAGGGCTTGTCCTTGCCGGAGCCGCCCGCGCTCTTGCCGATGGCGATGCCCGCGGCGACGAGCGCCACGATGAGGGCGAGGACGGCGCCGACGGCCGCTATGCGACGGGAGGGCGTGGAGGTGCGTGCGGACATGAGGTGGAGCTCCATGGGTCGTACGGGATCTGGGCATGCCGGAGTGCGGCCCGTGCGGGGCCGTGGCGGGCGGGTCTAGATCCGTAGGACGGGGAGCAGCTCGGCGCAGCCGGCGACCGGCGCGGGCGGGGCCCGGCCCGCACCGGCCCGTGGGACCTCCGACTGCGGGAGGGCGACGCGGGTGGCGCCGGGGCCGGTGAGGGGGTCGCCGTGGCCGGGGGCGACAGCGATCTCGGCGCCCTTGAGGGGCACGTCCTGCTGGCGGCAGGCACCGCCGGTGTCCGTGGCGTCCGCGCGCGGGCGGGCCTCGGGCCGGGAGGTGGAGACGAGGGCCGCGTCCGGGCCGGTGGCGTGATCCGGAGAAAACGCCGCGACGGCTGCGAAGGCCGTGAAGGCGGAGGTGCCGGCCGGCGCGGAGGCGGAGGGGCGCGCGCCGCTGAGGGCGGGGGCGAAGACGACGGCGAGGAGGAGCAGGAGCACGGCGGCTGCCGTCGGGCGGCGACGCTGTGGCACGTGTGCTTCTCCTTTCCGGTCTCCGGTGCGCCTGCCGGGCGCGGTCCTCATGCTACGGGCCGAACGACGAAGGCCCTCACCGATCGGTGAGGGCCTTCGTCTGTCTGTGCGCCGCCAGGGACTCGAACCCCGGACCCGCTGATTAAGAGTCAGCTGCTCTAACCAACTGAGCTAGCGGCGCCTGCTGACGGAGAAAACTCTACCTGATGTCGACAGGTGCTCCGAACCACCTGTCACACCGGCCCCTGGCGGCGCTACAGCGCCATCGACAGCAGCATCGGGGCGGCGTGCCGGTTCAGGGTGTCGGCCGCCTGCCGCAGCCGGTGGGCGTGCTGAACCGGCAGGGAGAGCGCCAGCGAGCCGACCGTGCGCCCGGCGGTGATCGGGACGGCGGCGCAGACCGTGCCCACCGCGTACTCCTGGAGGTCGAGGACGGGCACGCTCACGGGCTGGGCGTCCAGCTTGCTGAAGAGCACCCTCTCGTTGGTGATCGTCTTGGAGGTGAGCCGTGCCGTGCGGTGGCGCGAGAGGTGGTCGCGCCGTTCGTCGAGGTCGAGCTGGGTGAGCAGGCACTTGCCGAGCGCCATCGCGTGGGCGGCGGAGCGGAAGTCGACCCACTCGTGGACCTTGGGGGTGCGCGGCCCGTCGGCGTACTGCGTGATCCGGATCTCGCCGTCCACATAGCTGCTGAGGTAGACGGCGGCGCCGACCCGGTCGCGCAGCGCGGACAGGGAGCGCTGGAGCTTGCGCTCCAGGGCCTTCTTGCGGTCCCCGCCGGCGCCCAGCAGGACCAGGGACTCGCCGGTGACGTAGCCGCCGTCGCCGGTGCGCTCCACGTACTCCTCGCGGCGGAGCATCAGCAGCAGGTGGGCGAGCTGACCGGCGGGCAGCCCGGTCTCGCGGGCGATCTGTGCCTCGCTCACGCCGCCGGTGTACTTGGCGACCGTCTCCAGCACGCGCAAGGCGTACTGCACCGAATGGAACGGTGCGGTCGGCTCGGGCCTGAGCGCCACGGTCTCCCCCTAGCGGTTTCCGGTGGGTCTACCACTGTCCACGATAAGGGCGAAAGCGGTGGCGCGGAGAGGGTGTTGAGCAGAATCGCCGCCGTGAGCGTACCCCTGTCCTGGGCCTCACGACCTTGGCATATTCCGTTGGCATGGGAGGGGGCGCCGGAATAAGCGGAGATGCACTCCGGTTGTGTCCGGTCGGGGCGCACCGGCGCTCCGGCGCACACTCAGCCGAATCAGGGAGGCGGGCCACCGTGGCCGACGTACAGGACGACATCATCCGGGCGAAACCCCTCGGCACCGCCCCCGTGCCGCTGTCGGTACTGGACCTCGCGACCGTCGGCAGCGGCCGGACCGCCCGGCAGGCCTTCGGCACCACCGTCGAGCTGGCCCGCCTCGCCGAACGGCGCGGCTTCCACCGCTTCTGGGTCGCCGAGCACCACTCCATGCCCGGCGTCGCCAGCTCCTCCCCGGCCGTCCTCCTGGCCCACCTCGCCGCCCACACCGACCGCATCCGGCTCGGCTCCGGCGGCGTGATGCTGCCCAACCACGCGCCGCTGGTGATCGCCGAGCAGTTCGGCACGCTGGAGGCGCTCGCACCGGGGCGCGTGGATCTGGGGCTCGGGCGCGCGCCGGGCACGGACGGCGCGACCGCCGCCGCGCTGCGCCGTCAGGACCGGCTCGCCGAGGGCGCCGACGACTTCCCCGAGCAGCTGGCGGAGCTGACGCGCTTCCTGGACGACGACTTCCCCGACGGCCACCCCTACGCCCGCATCCACGCCGTCCCCGGGCCCGTCCAGGGCCGGGTCCCCGGCGGGGTGCAGCGCGCCGACCGCCCCTCCATCTGGCTGCTGGGCTCCTCCGGCTTCAGCGCCCGCCTGGCCGGGCTGCTGGGCCTGCCGTTCTCGTTCGCGCACCACTTCTCGGCCGCCAACACCGTCCCCGCCCTGCGCCTGTACCGCGACTCCTTCCGGCCCTCCGCCGTCCTCGACCGCCCCTACGCCAAGATCGGCGTCCAGGCGCTGGCCGCCGACGACGCCAAGGAGGCCCGCCGCCAGGTCCTCACCGGCGCCCTGGCGATGCTGCGGCTGCGCACCGGACGACCCGGCCTGGTGCCGTCGCCGGAGGAGGCGGAGCGGTACGCCTTCGGCCCGGCCGAGCAGGAGTTCGTCGAGGACTGGCTGCGCAACGTGGTGTACGGCACGCCGGACGCGGTGCGGGCGGGGCTGGACGCGCTGGTGCGGACGACCGGCGCCGACGAGCTGATGATCACGACCAACGCGCACGGCCCGGAGGCGAGGCTGCGCAGCTACGCGCTGATAGCCGACGCGTACGGGCTGCCGGGGGCGTAGCGGGAGCGCGCGGTCAGGGCCGCACCCCCGCGCTCAGCAGCGCGGAGATGCGGTCCGCCGGCACCGGCCGGGAGTAGAACCAGCCCTGGCCGGTGTCGCAGCCGATCCGCCCGAGCCGCTCGGCCTGCTCCGCGCTCTCCACGCACTCCGCCGTGACCGTCAGCCCCAGCCGGTGCGCGAGCTGCACGAGCGCCTCGACGATCGTCTCGTCGGCGGGGTTGGGATGTTCCTCGGCGCGGAAGCCGTGGACGAAGGACCCGTCGAGCTTGAGGGTGGAGACGGGCAGCCGGCTGAGGTAGGCGAGGTTGGAGTAGCCGGTGCCGAAGTCGTCGATGGCGATGGCGACGCCCATGTCGCTGAGCGCCTGCAACTGCTGCAGCGGCCGGCCCGCCGAGCCCATCACCGCCGACTCGGTGAGCTCCAGCTGCAGCAGGCTCGGCGGCAGCCCGGTCTCGGTGAGGATCTCGGCCACGTCCGCGACGAGGTCGGAGTCCCACACCTGGCGCACCGCCACATTGACGCTGACGACGAGCGGTTCGTCCGGGTGGTCGAGCTGCCAGCGGCGCGCCTGGCGGCAGGCGGTCGCCAGCACCCAGCGGCCCAGCGGCACGATGGCGCCGGTCTCCTCGGCCAGCCCGATGAACCGGTTCGGCGCGAGCGTGCCGAACTGCGGGTGGTGCCAGCGCACCAGCGCCTCCACGCCCCGTACGACGCCGTCGCCGAGGCCGACCAGCGGCTGGTACTGCAGGGCGAACTCCTCACGGTCGACGGCGGGCCGCAAGGTGCTCGACAGGGCCTGCCGGGTCATCCGGTGGGCGTTGCGCTCGGGGTCGAAGAGGGTCCAGCGGGCCTTGCCGTCCGCCTTCGCCCAGTACAGCGTGGTGTCCGCCGCCTGCATCAGCTCGGTGGCGTGCGTCCCGGCCGCCGGGCGTTCGACCACGCCGATGCTCGCCGACACCGCCAGCCGCTGCCCGGCCACCTCGAACGGCTGGGCGAGCCTGGCCTGTACGGACGCGGCGAGGTCGATCAGCTGCTCGGTGCCGGCGGACTCCTCGACCAGCAACGCGAATTCGTCGCCCCCGAGCCGCGCCACCAGGTGGCCGCCGGGCGCCGCGCACTCCGTCAGGCGCCTGGCCACCGCGCCCAGCAGCCGGTCGCCGGCCCGGTGGCCGAGGGTGTCGTTGACGGCCTTGAAGCCGTCCAGGTCCAGGTAGCACAGCCCGATCCGGCCGCTGCCGCCCTCGGCGACGGCCGCCGCGGCCAGGGCGGTGGCCAGGCGTTCGAAGAACAGGCTGCGGTTGGGCAGCCCGGTCACCGGGTCGTGCATCCGCAAGTGCCGCAGCCTGGCCCGTAGATCGCGCCGGTCGCTGATGTCGGCGACCGACAGCAGCGCGTCCGGGGTCTCGGGCAGCGGGGTGACGGTCACCTCGGCCCACAGCCCCTGCCCGCCGGACTGTCTGAGCCGACGGGTGCAGTGCAGCCGGTCGCGGCGGCCGAGCAGGACCTCCCGGTAGGCGCTCCAGGTCCGGGAGTCCTCGCGCAGGCCGGTGAACTCGGCGGCGGGGGAGTCCTGCAGATGCGCGGGATCGGTGCCCAGCAGGGCGCCGAGGGCGTCGTTGGCGGTGCGTACGAGGCCGTCGCGGCCGACGACGGCCATACCGAGGTGCGCGGCTCGGAAGGCGGCGCGGAACTCATTCGAAGTGACGTGACGTTGCGTGACGACTGGCGGCTTCGAATCGGGCGTGGCGCCCTGGCCGTCGAGTGTTCCGCTCAACGTTCGCTCCCGCGTGCATTCGTTCCGCACGGAATCCCGTGCGGGTTTCGTGTGTCTCGTACGCGTGGTGGAAAAGGCGGCAAATGGCCGCCTGTAGGGGGATTCTGTGCTCGAAGTGTGGCGAGCATAGAGCCCGCGCAGGGACCGTTCCAGCGGCCCGGCCGCGAGTGGGGGAGCCGTCGGCGTGGGTCCGACCGTTTCTGTACGTCCATGCGCGTCGGTGTGCACTCATGCCTGAGGACGCATGGCGTTTCTCTTCGACTGGCATTCTCGATTGACCATCCGTGACCGAGTGTGATGTACCCAGAAGTCGGCTTAGTCACTCGACTGGGGTAGTGAAACGGGGCATAACACCGCAAATAACAAGAGGGTGGGTGAGGTCTCCCGATTCCGTCCCAGGAGGTCGACGTGGTGCGTCCGCTGACACCCATGGGAGTGGACCGGCCGTGGCCGCGCCGCGGGGACCGGTCCCGGCTGCGCCGCCTGGGCGCGATGCTCACCTGCCTGTGCGCCATCGCCACGACCGTCGTCGCCGCCCCGGCGCACGCGGCGGGGCCCGGCGGCCCGTGTGCGCTCCCGCGCAGTCAGGCGCACCATTCGGAAGGGGTCGACACCTGGAATCCGGACTATCCGCGCCCGGTCGGCCGGCTCGACGCCGTCATGATCTTCCTGTCCTTCCCGGACTCCCGGCCCACCGTCGCCCCCGAGCGGCTGGCCGCCGACCACTTCCCCGGCACCTCCCGCTTCTTCGAGCGGGCCTCCTACGGGCGGTTCACGCTGCGCGTCCATCCGGTCAAGCACTGGTTCCAGATGCCCCGCACCTCCGGCGAGTACCACATACAGCGCGACTGGGACGGCGAGCGGCGCTCGGCCTATCTGCGCGACGCCATCGCCGCCGCGGACCGCACGGTGGACTTCCGGCGCTACAACCTCGTCTACCTCGTCGCCGACCCCGACGCCCCCGGCGTCGACTCCGACGCCACCAAGGTCGTCAACCTGGAGGAGCCCATCCGGGTCGACGGCAGCGACCTGCGCCGCGTCGTCACCGTCTTCGAACACCACCCGCCGGACCGCAACGTCCTCGCCCACGAGACCGGCCATGTGCTGGACCTGCCCGACCTCTACCACCGG
>NZ_JBEYZU010000018.1:0-112166 GCF_040646235.1 Streptomyces sp. NPDC046261 | reverse complement strand
ACCAGCCCAAACGACGACGATACGGCCGCGCGAACACAGCAATACGGGCCAGACTCACCCGAGAAAAAGGCCGCCGGTCCTGCTGGGCGTTCATCCTACGTCCTCTTCGACCTCAATGCCGATCCGCTGGAACAGGGACTGATCGCGGGCGGCTTCGACCTCGTCGTGGCCTCCAACGCGCTGCACACCGCTTCCGATCTGACCGCGGCCCTGCGCCGGGTGCGTTGCCTGGTGGCTCCCGGAGGGCAGCTGCTGGGGTACGAGACGCACGACGCCCAGGTCTTCGCCCCCGTCTTCGGCGCGCTGGACAGCTTCTACGCGCACACCGACCACGCACTGCGCCCCAACTCCCTGCTGCTGGCGCGCGAGCAGTGACCTCCGCTCCTGGCGGAGTGCGGATTCTCCTCCGTGGCGCGGACCGACGGCGGCCAGGCGCCGGTCCGGGACCAGTACTCCGTCTTCCTCGCGGCCGTACCGGACACGCCCCTGTCCGGGGCCGACGCTCTGCCGCCCGTACGCCCCGAAGTCGCCTACCTCGTCGTCACCGAGGACGCGGGCGAGGAGCCCCTGGGCCGGGCCTTGGCCGACCTGCTGACCGGCCACGGTGCGCTCTCGGCACGGACCGTTCCCCTCCCCGGTGACGGGAACGCCTGGAAAGGGCTGCTCGAGGAGCGGCACCTCCCCGAGGGAGGCGGATGTACCACGGCCGTCGTGCTGCTCCTCGGGGACGGACAACCGGCGGAAGCCAGAGAGTGCGTCGATCTCGCCGCCCGCCGCATCGCCGTTCTGGGCAGGCTGAGCGCCGCGCACCAGCGCCTGCCCGAGGGGTCCGAGGCCGAGCTGTGGCTGATCACGCGTCCCTGCGGGGCGGTCCCCTCCCCGAGGACGTCACCCACCCCGTCGACGCCACCGCCTGGGGGGCCGCCCGCACCCTCGCCAACGAGTGTCCCCGCCTGACCGGGCGCCGGGTCAGCCTGCGCCGTTCCTCCGATGTGCGGCAGGACGCCCGGCGCCTGGCACACGAACTGCTCCGCCCCACCGCCGAGGACGAGATCGTGCTGACCGCGCACGGGCGTTTCATTCCGCGCCTCCGGCCGCATCCCACCCCCACTCGTCCCGCCTCCGGCACCTCATGCTCGCTGCGCCTGTACGACCCCGGTCTGTCCTACCGGCTGGTGTGGCAGGAGGAGACCCTTCCGGACCGTCCCGGACCGGGCGAGGTGCTGGTCGAGGTCCGCGCCACCGCCCTGAACTACCGGGATGTCGTCAGGATCCTCGGCCTGTTGCCTTCCGAGATGTTCGAAGGGGAGATCGACGAGGTGAGCGTCGGCGCCGAATGCGCCGGAGTCGTCCTGGCCGCCGGCCCGGGCGTCAGCGGATTCACTCCCGGTGACCGGGTCATGGGCATCGCCGGTGACGCCTTCGCCCAACGCACCCTCATGGTGCCCGGGAAGATGTGGCGCGTCGCCGACGACGTCACCTTCGCCGAGGCCGCCGCCTTCCCCGTCGCGGTCGTCACCGTCCAGTACGCACTGGGAGAACTGGCCCGCCTGCAACCGGGAGAAACCGTCCTGGTCCATGGCGCGGCCGGCGGTGTGGGCATGGCGGCCATCACGTACGCGTGGCTCAAGGGCGCCCATGTCATCGCCACCGCCGGCAACGACGTCAAGCGTGCCTTCCTGCGCAGCTGCGGCGTCGAGTACGTTCTGGATTCCCGCTCTCTCGACTTCGCCGAGCGGATCCGTGAGCTCACCCATGGCCGCGGTGTCGACGTCGTGCTCAACTCTCTCGCCGGCGAAGCCATGGCCCGCAGTCTGGAACTCCTGCGCCCCGGCGGCCGCTTCCTGGAGCTGGGCAAGCGTGACTTCTACGAGAACAAGCCGGTTCTGCTCCGCCCGTTCGCGAAGAACATCGCCTTCTTCGGCGTCGACATCAACCACACTCCCCGAGACCCCGCGCTGCTCTCGCGCATCCACGAGCACGTGGCGCGGCTGTCGGAGCAGGTGCGCCTGACCATGCCGTACACGGCTTTCCCGGCGGCACGTGTCCAGGAGGCCTTCCAGTTCCTCCAGCACTCCCGCCACATCGGAAAGGTGGTCGTCACCCACGACCCGCTGGACGAGCCTCCGCTCGTCGAGCAACGGGCTGCCGCACCGCGCCTGGATCCATGGGGCAGCTATCTGGTGACCGGCGGTACGGGCGGTTTCGGGGCCGCCACCGCCTGCTGGCTCGCCGGGCTCGGCGCACGGCACCTGGTACTGGTCAGTCGCCGCGGCGCGCAGGCCCCGGAGGCCGCCGAGGTCCTGGAGCGGCTGACCGCAAGCGGTGTGCGCGCCGACATCCGCGGCGTGGATGTCACCGACGAGGCCGCCCTCCGCGCCCTCCTCGACGACCTGGAGGCCGACGGCCGCCCCCTGCGCGGCGTCGTGCACGCCGCCATGCACCTGGACGACGGTCCACTCGACGAACTCACCGACGACCGCATCGAGGCGGTGCTCGCACCCAAGGTGGCCGGCGCCCATCTCCTGGACGCCCTCGTGCGCGAACGCGGCGCCGACGTGGACCTGTTCCTTCTCCACTCCTCCGGCGCGGCCACGATCGGCAACGTCACCCAGGCCCCCTACGCGGGCGCCAACCTCTACCTCGAAGCTCTCGCCCGCCAACGCCGCAGGCGAGGAGCCGCGGGGACGGCCATCGCGTGGGGCGCCATCGCGGACACCGGTTTCGTCGCCCGCAACGACTTGGGCGCGACCGTCGAGAACCTCGGCTTCAAGCCCATGACCGCGCGGGAGGCCTTCGCCGCGGCGACAGACCTGACCGGCTCCGCAACCGATGTCGCCACGGTGGCGTGCGCGGACTGGTCCCGGCTGTCGACGTTCCTCCCTCTCGTGGCGAGCCCCCGGCTCCAGGAGATGGTCCCCGCACCGGGCGCCGACGGGATGCGCCCGGAGGACATGGCGACCAGGCTCGCCGCCCTGAGCCCCGACGAAGCGCTGTCCCTCATCAAGCGCACCCTGACGGAACTGTTCGCAGACATGCTCCACGTGGAGGCCGACCGGCTGGAACCCGACCGCAGGCTCGACGAATACGGCATGGACTCACTCATGGCCACGCAGGTTCTGGTCACGATCAACCAACGGTACGGAATCGCCGTTCCGCCGATGGACGTCCTGCGCAGCAACGGCACGATCGACGACCTCGCCCGCATCCTCTACCTGCGCCTCGGTGTCGGCACACCCGCGCCCGCGCCCCCGGAGCGGTGATCTCCGCATGCCCCTTCTGTAGGTGTTGGAGACTGCTCGACGATGCCGGACCTCGCTCCGAACAAGCACCCCCTAACGGGTGAATCGCGTGGATGTCGGCGCCATGACATTGGGATCCCTGCTGTCCTGGGGGGCGGCCCCATGCCATGGCGCCGCAGGTAGCCAGCCGTTCCTTTCGATGAAGTTCGATGAAGGAGGACCGGATGCGACACATCGCCGCTGGCTCGACGCCCACCGTCAGTACACCGGACCAGCCGTCCGGACGATCCGCGGGGAGCCTCTCATGACACTGCGCAAGCCGATCACGGCACTGTTCGCGGTCATGGCACTCGTTGCCGCGACGCTGCTCGGATTGACCACTCCGGCGGCCGCCGCCGACTGTCCGGCCGGCAACTTCTGCATGTTCACCGGCCCCGATTTCACCGGCTCCCAGTTCAACGTCTACCGGTGTGACACGTACGCGCTGTCGGACTGGGAGGGCTACGGCTCCTGGATCAACAACCAGACCCCGGGGACGCGCGCCCAGTTCCTGGACCAGAACCACAACGTCATCTACACCACGCCCGGCGCCTACTCCGCCAGCTCCAGCCAGAACTGGACGCCCGTCTGGTACGTCCGCAACTGCTGAGCCGAACCGCGACCGGGGCCCGCCCGCACTGGCGCCGGCAGCGGGTGTCGGCCGGGCGTCGCCGCCCCCGACTGGCACGCGGTGCCTGGCTCAACGCACCCGTCTCGGTGGCAAACGTCACCGCGACGGGTGCTGCCTCTTGCCCGCGCGGCCTGGCTTCTGCAACACCCTTTGACTGGAGTTTCAGCTGCTGTCGTCTTGGTCCGCGCGGATAACCCCTTACACGAGTCCTCCCGAGTGTCTGCGATGATGGGGCAGTTACATACCTTCGCCCGCGAGGTGATTCTTTGAGGAAGGTGGCACTGCGTCCCTACGCACTGTTGCCTCGGCAGTACGACGACCGGAAGGTCCTGACCACCACGGTGGACGCGTGGGGCAGAGCCCTCTGGTTGCTCTGCCCCAATGCGGAGCTCGTACCGAACCCGTATGGAAAACCTTGGCCCCGGCCCCGGGGGTATCCGTATGACGCGCTTGTCGTGATCAGCGACGCGGGAGACGTACAGGAACGTGTCCTGCGGGGTGTGACGCTGCTGCCACAGAACCTGGACGCATTGCCCAACGGCCGGCTCGTCCTGCAGAGCCATGGTGCTGTGGGAGAGCGGAACGCGCAGATATACGGCCGTGACGGCCGGCGGCGACGCAGTTTCGCCATGGGGCGTGCGATCGAGTTCATGATGGCGGACCGGCAGAACAACCTGTGGAGCGCCTACTTCGACGAAGGCGTCTACGTCGACCCGATCAGCACCTCGGGCTTGGTCCGCTGGGACAGCGGAGGTAACCAACTGTGGGGCTATTCGCCCCCGCAGGGCGTTGAATACATCGACACCGTCTACGCCTTCAACATCATGGACACAATCGCCTGGGCCAGCTACCACCCCACATTCCCGCTCCTCGAAGTGCACGCCAACGGGCACATCCGCCTGCGGAAGAACCCCGTGCCCAGCCCCTTGGGCATGGCTGTCCGAGGCGATCAGATCCTCATGCTCGGTGGCGGTCCCCGCGATCGCAGGGACCGGCTGCACCACTGCCACATGACCGCCGACGAAGCCGTCGTCGTCGAGGAGGCGGAACTCACCATGCCCAACGGAGCCTCGCTCAAGCGGTACGCAAGCCCTATCGGAAGAGGGGATTGTCTCTATCTGCGCGGTACATCTGCCCGGCAGTGGTACGTGCTGAATATGTAGGCCATCGGTTGCTCGACCACCAGCGGCGTGACCGGAATATGCGAACGCGCTTCGGGTCGTCACCCGACGCGTTCTCCTGACACATCGAGAGAGGCGTGGCAGCACGTGGGCCATGTGACGTTCGTGGTCAAGGCGGGACCGCCGGCACTGGCGGTCCCGCCCGGCCCATCAGCTGGTAACTTCCGGCAATCAGATGGGGAACGCACCCGCATCAGCGACTTCCGCGTTCCGGTCGCACCACATGATCGACGTGCCACCGGAAGGAGCACGGTTGCCGAATCGGATGTACCAGTCACCGTTGGGCTGGTGGCAGACGGCATAGCCGGTGAACGAGCTGCCGTGACACGTGACCGAGGCACCATGTCCTCTGCTGCCCCTCTCGTACCGCCAGGCGTCGCAGGTGAAGGACGACAGGGAAGAGAAGGAAGACATGGTGGTGGTGGCGTTGTCTGACGCGGCAGCGGGCGTCGCCGTGCTCACCGCGGCCCCGCCCGCAAGGGTCAGGGCTGCGCCGACGGCCGCGACACGGGAACCGAACCTCATGGGTCCTCCTTGTCGATGTCGTGTTCGACCACTGTGACGGGGACGCTACCCACCGATACGAGCACCCGGTAGGGCCCGGACGGAGTTGGCCGGGAACCAGTCGCTCCACATCGGACACACCGACCGGCGCTCGTGCCGCCTCTCCACCGAGCCGAATTTGCGGTCTTCGCAAAAAATCTGGGCATCGGTCGTCGTCCGGCCGGATTCTTTCCGGGCAGATGCTCCCGGATGTGAGAGGTAGGCCGTGACCGCGACTATTCATGCAGTTCAGCCCGTTCTGAGTGCGCGCAGGCGCTGGACGGTGCTGGCCGTCTGCTGTCTGAGCATGTTCCTGGTGGGCCTGGACACCACCATCGTCAACGTGGGTCTGCCGGCGATCGGGCACGGCCTGGGTGTCGGGACCCGCAGTCTCGAATGGACCGTGGACGCGTACACCCTGGTCCTGGCCAGTCTCCTCATGTCCTCCGGTGCGCTGGCGGACCGGTTCGGGCGCCGACGGGTGTTCCAGGTGGGGTTGGTCGTGTTCGGTGTGGCCTCGCTGCTCTGCGCGGTCGCCCCTTCGGCGGGCACGCTCGTCGCGGCCCGCGCGGTCCAGGGAATCGGCGCCTCGATGCTCAGTCCCGTGGCTCTGGCGATCGTGGTGAACGCGATGCCCGACCCGAGGGAACGAGCGCAGGCGATCGGGGTCTGGGCGTCGGTCTTCGGGCTCAGCATGGCCGCTGGTCCTGTCGCGGGTGGCGCTCTCATCGCGGGGTTCGGCTGGCGGTCGGTGTTCTGGATCAACGTGCCGGTCATCGTGGCCGCCCTCGTACTCGTCGCGGTGTTCGTGCCGGAGTCCCGGGCGCAGCGGGCGCAGCGGCTCGACCTGCCGGGTCAGGTTCTGCTGACGGTGGTCATCGGGGTCTCGGTCGGCGTCCTCATCGAAGGGCCGCGGATCGGTTGGACATCGCCCGCGGCGCTGGCCATGTACGTGCTCGCCGCCGTGGCGATGGTCGCCTTCGTGCGGGTCGAGTCCCGTCGACGCGAGCCGCTGATGGATCCGCGACTCTTCCGGAGTCCGGTCTTCAGCAGCGCGGTGCTGGGCGCCGTGGCGGTCTTCGTCGTCCTGAACGTGACGCTGCTGCTCAACACCCTCTACCTGCAGCACGCTCGGGGGTGGACGCCACTGGCCACCGGGATGGCGACCTTGCCCATGGCTGTCGGCGCGACCGTCTGCGCACCCTTGTCCGGCCATCTGGTCGGTCGTCTCGGGCCGCGACTGCCGCTGGCCCTGGCGGGCGGCTTCATCACGGTCGGCGGGCTCTGTCTGGTCAGACTCGACCAGCACACGAGCGTGGTGTTGCTCCTGCTGGCCTACTCGCTGATCGGCATCGGGTTCGGCTTCGCCAACGCCCCGATCACCAACACCGCGGTGAGCGGACTTCCTCGCAGCCGCGCCGGCGTGGCCGGAGCGATCACCTCCACCGCACGTCAGTTCGGCTCCGCCATCGGCATCGCCATCGCCGGTGGTCTGGTCACGGCAGCGGGCCCGACGGGGCTGGCACAGGCGTCCCGCCCGGGCTGGTTCCTGGTCGCCGCCTGCGGCGTACTCCTCTGCCTCGTCGCCCACGCGTCGCGGCCGACGAAGGACGCCGCTCGCCTCGCGTCACCGCAAGCGCCGCGAGCCGCATGACCGCCCGAAGGCGGTTCTCGGATCGCCCGTCCCATGATCCGGCTTCGAGCGCCGGCCCCGTGGTGCGGTTGCCCGTCCGGCGATCCGACTGGGCTCAGGCGTGGCGTGCCAGGGCCGCGATCCGGTCGTGGACGTAGACCTGGGTGCCGGATGTGGCGTCGGCCAGGGACCTGACCATGGCGGTGGCGAGGCGGTCGGCGGCGATGGGCCGGTACCGGCGCAGGGGGCCGGCCAGGATCGGGGTGGTCAAGGGGGCCAGGGCGGTCATGACGCGTTCGCCGGGGCGGTTCTCGGTGCGGTGGCCCAGCAGGAGTGAGGGCCGGAAGATGTGTGTGCTCTCGAATCCGAGGTCGGTGATGTCCCTCTCGGTGTCGCCCTTGACCCGGAGATAGAACTGCCGGGCACGGGGATCGGCGCCGATCGAGGAGCACAGGGCGATGCCGCGGGCGCCGGCCTGGCGGGCATGGCGGGCGACAGCGACGGTGTAGTGCTGGTCGACGGCGCGGAAGGCTTCCTGTGATCCGGCCTTCTTGATGGTGGTGCCCAGGGTGCAGTACACGTCGTCGACCGCGGGCACGTCGTCGGCGCCGAGGGCGGCGAAGTCCACGGTCCGGACATCGAGTTTGTCGTGGGTGAGCGCCAGTGGACGGCGGGCAAGCACGGTGACGTGGGTGTAGCGGGGGTCGCCGAGCAACTGGGTGAGCAGGTGGTGGCCGACGAGGCCGGTGGCTCCGGCCAGCAGCGCGCTACGGGTCGACATCGAAGAACCTCTCGCGGCGAGCATGGAGCCCGGGTGACGGTCGGGGCGAGTGAGGTTACCGGACGCACCAGCGCGAGGGCGTTGTCGGGCGCCGGTCGTAGCGGGTAGCTGACGGTTTCACGCCCGGAGCAGGCAGCCGCCCCGGGGTGCCCTTCGTGCGGTACGAGGCCGTGGTGGCTCGGCCCGAGGCGTCGGTGCAGTGGTAGGTCCCGTCCACGGTGACAGATGGTCATCCACCGGCGTTTCCGTGCGGGACGTCCAGGATGATGTCGGCGGCGCGGGCGCGGACGTCGACGGGGGTGCGGCCAGGGTGCTCGGCGGCCAGGAAGTGGTGGCCGATGGCCAGGCAGAAGGCGAGCAGGCTGCGGGCCTCGACCTCGTCCGGGTCGGAGCAGAAGGTGCCGATCATTTCGCGCGCCAGCTGCATCCGCTGGTTGTCGACCCGGCGCAGGCGTTCGGCGACCTTCTTGTCGCGCCGGGCCCAGTCGCGGATCGCCAGTTCGGTGAGCAGGCGGTCGCCGGAGAAGGTCAGTTGCCCGGCCAGCCGGATCCGGTCACGGGCGTCGCCACCGGTGCGCTCGACCTGTTGCAGCACATCGTTGACGCTCTCGCGCTCCCAGGTGTCGAGCATCTCCTCCAGCAGCGCGTCACGGTCGGCGAAGTAGCCGTAGAAGCCGCCCTTGGTCACCCCCAGCGCCTTGGCCAGTGCTTCGACCCGCACCGCGTCCGCACCGCCTGCGGCCAGTGCCCGCAAGCCCTCCTCGATCCACTTCTCGCGCGGCGTACGCAAGGCACCCATCTGTGGCCCACTTCACTCTCACGATCGGCTGTACGGCGCCGTACAACAGGTCTAGCCTCAACTCATACGGCAGCGTATATCCCGAGAGCGGAGACCGTCATGTCATTTGGTTTTGTCGCCTTCCACTACCCGGCCCCCGAGCACGTCGAGGAGTTCGTCGGCCAGTGCCACCAGGTCGCCGAGGCGGCACGGAAGCAGCCGGGCTTCCTGTCCGTAGGGGTCTGGGTCACCGAGGACGGCGACGCCGTCGTCACCACCGGCGCGTACGAGTCCGAGGAGGCGTTCCGGGCCGCGGCCGAGGTCGCCCGCGAGATGGGCGCGACGCCCGACGGCTTGAGCGACCTGGAGATCAAGCCCCGCCGGGTCCACTTCCTTCGGTCGCGGTAGGGAGGGCGGTGTCGGCCATGAGGCTCCCGCCGGAACGGCCGACACCGACCAGCGGTGCGGACCCATGAGATCGCCCCCGGTGTCCGGGAGGAACTCCGGTCGCTTCCTACGGGTCATCCCTCGGCATTGGCTTCCAGGCAGGTCAGCTCGATGTCGTCGATGACCGCCTCGCTCGTCTTGCGGCTCAACTGGGCTATCGTCTCGATCCCGACGGCCGTCCACCCCGCCAGGCTCATGACCAGCACCCGCAGCCCGTCCGTGCCGTGCTTCGCCAGCACGGCGTCGGCGACGGCGAGTGCTTCCTCCGGCACCCGTTCCGCGGGCTCGAGACCGACCGTGGTGCGCATCAGGCCGATCGTCACATGGGAGATCTCCGGCGCGATCGCCCGCAGCCGCCGGTCCTCTTCCTCGTCCATCCGCCCCTCCTTGCCCCTTACTTGGGAGCACAGTAGGGCAGGGGAAGCGGGGCGGCGGAGATCTTCCGCGGTTTCCGGCCGCGAACGGACAGTTCCCCGCCCGCGCCGGCTGCCGGCAGTCCTGCCCGAAGGGGCGGGAGCCGCTGCGAAGGCTTCCGGCGTCACGGGGTGGGGAACGGCTCTGTGCATCAGGGATCCAGTGAGCAGCGTCATGCGTGGCGCGACGGAAGGGACCTGCGATGTCAGAGCTATCGGGCGAGCGGCTGTTGGTCGTGTCGGACGAGGTGCGGGAGGCACTGGACCGCCGCCGGGCGGTGGTCGCTCTCGAGTCGACGATCATCGCGCACGGCCTGCCCCGGCCGCGGAACCTGCGGGTGGCGGAGGAGCTGGAGGAGCTCGTACGGGCCGGCGGGGCCGTCCCCGCGACGGTCGCGGTGCTGGACGGGAAGCCCCGTATCGGGCTGGACAAGACGCAATTGGCGCGGGTGGCGGGCGAGGACGGGCTCCGTAAGCTGGGGCACCGGGATCTGGCGCCGGCGGTGGCTGGCGGGGCGAGCGGGGCGACGACGGTGTCCGGGACCGCCTTCCTCGCGGCACGGGCCGGGATCCGCGTCTTCGCGACCGGCGGCCTGGGCGGGGTCCATCGCGAGTGGGCGCAGACCCAGGACGAGTCGGCTGACCTGCGCCTGCTGGCGAAGGAGCGGATCGCGGTGGTCTGCGCGGGGGTGAAGTCGGTCCTGGACGTGCCGGCGACACTCCAGCGCCTGGAGACGCTGGGCGTCGGTGTGCTGGGCTTCCGGACGACGCGGTTTCCGGGCTTCTATCTCAGCAGCTCGGGCGAACCGGTCGACTGGACGGCCGGGTCGGCGGCGGAGGTGGCCGATGTGCTGCGCGCTCAGGACGCCCTCGGCGGTCCGCCGTCGGCCCTGATCGTCGCTAACCCCGTACCGGAAGCTCAGCAGCTCGACCCGGCTCTGCACGATCGGGTGCTGGCCGAGGCGCTGACGGCGTGTGCGCGGGACGGGGTCAGGGGGCAGGCGGTCACCCCCTTTCTCCTGGACTACCTCGTCCGGCATACGAACGGCGCGTCCCTGGAGGCCAACGTGGCCGCGGTGCGGGGCAACGCGCGGCTGGCGGCCGAGATCGCCAGGGCGTACGCCTCGTGACCGGCGTCAGGAGCGGTGCGCTGCTCGTCGTCGGTGACGTGGTGACCGATGTCGTCGCCCGTCACCGCACACCACTCGCCCCCATGACCGACACGGCGGCCCGCATCACGACCCTTCCGGGCGGCGCCGGCGCCAACGTGGCCTGCTGGGCCGCCCACTGGGGCACCCGGGACGTGCGCATTCTGGCCCGGGTGGGCGCCGACGCGGCGGAGGGACACGAGCGTGCCCTCCGCACGGCCGGTGTCCGCCCGCACCTGGTGATCGACGCCGAGGTCCCCACCGGCACGGTGATCAGTCTGGTCGGCGCGGACGGCGAACGGACGTTCCTCACCGACAGCGGGGCGGTGCTGCGACTGTCGGCCGCCGACTGGAGCGACGAACTGCTTGCCGGAGTCGGCCATCTGCACGTCTCCGGCTACCTGTTCTTCGCCGACGCCAGCCGCGCGCTCGCCCGGCTGGCGTTCGAGGCGGCCCGGGCGCGCTCCGTGCCCGTCAGCGTCGACCCGGCCTCCGCGGGCTTCATCGCCGGCTTCGGGGTGGGCCGCTTTCTCGCGGCCGTCGAGGGGGCGGACGTCCTCCTGCCCAACCACGACGAGGCCGCGCTCCTGTCCGGCCTGGCCGAGCCGGCCGAGGCGGCGGCCGAGCTGAGCCGCCGCTTCCCGCTCGTGGTCTCCACCCAGGGGCCCCGGGGCGCGCTGGTGGCCTCCTCGGGCGCGGTCGTCGCCAAGGTCCCGGCCGAGCCCGCCGCCGCGGTGGACACCACGGGCGCGGGCGACGCCTTCACCGGAGCCTTCCTCTCCGCCCGCCTGGCAGGCGGCGGTCCGGCGACAGCCGCACGCCAGGGCTGTCTCGCCGGCGCCGAAGCGGTCACGCTCATCGGCGGCCGGCCCCGGGGTCCCGCATAGCCGACCCGCACCGGGGCCCTGTGCCCTGTGCCCCTGTGCCCTGTGCCCCTGCCGAAGCATGGGCGGCGGCACGGACCGTGCGCCTCACCCATCTGCACGTACGCATGAGCATGCGTGACGGGGAGTCGGGAAGTGATGCCGGGAAACGATCGGAGGCAGTCATGGCAGGTTTTCTCGACCGGGCCAAGGAGCAGGCTCAGAACGCCCTGAACCAGGGCAAGCAGAAGGTGGACGAGGTCCAGCAGCAGCGCGCCGGCAATGATCTGCTGAAGCGACTCGGTGCGGCGTACTACGCCGAGCGGCACGGCAGTGGGTCCGCGCAGGCCACTCAGGATGCCCTCGCCGCCCTGGAATCCCACATCGCCACTCATGGGGACGGGTTCCTGCGCGGAGCCTGAGCCCGCGGACCTTGGCCCGTACGTACGAGGATCCGGCACGCGGCGGCATCTCGCCGCGTGCCGGCCCACCTGAACATGCCCGTCCGTTGTTCGGTTTCCGCCCGCTTCCTCGGGCGCAGTATCGAGAGGGTGGCACAGCGGAGGGGAGAACCATGACCGTGATCGTCGGGCTCATACACAACGGGCGGGTGCACCTGGGCGGGGACTCGGCCGGTGTCTCCGGCCTCAGGATCACCGTGCGGCGGGATCCGAAGATCTTCCGCAATGGTCCTTACGCCATGGGGTTCACCACCAGCTTCCGTATGGGGCAGCTCTTGCACCACGCGTTCAAAGCGCCCCAGCCCAAGGGCGACTTGGACCGGTTCATGGCCACTGCCTTCGTCGACAAGCTGCGTAAGTGTCTCAAGGACGGCGGCTGGGCGAGCAAGGACTGCGAGCAGGAGAAGGCCGGGACGTTCCTTGTCGGTGTACACGGCCGCCTGTTCGCCGTCCACGAGGATTATCAGATAGCCGAGCCCGCCGACGGGTACGCGGCGGTGGGGTGCGGGGACGAATTCGCGCTCGGCGCTCTGCACGCCACCGCGGGCCTGGATATCGCACCACGTAAGCGTCTGGCATTGGCTCTCGCGGCCGCCGGCCACCACAGTGCCGGAGTCTGCCCGCCGTTCAGCTACGTCACCGCGCGAAAGCGCCCCTCCTGATCAGGAGGGAGCACCGCTCTCGTCCGGCCCATCGTCGGGCCGGACTCGACCGGCGGCTCAGGCGAGTTCTCTGCGGACCAGGACCCTGAAGTCGGTGGCCGACGGCCGCCTCGGCCAGCTGTTCTGGCGTCACGGAGGAAGCCCAGCGTGATGTGGATGTGTTCGCGCTGCTGCGACCCATCTGCCCGAGCCATACGGGAACAGGGTCGGGGAACGCGTACCCGCACCAGCTTGGCCCGCTCCTGGCCGGTACGGCACACCGGGCACCGCCGAACGAGGGCGCGGGCGCGGCCGGACGACGCCGCCCGTACGCCGCCCGCATGCCGCCCGCACGTCGTCATCGGCCCGACGTGTCGCCGTCGACCGGGCTTGCGCCGCGCATAGGATCACACCGGCCCACCGGATGAAATCCGGCTTATGCCTCTATATCAGTCACACCTGGATCATTGTCGGCTGGTGGCTTCGCAAGCGCACGGAAAGTGAGTGGTGGCCATGGACGAATCCGCCCCCGGGGCGCGGGCGGCGGCGGGCTCGCCCGGCCGGCCCGTCCGGGTGCCGGTGTCCCTGCGGGTGAACGGCGTCGAACAGCGGCTCGAGGTGGACACGCGCACCACGCTGCTGGACGCCTTGCGCGAGGGGTTGCGGCTGACGGGCACGAAGAAGGGCTGCGACCAGGGGCAGTGCGGAGCGTGCACCGTGCATGTCGACGGAAAGCGGGTGCTGTCCTGTCTCACGCTCGCCGCGTCCGCCGACGGCCGTGAGGTACGGACGATCGAGGGGCTCGGGCGGGAGGGCGCGCTGCACCCGGTGCAGGAGGCGTTCGTCAGGCACGACGGTTTCCAGTGCGGGTTCTGCACCCCGGGGCAGATCATGTCGGCCGTCGGCCTGATCGAGGAAGGGCGAGCGGGCTCCGAGGAGGACGTCCGGGAGTTCATGAGCGGCAATCTCTGCCGCTGCGGCGCCTATCCGAACATCGTGGCGGCCATTCGCGAGGCGGCCGGGGCGGGTGGTGGAGGTCATGCGTAGTTTCGTCTACGCCCGGCCGGAGACCATCGACGGCGCGGTCTCCGAGATGACGGCGGAACCGGGCGCCGCCTACCTCGCCGGCGGCACCACTCAGGTGGACCTGATGAAGGACGAGGTGCTCCGCCCCGTCCGTCTGGTGGACATCACCCGGTTGCCGCTGCGCGAGGTCTGGAGCGACGGCGACGCGCTCGTCGTAGGAGCACTGGTCTCGATGGAGGAGCTGGCCGGGCACCCGGTGGTGACGGAGCGACTGCCCCTGCTGCGGGAGG
The DNA here is from genome assembly GCF_040646235.1 of Streptomyces sp. NPDC046261. NCBI lineage: Bacteria > Bacillati > Actinomycetota > Actinomycetes > Kitasatosporales > Streptomycetaceae > Streptomyces > Streptomyces sp. NPDC046261. The sequence continues at coordinate 98,049 of NZ_JBEYZU010000018.1, read as the reverse complement.
CGCTCCTCATGGGCGCCACGCCGCAGCTGCGGCACATGGCGACGATGGGCGGCAACCTCCTGCAGCGGACGCGGTGCCGCTATTTCCGCGACCCGAGCGTGCCCTGCAACAAGCGGGAACCCGGCGCCGGCTGCGGCGCGATCGACGGCTTTCACCGGACGCACGCGGTGCTGGGCACGAGCGCGCACTGCATCGCCACCCACCCTTCCGACGCGGCCGTCGCCCTGCTCGCCCTGGGAGCCGAGGTGCGTGTCCGGGGCGGGGAGGGCGAACGGGTGGTGCCACTGACGGACTTCTACCGGCTGCCCGGCTCCACCCCGCACGTGGAGACCGTCCTGGAACACGGCGAGCTGATCACCCATCTGGAGATCCCGCTGCTGCCCCGGGGTGCCCGTTCCGGCTATCTGAAGGTCCGCGACCGTGCCAGCTACGAATTCGCCCTCGCCTCGGTGGCCGCGGCCCTCGTCGTCGAGGACGGGACGATCCGCCGGGCGCACTTGGCCCTGGGCGGGCTCGGCACCGTTCCCTGGCGGGTGCCGCGGGCCGAGGAGCTGCTGCGGGACGCCGCGCCGGGCGAGGAGTCCTTCGCCGCGGCCGCGGACGCGGCTCTGGCCGGCGCGGTGGCACGGCCGGACAACGGTTTCAAGATCGAGCTCGGCAGGAGAGCCGTCGTCCGGATGCTGAGCACCCTCGCGAAGGAGTCGTGAGCCATGGACCGTTCCGCGCGGACGGGCGCCCCGTCACCGGTCCTCGGCGAGTCCGGTGAGGGCCGGTCCGCCCCGGTGATCGGCGCGGGCGTCGACCGCGTCGACGGCCCGCTCAAGGTGTGCGGCCGCGCCACCTATCCCACGGACGTCGACCTGCCGGATCTCGCGCACGCGGTCCTGGTGCAGAGCACCGTCGCGGCCGGGCGCGTGACCGCCGTCGACACCACGGCGGCCGAGGCCGCGCCGGGCGTGCTGGCGGTCCTCACCCACGAGAACGCACCCCGGCTGGCCACGGGCGGCGAGGACCGGCCCTGGCCCCCGCCGCCGCCCCCGTTGCAGGGAGACCGGATCCATCACCACGGCCAGAACGTCGCCGTAGTGGTGGCCGGGACCTTCGAGGAGGCGACCGAGGGCGCCCGGCTGGTCCGGGTCGACTACGAGGCCGGCGACCCGGTGGTCGACCTCGACGATCCCCGGGCCGAGCACGTCCGGGACCCCTTCGGCACCGACGGCGGAACAGGCGACGCCGCCTCCGCGCTCTCCACCGCGCCGGTGCGTCTCGAACAGACCTACCGGACCGCCGCGAACACCAACAACCCCATGGGCCCCTTCGCCACCGTCGCCATCTGGGACGGTGACCGGCTGACCGTCCACGACGCCACCCAGGGCCCCAGCAGCACGCGGACCGACCTCGCCGCGATCTTTGGCATCCCCCCGGAGCGCGTCCGCGTCCTGGCGCCCTTCATCGGCGGCGGCTTCGGCGCGGGGCTGCGCACCTGGCCGCACACCGTCCTGGCCGCGGTCGCCGCACGCCACGTGGGACGTCCGGTGAAACTCGTACTGACCCGCAAGCAGATGTTCACTTCGATCGGACACCGCCCCGACACCCGGCAGACCGTCAGGATCGGCGCCGAACGCGACGGCCGGATCGCCGCCGTCGACCACGAGTCCTGGCAGACGGTATCGGTCGCGGACACGAACCCCTACGAGAACGTCGCCACGGTCGCCCTGTCGAACTACGCCGCCCCCCATATCTCCGCCCGCGACATCCAGGTCCGGGTCAACGTCCCCGCCCCCGGCTCCATGCGCGCCCCCGGCGAGGCCCAGGGCACGTTCGCGCTGGAGAGCGCGATGGACGAGCTCGCCCGCGAGCTGGACATGGACCCCGTCGAACTGCGGCTGCGCAACTACGCCGGGACGCACCCGGTGACCGGACAGCGCTGGTCGAGCAACGGCCTGCGCGAGTGCTATCGCGTCGGCGCCGAGAAGTTCGGCTGGTCGCGGCGCGACCCCGAGCCGCGCTCGATGCGCAAGGGGCCCCTGCTGGTGGGCTATGGCATGGCGGGGACGTCGTTCTTCTTCGCCCAGGGGACCTGCACGGCCCGGATCACGGTCGGCCGCGACGGCGGCGCGGTGGTGCGGAGCGCGGGCATGGACCTGGGCACCGGCACGTACACCGTGATGACGCAGCTCGCCGCCGAGCTGCTCGGCCTGCCGCTGCACCGTGTGCGCACGGTCCTCGGCGACAGTTCGCTGCCGCAGGCCCCCTCGGCCGGCGGCTCCGGGCACGTCGGCGCCCTGGGCTCCGCGATCCACGCCGCCTCCCGCGAACTCGTCCGCGCCTTCCTGGAGCTCGTCGGCGACGACGCGGCCTCGCCGCTGCGCGGTGCGGACCCCGACGGCGTACGCGTCGCGGACGGCCGCATCCTCCGCCAGGACACCGGACAGGGCGAGAGCTACGCGGACATCCTCACCCGGCACGGCCGGGAGGAACTGACCGCCGACGGCACCGCCGAGCCGCCCGCCAAGGACAAGGGCGTGGTCCCCACCGGCCCGCACGCCGCCAAGTTCGCGGAAGTCCACGTCGACGCCGACCTCGGCGTCATCCGGGTCGCCCGCCTGGTGACCGCGGTGCACTGCGGACGTGTCCTCAACGAGAAGACCGCGCGCAGCCAGCTCATTGGCGGCACCGTCGGCGGCATCGGCATGGCCCTGCTGGAGGACACGGTCACCGAGCCCCGCACCGGACGCATCGCCAACGCCACGTTCGGCGACTACCTCATCCCCGTCAACGCCGACATCCCGGCCCTGGAGGTGTACTTCGTCGGCGGCCCGGACACCCTCAACCCCAACGGCACCAAGGGCTGCGGGGAGATCGGCGTGTCCGCCACGGCCGCCGCCATCGCCAACGCCGTCCACCACGCCACCGGCCGGCGCGTCCGTAAGCTGCCCATCACCGTCGAAGACCTCCTCTGAGCATGCTGGGAATCGCCCGCGAGCTCAGCCGGTGGTGCGCCACCGGGACCGGCTTCGCCGTCGCCACGGTGGTCGGCGCGGACGGCAGCGTGCCGCGGCGTCCAGGGGCGGCCCTCGCCGTCGACGCCCACGGCACGGCGGTGGGATCCGTCTCCGGCGGATGCGTGGAGGCCGCCGTCTACGAGCTGTGCCGCCGAGCCCTGGACAGCGACGAGACCCTGCTCGAACACTTCGCCTACGACGAGGACGACCCCTTCGCCGCGCACCTGCCCTGCGGCGGCGCGACCGATGTCCTGGTCACGCCCGTGCGCGGCGGCTCCCCCGACGCCGCGACGCTCTCGGCCGCGCTGACGGCCGCGGTGGGCGGGGAGGCGGTGGCCGTCGTCCGCGCGGTCGACGGACGGGGGGAGGCCTCCGCGCTGACGGCCGCGGTGGGCGGGGAGGCGGTGGCCGTCGTCCGCGCGGTCGACGGACGGGACGCGGCCCGCGGCCGCCTCCTGCTCGTCCGCGCCGACGGCTCGCAGCGCGGCACCCTCGGCGGCGGTACGGAGCTGGACCGCGCGGCCGCCGCACAGGCCCGGGCCATGCTCGCCGCCGGCCGCACGCGCACGGTCCGTGTCGCCGCCGGCGGCTCGCCGTGCGGGTCGGCCCTCACCGTACTGATCGAGACCACCGCCCCGCCGCCGCGGCTGCTCGTCTTCGGTGCCAACGACTTCGCCGCCGCGCTCGTCGACGTCGGCGCGTTCCTCGGCTTCCACGTGACCGTGTGCGACGCACGGGCCGTCTTCACCACGCCGGCGCGGTTCCCGCGCGCCGACGAGGTCGTCGTCGCCTGGCCGCACCGCTACCTCGAAAGCCAGCGCCTCGACGCCCGGTCCGTGCTGTGCGTGCTCACCCACGACGCCAAGTTCGACGTGCCGCTGCTGCAACGGGCGTTGCGCCTGCCCGTCGCCTACGTGGGCGCGATGGGCTCACGCCGCACCCACCACGAGCGCCTTCGCCGGCTGCGCGCGGCGGGCCTGACCGAGGCGGAACTGGCGCGGCTGCGCTCCCCCGTCGGTCTCGACCTGGGTGCCTGTACGCCCCAGGAGACGGCCCTGTCCATCGCCGCCGAGATCATCGCCGAACGCCACGGGGGCACCGGGCTGCCCCTCACCGGCACCAGCGCGCCCCTTCACCGTGACCCGGCCGGCGGGGGCCGGGAAGGGCTGGTCGGGGTGGATCGGGTCGCCCGTTAGGGTGAACTGATCAATCTTTCACGAAAGGCCCGCAGCTCAAGGTGACCGCGTCACGCCCCCACGCCCTGTTCTCCTTCGGCACGTTGAGGGACGAGCGGGTCCAGACCGCTCTCTTCGGCCGACCCGTGCCCAGCTCCCCGGCGTCGCTGGCCGGCTATACGACCAGGCCCCTGCCGATCACCGATCAGGCCGTGATCGCCGCGAGCGGCCTCGACGTACACCTGACCCTGGAGCGCAAGATCGGCGCCGTGGTCGAGGGCGCCGTCCTGCGCCTCACCGACCAGGAGCTCGCCGCAGCCGATGCCTACGAAGTCGACGACTACGCCCGCCGACGGGTGCTCCTCTCCTCCGGGGAGAGCGCCTGGGCCTACCTGGACGCGAAGCCGCTGCGCTCGGCAGCGCGCATCGTGATCGTGGGCGACAGCATCGCCTACGGACGCTGTGATCCGCGGGGAGGATGGGCAGCCCGTCTGGCGGCCGCCCACATCGCCGGGAACGAGGCCGAACACCGGGTCTTCAACCTGGCCATCCCCGGCAGCACCCTGACCGATGTCAGCGAGCAGACCCCTGCGCTGCTGGCTCCCCGACTGCCCGACACCGTCCTTGTCGCCGCCGGCATCAACGACTCCGCCCTGCCGCTCCCCGCCTCGCAGGCTCCTCGCGACGGGCTGGCGCAGGTCGCGGACAGTCTCGGCTCGCTGGCTGCCACGGCCCTGAGCCACAATGCGCGACTGGTCGTCGCGGGACCGCTATGGGTCGATGAAGAACGCACCGGCGACTATGAGGGCCTGCGATTCACCCGGGCGCGAGCGCTGGCGCTCCGCGAGTGCATGCAGTCCTGGTGCGACGCGAACCACGTCGACTACCTGGACATGTGGGAACCGCTGCGGGGGAACCCGGACCTGTTCGTCGACGGCCTGCACCCCACTTCCGAAGGCCACCAGGCCCTCTACCGGCACCTGGAGGCTCTCAGCCGCTGAGCCTGGCGGCGGGGTACGTCGAGCCCGAGCCCGTCCGCGGAGAGGCATTCTGCGGCGGCGAGGTTGCGCGAGGGGCGGGCCACGCGGATGTGCGCCGGGGAGTCGATCACGTCGATCACACCGAGCCCTCGAGGGCGGCGCGCCATGCCGGGCTGTCGACGTAGTGGTTGTCGAAGCGTTCCGCGGACTCCGCGATCTCCTTCGGATCGGCTTCGCCGCGCATCACCCTGCCGAGCAGGCGCAGGTAGTCGAACCGGCCCATGCCCGGGGTGAAAACGAACAGGACGTCCGCCTCGGCGCCGGGTGCCGCGGCGAAGGCGTGGGGGGTGTGCGGCGGCACCGCCAGGAAGTCGCCTTCGTTCAGGACGGTGACCTCCTCCCCCACCAGCACCTGAAGGGCTCCGCTGATGACGAAGAACAGTTCCGTCGCCTTGGTGTGGAAGTGGGCCGGCGCGCCCACGGCCCCCTTGGCGAAGGTGGACCGGTAGCTGGTGAAGCCGCCCCCCGTGCTGTCCGAATCAGCCAGCAGGGTCATCACACTGCTCGGGTCGGCACAGGTCTCAGCGTCCGCGCAGCGGGTCAGTACCGGCGGGAAAGGCATCGTCATCGTGGATCCGTTTCGCTTGTCGTCGCTTGTCGTCGTTTCTGATCATGACTCTACGGCCCGGAGAGACCCGCCGATCAGGTCATTTGAGGGTCGGTCTCGAGGGTCAATTGCCGGCTGCGCCCGCCGCGGCCGCCTGACTGATGTCCCCTATATCCCCCACGCAACGTGCGCGGATCGGCTCGCTCCGGCGTCCGGCGGACGGCCTGAATGCATCGTCGCCGTGAGAGAGCTGGGGCGGCAGGGGCTCCTGGTACACGTGCCGCCAGGTGGCCATTTCGCGCGCTCGCGCCCGGGCGTGGGGCGCGGCAGATTGGGCGGCGCGCTCAGGGCGGGCCCGCCATCGGCCGGCTGCTGCCCTGCCGCCTGTCGGGCGAGGAACAGCAGGGGAAAGGGACGAATTGAGCGGGATTGATGGGCCGTCGGCACCGCAATCGTGGTTCGCGGGGTCGACCCCGACGCGCTCCCGCCGGCTTCCGACCCTCAGGCCGGCTCCGACCCTAGGGCCGGCCACGCCAACCGCGCCGAGCGCACCGCGCGGTCATGAAAGGCCGCCCAGACGCCCGACGGGATCGCCACGCTCAACCCGCGTCTGAACTCGACGCATCCGGCTGCGGTGGTCCGGCGCACACCCCTCCCCGTTGGTCAGGGGTGCCTGGTCACCGCGGATCGAGGTCATCGAGCGGGGCCGGCCGCCCATCTCCGTGGACGCGCTCGCATGCGCCTGGTCGAGGACAGCGCGATCAACATTCCCTCACGCAAAAGGAGACAGGAAAGTGACGGAGTGCATCGAGTCGTATTCGGAGACTCTCGAAGAGTTCCTCAACAAGATCCGGACGTGGTTCGAGGAGGACTACAAGGGTTTCAAGACCTTGTACTGCGCGGCGGTCAAGAACGTGGTGCCGTACCCGGAGGACACGCCGGAAGAGGTGCGCTGCGACTGGAAGAACCAAGGCATCGATTTCCTGTGTCAGTTCTTCACGGACTGGTACAACTGGCAGCCGGGGGTCAACAACGGGCTGGACTACATCGAGAAGTTCAGCTGGCTCAACTACGAGAACGACTACGGCATGGTCTTCGTGACCTGCGGCCCGGGGTACGAGATGACCGCCGACTTCACGAATCTGCAAGGCAAGCAGATGGACGAGGCGGGGCCGAGGGCGAAGGAACTCATCAACAAGTGGATCGATGAGCTCGGTACGAAGCGCATGGACGACTACCAGCCCGATGACTGGCAGACCTTCAATCAGTTCTTCGTCCGGGAGATCAAGAAGGACAGGCGGCCGATCGATGCCCCGGGTGACGACAGCGTGGTGGTCGCCCCGGCCGACTGCGTCATCAACATGATCGTTGATGAGCTGACCGAGACCACGCCGATCCCGGTCAAGACGGTGACCATGAACGTCAGGCAGCTGCTCGGAAACTCCAGCTACGCCGACAGGTTCATCGGCGGTACGGCGGTGTCGTGCATCCTGATGCCCGACAGCTACCACCGGTACCATGCCCCGGTGGCGGGTGAGGCGGTGGAGGCCCGCGATGACATCTGCGGCGTGTACTACGGGATGCGGGACTTCCCCGACCTGCTCGACAAAGGCGATGTCGGCTATGGCTACGACTACGAGATGTTCGATCACTTCCGCCGGGGATACGTGATCATCAGGACCGAGTACCAGGATCGCTTCGGACACCGGGACGGCGAAGGATACGTCGGGCTGGTGCCCGTCGGTCTCAACTCCATCGCGTCCGTGAACTTCCTGCCCAAGTTCAAGGGGCTCGACGAGCCGGTCAAGGTCGAAAAGGGAGAGGAGATCGGGAACTTCCTGTACGGCGGGTCGCTGAACATCCTGCTGTTCGAACCCGGCCGGTTCCCCGCGCTCCAACTGCTCCAGGGGCAGCGCATCGGCGTCCTGGAGGATCCGGAACGGTCGACCGGGCTGTTCACCCGCTCCTATTACCGGAAGTCCCTGGGACGCCGTCCGCTGACTCCCTGATCCTGCTGCCGAACGGAGGGTGAACCATGTACGCAGACCTTGTCGCCTCGATTCCGGCGAACATACTCAACACCCAGCGCATCGCCTTCTCCACCAAGGACACCACTAAAGTGCGCTCCTACGCCGGGCACGTAGACATCGACAGCACGGAGAATCCGGGGACCGAGAACCACCTGTTCTACTGGTTCTTCGAGAGCCAGACCTGCAACCCCAACGTCGCGGTCCAGGACCAGCAGGAGCTGATCAGCCGCACACCACTGCTGATCTGGCTCAACGGCGGGCCCGGCGCCTCCTCGCTGCTGGGACTGTTCCTGGAGAACGGGCCGCTGTCCATCGACGACGATGCCGTCGGGACGATATCCGTGAGCCCCGACACCTGGAACCAGGAGGCGCACGTCGTCTTCTGGGACCAGCCCATCGGCACCGGATACAGCTACTCCGACGCCGGAGAGTACGTCAAGGACGAGAGCACCCTCAGCCGGATGTTCTGGGAGGGCCTGCAGAAGTTCTTCAGCCTGCACCCGGAGTACGCGCAATGCCCCCTGTACGTCTGCGGCGAGAGCTATGCCGGCAAGTACGTGCCGGCGATCGCCCTGGAAATCGATGAGCGGAACAGCCGAAAGGCGGGTGAACATCACCTCAATCTGCAGGGGATCGCCGTTGGCAACGGCTGGATCAAGCCCGAGCTCTCGCTCCGCATTCTCATCGACTACGCCTATACGACCGGGTTCCTCGGCATCAGTCAGAGGGACTCCCTGTACGAGGCCTACGGCGCCTTCAAGGAAGCCCTCGACGCGAAGGACATGAAGACGGCCACCGAGCGTGGCAACAAGCTGGTGGACAAGGTCCGGGCGTACGGCGGGAACTTCGACCTCTACGACGTGCGGCGCTGGGACGATTTACCCATGGGGGCGCTGCGCGCCTACCTGGACAGCGAGGAGGTGAAGAAGTCCTTGCACGTCCATACGGACGTCACCTGGCAGTGTACCGACAATGACGGCCCGGTGGCCGCAGCGCTGGTGACGGACAACATGGCGGACCGCTCGGGGTGGTACACCGACATCATCGACAAGGGCTACAAGGCCCTTCTCTACACCGGGAACTTCGACACCGCCTGCGGGTACCAGAGCACCGAGGAGATGCTGGACGACCTCATGAAGCAGAAAGGCGAGCACGAGTACGCGGCGTGGCGCAACGCTCCCCGCCTGATATGGACGCAGGCGCAGGGAAACCCGAAGGGATTCGTCCGCAGCCACGGGAAGCTGACCCAGGTCAGCGTGCCCGACTCCGGACACCAGGTGCCGTCCTTCCAGCCGCAGATCTGCCGGGAGATGCTCTACAACTGGCTCTTCGACCGCCCCTTCTCCGGCTACGACCCGCAGCAACCGCTCAAGCAGTGTGACGTCAACGCCGGTCTCCCGACGGAGTGAGCGCACCCGCACCGGCCGTCCGGGTACCGACCCGGGCGGCCGGTCGCGGAGCCGTTGCCGGGGCGGCGCGGTCGTGGCGCGGCGCGATCGTGGTGACGGCCGTGGCGGCCGTGGCGGCCGTGGCGGCCGTGGCGGCCGTGGCGGGCCTGTCAGGCGCGGCTCGATGCCGGCTCCGGCTCCGGCTCGGCGAGGGGCGCTGCGGCGCGGCGGGGCAGCAGCAGCGGGGTGGCCAGCAGGAGCACGCCGGCCAGGCCGATGGCCGTGCGCGGGCCGAGCAGGCCGCCCAGTACGCCCCATGCGGCGGTCAGGAGCGCGGTCGTGGCTTTGGTCGTCACCGCCCAGGCGGACAGCGTGCGGGCGACCCGGTCGTTGGCGGTGCGTTCGAGGCGGTAGGTGGCGTAGACGGGGTTGAAGATGCCGCAGCAGAAGATGAGCCCGAGTTCGACGCCCATCACCAGCAGCAGCCCTCCGGTGCCCGGCCCCAGGAAGGCCAGGCCGATGGGCCAGATCGCGCGTAGGGCCCCGGCCGCAACCAGGACTTGGTGCTGTCCGAATCGGGTGACAAGCGGTCGGGCCAGGCGCGCACCGAGCAGCCCGCCGATCGAGGGGACGGCGAAGGCGAGGCCGTACTGCCACGGGGCGAACCCGAGTGGGCCGAGCATCAGGACGGCCATCAGTGGCTGTGTGGCCATCACCAGGCCGTTGAACAGGGCGGTGTTGAAGAACAGCGGACGCAGCGTCGCGTCGGCGAGGATGTACCGCCAGCCGTCGAGGAGGTCCCCGGCCCGCATGCGCGCGGCCTCTTGGCGCTCAGGCCGAGGCTCGTGCCCGCCCATCGCGCGGATGCCCAGGGCCGAGAGCAGGTAGCTGACCGCGTCGGCCACCACCGTCGCCACCGGGCCGAGGAACCCGATCGCCGCGCCGCCCAGCGGCGGTCCGATGATCGTGGTCGTCCAGGCCGTGGACTCGAATCGGGCGTTGGCGACGAGCAGGTCCTCGGCCGGCAGCAGCGTCTTGAGGTAGGCGCCGGAGGCGGCGCGGAAGGTGATGTCGGCCGCCGCGACGACGACCGAGACCAGCAGGAGCTGGACGAAGGTGAGGACGCCGAGCGCGAACGCGGTGGGGATCGTCAGCAGCGCCGCGAACCGCACCAGGTCCATCGCGATCAGCACCTGCCGCTTGCGGCGGAACTCCACCCACGGGCCGAGTGGCACCGCCACGGCCGCGCCCACCGCGGCCCCCACGGAGGAGAGTGCGGCGACCTCGGCCGGCCCGGCGTGCAGCACCTGGATGGCGATCAGCGGGAACGCGCCGAAGGCGAGCCAGGTGCCGAGCGCGCTGGTCCCGTACGCTCCCCAGAGCCACCCGAACCGCCGCCCCAACCGGTGCCCGTTCCGCATGTCCGACGTCCTCTCCCCCACTCGCCCGCATTCACGTGCACAACCGATTCGCGATCGGAAGTATCAAAGCGAGCACCTTGTCCGGGGATCAAACAACCGTAAGGCTGCCCGGCCACAACCAATGGTTGTACACATAGGGTGTCGGCATGGACCTCGATACCGTCCGGACGTTCGTCGCCGCCGCCGACGCGGGGCAGTTCCGGGAGGCCGCCGCCGAGCTGGGGGTCACCCAGCAGGCTGTCTCCAAGCGCATCGCCGCGCTGGAGCGCGACCTCGGCGTGCGGCTGTTCACCCGCACGCCGCGCGGCGCCGAGCTCACCATCGACGGGCAGGCGTTCCTGCCTCACGCCCGGGAGCTGCTGCGCGTCGCCGGCCGGGCCGTCGAGTCCGTACGCACCGGCCGCCGTCCCCTGCGCGTCGACGTGATCAACTCGCGCGGCGCGGCGTCGGGCCTGATGCGCGGCTTCCACCGCGCGCATCCGGAGATCGACCTCGACGTGGTGATGCTGTTCGACATCGACACGGCCGTCGGCGCCATCCGGTCCGGTGCGATCGACGCGTCGTTCCGCGCCGTCGCCACGCCCGGCCGGCCCCTGGCCGAGGACGTCGAGTCCGTCCGGGTGCTCGACGAGCCGCTCCAGCTCCTCACCGGCCCCGCCCACGCGCTGGCCGGCGCCCGGTCGGTGACGCTCGCCCAGCTTGCCGGGCACCGGATCTGGATGCCCGGCATCGTCCCCGGAACCGAGTGGGCCGTCTACTACGACGACCTCGTCGCCGAGTACGGCCTCACCATCGAGGCGACCGGCCCCAACCTCGGCTCCGACGCGCTCCTCGACACCATCGCCGACACCCCTGCCCTGGCCACCTTCATGGGCGAGCACACCAGCCTCGTCTGGCCCGCCGACCACGGCCTGCGCCGCATCCCGGTGACCGACCCCACGCCCGTCTACCCGCACTCCCTCCTCTGGCACCGCGACAACCCCCACCCCGCACTGGCCACCCTCCGCGCCCACCTCGCCGCCACGGTGGCCGACCACGACGCCGCCGGGACCTGGGCGCCGGACTGGGTCGTCCCGCGCTGAACGCGGCCGCGTCGGCGGGCCGGACCGCCCTGTCCCGGCCGATCTGCCCGCACAGCAGCGGCTCCCGGAGATTGCCGTGGTGAGCGGAGACTTTCTCGATCCGCTGCCCCGGCTCGTCCTGTCCGTCGCCGGCGGTCAGGCGCGCACGTGCAGCCCGAAGCCCGTGCGGCCGGCGGGCTCCAGTCCCTCCTTAAGGAGCAACGAGGGGATCTCGTAGTCACCGAAGTTCTGCCGCCGGAACGCGATCGGCTCGGTCGACTCCAGGGTGAGCAGGCGCTGCTCCCATGCCTTGGCGACGTGCTGGTAGTCCTTGCCGGTCATCCGGTCGGCGCCGTACAGCACGAACGGCGGCAGTACTTCGATGCCCGGGTAGTAGAGGATGCCGTGGTGGATCGGGAACAGCAGATCGTCGATGGGGCCGTTGATCCCGCGAGCGGCGTAATGCGACTCCGGGCCGCCGACGGTCACCGACAGCAGGGCCTTCCTGCCCGCCAGGGTGCCTTCGCCGAAGCGCGCGCCGTACCTGGTGTCGCTGTGCTCGCCGACGCCGTACGCGAAGTGGTAGGTGAACACCCGGTCCACCCAGCCTTTGAGGATCGCGGGCATCGTGTACCACCACAACGGGAACTGGAAGATTATCGTGTCGGCCCACAGCAGCTTCTCCTGCTCGGCGAGGACGTCCGGGGTGAGCGTCCCGGCGTCGAAGGCCCGGCCCGAGTCCCGGGCGACCTTCAGTGGAGTTGAGGCTTGGGGGCCGTAGTCCGCGGCGTCCAGGACCGCCTTCCAGTTCATCGCGTACAGATCGCTCACCCGTACTTCGTGGCCGGCGGTCTCCAATGTGGATACCGCGAGGTCCTTCAGCGAGCTGTTGAGCGACTTCGGCTCCGGGTGGGCGTAGACGATCAGCGTCTTCATGAGAACTCCTTCGGATCGGGTGCCTTCGGATCGAGTGCCTTCGATTCTGGGCAGCGCGGCGCCCGGCGTTCAGGGACGCCTCTTCCGTCGGACGGGACTTCCTGGTAACGGCAGGACCACCTTCACGGGCATCACCCGGGCCATACTGGGGGCATGGATGATCTTGCGGGCTTCTTGCGGACCCGTCGTTCCCGGGTCGACCCGACGGCCGTCGGCATCCCCGCCGACAGCCGACGCCGGGTCGAAGGGCTGCGCCGCGAAGAGGTCGCGCACCTGTCCGGAGTCAGCGTCGACTACTACGTACGCCTGGAGCAGGGCCGCGCGACCCAGCCGTCCGAGCAGGTCCTCGACGCGCTCGCCCGCGTCCTCGGCCTCGACGAGACCGAACGCGGGCACCTCTACCGGCTCGCCCGGCAGCGCCGCCGCCGCGCGAAGGCGCCGGGCGGGCGGGTCCGGCCGGAGCTGCTGCGCGTCCTCGGCCTGGTCGCCGACGCACCCGCGCTGATCATGGACCACCGACTGGACGTGCTCGCCGGGAACCGCCTCGCCGGGCTCCTCTACGGCCGGCCGATGCCGGGCCTGAACACCGCCCGGCACATCTTCCTCGAGGAGGCCGAGCGCGGCCTTTACGCGGACTGGGAGAAATGCACCCTCGATGTGGTCGGGCACCTGCGCCTGGCCGCCGGCAAATACCCCGAGGACCCCCGCCTGGCCTCGCTCATCGGCGAACTGGCGATGGGCAGCGAGCGCTTCCGCCGCCTCTGGGCCCGCGCGGACGTGCGCGCCCGCACACATGGCCGCAAGGCGTTCCGGCACCCGCTGGTCGGGCTGCTGGAACTGCACCAGGAGAACTTCGCACTACCGGACGAATCAGGCATGGAGCTGCTGGTGCTGTCCGCGGCCCCCGGCAGCCCCGCCGAGGACGGGCTGCGCCTGCTCGCGGGCCTGGGCGCGGACATCGGTGACGCGCATCCCACAGTGAACGCGCAGGTCCGGGAGTAACAACACGCCCGGAGCCCTCGGGCATCAGGTACGCATGCGACCTTTCCGGTGGGCGGAAGGGGCTGCGGTGGGTCCTGGTGTCACGGGGCCCACCGTCATCAACCGGTGGTAGTACCCGGGAACATGTGGCTCGCCGATCGGAATGCCGTCGACCTCCACCCAGGCATGGGCGCGAAACGGCTGGGTGCGCACGCCCGTACACCAGACGGGCCACACGGAAAGCATCCGGCACATCAGCGCCGTGGCCACGGACCGCTGGAGACAGTTCTGGCCGGCACAGCGCGGGTGACGGGCGCGCTCACGGGACGACCAGGTGTGCCGCGCTCAAGGCGGTGATCAGGGCTGCGACGTCACGGGCGGCCCGGTCGGGCGTCACCGCACCGGCGTCGGCGAGTCGTCGAGCCGCCTGCTCGGCGCCGGTACCTGTCGGGAGCGACTGCAGTACGAGGACCGTTGGCGTTGAGCAGCGAGAGCGTGTGGGCGGTGGCGTGCAGTGCGAGCAGCGTGGCGCAGGTCCGGGCATCGCCCGGACACCGGCAAATGACTACAGCGGCCTCGAACCGAATCCTCTCCCACGTTCATGAGAAACGACAGCGCCAGTGCACCCGCCGCCGCAGAGCCGCCGCTCGGGAAGTCGCGATGCCACCGCAAGTAGCTGTGCATAGCGTCCCAGTTGCATTCGGCTACGGAGCCTCCGTGAAAACTCGTTGGCGGACCACGGCGACCACTGCTACGTTTCCGGAGGCCGTGCGAGAGATCGAGGAGGTGGTACCCGTGAACGCAGTATCGACATGGGTGCTCCCCTTCGGGGTCACGGTCGGGCGGTAGGTCGTCCGGGAGTGCCGTTCCAGGTCTCTCCCGAAAGGCACGACCATGCATTTCACCTCTGAGCAGCGCCTTGACGACGGCATTCTCCAACGCGAGTTCACCCTCGGTGAGATCCCCGGCATCCTATGGACACCCGCATCGGCATCCGCATCCGCACCGGCGCCGCTGATCCTGCTCGGCCCCCCTCCCCTCGGGCTGCGCAAGGTGTACCCCCGGCTGGTGGCCCGAGCCCGGCGCTCCGCGGCGGACGGCTTCTCCTCGGCCACCATCGAGCTCCCCGGAAGCGGCGACCGGCCCCGTTGGCCCGCCGCCGAGCAGGCTCTCGCCGACCTGCGCCGGGCGATGGAGGCCGGCGAGCCGGTCAGCGACGAGATCATCGACGCCCTCATCCTTCCCCTGGTCGACAAGGCGGTCCCGGAATGGCAGGCCGCCCTGGACGCGCTCCTCTCACTGCCCGAGATCTGCGGCCCGATCGGGTACTCGGGGGGAGTGATCTCCATCGGCATCCGGCTGGCGGTGGTCGAGCCTCGCATCGCGGCCGCCGCTCTGTTCGCCGGGAGTTTCGTCCCTCGCGCCATGTTCGAGGAGGCCCGCCAGGTCACCATTCCGCTGCACGTCCTGCTGCAGTGGGACGACGAAGGGAACGACCGGCAGGCGGCCCTGGACCTGTTCGACGCCTTCGGCTCCGAGGAGAAGACGCTGCACGCCAATATGGGCGGGCATACCGGCGTCCCGCAGTTCGCGGGGGACGCCGCGGCCCATTTCTTCACCCGACATCTGACATGAGGCCGGGCCGTCAGACCAGCAGCAGACGGTAGCTGATGTCGGCCGGTATGCCGCTCATCCAGGACAGGTCCCGGCCCTCCGCAGCTCGCTGCACCGTGGGCTGCCTGCTGAACTCTCGGCAGGGGCCTGTGCCGCCTGAAGCCATGAACTGTTCGTTTTCCGCAGAGCTTCGAGTGCTGCCCAAACTCGTATACAGGTGCTGTCGGTTCTCGTGAACAAAGCCACTCCCTCCGAGCCGCTGTTTCACGGTCAGTCCCCGTCGGGGTACCGCATGCCACCCTTCGGTGACGCAGCCGGCCGCCGGGCCCCCGACGGCTGTGCCGACGGCACCGTGTGCGCGGACGTCTTCGGGGTGCCGCCGACCGGGATGCCGAGGTGCGCGAACTCGGGCGCGTCCTGGCCCCGGCGGCCGACTGGTGATGACCTGGGCCGGGCGGGGTACAGGACGGAGATCTCCGACGCACCGAGGTGACCGGCGTGAGCGCGGACCGGGTCCTTGCCTTCTCACTTGAACTTGTCGGCAGAGCAGGAACGGCGGTCTCGTCTCCGCGCGAGGCTTGTGCTGAACTGTGCAACACAATCCGTAAGCGACGACAGGGTGACCGCGATGCCTCTTGAGGGCGAGTACGAGCCAAGCCCGGCGCAGTGGGTGCGCGAACAGGTCGAGCTCTACGAGAGTTCAGGCGGCACGCAGGGCACGACGTTGTGGGACACGGGCCTGCCTGTCGTCATTCTCACGACACGCGGCGCGAAGAGCGGCAAGATCCGCAAGATTCCGCTGATGCGCGTGGAGCACGCGGGGCGGTACGCGGCCGTGGCTTCGAAGGGCGGCTTCCCGCGTCACCCGGTCTGGTACTTCAACGTCAAGGCCAACCCGCACGTGGAGCTTCAGGACGGGGCGGTACGCCAGGACATGACGGCCCGCGAGATCACCGGGGACGAGAAAGCCCAGTGGTGGGAGCGCGCGGTCGCCGCTTATCCGCCCTACGCCGAATACCAAGAGGCGACTGACCGTGTAATCCCTGTCTTCGTGCTGGAACCCATGTACGTGGCGGACGCCTGACCTTGTCCCCGGAATGAGAACTGAGCGAGGCCAGGTGGGATAGGGGCGAGGTCTCGTGCGACGACGCGTCCCGCGCCACGGCAGCCGCGATGGCGGCCGCACTGATGCAGCGGCCCCGTGGCGTGGGTGATTACCGGCTTCGCTCCATCCTGCTGGGCCACCTTCAGGATCACCTCGCTCACCGGCACCACCCAGGACGGCCCCACCGATCCCGTGAACGTCTACGACTGCCTCTCTCCGGGCAGCTTCATCCTCGGCGTCCTGGCGGGCCGGGCACCCTCTTTGGGCGCAGGTCCCGTGTGATCCGGTCAGGGCCCGGGCGTGTTCAGCTTCGGCTTCCGCTTCACATCGGTCACCTTCACGTCTTCCGTCTCCGGAGCCCCGAACGCTTCGACGCTCACCCCGCTGCTGGTGCCGGTGACCTCCAAAGCCAAGTGGCTGCCCATCATGCGCAAGTCGAGCCTTGCCCGGGGCGCGCCCGTATGGTTCGGCATCCGGTGAATCCGCGACGCCGGGTAGTCCAGGCCCCTCAGCTTCTTGTGCATCGCCTCGTAGCCGGTGGTCGTCGTGTTCTTGAACGCCTCGCTGACGCGCTGCGCGTGCTCGCTGCCGCTGCACTTCTCGATACCGGTCAGCGGCGTCTCCTTGACTGGTTCTGGCTCGGTGGAGTCAGGGGTCGGCTTCGACGGCGCGGGATCGTCCAGGGGAACCGGTATGTCGCCTTCCGCGTTCGGAGCACCCGACGGGGGCTCGCCCGACCCGTACCTCGGTGGGGGTGTGCCCTCCGCGCCCGGCAGCTCCTGGGGCTTGGGCACGTCACCGCTGCCGCTGGGGGCGTCCGGCGCGCAGCCATGCGTGATGCGGGCCGTCAACGCAAGGAACCGCATTTCCTGATCGTTGTCGCTCAGCGGAGCATCCAGCGGGGTTGTCGCCGACGCGGCGCTGCCTGCGGCGGTCTGATCGGTGGTGGGGGTCGGAGCACCGCAGCCGGACAGGACCATGCAGCCGAACGCGGCCACCAACACAGGCTTCGGGAGGGATATCGATCGCATGCACGCAACATGCAGGGTCCTCATCACTGCGCACATGAGTACACATACTCACCTGCAGCGGCTTCGGGCTGGGTGCTCCGTCCGCCGGTCTCGGAACAGCTTCTCGTGCTCGGCGCCCGGAGCGTGATCACGATGGGACCACCGACACCTGCATGCCCGCACCGCGAGCTCGGGGTTCAGAGCCGGGAGATGCGTCGAGAGGCTGCGCGGGGCAGGAAGAACATCAGGGCCCACGTGATCAGCAGGCTTACGATCACATACGGGAGCGTGGCGGTGAAGGCGTCGACGACCTCGCTGCCGCGGGCGGTCGCGGTCTGGTCGTGGGCGAAGAAGACCACCCCGGTGAGCACGGTGCCCAGGGCGATGCCCAGGTGGGTGGCGGTGTTGAACAGTCCGGAGGCCGATCCGGCGTGCGCGTCGTCGACGCGGCCCAGGGTGAGGTCGGTGAGCGGGGCACCGATCATGCCCAGTCCGAGGCCCAGTGCCAGGACCGGCAGGGCCATGGTGGTCATCGACAGACCGGTGCCGTAGGTGGTGGCCAGCAAGTGGAATGAGGCCAGGGCCGAAGCGGCGAGCAGCGCGCCGGCTTGGGGTGCTCGGCGTTGGTGGCGGGCGACGGCGGCCGTGGCCAGCCAGGCGCCTGCGATCTCGGCGAGGGTGAGGAGGAGGAAGCCGATCGCCGCCCGTGACGGGCTCATGCCCAGGCCCTGCTGCATGAAGAGTGTCCAGCACATGAAGAACAGGCCCGACAGCAGACCGAGGACCAGCTGGGCCGTAAGCCCTCCGCAGAAGGGGCGGCCGGAGAACAGGGACAGCGCCATCAGCGGGGAGCCGTCCTTGCGGGTCTTGGTCCGCTGCTGGAAGACCAACCCCACCAGCACGCCTGTGCCCGCGGCCATGGCCGTGAAGGTCCACCACGGCCAGTGGTGGGCGCCGCCCGCGCTGAGCGGGTAGGCGATCAGCAGCAGCCCGAGCGCGCAGAGGACCATCCCCAGCGGGTCGAGGCGCAGGGCCTGCCTGTCGTGGGACTCGGTCATGTAGCGGTGGCCAAGCAGGACCGTGGCGATGCCGAGGGGGACATTGATCAGGAAGATGGAACGCCAGCCGAGACCGAACAGATCGGCCTGGGTGAGGATGCCGCCCAGGACGGGGCCGGCGACGCTTCCGATGGACATGACGGTCCCGTACAGACCGAACGCCTTGGCGCGGGCACTGCCGGAGAAGGTGACGTGCAAGGTCGCCAGGACCTGCGGAATCATCACGGCCGCGCCGGCGCCCTGCACCGCGCGGGCGGCGATCAGGGTGGCGGGGCCGGTGGCGAGAGTGCACAGCAGGGAGGCGGTGGTGAAGGCGCCGGTGCCGAGCAGGAAGGTTCGTTTGCGGCCGTAGAGATCACCGAGGCGGCCGCCGGTGATCAGTGCGATGCCGAGGGCGAGCGCGTAAGCGGCATGGGTCCACTGAAGGCCGGTTGC
Source organism: Streptomyces sp. NPDC046261 (assembly GCF_040646235.1). NCBI lineage: Bacteria > Bacillati > Actinomycetota > Actinomycetes > Kitasatosporales > Streptomycetaceae > Streptomyces > Streptomyces sp. NPDC046261. The sequence continues at coordinate 79,243 of NZ_JBEYZU010000018.1, read as the reverse complement.
CGAGGCACCGGTGTCCGCCTGGATGGTGGGCAGGGCGGTGTCGACCACCGATGCGTCCAGGACGGCCATCAGCTCGCCGACCAGCACCACGGCCAGCATGAGCCGGCTGCCACGGCGCGAAGACCGTCCGGCAGGGGTAGCGCCCGAGCGGGGCGGGGCGTTGCGGGTGTCACGAGACACGGAGAAGGGGTTCCTGTTCAGAGCAGTAGAACAAACGGGCAGGCCAAGGCCCGTGTACGCCTACTGCGCACAGGAGAATGCCACGGAGCCCAGGCCATCGGGATCACCGTCTTCACAGCGGACAGCACCAACCGCCTGTCAGCGCAGGCAGGGGTCCGCGGGCAGAGCCCGGGAAGAACGGCTACTGGGCCTGGGATATACGTCATCACCTCGAAGGACATGTACACGCCCACAGAGGCGCGGCAAGGAACCCGGCCAGCATAGGCGGCCGCCTGCCATGGAGGAAAACGGGTTTTCGGTCTCGCCAGTGATGATCCGAGCGTCAGGACTGGCTGGCCGCGACCGGCGGGGTACCGAGCGGCGCCGAGGGCGGCCGATTCACCCCTGCGTCTTGGACGCCCGCACTTCCGCCACCCGGTCCACCGCCGGACGAATCGCTCGGACGACGTCAGAACGCCGGCAGATCAGAGGCGGGAGGGCTCTCCGAGGCGGCCCGGCCCCAGAGCAGTTCTTCGACACCAGTTCTGCCGAGCACGAGGGCGCGTTCGCCGATGGGCAGGTCGATCGTCGTCAGCCATGGGGACCATGTGCCCTAGGGGATACGGGGCACCCGCACCGCCCGGCCGCCTGGCTAGCCTTCCCCGCCCGTCAAAGTGCCGATGACGTCGACCCCACCCATCTCGTGCAGGGCGGTGGGCATTCCCAGCGTCCCGCATTGGTTGGCTGGGCTGCCGACGGGCAGAGCGACACCGAGAGCAGTAGCGGTGCCGCTGCCCTGCTTCGTAGCGCTGTCAGCGCGAGGGCTGCCATGGTTGGCGCAGGTGTTGCCGACGGCCGCGTTGCCGAAGCCGATGATCGATGTGGCGCTTGCGGGTTTCGTGCCGGCGAGAGTACTGACGGTGGCGACAAGCAATGTCGCGCCAGTGACGTGGAGAGGCTTCATACCCCTACCAACGCGAACAGATCAGAACAGAAACGCGATCAGCCACGTCCGGAACCACCCCCAATCTTCTGTTCCGCATGGCGGCTCGCCTGGACGAACGCCAGCGCGGCCACTCGTATGGGTCAAGCAGGGGAGCATGAGACGAGGCAGGGATCCACCATGGACGCAACACCGCTCCGGCGAAATAAATGAGGTCGCCGGAACTACCTCAACAGCCTTTGGGAGGCTGCCATGTCCGGCATTCGTGACCTGCAGCAAAAAGCAGACCTGAATGTAGTCTCCGACGCCACAATCGGAACTCCGTTTGCCGAGGACGCTCAAAGATTTATCGAAGGACTGGCGGAGGCGGCACAGAGACTGTTCACAAGTGCCATAGCGAAGTTGGAGAAGGGGGAATCGATCACGAAGGCGGAAAACGCGGCTCTTGTGCTCGCGAGGCTCCAGGACCCTGATGGGTTCCAGGAACTCATGGAGAAGGTGGGCGTGGACAACGTCGACCACATTCAGGTGAAGGACTGAAGCTGTAGTCTCTCGGGATGCGGCAGCTGATATCCGAACCGTCAACCCTGCGGCATCAGCTCACCGGAGTCTCCTCCGTCAACGGCCGCGTGAGGTCCTGGCTTCCATTGCCGGCATCCCTGTCACCGCCGCTCCCGGCGCTGCGTCTGTAGTGCTGTTTCTCGGCAGGCTTCCGCTTCTGCCTCCTGCCTTTGGCCGGGTGGCGCCGGCAGGCAGGTCGGGGAAAATGCCGCGTGTGAGGCAGAACGCCCGTTCTATGATGCGTTCATCTTGATCGACCGACCTAGGCGGGGACGCACCACGTGAACATCCGGACCGACCTGGCCCACTCCGCCGTCAAAGCCGCCGGGTCGGGGCCCGGCACATCGATGGGCGCGGTGCTCGACACCGCCAAGGCCCAGGACTGGGTGGCGCTCGACCTCGCCGTGCGCCGGCTGTGGGACCTTCCGTCCACCGACTGGTTGGGCGCCGGGAATCCGGCGCCCAACGAGCCGTCTCTCGCCGTAGCGCTCTGCCACCCCGACGGCCGCATACGCCAGGCCGCTCTTGCCTCCCCCGGCTCCGCTGCCCTGCTCCCCCTCGTCGCCGTGCGCTGCGCGGACTGGGTCGCCCCCGTGCGTGAGCAGGCGCGGGCGGTGCTGCGGGGCACGCTGCCCGAGGCCACTCCGGAAGTGCTGGGCGCGACCGCCGCCGTCATCCTGCGCGTCGCGGAACGGCGGCACGGCGGCTTCGCCCGGGAGCTGCTGGAGGAGGTCCTGCGAGACGGTGAGATCGCCGACACGCTGCTGGGCAGCCAGGACCGGGCCGCCCGGCGTCTGGGACACCGGATCGCCGTCGAACGGGGGCGCCTCTCCCCTGCCGATCTCGCCCGGATCGCGGCGAAGGACCACGACATCGTCGTCCAAGACCTCTGTGCGGACGCGGCGCTCGCCCGCACGCGAGACGGCGGGGAACACGGCGAGATCGTCCGGTTGCTGCTTGGCGCCCGGCAGGCACGCGTCCGCGCCGCCGGGCTGACCGCGCTCAACCGGACCGGGGACACCGGGCGGGCCACGGCGTTCCTCGCCGACCGCTCGGGGCTGGTCCGCGCCTGCGCCCGCTGGGTACTGCGGCAGCACGGCGTCGACCCGCTGCCGCACTACCGGTCCCTGTGCGCCTCCCGGGATGTCCCCCCGGGCGCCGCCGCCGGGCTCGCCGAGTGCGGCAGCGCGGCCGACGCCGGGTTGCTACGGCCCCTGCTGGCGCACCCGATCCCCGCGGTGCGTGCGCGGGCGGTGTGGGCGCTGCGGACGGTGGACGCGATCGAGCCGGACCGGCTCACGCCGCTGCTGGACGACCCATCGGCGGCAGTGGTCCGCGAGGCCTCCCTCGCCCTCACACCCACAGCCACCCGTATCCCGGAGGAGTGGCTGCGCCAGCGCTTGGCGGCCGACCGGCCCCGCTGCGTCCGGACGGCCGCCTTCCGCCTGCTCGACGCACATGGCACGGCCGCCCAGCTGCGCTGCTTTCTCACTCTCCTGGACGACGCCGACCCGGGCCTGCGCGCCCGGGCCCGCGCCGCCCTCCACAGTTGGGGCCCCGCCGACGCCCCCACGGTGTACGCCACACTGCCACCGACCGAGCGCGCACATGTCGACGCCCTCTTGGACCGAGCACAAGCCTCCCTCGGCAAGGAGCCACTGCACAGGCTGCGTTGGTACTTGGGGGCACCTCGCTGACCCTGCGGGAGGCCGCGCCTGGTTTCCGTCCGGACCGCCCTTCTTCAAGGGCGGTAGTACAGGTGCCACTGGTAGTCGTACTGACCAGGGTGCTTTTCCTCGCGCTTGCAGCGGTACTCACGCCATTTCTTGTCCTGCTTGCCCTTCTCGCCGGCCTTCTTGCAGGACTCCTCGTCGTCGTACCAGTCGCCCGGCTTCCAGTCCGTCTTCGTCTCCTCGCTCACGGCGCTGCTCGTCGGGGTCGGGGACTCCTCCGACGGAGCCGCGACAGCCGCGCCCGTCGCGCCGGCGAACAGCAGTCCCGCGGTGACCACCGCCGTCGCCGGGGCGAGGCGGAAGTTCCTCGATTTCACGGGGTATCCCTCTCTCGGTTTTGGCCTTTGCACTGATGGTGGGCTCGGAACGGCGCCGTCGGAAGCCGGTGCCCCGGGCGTGCGGGAGTGGGGTTTCCCGGCCTTCCCGCGCGGGCGGGCTCGAACCTCACGCGGCGTGGGAAGACCGGGTGGGATGCGAAATATCCGGGTGCGGTGGGGCCGGATCATGTCCGTATACTTGTGCGAACTCACGATGGACGGGAGGTGGAGAAAGTGAAGCTTGCTGAGGCACTGGCAGAACGTGCGGAAGCGACGCGCCGCGTGGAACAGCTGCGGGCGCGCGTCGTCAGCAATGCGCGGTATCAGGAAGGTGAGACGCCTGCCGAGGACGCGGCTCATTTGCTGGCCGAGGCCGGTGAGGTGCTGGTCGCCCTCGAGTCGCTGATCCGGCGCATCAACCGCACCAATGCCGCGGTGGATATGGGCCAGGACGGTACGCTCACCGACGCTCTCGCGCGCCGCGATGTGCTGCGGCTGCGTCACTCGGTGGTCACCGCGGCGGCGGACGCGGCGGCGGGTACGGGCGAGCGGGGATACGGCCGGCAGCTTCGGTCCGAGCTGATGATGCTCTCCGCGCTTCCGGTCGCGGAACTGCGTAGTCAGGCGGATGTGCTCGCGCGGGAGATCCGTGAGATCGACGTGCGCATCCAGCGCACGAACTGGGAGGTCGACCTGCTGGACTGAGTCGTCCGTCCAGTCGCGAAGACATGACGACGTGACGACGACGTGACGGCGTGACGATGTGGAGCAGGTAGCCGATTCGGAGGCGTGCACACACCGAGGGCCGGCGGTTTTCCAGCCCACTCCTGGCGCGTGAAGAGCAACGCAGGGGTTCGACTCCCCATCAACAGTGCAGCTCAGCATCGCGTACAGGTAACAGTGCACATCGCACAGCACATCACCGCGTGCAGATCCGGAACGGCGAGGGCGGGTTCGGGGATTTCCACATCGCAGCAGATGCGTCGCGGCAGGTGCGTCGCGACCCGCGGATCGGCATGGGCCGTCCTACGGGCCACGGCGTGCGGCCGCGGCGCTCTTGCGTCCGGGCACGGGCGTGTAGTGCCCTGATTCCCATGGGGAAGAGATGTACGGCTGCATTGATCGTGGCCCTGGTGGCGGGGTCTGTCGTGACAGGTGTCCCGGGTCCGCGTGCCCAAGCCGGGGAAGCCGGCACCGGCAGTCCTCCGCCGGCCGGTTCGGCCCGCTCTCTGGGCGTCGATCTCGACACGGTGACGATCCCGGAGCTGCAGCGTCGCATGGCGGACGGCTCGTTGACCTCGTCGGCGCTGACCGCCGCCTATCTGCGGCGGATCGAGACGGTCGATCCCCGGATCCACGCGGTTCTGCGCACGGACCCGACTGCCCTGCGCCAGGCGGCTGCCAGTGACGTCAGGCACCGGCGTGGCGAGACCCGTGGCCCGCTCGACGGCATTCCCGTTCTGCTGAAGGACAACGTCGACACTCGCGACATGCCGACCACGGCCGGGTCGCTGGCGCTGGCCGGCCGCCCGCCCGGCACCGACGCCGCCCTGGTGAGCCGGCTGCGGGACGCGGGAGCGGTGATCCTGGGCAAGACGAACCTGTCCGAGTGGGCGAACTTCCGTGCCGAGAAGCCGACATCGGGCTGGTCCGCGGTGGGTGGGCAGACCAATAATCCGTACGTACTGGACCGGAATCCGTGCGGGTCGTCCGCCGGCTCGGCCGCCGCGCTCGCCGCGTCGTTGTCGCAGGTGGCGATCGGCACCGAGACGGACGGCTCCATCGTCTGCCCGGCCGGGATGAACGGGGTGGTCGGCCACAAGCCCAGCCTCGGGCTCGTCAGCCGGGCCGGCGTGGTGCCGATCTCCGCCGAGCAGGACACCGCGGGGCCCATGGCACGCAACGTGACCGATGCCGCGCTCACCCTCTCGGTACTCAGCGGCGGCCGGATCCCGGGCGCCCCTGACGCACTCGGCGTTGTCGGCCGGCCGGCACACCCCGATGCCCTGCGCGGTCGGCGGATCGGCCTGTGGCGCCTGTCCTCGCTCGGGCCGCAGGTGGATGCCCTGATGACCCGTACGGCCAAGAGGCTGCGCAGTGCGGGCGCCGAGGTCGTCGAGGTGACGCCCCCGTATCAGGAACGGCTCGCCGCACTCGAATTCCCGGCCCTGCTGAGTGAGTTCCACCGCGACATCGACGCCTATCTCGCCACCCGCACCGGGCCTCGCGACCTCACCGGACTGATCGAGTTCAACCGTAGGCACCCGGCGGAGCGGACCTGCTTCGTCGGCCAGGAGCTGTTCGAACGGGCCCTCGCCGCGCCTTCCACCACCAGCCCGGAATACCGGGCGATGCGCGCCGAACTGAAGGACCTTTCCCGGCGTTCGATCGACGAGACCATGGCCGCGCACCGCCTGGACGCCATCGCCTCGCCGACGAACCCGCCCGCCTGGACGACCGACTGCGCGCGGGGCGACAACGACGTGATCCCCTCCTCCACCCCGGCGGCCGTGGCCGGCTACCCGTCGTTGTCCGTGCCCGCCGGATTCGTGAACGAGCTGCCCGTCGGCCTTCTCCTCATGGCCGGCGACCACCAGGACGGCCGGCTGCTGTCGCTGGGGGCCGCCGTGGAGCACCGGCTGGACGCCTGGCGGGCGCCGCGCTACCTGCCGACGGTGGGGAAAACGGACCAGTGACTGAACAACGGGGTGGGCCGTGCGGTTCCCGGCGCGGGGTTCCGGGTGCGTTCCGGGCGTAGGGGGCCGACGATGGGGCGCATGGGGCAGTCACGGCGGGTACGGGTGCGCAGGGTCTACGACCCGGTCGAGGAGGCGGACGGCAGCCGGGTGCTGGTCGACCGGATCTGGCCGCGAGGCCTGCGCAAGGACGCGGCCGCCCTCGACGAGTGGTGCAAGGACGTCGCGCCTTCCACCGACCTGCGGAAGTGGTACGGGCACGATCCGGCCCTCTTCGAGGAGTTCGGCCGCCGCTACCGCGACGAACTGCGGGACGCGGCCCATGCGCAGGCCGTGCGGCACCTGCGCGAGGTGGCCCGGCACGGGCCTCTCACTCTGCTGACCGCCACCAAGGACTGCGACATCAGCGCGGCGGCCGTACTGCGGGCGGAGCTGGCGCAGGGGTGACGGCCCCTCCCCCGCCGGCCCCCCGGGACCGACCGACCACCCCACCCGGCACATCTTCACGGCGACACCCGCGTCTCACGCCCCGGAGGGGGTGTGAGGGGTGCCGTCGGCCGAGGTGACCGCGATGGTGGTGGTCCGGCCGTCGGGCTTGATCCGGATGACCGGGATGGCCTTGTCCCGTGGGCCGCCGTCACCGCCGATCATGATCCAGCCGCTCGCGCCCGGCAGGCCCTTGCCTTCATGCAGCGTGGACAGCGTCCGGTAGACGTCGGTGGCGGTGGGGTCGGATACCGCCGGGGAGTTCCGGACGGCACGCGTGGCGGTCCGCAGGGCGTCGTACATCATGATCGCCCGGCCGTCGTCCAGGTCGCTGTCCGGGAACGCGGCGGCGAAGGCGCCGTCGCGGAACGGGGCGACGGCCTCCGGGGCGAACGCCGTGGGGGCCACGTCCCAGGCCCCCGGGTGGGCCAGCCCGGTGTAGACGAGATCGATGCGGCCCGTACGCAGCGCCACGGCCAGCTCCTTCGAACCGAAGCCGTCGGTGCGTGTGACCTGCGTGGTGTCGTCTCCCGAGAGCACGGTCAAGGGGCGTTCCCGGCAGGGGCGGTCGGTGAGGGCGGTCAGGAAGGCGGGCAGTGAGGTGCCGCGGCCCGCGAAGTAGACGACGTCCGGCCGCGCGGCGCACAGGCCGGCGAGTTGTGCGCGGAAGGTGTCGGCCTGGCCGGGCTGCGAGGAATCGAACAGCTTCGGCTCGCCCTCGACCAGACGGGCGGCCGGCAGGCGGGCGCGGAACTGCGTGCCCAGGGTGCTGGTGTACTGGTCACCCGCGGCGACGTCCTGGACGAGCAGGACTCGGGCGGCGGCGTGTTCGCCCGTCGACAGGAACCGCACCGCGGCGGCGGCCTGGTCGGCGTTGGCGGGCGCGACGCGCACCAGGCCGGGGGTGCCCGCCCAGGAGTCGGCGGTGAGCACCGAGCCGAAGGCGGGCAGGCCCCCGGCCGTCAGCTCGCCGATCATGTCCTGGCTGGAGGCCGTGCTGCCGCCGAGGCCGACCGCGGCCACGATCCGCTCGGCGCGCTGGCGGCGGAGCACCTGCCCGACGGTGTACTGCCGCTGCTCGGCGGTGCCACCGGTCTGGGCGAACAGCAGCCTGATCCGTGCCGCGGCTTTGGGGGCCGGGTCGTGGTTGGCCCGGCGCTGGGCGATGTACGCGCCCTCCAAGTCGTGCCGGACGCTCTCCATCATGCCGGCGCCGTCGTACCCCGCTGTGATCGGCGTCAGGTACACGATGGACGCGAACGGCCGCCCGCCCGGCTCGGCGGCCGCCGCGGCGACCCGCCGGTTCTCCGTGTAGATCCGCGCCAGCACCGGTGCCAGGTTGCCGTCCGGGGTACCGGGGATGCCGGGCGATCGCGAGGAGTGCGAGGAGGAGCGGGAGGCGCCCGAGGTGCCGGCCAGCAGGCCGACGCAGGTGCGCGTTCTGCCCTGTCCGATGCTCCGCAGGCCCTCGGCGCAGCCGGTGCCTCCCAGCGACACGGCGGACTGCGGCGCGTCGCCCTGGGCCACCAGGGCCGCGAGCACGACCAGTGCGGCGGCCAGTGCCCTGCCGCGCCGCCCGCCGCACGCCCGGCGAGGCGGGCCGGGGTCGCACGGGCCGTCCGCGGCCCGGGCGGTCAGGCGCATCACCTCGTCCAGGCAGGGCCGTCGGCCGGGGTCCTTGGCCAGGCAGCGGGCGATCAACTCGCGGAGTGGGCCGGGCACGCCGGCCAGGTCGGGTTCCTTGTGGACCACGGCGAAGGCGGCCGCGATGGGCTCCGCTCCCGACGCCCCGGGCTCCTGGAAAGGGCTGCGGCCGATGGCCGCGAAGGCCAGCACGGAACCCAGCGCGAACACGTCCGTCGCCGGGGAGATGCCGTGCGGCCCGTTCAGTTGCTCGGGCGCCATGAACGCCGGGGTGCCGATCATGCTGCCGCTGCGCGTCAGTGCCCGGCTCTCCGCCACGGCTTTGGCGATGCCGAAGTCGATCACCCGGGCGCCGTCGTCCGCCAGCAGGACGTTGCCCGGTTTCAGGTCCCGGTGCACGATCCCCTGCCGGTGAATGTCGCGCAGGGCTTCCGCCAGCTGGCCGGCCAGCCGGGCGATGTCCGCCACCGGCAGCGGGCCGCGGGACCGTACCCGCGCGGCCAGTGAATCGCCGGGCACGTACTGGGTGGCCAGCCAGGGCGGGTCACCGTCCGGGGCCGCGTCCACCACGCACGCCGTGAACGCACCGCTGACCTTCCGGGCCGCTGCCACCTCGCGCCGGAACCGGGCCCGGAAATGGGGGTCGTCGGCGTACTCGGGGCGGATCACCTTCAGCGCCACCTGACGCCCGCCGGGGCTGCTGGCCAGGTACACCACCCCCATGCCGCCGACTCCCAGCCGCCGTTCCAGGCTGAACCCCCCGATCTGCCGCACGCGGACAACATACCTAAACCGCCCTTGCGGTTCGTGCCCGTCAGACGATCCGCGGGAAGCGGCCTGCCGCGCCGAGCGGTGCCGGCGAGGAGAGGTCCGTCAGCCCTGGAGCCCGCCCGTCCCCGGACGATCGTCAGCCATGACGATCATTCAGGTTCGGCGGTGTCGCGTGCGGCCCGGCGGCGGACCTGGTCCTCCTGGGCCAGTCGTCGCAGCAGTTCGAGCACGGGTCCGGAGAGGGCGAGGACGATGACCGCCTGTTCGGCCAGGGCCGGCGAGTCGTCGAAGGCGGCCGCGCGCTGGAGATCGAGACGGGCGATCGCATGGGCCAGTTCCGCGTAGGCAACGAGCCCTTCCGGCCGGTAGTCCGCGTCGATCCGTCTGAGCTCCCTCAGCGCCGTCGTCAGGCCCCGGACGTGGGGGGAGGTGCTGGGGACCTGCCAGTCCATGGCCGCGATCAGGCCCGCCACGTCCGCTTCGGCAGCCGATTCGGCGGCCGCGTCCCGGTCGGCGTCCCCGGCCGAGGCGGCCGTGACCGGTACGGGCAGGGCGTAGCTGATCGCCCCGAGGGTTCCGTCGATGGTCTCGGCCTGGTCGACCGCCGCCAGTACGTCGCGGGTGGCGGCGATGGACAGGCCGCCCAGGGTGGTGAGCGCCTTGATCAGCCGCAGGCGCTGGACGTGCTCCTCCCCGTACTCGGCCAGCGTCGCGGCCGTCGCCCTGCCGGCGGGCAGCAGGCCTTCCCGCCGGAAGTACTTGATGCTGGCGACCGGCACGCCGGTCCTGCAGCTGAGCTCGGAGATCTTCATGCGGCGTCCTCGCTGGTGGTGCGGCCGGGCATCCGCCGGCGACGACTGGACACCTACAGAAGATACTGCCACTATCCAGTACTGGATACCAGAAATATCTAGCTACTCTATGTAATCACCACGGAGAAGTCATGCCTTCCCCTCAGCCCTCCTCCGCGCTCCGCAGCCCGCGGCTGTGGATCGGCTCGGGCCTCATCGTCGCTGTGGTCTCCACCCTGTTCGCCCTGCTCTATGTGGGTGGCAACGTGGACCCCAAGGGCAACCTGCGCGACCTGCCCGTCGCCCTGGTCAACAACGACCGCGGCGCCGACGCGGGCGGCAAGCCCACCAACCTCGGCGACCAGATCGTCTCCGGCATCAAGAAGAACGCCGCGAACAACAACAGCATCGACTGGCAGGTCATCAGCCAGAAGGAGGCCGACAAGCGGCTGGGGCAGGGCAAGGTGTTCGGCGCGCTCGTCGTGCCGAAGGACTTCACCGCCACGGTGACGGGGCTGACCGACCCGCGGCAGAAGCAGGCCACCCGGCCGACGTTGACGGTGCTGACCAACCAGTCGGCCGGCAGCATCGGTTCGTCCATGGCCAGCCAGGCGGCCCAGAAGGCCGCCCACTCCGCCTCCGCCCAGATCGGGAAGGACCTCCTCAACCGCGCGAAGAGCCAGGGGGCCAAGCTCGCCCCGGCCGCCCAGCTGACGCTCGCCGACCCCGCGACCGTCCAGATCGCCGACGGCCACCCGGTCGGCGACCACAGCGCCATGGGCCTGAGCGCCTTCTACTACGCGCTGGTCCTGGTCGTCTGCGGCATGCTCGGCGCCAACGTGATCAACGCACAGGTCGACACCGCCCTCGGTTACCTGCACACCGACTTCGGGCCCTTCCGCCAGCGCATGCCCGTCCAGCACACGAGCCGGGTCCGCACGTTGGCCATCGGCGCCGTCCTCATGCTCGGCCTCTCCGTGGTCATGGGCTCCCTCGTCCAGGCCGCGACCGTCGGCATCCTCGACATGGACGCCTCCCACCTCGGTCTGATGTGGCTCTACTCCGTGGCCACCATCGCGGTCGTCGGCCTGAGCGCCCTGACGCTGCTCGCCGCCTTCGGCACCCCCGGCATGCTGCTCTCGGCCATCATCTTCGTCGCCATGGCCGTCCCCTCCTCCGGAGCGACCGTCCCGCTGCAGGCGCTGCCCGACTTCTTCCGCACGCTCGCGGAATTCGAACCGCTCCGGCAGATCACCGGGGGCCTGCGCTCCATCCTCTACTACGACGCCCAGGCCGACGCCGGTCTGACCCGCGCCTGGATCTCCATGGGCGTCGCGCTGGTCGTCTCCGTCCTCTTCGGCCTGGGCGTCACCCGCCTCTACGACCGCAAGGGCATGCACCGCATCCCCCGCCCGGCCGAAACCGCCGAGGCCGCTGAAGCGGCACCGGCACCTGCGACGGCCTGAAGGGCGTAGGCACAATGGGCGGCGAGGCCCCGCGACAACCGGGACCTCGCCGCCTTCCTGCCGTTCCGAGAACGCCGCACGAAACCTGGCAACTTGGCGGGAAGCCAATGCTCAAGGGAGGCCCCGGGATGCGATGCCGGCGAGGTCGGCGCCACCGGCCGAAGCCGTATGGTTCTCTGGCTCCGTCCATCGACCGCACGCTCGATCGACAAGGAGATCCACCGTGCCCGGCATCCGCAGCACCCGAATCCGCGCCGCTCTGTTCGCCGTCCCGGTCTCGCTCACGCTCCTCGGCACCGCCGCCGTGCCCGCCGACGCCACCGCCCACCACACCGGCGCGTCCCTCACCTGCCGCGGCAAGGGCGTGGATCCCGACGCGCGCGTGCGCTACCGGACGCAGACCGTGATCCACGCGTCGCTGCGCACCATCTGGAAGGCGCAGACCGACGTCGAGCGCTGGCCCTCCTGGCAGAGTGCCGTCACCACCGCGCAACGCCTCGACCACGGCCCGTTCCGTGCGGGCTCCGCGTTCCGCTGGACAACGCCGGTACCCCCCAACCCCCACACACCCTCGACCAGCCTGGACATCACCTCGACCGTCCGGCAGGCCAAGCCCGGGGCCTGCATCCGCTGGACCGGCCCCGCGGTCGGCGAAGGGCTGAGCATCGACGGCGTGCACGTCTGGAACTTCACCAAGGTCAGGAACGGCGTCCGCGTGAGCACGGAGGAGACCCACACCGGCCCTCAGGTCGATGCGAACGTTCCGGCCGCGACCGAGATCCTCCAGCAGGGCCTCGAAGCATGGCTGCGCGACCTGAAGACCACCGCCGAGGCCCACGCACACGATCGTGCCTGATCGCCGCTGAACGAGGGGTCGCGGCAGTGCCGGATCCGCTTGCGCCACGGGCTCCTCCATGAGAGCCAAAAAAAATCGGACGGCGATGTCGAGAACCCGTGACCGGCTCCGTCCCTGAGGTGAACGTGACCACAATGGGTCGCACCAGCACCGAGGAGAACACGATGGCCAAGTACTTGCTGCTCAAGCACTACCGCGGCGCTCCGGCTCCGGCCAACGACGTGCCCATGGACCAGTGGACGCCGGAGGAGATCTCGGCGCACGTGCAGTACATGCAGGACTTCGCGGCCCGGCTCGAGAAGACCGGCGAGTTCGTCGACGGTCAGGCGCTCGCCCCCGAGGGGATGTGGGTGCGGTACGACGGTGAGGGGCGCCCGCCGGTCACCGACGGCCCGTTCGCCGAGACCAAGGACCTCATCGCCGGCTGGATGGTGATCGACGTCGACAGCTACGAGCGCGCCATCGAGCTGGCCGGGGAGCTGTCGGCCGCCCCCGGGGCGGGCGGGAAGCCGATCCACGAGTGGCTCGAGGTGCGCCCGTTCCTGGCCGCGCCGCCCACCATCACGGAGTGTCCTCATCGATGAACGAGGCCCTGCTCCGGAGCCTCACGCCGAGCGTGCTCGGGATTCTCGTCCGCCGCGGAGCCGACTTCGCGGCGGCCGAGGACGCCGTGCAGGACGCGCTCATCGAGGCGGTCCGGGTCTGGCCGGCCGACCCGCCGCGTGACCCGAAGGGCTGGCTGGTGACCGTGGCCTGGCGCAAGTTCCTCGATGCGACCCGGGCGGACGCCGCCCGCCGCCGGCGTGAGGACCTCGTCGACGAGGAGCCGGCGCCCGGGCCCGCGCCCGATGTGGACGACACGCTCCAGCTCTACTTCCTTTGCGCCCACCCGTCGCTGACGCCGTCGTCCGCAGTCGCGCTCACGCTGCGCGCCGTCGGCGGACTGACCACTCGCCAGATCGCCCAGGGCTACCTGGTGCCCGAGGCGACCATGGCACAGCGCATCAGCCGGGCCAAGCGCACCGTCTCCGGCGTGCGGTTCGACCAGCCCGGCGATGTCGCCACCGTGCTGCGCGTCCTCTACCTGGTCTTCAACGAGGGCTACTCCGGCGACGTCGACCTCGCCGCCGAGGCCATCCGGCTCACCCGGCAGCTCGCGGCCGCGATCGACCACCCCGAGGTGGCGGGGCTGCTCGCCCTCATGTTGCTCCACCACGCCCGGCGCGCCACCCGGACCGCGCCCGACGGCAGCCTGGTGCCGCTCGCCGAGCAGGACCGCGGCAGGTGGGACACCGAGTCGATCGCCGAGGGCGTCGAGATCCTGCGGGCGGCCCTCGCCCGCGACCGGCTGGGCGAGTACCAGGCCCAGGCCGCCATCGCGGCACTCCACGCCGACGCGCCCACGGCCGCGGAGACCGACTGGGTGCAGATCGTCGAGTGGTACGACGAGCTCGTGCGCCTGACCGACAGCCCGGTCGTCCGGCTCAACCGCGCGGTGGCCGTCGGCGAGGCCGACGGCCCGCGTGCCGGGCTGGCCGCGCTCGCGGCGCTGGACGACTCGCTGCCCCGCCACACCGCGGTGGCGGCGTACCTCCACGAGCGGGACGGCGACCTGGCGACGGCGGCACGGCTGTACGCCGAGGCGGCCCGAAAAGCACCCAACCTCGCCGAGCGCGATTACCTGACGCGCCAGGCCGCCCGGCTCAACGCCCGCCGGTGTCGCTGACGGATCGCGCCTGGCAGGCCGACCGGCGTATTCGACTCGATCCATGGGGAGTTGGCACTTGGCCGGATCGTGCGGGGCACCCTTTCACAGGCGCGGGGGACGGTGGAAAGGTCGCCGGCATGACCGAGCAGAAGAAGACCCAAGACAGTCCCCCCTTCTACATCTCGAAGGACCAGGAAGCGCAGCTGCGCCTCGCTGCCGAAAAGATTTCCCCATCGCCGGCCATCACCCAGGCGTCGTCGTTCGACGAGTACGCACGTCAGCTCATGGTGCCGCCCGCGGTCATGGATCTGGCGCGCAAGGCGGCCGACATCCGGTTCACGACCTGGGAGATCGAGGGCATCCGCCAGCTCCTGGCGCCGGGCACGGCCGACAAGGTGCCGCTGTTACGGCAAATCCTGATCGAGAAGTCGAAGCTCGACTCCAGCCACCCGCCGTACATCCGCGTGGCCTGCACAGGCAAGGGCGACTACGACCATATCGCCGCGGCGCACGGGTACGAGGTGACGCACGAGGGCGACTACGGATCGCCGGTGGTGCTGGAAATCTGGCCCGCCCAGCACTATTCGCCGATGCATTCGCACGGCGAGACCACCGGCATCGTCTACTGCCTCGCCGGGCAGCTCGACGTGATGTGTTACGCCGGACTGGCCTGGGACGCGGAAAAGCGCGGACTGCTCACGCTCACACCGGGTCAGTGCGCCTGGCTCACGAAGGACACCTACGCGGTGCACAAGGTGTTCTGTCCCCTGGACGGCGGACCCAACCCCACTCCCCTCCTCAACGACACCGGTGATTTCGGGGCCAGCTTCCACGTCTACCTCAACCAGGACGAGTTGGGGGTGGCGACGGTCAACGACTCGGATTCGCGGGACGCCTTCGATTACATCGACGAAGTCACGCACGAGAAGAAGCAGTTCCAGACCTATTCGGACCTTTCCTGGCGCGTCCTGCGGAGCGTTCTGGCCCAGAACGCGCGGGACTGGTAGACCGCCGTCCCGGACGTCTCAGCTCGGGGTCGCCCGCCCCGGCGGGCGGGTCAGGGCCTGCTGGTTCGCGAGGGCGATGACCAGTTCTCCGGCCGCCGTCGGGTGCAGCGGGGCCCGGGCCGTCGGCCCCTGGACGAACGGGTCCTTGCTGCACAGCTCGTGGCCGGTGAAGTCCGGACGCACGGCGGTGAACCCTGAAGCGAGAGCCCCCTGCCTGAGTACGGTGTTGAGTTCGGTCAGGCGTGCGCGCAGAACTTGCGCCTTCTGCAGGGTCAGCCCTTCTTTTTTCAGGCAGTCGACGGTGCGGCCGAAGGGGTCGTAGTACTCGTTGACCAGGACCCTGGGGTGCTGGGGCAGGGCGGCGAGGTGCCGCAGCAGTTCCTGGTAGTCGAGGGTGAAACGGCTGAGCAGGTCACGGAAGTAGGCGTGCGTGGCGCGGTCGTCGCAGACCGGGGCCGCGGCACACAGCCGGACGAGGTCCTGCCAGCGCACGTCGTTGGCACCGATGCTGAGGGTGACCACCGAAGCGCCGGCGGCCCGCTGGGCGACGGCGAGCTGAGCCGGTGCCGACCGGCCGGACAGCTGCTGCGTGCCGAGCACGCCGTCGCGCACGGTGGCACCGGAGCAGGCCAGGTTGAGGACGTCCCAGCCGTTCACCTCGGCCAGCTTCCTGGCGAACGCGTCGCGGCTGCGCCCGCACGCCTTGTCGAGGGCGTCGCCGCCCGGCATCGCCCGGTTGCCGGTTCCCGCCGCCGTCGAGTCGCCCAGCACCACCGCCCGAACGCCCGGCAACGCCGGCCCGGCGGCGGGCCGGACCGGGCTGGGGGGTTCCCTGCCCACGAGATCGTCCAGTGTCCGTACCTCGTGCAGGACGCGGGGCGTGCCGGCGGCGAGCAGGGAGAAGCCGACGGCGTTCACCGCGATCACTGTGACCAGGCCGGTGCCGAGCAGCACGACCGTGCGGCGTGGGGGCGTGCGCCGGATGCCGGTCGCCGCGGCGACGACGAGCAGCATGAGACCTGCCGACACGGCGGTCTCCCACACGGCATAGCGCCACCAACCGGCCGCCAGGTCCCCTCCCACCTGCGACAACGCGGCGTGGCCACGTCCGGAACGCAAAAGCTGGGCCGCCTCGGCGTCGAAGGTGATCCGGGTGAGCTTCAGGCGCGGCCGGATGGGCCCGTCGAAGTGTGGTCTGGTCGCGATCTTCTGCCCGAACAGGTCGAGTTCGCCCGGACCGGACAGACCCCCGTCCGGGGGTACCGCGCCCACCTGCACGGTCTGCCCGGCGGCCGACACCGACTGCAAGGGGGTGATCCGGACGCTCAGCCATACGGCCGCCGTCGCCACCACCAGCAGGACGAGGGCGTGACCGAGCACCACCAGCGCCTTTCGCAGCGAGGACCCCACCGGCACATCCTCTCGGTAGCTGCCACCCAGCTCTGTTCAAGTGTGTCCGTGTCTGCCGGGATTTGGCCACGCACCAGACCGGGGATCTGTGCGTGCGGCGACCCGGCGCCCATCGCTGCCGGGGCTGCCGGGGCTGCCGGCGAGCGGGTCGGTATGCGGCGCGGTGGGCGTTCACATCATACGAGCGCCCCTATTTGACACCACTTAGCCTATTGTATGCATCGATTACTATTCATTGATGAGTCACGGCTCGTCGCATGCCGAGCGGCGAAGCGGCCATGAAGGGCGCCACCGGTCCTGTCGGGGCGTCAGCGCGCGAGGGGGGCACGTCGTGATGGCAGGCTGCTACGCCGTGACGACGAGCGGTGCTGCCACGGTCGGCACGGCCTCTTCCGGGCGCCGCCATGGGGCACGTATCGAGGCTCGAGCGCGCAACAGCGTTCCCGATACCGGCGTCGACGGCCGCCACGGCTGATCGACAGCTGATCGACGGCTGATCGCCGCGCGGCTCGTTTCCGGACCTCCGTCTTCTTCCTGGCTTCCGCATCGTCCCCCCGTCTGTCGCCCGTCTGTCGCCCGCGTGAGCTCACTCCGCTCGCCGACGTCGTCGTCATCGCAGAGCTTGGCGTCCCCGCTCCGCGGTCGGTGACGGTATCTCCTGGCCCATCCACGCGAAAAGTGCCACCGCCGTTCCCGCACCGATCGCCGGAGGTCCCTTTCATGCACCACACCACGGCTTTGTACGTCGAACTCGGCGCCGTCATCCTGGGTCTGGGGCTGCTGGGCCGGCTGGCAGGGCGGCTGGGCTTCTCCCCCATACCCCTCTACCTGCTCGCCGGCCTCGCTTTCGGCCGCGGGGGCATCGCCCCGCTCAGCGCCAGTGAGTCGTTCGTCTCCACCGGCGCCGAGATCGGGGTCACGCTCCTGCTGCTGCTCCTCGGGCTCGAGTACAGCGCCTCGGAACTGACCACCAGCCTCAAGACGCAGTACCCGTCCGGTGCGATGGACTTCGTCCTCAACGCGGTGCCAGGCGCTCTGGCCGCCGTACTCCTGGGCTGGGGAACGGCCGCCACGGTGGCCATGGCCGGCATCACCTGGGTCTCGTCCTCCGGTGTCGTCGCCAAGGTCCTCACGGACCTCGGTCACCTCGGCAGCGATGAGACCGCCGCTCTCCTCGGCGTGTTGATCATCGAAGACCTGGCGATGGCGATCTATCTTCCCCTCCTCACCACCCTCCTGGCCGGGGGCAGCCCGGCGGAGGGCGGATTCACCCTGCTCATCGCCCTGGCCACGGTCTGCGTCGTCTTCTACACGGCCGTACGGCACGGCCGCATCATCAGCCGGGCCGTGTCCTCGGACAATCCCGAAATGCTGCTGCTGATGGTCCTCGGTCTGACGTTCTGTGTCGCGGGTGCCGTTCAGGAACTCCACGTTTCGGCGGCTGTCGGTGCGTTCCTCATCGGCGTCGCCCTTTCGGACGATGTCGCGGAAGGCGCTTACCACCGTCTGGTGCCGCTGCGTGATCTGTTCGCGGCCGTCTTCTTCGTCTTCTTCGGGCTGAACACCGACCCGGCGGATATCCCGCCCGTCCTCGTTCCCGCCCTCCTGCTGGCGGCTTTCACCGCTCTGACGAAGCTGGCGACGGGCTGGTACGCGGCGCGGCGAGCGGGCATCGGCTCTGCCGGGCGGTGGCAGGCGGGGGCCGCGCTGATCGCGCGCGGTGAATTCTCGATCGTCATCGCCGGGCTCGCCGCCGGCGCCGCTCCGGGTATCGGCCCCCTCGCCGCCGCATACGTCGCCATCCTCATCGTCCTGGGACCGCTGTGCATGCGGTGGTTCGGACCCCGCGCCCACCCCCTCACCCGTAGTTCCCCCATTCCTCCGTCCGATGATGCGCCCGCCGGTGACGGATCTCCCCGCACGGGGACCGCGCCACCCTCGGATGCCGCCCAGACTCATGGCTGACTGCCGGCAGCTGGACCAGTTCCGCGCAGGGGCTGAGGGGAGGCGCTTCATCTGTGCTCAGGGCGCGGGGTTGACGATGAATTGCTGGCTGCGTTTTCCGTGGCACGGCTCCACGACAGCCTCGGCCCCTGCGGCCGTACTCCCGTCCTTGATGCCCAGGCATCCCCGGTCGTCCACCCGGAAGACGTACCGGCCGCTTCCCTCCGGTCCGGACGGCTCGATGCGGAACCGGCTGCTCTGCTCGCAGGCGTTCCACGGTTCCAGCAGCCCCGCGACCGGCTCCCCTGTCAGCGCCTTGAGGCAGCCCCTGCCTTGATCGGGGTGGTTCCACTGGATCCGGAAGGCATTGCCGTCCAGCGGCTCCAGCGTGGTCGTCTGCGGCGCGACCTCGTCGCACGGCCGCTGTACGGCGACCTGCGCTTCGTATCTTTGAACGTGCCCTTCCGTCAGGCACAGGCGCTCCGCGAGGACGGGGCGGATCCGCACGTGTCCTCCGGGCAGTCGGGGCGCGTCATGGGGTGATGCGGAGCTCCTGCTCCCGGCGCCCTCGGTGCGGCCAGGCTCGCCGGAGGCGACCAGTGCCCAGGCGATGGCGGCCGCCGCCAGGGACGGCAGTGCCACCGCCACCAGCAGCCCCGCCCGGCGGGGCCTCCCGGTGAGGCGGGTACGCCATGACGGCTTGCCCTCTCCGGCTGCGGGGGCCCGCAGCCGGGTGATCCTCTCGCGGGCCGCGAGCCACTCCGCGACCCGTTCGCCGTCCCCGCACGCCCGTACGAAGGCGGCGAGCGGTTCGGGACGTAGCGCGGTCTTTCCGCCCAGCGCGTCGGCGAGCGTGCTGCGCGGCAGCACGTCACCGTGCTCGGCCGCGCGTTCCTCCAACTGCCGGTAGGTCAGCCCCGAGCGCTGCTTGAGCCGACGCAGGGCGGCGGCGAACTCAGCGGCGTCTCCGATCTGTTGAGGCTGCGAGTCCCCCACGTCACCCAAGTCCCCCATGTGGGTATCGTGGCCCGCCGCTCTGCGTACTCACAATGCTGATTCCTGCCACGACACCGTGTCCCGGCCCCGGCCCCGCATGACCCGGCCGGCGCGGATGCGCTGTCCGTTCTGGTCGGCATGAATCTCGAATTCGCGCCACCGCTGCATGTCGATTCCGTCAGGCCAACCGAGGCCCGTGTGAGGCTGTGGGGTGCGCTGGCCTCGCAGGCGCATGAACTCCACCGTGGCGACCGGACGCCCGGCGGCGGCACCATGGCCGGTGCCTGTCATGCGGACGGTGAGGTCGTAACCGGCTGGGCTGTCCAGCGGGGCGACGAGGACACCGCCAGGGCGCAACTGCCGCAGCCAGGCCGTCGGGATGCGGCGGACAGAGGCAGTGGAGACGATCCGGTCGAAGGGGGCCCCAGCGGGGAAGCCCTGTTCCCCGTCCGCGGTCACCACCCGTGCGCGGACGCCCAGGGCCTCGAGCCGCTCCCGGGCCTGGGCGGCGATCTGTGGGTCGATCTCGACGGTGGTCAACGTGTCCGGGCCGGTGCGATGGGCAAGGAGGGCGGTGTTGTAGCCGGTGCCTGTCCCGATCTCCAGCACCTTGTCGCCGGGGGCAGGGGCGAGGTGGCGCAGCGTTTCGATCACGACGGTGATGCAGGAGATGCTGGAGGTGAAAGCCCCGCTCGCGGGGGCGTCCGGGGCGACCGCGCCGTCGTCGATCTGGGTGATCAGCGGTGTTCTGAGCAGGTAGACCGCCTTCAGCCACCGCTTCGGCGTCTTGCTTCGGTCGATCAGGGCGTACAGTCCGTCCTCGCCGGGGCGTGGCCACCACAGGCGATCGGGCGCGAAGTGCTCGCGCGGCACTGCGGCGAAGGCGTTGCGCAGCCACGACAGGCCGCCGAAGTAGCCGCGCGGGCTGGATTCCAGCTCCTTCGCGCACCGCGCCCGCAGAACCTCAGCGTCCATCGCCACGACCGGACTCCGTGTCCGGGCCGCTAGTCATCGTCATCCTCCGGCAGGGGTTCCTCCTGAGGCATGGGATTGCCCGGATCACCCGGACTGGAGTACGGGCCCCCGACCTCACCGTCACCCGACTGTCGATCCTGGCCACCCACCACGGCCTCCCTCCACCACACAGCTGAGCCGCTGCCCACAGTAGGAGGTACGAGGGTGATGAGGCGAGCGGTCCGGACGCATCCACGCAAAGGACAGTCGCGGTTAGATGACGATCCGCCGTACGCGGTGCGTGCAGCGGATGGCAGGCAGGGTGACCGGGCATCACGCCCGGGAGGCCCTTGCCGTGATCGCCCGAAAGCGTGATCGCCCGAAAGCCCGGATACCCCGGATACTCGGATGACCAGTCCGGGCAGGATGCCGGGCACTCGATGGCGCATAAGGGAGAGGCACATGGACTGCAGCGACCGCCGCGCGCGGGCCGCCCTGTCCTTCGGTACCGCTGCGGCTGCCTACCAGCGCGGGCGCCCGCCGTATCCCGCCCAGGCGATCGACTGGATGGTCCCGGCGACCACGCGCCGCGTCCTCGACCTTGGCGCCGGCACCGGCAAACTGACCCGCCAGCTCCACGAGCGCGGGCTGGAAACCATCGCGGTCGAGCCCGACGAGCAGATGCGCGCCGAACTGACCCGGGACCTCCCGGGCATCCCCGCGCTGGCCGGCTCCGCCGAATCCATTCCCCTGCCCGACCGCCACGTCGACACCGTGGTCGCCGCACAGGTCTGGCACTGGGTCGACACCGAACGCGCCTTGCCCGAGGTCGCCCGCACGCTCACCCCGCGCGGCACCTTGAGCCTGGTGTGGAACACCCACGACAAGCGTGCGGACTGGGTCGCCGACCTCGACCGGATCCTGCACCCGCACGGCATGCCGCCGACTCCCAGCGTCGGCGTCGGTGTCGACGCCGTCCAGCCGCCCTTCGCGCGCGTCGAGCACCACACCGTCGAATGGCGCGATCACCTCACCCCCGCCGAGCTCATCGACCTGGTCTCCTCTGGCAGCTCCGTCATCACTCTCCCGCCCACCGAGCGCACGGCCCTCCTCGCCGAAGTCCGTGCTTTCTGTGACACTCACCCCGCGCTGGCTGGCACGGACAACATCCCCATGCCGTACATCACGCACTGCTACCGCGCTCGCCTCTTGCCAACGTGAGCACCGGCATATCGACCACGCACAGCATCGGATCCTCCACCTGGGTGACCGCGGCCCTCCCGCGTCAACGTCTCCTCGACGGGCATCCTCAAGGCGCGCGCCGGTACGTCGGCTGGCCTAGGCTGGTGAGAAGGGAAAATACGGGATGTTTCTCCTGCCTGCGGCTGGAGAGGCGCAGGGCAGGTGAGTGTGTGCGCTCGAAGAGCGCGAGCCGCCCTGGAAGGAGCAGTGCAGCCATGCAGCGGAGCGACAAGCACGGGCCGAAGAAGGACGACGAGCTCAAGAAGGGGGTGCGGGCACAGCACCGCTCCGGTCGTCCCACCCGGTCCGAGGAATGGCGCGACCCGGAATCGATGGAACGCGACGAAGAGACGCCGCGGGAGCAGAGGCGCCACAAGAGGTAGGACGGTGACGACGCGCTCCGTGGTCTGCGGGGCCATCGCAGCGGGGTGCGGTCGGACAAGCTACGAGCGTCGGTCGTTCCCTACGGGGACCTCCCCTATCCGGATGCCGTACCTGAGGCGAAGAACCGGACATGGCGCGCGGTCATGACCGACGCCCGCACGCCTGTGACAGAGGGACGGACTCGGCCCAATGAGCACTGACGCGTACAAGCACTGGCAAGACCTGGAGGTCTGCCGCCCCGGCGACGTCCCGCCCGCCACTCCGCTGATGTGGCTGGCGGAGAAGCACCAGGTACACGCCGACCGGCTGACGAACCGTCTGCTCCCCGCCGACTTCACACGCGAGGCCGATCCGGCCACCACAGATGACGCCTTGGCGGTGCTCGCGCTGCGCGAGGCGATCCGCCGCGAGATGGAGTACGGCCGCGGTGCCCACGTCCGCGACGCCCTGCAACTCGGCGCCACCTGGAACGAGGCGGCAGCCGCCCTCGACATCACCCCCGACGAGGCCCGCGAGCTGCTGCGCGCCTGGGCCGAGGGTCAGCGCCACCTCTACACCGCGTCCGAGGAACGCGGCGAGCAGCCGCTGGGCCTCAGCGCCGAGCAGCACGCCGCCGTCCTGGCCCTCACCGAGCTCGGCGACGACGAGCCGGCGGAGGCCGACCGGTGAGATTCGCCCCGTTGCCCCGCTGCCTACAAAACCGAACTTAACGCATCAAATTCACTATGCTGCCGTGGAACATCGGACGGACAAGGAGGAGATGTGGGACCGGACGACGCAGGACGCCTCGGTGCGCGCCTGCACTGGACGATCCCTGCCGGTCCCCGCGCCCGCAGGGAGTCGCCGTGATCTTGATCAACCACGTTCCCGGCGGGCCCGAGCTGCTTCGCGAACTCGAACCCGTGGCGGCCGCCGAGCTCGACCGGCACCTCTCCCTTGCCAAGGAGTGGTTCCCGCACGAGTACGTGCCCTGGTCGAGGGGCCGCGACTTCGACGGCGTACTGGGAGGCGAGGCGTGGTGCCCCGAAGAGTCCTCGCTGACCGAGGTCGGGCGGATCGCGCTGACGCTCAATCTGCTGACCGAGGACAACCTGCCCAGCTACCACCATGAGATCGCCCGCATGGTCGACCGGGACAGCGCGTGGGACGCCTGGGTGCACCGCTGGACCGCGGAAGAGGGCCGCCACAGCATCGCGATCCGCGACTACCTGCTGACGGCCCGCGCCGTCGACCCCGTCGCCCTGGAACGGTGCCGCATGGCACACATGACGGCGGGATACCGGAACGACCACCAGGACGGCCTACTGCACTCAGTGGCGTATGTGACCTTCCAGGAAATGGCCACCCGTCTCGCGCACCGCAACTCCGGCAAGCTCTGCGGCGACCCGATCGCCGAGCGGCTTGTCGTGCGCGTCGCGATCGACGAAAACCTGCACATGATCTTCTACCGGAACCTCCTCAAGGCGGCCTTCGAACTCGCCCCGGACGCCGCCATGCGCGCGGTCACCGACGTGGTCACCGGCTTCCGCATGCCGGGCCACGGCATCTCCGGATTCCAGCGGAAGGCGCTGAAGATCGCCGTCGGCGGCGTGTACAACCTGCGCATCCACCACGACGACGTACTCCAGCCTGTGCTGCGCCACCTGAGAATCATGGAGCGTACCGGCCTGGGCCCGGACGGCGAGAAGGCACGCGAGGAACTGGCCGCGTTCCTGGCCGTTCTGGAGGCGAAGGCAGCGCGGTTCGACGAGCGCTTGGCGGCACGCACCGCACGTACGGCGGCCGGAGGAACGCCCAGCGAAGAAGATTCCGGCCCTGCGGCGTAGCCCTCATCAGTCGGCACCGCGCCGGAAGGTGACGCGGTAGTCCCGTGGGCGGCGTCCGGTGTGCTTGGCGAAGAGAGCGGCGAAGGTTCCCGGGTCCCTGTAGCCGACCGACGCGGCGATGCTCGCGACGGTTCGGTCCGTGGTCTCAAGGAGGTGGCGGGCGCGACGGACGCGTGACGACTGCAGGTATGCGAGCGGGCTCTGGCCGGTCTCGTCCGCGAAGCGGCGAAGCAGCGTCCGGGTGCTGACATGGAACGTGTCCGACAAGGCGGCGAGGTCGTACCGGTCGGTCAGGTACTGGTCGAGCCGTCGCATGACCTTGTGGGAGAACTCGTTGCCTGGCCGCGGAAGAAGTCGCGGGTCTACGTAGAGGGTTTGGGATATGCGCGCATCGTCGACGAGCGCCACGCGCGCGGTCGTCCGGGCCACGCCGGCACCGCTGTGTCGGCGGATGAGTTCCAGCGCGAAGTCGTACATGGCGCTGAAGGCCGCCGTCGTCGTCACCCCCTTGTCGGTGACGACGAGACGGTCGGCTCGGACATCGGTGTCCGGGCAGCGTCGGGCCAGTTCGTCCGCGTGGAGCCATGACGTCGTGGCCCGGCGTCGGTGGAGAAGTCCCGCCTCGGCGAGCAGGAACGCGCCGACGCAGATCGAGACCACGACGTCGCCCGCGGCGGCGTGTGAGCGTATCGCCGCGATGTCCGGGGCGAGGGATGTGAGTTTCGCATCGACGTCCAGGCCCGGCGGGTGCTCGAACCCCGGCACGACCAGGACGTCGACCTCGCGCAGCGGAGAGACGGCCAATGCCGCCCCGCCCGATGCGACGACGCGACGGCGAGGCGAAACGATCGACACCTCGTATCCGGCGTGGTCCGGGCCGGCGACGTGCATGGCCATCGTCAGGAGGTCGGGTACGCCGAACACCTCGGACGCGAAGCAGCCGGGATAGGCCAGGACACCGACCCGCAGCGCGCTCACGTTCGCCTCCTCACCACCGGCTGTGGCGAGACTACCCCCGTACATGGCGATCTGGCCTCTCACCGTGTGCGGGGTGCCAGGCCAGGCTGGGCATCATGAGTGCTTCCAACGGACGCTGTGTCGACGACGCGATCTCGGACTTCTCCCGCCGACTCGTGGACGTGGACGGGGTGGTGAAGACGGTGTACGCCGGGGGTTCCGGGCCGGCTGTCGTGTTGATGCCGGAGATGCCCGGCATCAGCCCTGACGTTCTTCGACTGGCGCGGTGGGTGCGGGATGCGGGCTTCACCGTCCACGTTCCCTCGCTCTTCGGGACCGACGGTGCCTGGCCCTCGGTCGAGGGCGGTAAGGAGGTTGCCCGTCGGGCGTGCGTCAGTGCCGAGTTCCGTGCGTTCGCCGGGGGCGGCACCAGTCCCGTCACGGCGTGGCTGCGGGGGCTCGCACGCCAGGCCCACGCCGAATGCGGCGGTCCGGGAGTCGGCGCGATCGGGCTGTGCTTCACCGGCAATTTCGCGCTCACCATGGCGATCGAACCGGCCGTCATCGCGCCGGTGGTCAACCATCCGTCACTGCCGCTGGACGACCCGGCCGGACTCGAGCTCAGTGACGAGGACGCGCGCGCGGTGCGGGACCGCGTCACGCGCGATGGACTGAAGGTCCTCGCCTACCGCTTCGACAACGACCGCTGGTGCACCGGCCGGCGCTTCGCCGCCTACCGGGCGCTTCTGGGTGACGCCTTCGACGGCCGCGTCCTTCCGGGCGGTTCCGCCAACACCGATCCGCCCCCGTTCTTCCGCGAGGTCGTCGGGTGTCCGCACAGCGTGGTCACCGCACACCTCGTCGACGAGGACGGACATCCGACGCGGAAGGCCAGGGACGAGATCCTCGCCTTCCTCACCGACCGCTTGCGGGAGGTGTGATGATCAGCGGGCCGTGGGCCGGATCGCCTCGTTCCCCGCTGTCCCCGCCGGTGTCGGCGGTGGTCACAGGTCGCTGCGCAGGAGGCTGTAGCCGACGAGGTCCCGGCGGTGGCCGTCGCGCAGTTGTGCGCCGCGGATGACGCCTTCCCGGTGGAAGCCGGCGCGTTGTGCCGCCCGCTGAGCGGCCACGTTCGTGACGTCGGTGGAGAGTTCCACCCGGAACACCTCGGTTGTGGTGAAGAGGTGTTCGGCGAGCAGGCGGGTGGCCGTGCCGCCGATGCCGCGTCCGCGTGCGGGTGGTAGCAGGACGAGACCGATGTTCCATGCCAGGCATGACACGGCGGGTCCGTAATGGACCGCGTGCCAGCTGGCGCTGCCGAGCAGTTCTCCTGTCGCGCCGTCGAGGACGCAGGCGCGCTCGATCGGGGTGTTCATGGGCGGCGGGCCGGCATCGGGGTCCCTGTCGACATCGAACGCGCCGTCTCCTCGGGAGTCGAGGATCTCTTCGTCGGTGGCGACCGGCTCCGCGAGCACGATGCCTTCCCGTGAGGCCAGGACGGTCCGGGACGTGAGTCCGTCGGTCGCCGCTTCGGGCATGAGCCCCTCCTTCCAAGGGATGCGGCTCAGCGTACAAGGACGGATCCCCCTTCGGCTGTGCCTGCCTACGGGCAGTGTCAGCACGCCCCGTCGCGGTTCCCGCCGGCACCGTCGCGCAGTTGAACACCTCACCGGCACTGCGAACCGAAGGGGCGAGCGTGACGGCGGCCACCCGCGCGTCGTGTAGTCGTGTACCGGCTGGCGTCCGGCACAAATCCCCCGAAGTGTCGTGACACACCCGCCTACCACTCCACGCCATGTGAAATTCCCTACAGCTCAGACCATGTGAACTACGCGTCTGTTATGGCCCTCAAACGGTCCTGACCTGCGAAGAGGCGAACATTGACAGTCCTCCGATGTCGATCTAGGTTCGTTGTCGGCCGGGCTCAGCCGCTCGGGCGCAGACATTGAACAGTTGGGGGACTGGGGCTGCATGAGCACGTTGATTCTGCCTGCGTCTGATATCGCCAGGATCGTGCAACTCGTCGGCCGCGATGCGCTGATGGACCGGATGATCGAGCGAATGGCGTCCGGAATTGCCGCGCTGGGCCGCGGCGAAGTCGCCACGACACCGCCGCGCGGTGGATTCACCCGGGATTCCGACGGCATCGGCGTCATCGAATGGATGCCGCACCACGAACCCGGCAAGGGCATGACGCTCAAGACCGTGGGATACACGCCGGCCAATCCGCTGCACCATGAACTGCCCACCATTTTGGGCACGGTGACCCGTTTCGACGACATCACCGGCCGGCTGGTCGCGCTCGCGGACGGCGTGGTGCCCACCGCGATCCGGACCGGGGCCATGTCCGCGCTGGCGAGCCGGCTGCTGGCCCGTCCGGACAGTACGACCGTCGGTCTGATCGGCGCCGGCGCCCAGTCCGTCACGCAACTGCACGCCCTGACGCGGGTTTTCGACGTGCGCCGGGTCCTGGTGTCCGACATCAATCCCGAGCACGCGGCGACGTTCGCCCGCCGGGTCGCCTTCCTCGGCCGGGACCTGCGGATCGAGCTGGTCACCGCCTCGACCGTGGCCGCCGAGTCCGACATCATCTGCACCGCCACCACGGTGGGCGTCGGTGAAGGGCCCGTCCTTCCCGACACCGTCATGCGCGAGCACGTGCACGTGAACGCGGTCGGCGCCGACCTGCCCGGCAAGACCGAGCTGCCGCTCGGGCTGCTCACCCGCTCGCTCGTCACCTACGACCACCTGGCACAGTCCCGCGTCGAGGGCGAGTGCCAGCAGCTGCCCGAGGACGCCGTCGGCCCCGCGCTGGCCACGTTCTGCGCCGATCCCGGTTCGGCCGTGCCCTGGCGGGAGCGCAGCACCGTATTCGACTCCACCGGTTTCGCCTTCGAGGACCACCTGGCCCTCGACCTCTTCCTTGAACTCGCCGTCGAATACGGGCTCGGTCACACCGTCGAGGTGGAATACCACCCGGTCGACAGCCTCGACCCGTATCCGCCGCTCGCCGGTGTCGATTCCGCCGCGGGTGCTTCCACGCGTTCCGCGGTGCCGGCCGCCGCGGCCTGACCGGATCACTTGACCGGATCAATCAGCAGCATTCGCCGGGGGCTTGTCTCGCCGGCCATCCAGAGAAGGCTGAACAATGGGGCACGCAGGCATGCCTAAAACCGGTGGGCTCAGCGCGGCGATGAGCAATCTCCTCGAGCGGACACGCCGTAAGGAACAACCCACCGGAGTTGTTCCCGTCGAAAGGAACCGGCCCCTCAAGGCGTCGTTCGCGCAACAGCGGCTGTGGTTTCTCGACCAGTTGGAGCCGGGCAACGCCTCGTACAACATCCCGCTCGCGATGCGCATCCGGGGTGAGCTGAACGTCGGGCACCTCGCGCGGGCCGTCTCCGTGGTGGTCGGCCGGCACGAGGCGCTGCGTACGACCTTCGGCGAGGACGGCGGTGAGCCGGTCCAGCGGATCAGCCCGGCCGGGGCCGTGCCCGTCCCGGTCGTGACCGTGCCCGGCGACTCGCCCGCCGAGCGGCTGGCCGCGGCGCGGGAGCTGGCCGGCGCCGAGATCGCCGAGCCCTTCGACCTGGCCGTCGGCCCGCTGTTCCGGGCCAAGGTGCTGCGGCTGGACGAGCAGGACCACGTCCTGCTGCTGATCGTGCACCATGTGGCCACCGATGCCTGGTCGCAGGGTGTGCTGGTGCGGGAGCTGTCGGCCGCCTACGGGGCGCTGGTCGCCGGGCGCACGCCGGCCCTGCCGCCGCTGCCCGTGCAGTACGCGGACTACGCGGTGTGGGAGCGTGACTGGCTGTCCGGTCCGACGCTGCGGCGGCAGCTGGACTACTGGCAGAAGCAGCTGGCCGGCATGGAGCCCGCGCTGGAGCTGCCCACCGACCGGCCGCGCCCCTCCATCGCCCGCCAGGAGGGTGAGGCGGCGCGCTGGGAGCTGCCCGCCGAGGTCGTCGAAGCCGCCCGGAAGCTGGGTGCCGGCGAGAACGCGACCCTCTACATGACCCTGCTGGCCGCCTTCCAGCTGGTCCTCGCGCGGTATGTCGACAGTGAGGACATCACGGTCGGCACGCCGGTGGCGAACCGGGGCCGGTCCGAGATCGAGGGTCTCATCGGCTTCTTCGTCAACACCGTGGTCCTGCGCACCGATCTCTCCGGCGATCCGACCTACCGTGAGCTGCTGCGACGGGTCCGGGACGTGACGGTCGGCGCCTTCGCGCACGGTGACCTGCCCTTCGAGTACCTCGTCGAGCACGTACAGCCCGAGCGGGACCTGTCGCGCAACCCGCTGGTGCAGGTCCTGTTCCAGATGATCAACATTCCGGCCGAGCGGCTGTCCCTGGCCGGCCTGGAGACCGAACAGTTCGACCCGGGCCGGATCCTCACCCGGATGGACCTGGAGTTCCATCTCGTAGAGGGCGACGACGGCGGCCTGATCGGCCACATCGTCTACAGCAAGGCCCTGTTCGACGCGCCGACCATCGAGCGGCTGCTGCGCCACATCGGTGTCGTGCTGCGGTCGGCGCTGGCCGACCCCGACCGGCCGATCTCCGAGATCTCCCTGCTCGACGAGGCCGAACGGGCCCAGGTCATCGAGGAGTTCAACGACACGGCCGGGCCCGTACCGGCTGGCTCCCTGTCCGAGCTGTTCAGCGCGCAGGCGCGGCGCCGCCCGGACGCCGTGGCGGTGATCCACGGAGCGGAACGCCTCACCTACGCGGAGCTGGACCGGCGGGCGAACCAGCTCGCGCACCACCTCCAGGGCCGGGGCATCGGGCCCGAGACCCTCGTCGGGCTGTGCGTCGAACGCGGCACCGCGGTGATCGTGGCGATCCTGGGCATCCTCCGGGCCGGGGCGGCCTACGTGCCGATCGACCCGAACCACCCGCGTGACCGCATCCGCTTCGTCCTCGGCGACGCCGGCGTGACCACCGCCGTCACCCAGCAGCGCTTCACGGAGCTGTTCGAGGCGCCGGGCACCGAGCTCGTCCTCCTCGACGTCGAACGCGAGTCGCTCGACAAGCAGCCGGACAGCGCGCCGACGACGCCCACGAGCGCGGACGCCCTGGCCTACGTCATCTACACCTCCGGCTCCACCGGCGTGCCCAAGGGCATCCTGATGCCCGCCGCCTGCGTGATCAACCTGGTGGCGTGGCAGAAGCGGGCCCTGCCGGTCGGCCCCGACGCGAAGACGGCACAGTTCGCCACGGTGACGTTCGACATCTCGCTCCAGGAGATCTTCTCCGCCCTGCTGTACGGCGAGACGATCGTCATCCCCGACGAGGAACTGCGGATGGACCCGGCCGCGTTCGCCGGCTGGGCGCACGAGCACGAGCTGGCCCAGCTGTTCGTGCCCAACGTGATGCTGCGGGCGATCTCCGAGGAGGTCGATCCGCACGGCCCCGGCCTGTCCGCCCTGCGCCACCTGTCCCAGGCGGGTGAGCCGCTGTCCCTCCACCACGACCTGCGCGAGCTGTGCGAGAACCGCCCCGAGCTGCGGCTGCACAACCACTACGGTCCCAGCGAGGCCCACGTCGTCACGTCGTACTCGCTGCCGGCGTCCGTGTCCGACTGGCCGCTGACCGCGCCGATCGGCAAGCCCATCGGCAACACGCGCGTGTACGTGGTCGACCACAACCTCCGGCCGGTCCCGGTGGGCGTGCCCGGCGAGCTGTGCGTCGCCGGAGCCGGTCTGGCCAGGGGCTATCTCGGCCGCCCGGAGCTGACCGCGGCCCGCTTCGTGGCGGACCCCTTCCGTGCCGACGGCTCCCGGATGTACCGCTCCGGTGACCTGGTGCGCTGGCTGCCGGACGGGAACCTCGAGTTCCTCGGCCGGATCGACGACCAGGTCAAGATCCGCGGCTTCCGGATCGAACCGGGCGAGATCGAGGCGATCCTGGCCCGGCACGAGGACGTTCTGCACGCCGCCGTGATCGTGCGCGAGGACGTGCCCGGGGACAAGCGGCTCGTGGCCTACGCGGTCGCCGAGCCGACCGCGGCCGGCCGGGACGGACGGCTGGCCGAGACCCTGCGCCTGCACGTCGAGTCCGCGGTGCCCGAGTACATGGTGCCCTCGGCTGTCGTCGTCCTGGATTCGATGCCGCTGACCACGGGCGGCAAGATCGACCGCGGCGCGCTGCCCGCGCCCGATCTGCGTACCGTGCTCGAGGTCGGCTACGTCGCCCCGCGCACGCCCGAGGAAGAGGCCGTCTGTGCCATCTACGCCGATCTGCTGGGCGTGGAGCGGGTCGGCATCGAGGACGACTTCTTCTCGCTGGGTGGTCACTCCCTGATCGCCACCAGGGTGGTCGCCAGGATCCGGGCCGCGCTCGGCGTCTCGATACCCCTGAAGGCGATCTTCCAGCAGCGGACGCCACGGGAGCTGGCCGTCACGGTGGCGGGCGCGGCCGGCGCCGGCACCGAGCACGAGCTTCCGCCGCTGGTCCCGCTCGAGCGCTCCCGTTCCCTCCCCGTGCCGTTCAGCTTCGCGCAGCGGCAGGCCGACATGTTCTTCGAGGACATCCTGCGGGCGGGGCACTGGACCATCCCGCTGGCCGTGCGGGTCTCGGGCGAACTGGACCTCGGCCACCTGCGGCGGGCCATGGAGATCCTGGTCGCCCGGCACGAGGCCCTGCGGATCACCGTCGTCGGGAAGCCGGGCGGATACGCCCAGGCGGTCCAGCCGAGCGCGCCGGTCCGCATGGAGGTGATCGAGGTCGCCGACGCCGCGGAGGCCGCGGTGCTGGCGGGCCGCGAGGCCGCCCGGCCGTTCGACCTCACCGGGGACGCACTGGCCCGGCTGAGCGTCCTGCGGCTGGGCGAGCGCGACCACGTCCTGGTGCTCGCCCTGCACCACCTGGTCACCGACGGCTGGTCCCGGGGCGTGCTCATCCGTGACCTGTCCGAGGTGTACTCGGCGCTGGTCGGCGGGACCGAGGCCGAACTGCCCGAACTTCCGGTGCAGTACACCGACTTCTCCCTGTGGGAGCAGCAGTGGCTGCGAGGGCCGCTGCTGGAGGGCCTGCTGGACTACTGGCACGGCCACTACGAGGGCATGGTGCCGGCCGAGCTGCCCACCGACCGACCGCGCCAGGACGTGGCCAGCTACGACAGCGGCGTCTTCCACTGGCGGCTTCCGCTGGAGGTCGTCGCGGCCGCCCGCCGGCTGGGGGAGTCCGCGCACGCCACGCTGTACATGACCCTGCTGGCCGCGATGAAGCTGGTGATATCCGCCCGCTCGGCGAGCCCGGACGTCCTCGTCGGCATGCCGATGGCCGGCCGGGGCCGCGACGAGCTGGAGAACATGGTCGGCCTCGTCTCCAAGCTGCTGGCCGTGCGGACCGACCTGGGCGGCGATCCGACGTTCCACGACCTGCTGGTCAAGGTGCGCGACGCGATGTCCGACGCGCACGCCCACCAGGACGTGCCGTTCGTCCATGCCGTCGACCGGTGGGCGGGCGGGGCCCCGCTGTTCCAGGACCCGCCGGTGAAGGTGGTCTTCCAGATCGTCAACACGCCGCCGCAGACCCTGCGCCTCGCGGAGGCGACGGCCGAGCCGTTCCTGATGAGCCACCCGCCGGTCCACATCAACCTGGACATGGAGATCGACCTGTACGAGGACACCGTGGACGGCTCGCTCGCCGGCACGGTGCTCTACAGCACCTCGCTCTTCGACAGCGCGACCATCGAGAGCCTCTGCGACGACGTCGTGGCCGTCGTCGCGTCCGCCGCGGCGGATGCCGGCCGGCCGCTCTCCCACGTGTGGAGCGAGCGCTTCCACGGTCGGTGACCAGGGCGGCGGCAGGACGCCGCCGCCCCGTCAGTGACCACGCACATCCCGCCAGGAACACCCAGTACCACCGAGGATCATCATGGAAGCGGACGAGGCTGTCGCCGTCGTCGGAATGTCCTGCCGGTTCCCGCAGGCCCCCGATCCCAGCGCGTTCTGGCGGCTGTTGACCGCCGGCGCCTCGGCCGTCACCCAGGTGCCGGCCGGCCGGTGGACGCTGCCCGGGTCGGCGCCCGCCGGCATCCGCCACGGCGGCTTCATCGACGACGTCGACCGCTTCGACCCCGCCTTCTTCGGCATCTCGCCGCGGGAGGCGGCGGCGATGGATCCGCAGCAGCGGCTGATGCTGGAGCTGGCCTGGGAGGGGCTGGAGAACGCCGGCATCGTCCCCGCCACCCTGGACGGCGCCACGGTCGGCACGTTCCTCGGCGTGATGGCGCACGACTACGCGGAGCTCTCCCGCGGCCGGCGCTCGCACCACACGCTGACCGGCACCCACCGGGCGATGATCGCCAACCGCGTCTCGCACAGCCTCGGGCTGCGCGGCCCCAGCGTGACCGTCGACGCTGCCCAGGCGTCCTCCCTGGTCGCGGTGCACATGGCGGCGGACAGCGTGCGCCGGGGCGAGTCGCTGCTGGCGCTGGCCGGCGGGGTGAACCTCAACCTGGTCCCGGAAACCGCCGCGGACATCGCCGAGTTCGGCGCGCTCTCCCCCGACGGCCGCTGCTACACCTTCGACGCGCGCGCCAACGGCTACGTACGCGGCGAGGGCGGCGGCCTGGTCGTACTGAAGCCGCTGTCCCGCGCCCTCGCGGACGGCGACACGGTCTACTGCGTCATCGCGGGCAGCGCGGTCAACAACGACGGCGGCGGGGCCTCACTGACGACGCCGGATCCCCGCGGCCAGGCGGCCGTCGTGCGGCTCGCCCAGGAACGGGCGGGGGTCTCGCCCGCGGACGTGCAGTACGTGGAGCTGCACGGAACCGGGACGGCCCTCGGCGACCCGGTGGAGGCGGACGCCCTCGGGCGCGTCTTCGGCCGGACGGGTGGGGACGCGGGCGCGGGCGGGGACACGGGCGCGGACACGGACACGGACACTGGCGGGGACACGGGCGCGGGCGCGGAAGGCGATCTGACGGGAACGGCCGGGTCGGTCGTGGGCCGCCGCCCCGTGGACGTCGGCTCGGTCAAGACCAACATCGGGCACCTGGAGGGCGCCGCGGGCATCGCGGGGCTGCTCAAGACCGCACTGGCCGTCCACCACCGCCATCTGCCGGCGTCCTTGAACTTCGAGACCCCCAACCCGCGCATCCCCCTGGACGTGCTGAACCTCACCGTCCGCAGCACCCCGGGCGCCTGGCGCGAGCCCGACGCGCGCCTGGTCGCCGGCGTCAGCTCGTTCGGCATGGGCGGCACCAACTGCCACGTCGTCCTCGCCGAAGCGCCCGCGCGGCCGGCCGCCGCCGGGACGGGGACGGGGACGGCCATGCGTCCGCTCCCCCTGACACTGTCGGGGACGACGGAGGCGGCCCTGCGGGAGCAGGCGCTCCGGTTGCGGGCCCACCTGGACCACCCGGACCAGGCGCGGGACCGGGAGCCTGCCCCCGGCCTGGCCGACGTCGGGCTCTCCCTCGCGACCACGAGGTCGCACTTCGAGCACCGCGCCGTGATCGTCGCCGAGGACGCCGGCGGCGCGGCCCGGGCACTGGACGCGCTGGCCCGGGGCGACGTGGCCGCCGGGCTGGTCACGGGCGTCGCCCGGCCCACGGGCAAGATCGCCTACAGCTTCACCGGGCAGGGCGCGCAGCGCCTCGGCATGGGCTGGGAACTCGCCGCGGCCCACCCGGCGTTCGCCCGGGCCTTCGACGACGTCTGCGCGGAACTGGACCGGCATCTGGACCGGCCCGTCCGCGAGGTGATCGACGGGGAGGACGACCGGCTGCTGGAGCAGACGGTCCACGCGCAGGCCGCGCTGTTCGCCGTCGAGGTGGCGTTGTTCCGGCTGCTCGAGGACTTCGGGCCGGCACCGGACATGCTGATCGGCCACTCGATCGGCGAGGTGGCCGCGGCGCATGTCGCCGGTGTGCTGTCCCTCGCGGACGCGGCGGCCTTCGTCGCCGCCCGCGGCCGGCTGATGCAGTCGGTCTCCGCACCGGGCGCGATGGTGCTGCTGGAGGCCGCCGAGGACGAGGTCACGGCCGCGTTGGCGGCCGGCGGTCAGGCTGCCGCGGGGATCTCCGTCGCGGCGGTCAACGGCCCCTCCGCGACCGTCGTCTCCGGCGACGAGCAGGCCGTACTGGATTTCGCGGCCGACTGGGAGCGGCGCGGCCGCAGGACCAAACGGCTGCGCACCAGCCACGCCTTCCACTCCTCGCACATGGACCCGGTGCTCGACGAGCTGCGCCAGGTCGCCGAGGGACTGACCTTCCGGGCACCCCGCATACCGCTGGTGTCCAACGTCACCGGCACGCTGGCCACAGCCGAGGAGCTGTGCTCGCCGGAGTACTGGGTGCAGCACGTCCGCCGGACCGTACGTTTCCTGGACGGCGTGCGCTGTCTGGAGGCCGAAGGCGTCACCACCTTCGTGGAGCTGGGTCCGGACAAGGCCCTCACCACCCTGACCCGTGAGTGCCTGACCCGCCCCGCCGTCCTCGTCGGCACCCTGCGGCGCGACCGCCCCGAGGCACAGGCCCTGGTCACGGCGCTGGCCGAACTCCACGTCTCGGGCGCCGAGGTGGCGTGGGACACGGCGTTCCCCGGCAGCCGACGGGTCCCGCTGCCCACCTACGCGTTCCAGCGCCGGTCCTACTGGATCGACGCGGCCGGACCGGCCGGGCACGCGGACGCAGCGGCGCCCGCCCCTGCCCTGCCCGCACCGCCGACACCGCCGATGCCGCCGATGCCGCCGCAGGACCAGCACGACGACCGCTCCCCCGCCGGGACCGACCGGCCCCGCGCCGTACTCGCGCTCGTACGGCAGCACGCCGCCGTCGTCCTCGGGCACGACAGCGCCGCATCCGTCGACGACGGGCGTACGTTCAAGGAGCTCGGCTTCGACTCGATCACCGCGGTCGAGCTCTGCGGGCGACTGAGCACGGCCACCGGCCTCGACCTGCCCGGCACCCTGCTCTTCGACCACCCGACTCCCGCCGCCCTCGCCGCTCACCTCCACCGCCGCATCCACGGCGGGCCGGACGAGGCCGCGGAAGCTCCCGGCACACCCGTGCCGGCCACCGGCGACGACCCGGTGGTCGTCGTCGGGATGAGCTGCCGGTTCCCCGGCGGGGTGCGCTCGCCGGAGGACCTGTGGCGGATCGTGGCCGACGGCGCGGACGTGATCTCCGCCTTCCCGACGGACCGGGGCTGGGACCTCGACGGCCTCTACCACCCCGACGCCGACCAGCCGGGCACCTCATATGCCCGCGACGGTGGCTTCCTCCACGACGCGGCCGACTTCGACGCCGCGTTCTTCGGGATCTCCCCGCGTGAGGCGGCCGCGATGGACCCGCAGCAGCGACTGCTGCTGGAAGCGTCCTGGGAGGCGTTCGAACGCGCGGGCATTCCCGCGGAGTCCCTCAAGGGCAGCCGAACCGGAGTGTTCGTCGGCGCGTCCTCGTCCGGCTACGCGGCCGGCGCCGGGGAATCGGCCGAGGGCTACCAGTTGACCGGCAGCGCGGCGAGCGTCGCCTCGGGCCGGGTGTCCTACACCCTGGGGCTCCAGGGGCCGGCGGTGACGGTGGACACGGCCTGTTCGTCGTCGCTGGTCGCCCTGCACCTGGCGGTGCAGGCGCTGCGGAACGGCGAGTGCGCGCTGGCCCTGGCCGGCGGCGTGAGTGTGATGGCCACGCCCGGCATGTTCGTGGAGTTCTCGCGCCAGCGGGGACTCGCGGCGGACGGCCGCTGCAAGGCGTTCGCCGCGGCCGCGGACGGTACGGGCTGGGCCGAGGGCGTCGGCATGCTCCTCGTCGAGCGGCTGTCGGACGCGGTGCGCAACGGGCACCGGGTACTGGCCGTGGTCCGGGGTTCCGCCGTCAACCAAGACGGTGCCTCGAACGGTCTGACGGCGCCGAACGGCCCCTCGCAACAGCGCGTCATCCGCCAGGCGTTGGTGAGCGCGGGCCTGACGGCCTCGGACGTCGACGCGGTGGAGGCGCACGGTACGGGCACGACGCTGGGTGACCCCATCGAGGCGCAGGCGCTGCTGGCGACGTACGGGCAGGACCGGGAGCAGCCTTTGCTGCTGGGGTCGGTCAAGTCGAACATCGGGCACACGCAGGCCGCTGCGGGTGTGGCCGGTGTCATCAAGATGGTCATGGCCATGCGGCACGGCGTGCTGCCCCGGACCCTCCATGTCGACGAGCCGTCGCCGCACGTCGACTGGGCGGCAGGCTCGGTGGAGCTGCTGACCGAGCAGAGGGACTGGCCGGAGACGGGCGCTCCGCGACGTGCGGGCGTGTCGTCGTTCGGCGTGAGCGGCACCAACGCCCACGTCGTGCTGGAGCAGGCGCCACCGGTGGCCGAGCCGGAGAGCGGGACCACCGCGTCACCGCTCGTGCTCCCTTGGGTCCTCTCGGGCCACGGCGAGACAGGGCTCAGGGCACAGGCGGAGCGGCTGCGCTCCTTCGTGGAGGACGGCCCGGAGCTGTCCGACGCCCATGTGGGCTGGTCGCTGGCGTCGACGCGGGCGACGCTGTCGCACCGCGCAGTGGTCGTGGGCGCGGACCGTGACGCGCTGATGCGCGGACTGGACGCGGTGGCGAACGGGGAGTCCGCCCCGGGCGTCGTGCAGGGCAGCGCCGTATCCGGCGACGTGGTGTTCGTGTTCCCGGGTCAGGGTTCGCAGTGGACCGGGATGGCGCTGCAGCTCATCGAGACGTCGCCCGTCTTCGCAGAGCGGATGCGAGTGTGCGCGGCCGCACTCAGCACGTTCGTCGACTGGTCGCTCTTCGACGTACTCGACGACAAGGACGCGCTGCGCCGCGTGGATGTGGTGCAGCCTGCCCTGTGGGCCGTCATGGTCTCACTCGCGGAACTGTGGCGCTCCTACGGCGTCACGCCGGCAGCGGTGGTGGGTCACTCGCAAGGTGAGATCGCGGCGGCGTGCGTCGCGGGTGGTCTGTCTCTGGAGGACGGCGCCCGCATCGTGGCTCTGCGGAGTAAGGCTCTGCTGGTGTTGTCGGGTCAGGGCGGCATGGTGTCGGTGCCGCTCCCGGCGGATCAGCTGCGCGGCCGGGACGGACTGTCCATCGCAGCCGTCAACGGCCCCGCCTCGACCGTCGTATCGGGCGACAACGACGTGCTGGACGCGCTACTGGCGGAGTTCCCGCAGGCCAAGCGCATCCCCGTCGACTACGCCTCCCACTCCGACCACGTCGAACAAATCCAGGACGAGCTCGCCGAAGCACTCGCCTCGATCACACCGCGTACGGGCAGCATCCCGTTCTACTCGACTGTCACAGGCCAGCTGACCGATACAGCGGAGCTGGACGCCGCCTACTGGTACCGCAATCTCCGCCACACCGTCGAATTCCAGAACACCATCGGCAACCTCCTCACCCTCGGCCACACCCTCTTCGTCGAGAGCAGCCCCCACCCCGTCCTGACCGTCGGCGTCCAGGACACCATCGACGCCAGCGACACCCACGCCGTCGTGACCGGCTCCCTCCGACGCGGCGAAGGCGGCGTCGAGCGGTTCCTGCTCTCCCTCGCGCAGTTGCACGTGTGTGGTGCCCACGTGGACTGGCGGCCGGTCTTCGCCGGTGCCCGACAGGTGGAGCTGCCGACCTACGCCTTCCAGCGGGAACGCTTCTGGCTGGAGCCGTCCGTCATGGACGCGGCCGACTCCCGGTTCTGGGACGCCGTGGAACGCGAAGATGTGGCGTCGCTCGCGGCCACCTTGCAGGTCGACGGGGCGTCGCTGGACGGCGTCGTGCCCGCTCTGTCGTCGTGGCGCCGTCGGCGTCGTGGGCAGTCCGTGGTGGACGCCTGGCGTTACCGCATCGGCTGGAAGCCGCTGTCCGGCCTGGGCACCGGTGCGCCGTCCGGCATCTGGCTGGCCGTGGTCGCGGCAGGTGACGAGTGGTCCGCCGCGTGCGGCCGGGCCCTGGCCGAGCACGATGTGCGGGTCCGTACGGTCGAGGTGCGGCCGGGCAGCGCAGGGCGCTCAGCGCTGCAGGGGCTGCTCGCGGAGGCTGCGGGGGACGACGACGTCGCCGGCATCGTCTCGTTCCTGGCCGTCGACGAACGTGCGCACGCCACGCACTCCGCCCTCCCCCAGGGACTGGCGAACACGGTGGAGCTGCTCTGTGCGGCGGCTGCCGCCGGCATCGAGGCCCCGCTGTGGTGCGTGACCCGGTCTGCCGTGGCCGCCGTCGAGGCGGACCCGGCACCGAGCCCTGCCCAGGCGGCGGTATGGGGCTTCGGCCGGGTGGCCGGGCTGGAGCGGGCGGGGCGCTGGGGCGGGCTGATCGACCTGCCCGAGGTGTGCGACGAGCGGGTGTTGCGGCGGTTCGTCGCCACGCTGGCCGGGGCGGGCGCCGAGGACCAGATCGCGGTGCGGTCGTCCGCCGCCCTGGGCCGGCGGCTGGAGACCGCGTCGGTGGCCGGGCCGACGGGCGCATGGCGTCCGCGCGGCACGGTACTGGTCACGGGCGGGACCGGTGCGCTGGGCACACACGTGGCGAAGTGGCTGGCGGGCGCGGGGGCGGAGCATCTCGTCCTGCTGAGCCGGCGCGGGCCGCAGGCCCCGGGTGCCGCCGCGCTGGAAGCGGAACTGACCGCTCTGGGCACGCGTGTGACCGTCGCGGCCTGCGACGTCACCGATCGCACCGCCCTCGCCGAGGTGCTCCGACCGCTGTCGGACAGCCTGACCGCCGTGGTGCACCTGGCCGGTGCCGTGCAGTTCGGCGGCGCCATCGACGCCGATCTCGAGGAGTACGCCGACGTCTTCCGCGCCAAGGTCACCGGCGCCGCTCACTTGGACGAGCTCGTCGGTGAGGTCGTCGGCGACGAGCAGCTGGACGCGTTCGTCCTCTTCTCGTCGGCCTCGGCGGTCTGGGGCGGCGCCGGGCAGGCGGGCTACGCCGCCGCGAACGCCTTCCTCGACGCGCTGGTTCAGCAGCGCCGGTCCCGTGGCCTGCCGGGCACCTCGGTGGCCTGGGGGGCGTGGGGCGGCAGCCTCGCCGGCGAGGACGAGGAGCGTCTGCGCCGGAACGGCCTGCGGCCGATGCCGCCCGAGCTGGCGGTCGCCGCTCTCCGGCAGGCGGGCGGCCCGGGCGAGCCCTGCCTGACCGTCGCGGACGTCGACTGGTCGACCTTCGCCCCGGCGTTCACGGCCTCGCGGCCGAGCCCGCTGATCGGTGAGCTGCCCGAGGTGCGCGGCCTGGAGGGCTCCGGCACGGCCGGTGGCCACGCCGAACTGCGCACACGCCTGGCCTCGCTGCCGGCGGCGGAGCAGGAGCGGGTGCTCGCCGATCTCGTCCGCGAGCACGCCGCCGGCCTGCTGGGGCATCGCGGTGCCGCGGCGATCGACCCGACGGTGCCGTTCCGCGAGATGGGCTTCGACTCGCTCACCGCGGTCGAGCTGCGCACCCGGCTGAACGCGGCCACCGGCCTGCGCCTGCCGGCCACCCTGCTCTTCGACCACCCGACCTGCCGGGGCGTCGCCGGCTTGCTGCGGACGGAGCTCCTGGGCGTGGCGGCGTCCGGAGCGCTCGCGGGTGCGGGTGCGGGTGCGGGTGCGGCACTCGCCCCGTACGCCGCCGACGAGCCGATCGCGATCGTCGCGATGAGCTGCCGGTTCCCGGGCGACATCCGCTCTCCCGAGGACCTTTGGCGGCTGGTCGACGAGGGCCGGGAGGTCCTCTCGGAGTTTCCCGACGACCGTGGCTGGGACGCCGACGGTCTGTACGACCCCGACCCGGACCGGGCCGGCAAGTCCTACGTGCGTGCCGGCGGATTCCTGCACGATGCGGCCGAGTTCGACGCGGGCTTCTTCGGTATCTCTCCGCGTGAGGCCCTGGCGATGGACCCGCAGCAGCGGCTGCTGCTCCAGGCCGCGTGGGAGGCATTCGAGCGCGCCAGGATCGCGCCCGATGCGGTGCGGTCCACGCGCACCGGCGTGTTCATCGGCGGCTGGTCGCAGGGCTACCCGTCGGATGCCGACGAGGGGTACGCGCTGACCGGCTCCGCGACCAGCGTGATGTCCGGGCGCATCGCCTACGCCCTGGGCCTGCAGGGCCCGGCGCTCACCGTGGACGCGGCCTGTTCGTCGTCGCTGGTGGCGTTGCACCTGGCGTGCGAGTCGCTGCGGCGCGGCGAGTGCACGATGGCGCTCGCCGGCGGTGTCACCGTCATGGCGACACCGGCGACGTTCGTGGAGTTCTCGCGTCAGAGGGGCCTGGCCGTCGACGGCCGGTGCAAGTCGTTCGCGGCGGCGGCGGACGGTACGGGCTGGGCCGAGGGCGTCGGCATGCTCCTCGTCGAGCGACTGTCGGACGCCCAGCGCAACGGCCACCAGGTCCTCGCCGTCGTACGCGGCTCCGCCGTCAACCAGGACGGCGCCTCCAACGGCCTCACCGCCCCCAACGGGCCGTCCCAGCAGCGCGTCATCCAGCAGGCGCTGGCGAACGCGGGACTGTCGACGGCTGACGTCGACGCGGTCGAGGCGCACGGCACGGGCACGACCCTGGGCGACCCGATCGAGGCCCAGGCACTCCTGGCCACGTACGGCCAGGGCCGTGCCGCCGACCGGCCGCTGCTGCTGGGCTCGCTCAAGTCCAACCTCGGGCACAGCCAGGCCGCCGCCGGTGTCGCCGGGGTCATGAAGATGGTGATGGCGATCCGGCACGGCGTGCTGCCGCAGACCCTGCACGTCGACGAACCGACGCCCAAGGTGGACTGGTCCACGGGCGCCGTCGACCTCCTCACCGAGCGGACGGACTGGCCCGAGGCCGGTCGGCCGCGCCGGGCCGGCGTGTCCGCGTTCGGCGTGAGCGGCACCAACGCCCACGTCATCCTCGAGCAGGCTCCGCAGGTGGTGCCGGAGGCCGGTCCCGAGGCCACAGAGGAACGGAACGGTTCGCTGCCCGTCGTTCCCTGGGTGCTGTCGGGTGACGGCGAGGCGGGGCTGCGCACGCAGGTCGAGCGCTTGCGGTCCTTCGTGACGGACAACCCGCACCTGGACCCGGTGGACGTCGGCTGGTCGCTGGTCTCGACGCGGGCGACGCTGTCGCACCGCGCGGTCGTCGTGGGCGCGGAGCTCGACGAGCTCCGGGACGGGCTGGACGCCCTGGAGACCACGGGCGCGGCCGAACCGGGGCGCGGTGTGGTGTTCGTGTTCCCGGGTCAGGGGTCGCAGTGGACCGGGATGGCGCTGGAGCTCATCGAGACCTCGCCCGTCTTCGCAGAGCGGATGCGAGTGTGCGCGGCGGCACTCAGCACGTTCGTCGAATGGTCGCTCTTCGACGTCCTCGACGACGAGGACGCGCTGCGCCGCGTGGACGTGGTGCAGCCCGTGCTGTGGGCCGTCATGGTCTCACTCGCGGAACTGTGGCGCTCCTACGGCGTCACGCCGGCAGCGGTGGTCGGTCACAGCCAGGGCGAGATCGCGGCGGCGTGCGTCGCGGGCGGGCTGTCGCTGGAGGACGGCGCCCGCGTCGTGGCTCTGCGCAGCAAGGCTCTGCTGGCGTTGTCGGGTCAGGGCGGGATGGTGTCCGTACCCCTGCTGGCCGATCAGCTGCGCGGCCGGGACGGCCTGTCGATAGCAGCCGTCAACGGCCCCGCCTCGACCGTCGTATCAGGCGACAACGACATCCTGGACGCGCTGCTGGCGGAGTTCCCGCAGGCCAAGCGCATCCCCGTCGACTACGCCTCCCACTCCCCCCACGTCGAACAACTTGAGGGCGAGCTCGCGGAAGCACTGGCGCCGATCGCGCCGCGAACAGGCAACGTCCCGTTCTACTCGACCGTCACCGGCGAACTCACCGACACCGCCGAACTCGACGCGGCCTACTGGTACCGCAACCTCCGCCACACCGTCGAATTCCAGAACACCATCGAGAATCTCCTCACCCTCGGCCACACCGTCTTCGTCGAGACCAGCCCCCACCCCGTCCTGACCGTCGGTGTCCAGGACACCATCGACGCCACCGACGCCAGCGACACCCACGCCGTCGTGACCGGCTCCCTCCGACGTGACCACGGTGGGCCGGCCCAGTTCCTCACCTCGCTGTCCCGGCTGCATGTGCAGGGCGTCGACGTGGATTGGCAGGCAGCGTTCGCCGGGCTCGGGGCGCGGGTCGTCGATCTGCCGACCTATGTCTTCAAGCGCGAGCGCTTCTGGGTGGCGCCCGGTCGGCAGGCGTCGGGAACGGCCGGCTTCGACCATCCCCTGCTGGGCACGGAGGTGCCGTTGCCGGACTCCGGCGGCGGCGTGCTGACGGGCACGCTCACTCTGGCGGGTCAGCCGTGGCTCGCCGAACACGCGGTGTCCGACGTCGTGATCTTCCCGGGTACCGGGTTCGTCGAGCTCGCCCTGCAGGCGGGGCTGCGGTTCGGCTGTGACGTGGTGGAGGAGCTGACGCTGGAGGGGCCGCTGGTGCTCCCCGAGCGTGGCGCCGTCGAGGTCCAGGTGTCGGTGTCGGGAGTGGACGACGAGGGACGCCGTTCGCTGTCCGTCCACGCCCGTCGCGCCGACGGCGAATGGTTCCGGCACGCCACCGGTTCGCTGGGGGTGTCCGACGACGTGCCTCGTGGTCCGCGGGAGTGGCCCCCGGCGGGCGCCACCCGGGTGGAGATCGACGGGGTCTACGACGTCCTGGCGGACCGCGGTTATGCCTACGGGCCGGTGTTCCGGGGCCTGCGCGGCGCATG
Organism: Streptomyces sp. NPDC046261; assembly: GCF_040646235.1. Lineage (NCBI taxonomy): Bacteria > Bacillati > Actinomycetota > Actinomycetes > Kitasatosporales > Streptomycetaceae > Streptomyces > Streptomyces sp. NPDC046261. The sequence continues at coordinate 35,719 of NZ_JBEYZU010000018.1, read as the reverse complement.
GCGTCGTGGTGACGAGGTGTTCGTCGAGGTCGCGGTGGCCGAGGAGGCGCGTGCTGACGCCGCGCGGTGCGCGATGCACCCGGCCCTGCTCGACTCCGCGCTGCACGGCGTCGGGCTCGGCGGGTTGATCACTGACGACGGCCAGGCGTATCTGCCGTTCTCCTGGACCGGCGTGGCCGTGCACGGTGTCGGCGCGTCGTCTCTGCGCGTGGCGCTGTCCCCCGTCGGTACGGACGCGGTCGCCCTGCGGGTGACCGACGACTCCGGCGAACCGGTGCTGTCGGTGGATTCCCTCGTCCTGCGCCCGGTCTCGGACGGCCAACTCGCCGCTGCCCGTGGTGGTGCGGTCGACGCGTTGTTCCGCGTGGAGTGGAGAGAACAATCCCTCGGCACGGGCGGACCGGACCTCGTGCGGTTCGGCTCGCCGGCGCCGGACGGGAGCGTGCCCCGGTGGGTGGGCGTGGACGGCACCGACCCCGCCCAGATGCTGAACGTCGTGCAGCAATGGCTGTCCGGCCCTCGCTTCGCCGATTCCCGGCTCGCCGTCATCACCCACGGCGCCATGGCGGCCACCCCCGGCGAGGACGTGACGAGCCTGGACGGCGCCGCCGTATGGGGACTCGTCCGCTCCGCGCAGACCGAGAACCCCGACCGGCTCCTGCTCGTCGACCTCGACCGGCCGGACTCGCCTCTTCCCGACCTCGAGGCCGCGGCTGCCGCCGGTGAGTGGCAGCTCGCGGTCCGCGACGGACGCGTGCTCGCACCCCGTCTGGTCAAGACCCACGTCGGCACCGGTCCCGGACTCGCCACCGGTACCGCCCTCGTCACCGGGGGCACCGGAACCCTCGGCGCGCTCGTCGCCCGCCATCTCGTCGTCACCCATGGTGTACGCGAGCTGGTCCTGGTCAGCCGCCGCGGCTCCACCGCCCCCGGCGCACCCGAGCTCACCACCGAACTCCAGGACCTGGGCGCCCGCGTCCGCGTCGTCGCCTGCGACGTGGCGGACCCCGAGGCCACCGCCGAGCTCATCGCGTCCATCGACGACCTGCGCGTCGTCATCCACACAGCCGGCGTTCTCGACGACGGTGTCATCGGGTCGCTCGATCCCGACCGGCTGCGTCAGGTCATGGCGCCGAAGGCGGACGCGGCCTGGCATCTGCACCGGCTCACCCGTCATCTCGACCTCAGCGCCTTCGTCCTGTTCTCTTCCGCCGCCGGCATCCTCGGCAACGGCGGACAAGCCAGCTACGCGGCCGCCAACGTCTGTCTCGACGCACTCGCGGCACACCGCCGGGCCAACGGCCTGCCCGCCACCTCCATCGCCTGGGGCTTCTGGGAACAGCGCAGCGAACTGACCAGCGACCTGGCCGAGGTGCAGCTGTCCAGGATTTCCCGGTCGGTCGGCATGAGCCTCACCGACCAGCAGGGGCTGGAGCTGTTCGATGCCGCGCTGGCCGCCGACGAGGCGATGGTGCTGGCCGATCCGCTGAATCTCCCCGCGCTGCGTGAGCAGGCGGCCGCCGGCACCCTGCCGTCCGTTCTGCGAGGTCTGGTGACCGCACCGGTCCGCCGGGCCGCCCGGAGCGGCGGCACCCCGGCCGGGCTGCGGCACCATCTCACCGGCCGGTCCGAGGCCGAACAGAACCAGTACGTCCTGAACCTCGTGCAGGAGCAGGTCGCTTCCGTTCTCGGGTACGCGTCCGCGAAGGCCGTCGAGGTGTCGCGGACGTTCCAGGAGATCGGCTTCGACTCGCTGACCGCCGTGGAACTGCGTAACCGCATCGGTGCGGCCACCGGCGTACGGCTGCCGGCCACCGCCGTCTTCGACTATCCGACCCCCCGCGTGCTGGCGGAACACGTACGCGCGCAGGCCCTGGGCACCGTTGTCGGCGCCTCCGCCGCACCGGCCGTGACCGCGGCCGCCCCCGACGACGACCCGATCGTGATCGTCGGCATGAGCTGCCGCTATCCGGGCGGGATCAACTCGCCCGAGGAGCTGTGGCGGTTCGTCGACTCGGCGTCCGACGCCGTGTCCGTCCTCCCCTCGGACCGGGGCTGGGACCTCGCGGCCCTGGCCGGTGCGAAGGGCAGCACGGGGTCGTCGTACACGCGCGACGGCGGATTCCTGTACGACGCGGCCGAGTTCGACGCCGCGTTCTTCGGGATCTCCCCGCGCGAGGCGGCGGCGATGGATCCGCAGCAGCGCCTGCTGCTGGAGGCGTCGTGGGAGGCGTTCGAGCGGGCCGGCATCGCGCCCGATTCCCTGAAGGGCAGCAGGACCGGTGTCTTCACGGGCGTGATGTACCACGACTACGCCTCCTGGCTGCGCGACGTCCCGGAAGACGCCGAGGGCTACCTCGGGACGGGCACCGCGGGCAGTGTCGCGTCCGGCCGTGTGGCGTATACGTTCGGCCTTGAGGGCCCGGCGCTGACGGTGGACACGGCGTGTTCGTCGTCGCTGGTGGCCCTGCACCTGGCGGTGCAGGCGCTGCGGCGCGGCGAGTGCTCGATGGCGCTCGCGGGCGGTGTCACCGTGCTGGCGACGCCCCAGATCTTCGTGGAGTTCTCGCGCCAGGGCGGCCTCTCCGCCGACGGCCGGTGCAAGTCGTTCGCGGCGGCCGCGGACGGTACGGGCTGGGCCGAGGGCGTCGGCATGCTCCTCGTCGAGCGACTGTCGGACGCCCAGCGCAACGGCCATCAGGTCCTCGCCGTGGTACGCGGCTCCGCCGTCAACCAGGACGGCGCCTCCAACGGTCTGACGGCCCCCAACGGGCCGTCCCAGCAGCGCGTCATCCGCGAGGCCCTGGCCGACGCCGGCCTGGCGCCGCAGGACGTCCACGCCGTCGAGGCGCACGGCACGGGCACCACTCTCGGCGACCCCATCGAAGCGCAGGCGATCCTCGCCGCCTACGGCCAGGACCGCGAGCAGCCTCTGCTGCTCGGCTCGATCAAGTCGAACATCGGGCACACCCAGGCCGCGGCCGGTGTCGCCGGTGTCATCAAGATGGTCATGGCGATGCGGCAGGGAGTGCTGCCCCGGACCCTGCACGTCGACGAGCCCACCCCGCACGTCGACTGGACCGAAGGCGCCGTGGAGCTGCTCACCGAGCGCACGGAGTGGCCGGAGACCGGCGAACCCCGCCGCGCCGGCGTCTCCTCGTTCGGTGCGAGCGGCACCAACGCCCACGTCATCCTCGAGCAGGCACCGTCGGCTTCCGAGCCCGAGACGGAGAAGGCCGTCCTGCCGGCCGTCCCCTGGGTGGTGTCGGGGTCGGGTGAGGCCGCGCTCCAGGCACAGGCCGACCGTCTGCGGGCCTTCGTGCACCGCAACCCGGAACTCGACCCAGTGGACATCGGCTGGTCGCTGGCGTCGACTCGGGCCGCATTGTCGCACCGCGCGGTGGTCGTGGGCACGAACCGGGATGAACTGCTCGCGGGTCTCGATTCGCTGACCGCCGGAGTTCCGGTGGCCGGTGGGCTGGGCGTGCTGTTCACGGGCCAGGGCTCGCAGCGACTGGGCATGGGCCGCGAACTCCACAGCGCCTACCCGGTCTTCGCCCAGGCCTGGGACGAGGTCTGCGCCGAGCTCGACCGCCACCTCGACCGACCGCTGACCGATGTGGTGTGGGGCGAGGACGCCGAACTGCTCGGCGAAACCGTGTACACCCAGGCCGGACTCTTCGCCCTTGAGGTCTCGCTCTACCGCCTCGTCTCCTCGTGGGGTGTCACGCCGGACTATCTCCTCGGGCACTCCATCGGCGAACTGGCCGCCGCCCACATCGCAGGCGTGTGGTCACTCGAAGACGCGGCACGGATGGTTGCCGCGCGGGGCCGCCTCATGCAGGCGCTGCCCAGCGGCGGCGCCATGGTCTCCATCGCCGCCTCCGAAAGCGACGTACTCCCCCTCCTGACCGACGACGTCTCCATCGCCGCCGTCAACGGCCCGGAGTCAACAGTCATTTCGGGGGACACCGACGCCGTCGAGAACGTCGCCGACGTCATGTCCGCCCGTGGGATCAAGACCCGGCGCCTGCGGGTCAGTCATGCGTTCCACTCCCACCGGATGGACGCCATGCTGGACGACTTCGCCGCCGTACTCGACACCGTCGCCTTCCACACCCCGACCGTCCCAATCGTCTCCAACATCACCGGTGCCCTCGCAGGCGAAGAGCTCTGCACCGCCGACTACTGGGTACGCCACGTCCGCGCCACCGTCCGCTTCGCCGACGGCCTCACCACCCTCCGCAACCTCAACACCACCACCTTCCTCGAACTCGGCCCCGACGGCACCCTCACCTCACTCACCGACGGCGACGGGACACCCACCCTCCGCCCCAACCGCCCCGAACCCACCACCCTCCTCACCGCTCTCGGCACCCTCCACACGCGCGGCATCACCATCGACTGGTCCGCGATCCTCCCCGGAGCACGCCGCATCGAACTCCCCACCTACGCCTTCCAACGCGAGCGCTATTGGCTGGAGCCGGCCGCCGAGGCCGAGTCCGCCACGAGCGCGGTGGATGCCGCGTTCTGGGACGCCGTCGAGCGCGGCGACCTGGGCTCTCTCGGCATCGACGCCGACCAGCCGTTCGGCGACGTACTCCCCGCACTGTCGTCCTGGCGGCGTGCGCGGCAGGAGCAGTCGGTCGTCGACTCCTGGCGTTACCGTCTCAGCTGGATTCCGGTTCCGGCGGTGGCCGAGGCTCCGCCTCTGACCGGCACCTGGGTGGTCGTGGTCGAGCCGGGCCGTGGACCGGGCGACGCGGACATGGTCGTCGCCGCGCTGCGGACCGCCGGCGCCGACGTCCACGTGACCACGGTCGCGCAGCTGGACGGCGGCGCGGACATCGCGGGTGTCGTCTCGCTCCTCCCGGTGGTCGGAACGGTCTCCCTGGTCCAGGCCCTCGGCACGGCCGCCGTCGACGCGCCTCTCTGGTGCGTCACCCGTGGCGCCGTCTCCGTGGCCGACGGCGATGTGGTGGACCCGGACCAGTCCGCGCTCTGGGGCCTGGGCCGGGTCATCGGTCTGGAACAGCCGGACCGCTGGGGCGGGCTGATCGACCTGCCCGGCGAGCCGGACGAGCGCGCCGGAGACCTGCTGGGCCGCGTCCTGGGCGGCGCCACCGGCGAGGACCAGGTCGCCATCCGTTCCTCCGGCGTGTGGGGCTGCCGCCTGACGCGGGCGACGCCCGTACCGGACGGCGTGGCCTCTCCCGGGTTCGGGGGAAGCGCGCTGGTGACCGGTGGTACGGGCGCCCTGGGCGGCCATGTCGCGCGCTGGCTGGCGGGTACGGGCGTGGAGGAGCTGGTGCTGACCAGCCGGCGCGGCCCGGACGCGCCGGGGGCGCGGGAGCTCGTCGAGGAGCTGGAACTCTCGGGTGTCCGCGTGCGGGTCGTGGCCTGTGACGTGGCGGACCGGGACGCGGTGGCCGAGCTGCTCGGCACGCTCCCGGGCCTGAGGGTCGTCGTGCACACGGCGGGTGTTCTCGACGACGGTGTGCTGGAGTCGTTGACGCCGGAGCGCATCGAGGAGGTCATGCGGGTCAAGGCCGGCGGCGCCCGGCACCTGGACGAGCTGACCCGTGACCGCGACCTGGACGCCTTCGTCCTGTTCTCCTCCGCCGCCGCGACCCTCGGCAACGCCGGTCAGGGCAGCTACGCGGCCGCGAACGCCGTTCTGGACGGGCTGGCCCTGCAGCGCCGGTCCCGGGGCCTGCCCGCCACCTCGGTGGCCTGGGGCGCCTGGGCCGGGACGGGCATGGGGGCGGGTCAGCGGCTGTTGCCGGGGATGGCCCCGGAGGCGGCCGTGGGCGCGCTGGGCCAGGCGCTGGCGGCCGGCGAGACCACGGTGATGATCGCTGACGTGGAGTGGGCGGGCTTCGGGTCCCGGTTCACCGGGCTGCGGCCCAGCCCGCTGCTGAGCGAGGTGCTCGGCGACGTGCCGGTCCTCGCCGCCGCGCCGGTCGAGCCGGCCGACGAGCTGGCCGCCCGTCTGCGGTCGATGCCGCCGGCCGAACGGGACCGGGTGGTGCTGGAGCTCGTACGCAGCCAAGTGGCGGCCGTGCTGGGGCACGCGAAGCCCGCCTCGGTGGATCCGGCGCGCCGGTTCCTGGAGATCGGTTTCGATTCGCTGACCGCTGTGGAGCTGCGCAACCGGCTCGCCACCGCCACGGGTGTGCGTTTCCCCGCTTCGGTCATCTTCGACCACCCGACCCCGGCGGCGCTCGCCGCGCACGTCCGGGAAGAGCTGTCCGGGGACGGGCAGTCGCCCGCCCTCGATGAGCTGACCCGCCTGGAAGCGGCACTGTCCGCTCTGCCGCCCGGCGACGCGGCCGGCACGGAAGTCGCCGCGCGTCTCAAGAACTTGCTGTCCCGCTGGACGGAATCCGAAGGCAATGACGTCGACGTGGAAGTCGATTCCGCGACCGACGACGAAATTTTCGATCTCATCGGCAAGGAATTCGGCATCTCGTGACCTCTCCGTCGAACCCCGTTTCCCCGTCGAATGAGCTCGGTACCACGTTGAAAGGGCAGTCTGCGATGTCGAATGAAGAGAAGCTTCGTCATTTCCTGAAGGAGATGACGAAGGATCTGCGGCAGACTCGTCAGCGCCTTCAGGACGCGGAGGCGAAGAACCACGAACCGATCGCGATCGTGGGCATGACCTGCCGCTTCCCCGGCGGCATCGCCTCCCCGGAGGCGCTGTGGGACTTCGTGTCCGCGGGCGGCGACGCGGTGGGGGACTTCCCCGGCGACCGCGACTGGGACCTGGACGGTCTCTTCGACCCGGCCGGCCGGTCCGGCACGTCCGTCACCCGCTACGGCGGGTTCCTGCACGACATCGCCGACTTCGACGCCGGGCTGTTCGGGATCTCGCCGCGCGAGGCCGTCGCGATGGACCCGCAGCAGCGGCTGCTGCTGGAGACCTCCTGGGAGGTGTTCGAGCGCGCGGGCATGTCCGCGGAGTCCGTGAAGGGCAGCTCGACGGGCGTGTTCATCGGCACCAACGGCCAGGACTACGCCACCCTTCTCAGCGCGGCGCGCGACGAGGTGCAGGGTCACCTCGGCACGGGCAGCGCGGCAAGCGTGATCTCCGGCCGGGTGGCCTACACCTTCGGTCTGGAGGGCCCGACGGCCACCGTGGACACGGCGTGTTCGTCGTCGCTGGTCGCCCTGCACCTGGCGGTGCAGGCGCTGCGGAACGGCGAGTGCTCGCTCGCGCTCGCCGGCGGCGTCACGATCATGACGACTCCCAGCACGTTCATCGAGCTGTCCGCACAGGGCGGGCTGGCCGCCGACGGGCGCTCCAAGGCGTTCGCGGCGGGCGCGGACGGTACGGGCTGGGGCGAGGGTGTCGGCATGCTCCTCGTGGAGCGTCTGTCGGACGCCCAGCGCAACGGCCACCCGATCCTGGCCGTGGTACGGGGCTCCGCCGTCAACCAGGACGGTGCCTCGAACGGCCTGACCGCGCCGCACGGGCCGTCCCAGCGGCGGGTGATCCGCGCGGCCTTGGCCAACGCCCGTCTTGCCGCGTCGGACGTCGACGCCGTCGAGGCGCACGGGACCGGGACCAGGCTCGGCGACCCGATCGAGGCGCAGGCGCTGCTGGACACCTACGGCCAGGACCGGGACCGGCCGCTGTGGCTCGCCTCGGTGAAGTCGAACCTGGGTCACACGCAGGCGGCGGCGGGCGTCGCCGGTGTCATCAAGATGGTCATGGCGATGCGGCACGGTGTGCTGCCGCGGACCCTGCACGTGGACGAGCCGACTCCGCACGTGGACTGGTCGGCCGGCGCGGTGCGGGTGCTGACCGAGAACACGGCGTGGCCCGGGGGTGATCTGCCGCGGCGGGCCGGCGTGTCCGCGTTCGGTGTGAGCGGCACCAACGCTCATGTGATCGTGGAAGAGCCCCCGGTCGCGGACGACTCCGGGGCCGGGGAAGCAGCCGGTGCGGAGCCTTCCCTTCCGCGTGTCGGGGTGTCGGCCGTTCCGTGGATCCTCTCGGGCCACGGCGAGGCCGGTCTGCGGGCCCAGGCCGCGCGGCTGGCCGCCGCGGCGGACCCGCTGGACCCCTGCGACGTGGGCTGGACCCTGGCCGCGACGCGCTCGGCGCTGTCGCACCGCGCGGTCGTGACGGGCTCCGACCGGGAGGAGCTGCTGCGCGGGCTGTCGGCACTGGCTGCCGGGGAGCCCGCCGCGAATGTGGTCGAGGGGGTGGCGGGGCCCGACGCGGGTGCGGTGTTCGTCTTCCCGGGCCAGGGGTCGCAGTGGGCGGGCATGGCCGTCGAGCTGCTGGAGACCTCCCCGGCCTTCGCACGACGGTTCGCCGAGTGCGCGGCCGTCCTGGATCCGTACTACGACTGGTCCGTCGAGGACGTGGTGCGCGGCGTGCCCGGAGCGCCGTCGCTCGACCTCATCGAGGTCGTCCAGCCGGTCCTGTTCACGGTGATGCTGTCGCTCGCCGAGCTGTGGGCCTCCTACGGGGTGAAGCCGGCGGCCGTGGTCGGCCACTCGCAGGGAGAGATCGCGGCGGCCTGTGTGGCGGGGGCGTTGTCGCTGGAGGACGCGGCGAAGATCGTGGTGCTGCGCAGCCGGCTCTTCTCCGAGACGCTGGTGGGCAAGGGCGCCATCGCCTCGGTCGCCCTGCCGGCGGAGCAGTTGGCCGAACGGCTCGAGCCGTGGGGTGAGCGCCTGGCCGTGGCCGGCGTCAACGGGCCGGCGGCCACCACGGTGGCCGGCGACCCGGAGAGCCTGGCGGAGTTCGTCGCCGCGTGCGTGAAGGACGACGTGCGCGCCCGCGTGGTGCCCGCGACGGTGGCCTCGCACAGCCCCCAGGTCGAGCCGCTGCGGGAGCGGCTGCTGGAGCTGCTGGCGGACGTCAGCCCCCGGCGGGCCGACGTACCGTTCTACTCCACCGTGACCGGCGGGCTGCTGGACACCAGCGGGCTCGACGCGGAGTACTGGTTCCGCAACGCCCGCATGCCCATCGACTTCGTCGGTGCGCTGCGGTCGATGTTCGCCGACGGCTACCGCGTGTTCGTGGAGTCCAGCTCCCACCCGGCGCTGGCCACGAGCGTCCAGGACACCGCCGAGGCGGCCGGCGAGCAGGTGGTGGTGACCGGTTCGCTGCGGCGCGGCGAAGGCGGCCTCGCGCAGTTCTTCTCGTCGCTCGCACAGCTGCACGTGCACGGTGTACGGGTGGACTGGCTCCCGGCGTTCGCCGGCGCGCGCCGGGTGGAGCTGCCGACCTACGCGTTCCAGCGGGAGCGCTACTGGCTGACCCCCGCTGCGGGGCAGGGCGACGCCTCCTCCCTCGGGCTGGGTGCGCTGGATCACCCGCTGCTGGGCGCCACGGTGACGCTGCCCGCCTCCGGCGGCTGTGTGCTGACCGGCCGGCTGTCGCAGGCGACCCATCGCTGGCTCGGGGACCACGCGCTCTCCGGCGTGGTGCTCCTGCCGGGTACGGGCTTCGTCGAGCTCGCCCTGCAGGCGGGGCTGCGGTTCGGCTGTGACGTGGTGGAGGAACTGACGCTGGAGGGGCCGCTGGTGCTCCCCGAGCGTGGCGCCGTCGAGGTCCAGGTCTCGGTCGGTGACGCCGACGACGCCGGGCGCCGCTCGGTGTCGGTGTACTCCTGCCGGGAAGGCGAGTGGATCCGGCACGCCAGTGGTGCCCTGAGCGCCGCCGCACACGACGAGCACACCCCGGAGTCCTGGCCTCCGGCCGGCGCCGAGCGCGTCGACGCCGGCGGCCTCTACCCCGCCCTGGCGGAGCGCGGCTACGCCTACGGCCCGGTGTTCCAGGGCCTGCGCGGCGCCTGGCGCCGCGGCGAGGAGGTGTTCGCCGAGATCGTCGTGCCGGAGGAGGCACGCGGCGACGCCGCCCGGTGCGCGGTGCACCCGGCCCTGCTCGACGCCGCGCTGCACGGCATACGGTTCGGGGACTTCGTCTCCGACGACCGGCAGGCGTACGTGCCGTTCTCCTGGAGCGGCGTCACCCTGAACGCCGTGGGCGCGACGACCCTGCGGGTCGTGCTGTCCCCGGCCGGCCCCGACACGATCGCGCTCCGGGCGACGGACACCGCCGGCGCACCCGTCCTGTCCGCGCGATCGCTGGCGCTGCGCCCGGTCACCGCGCAGCAGCTGTACGACGCCCGCGGTGGCGCCGTCGATTCGTTGTTCCGCGTGGAGTGGACGGAGCGTGCCCTCGGCACAGAAAACAACGGTCCGGCTCTCGCGGAGTTCGAGGCGCTGGGCCCGGACGAGGCCGTACCCCAGTGGGTGCGAGTCGACGGTACGGACCCGGCGGGGGCACTGAGCGTCGTCCAGCGGTGGCTGTCCGAGGCACGCTTCGCCGACGCACGGCTGGTCGTCGTGACCCACGGCGCGGTGGCGGCCGAGCCCGGCGAGGACGTACCGAACCTCGATGGCGCCGCCGTGTGGGGTCTGGTGCGTTCCGCGCAGACCGAGAATCCGGACCGGTTCGTGCTCGTCGACGTCGACGAGGCCGGCGCGGCACTGCCCGACTTCACCGCCGTCCTCGCCGCGGGCGAGTCGCAGCTGGCCGTACGGGCCGGGCGCGTGCTCGTACCCCGCCTGGTCAAGACCCGTCGCGGCACCGACCCCGGGATCGGCTCCGGCACGGCCCTGGTGACCGGCGGCACCGGAACCCTCGGCGCGCTCATCGCCCGCCACCTCGTCATCGCCCACGACGTACGCGACCTCGTCCTGGTCAGCCGCCGGGGCCGCACCGCCCCGGGCGCGGCCGAACTCACCGCCGAACTCGAAACCCTGGGCGCCCGCGTCCGCGTGGTGGCCTGCGACGTGGCGGACCGCGGCGCCGTGGCGGAACTGGTCGCCTCCCTCCCCGACCTGCGCATCGTCGTCCACACCGCCGGCACCCTCGACGACGGCGTCGTCACCTCGCTCGATGCCGGCCGGCTGCACGGCGTCATGGCGCCCAAGGCCGACGCCGCCCGGCACCTGCACGAACTCACGCAAGACCTCGGCCTCTCCGCCTTCGTCCTCTTCTCCTCCGCCGCCGGCGTCCTCGGCAACGGAGGCCAGGCCGGCTACGCCGCCGCCAACGTCTACCTCGACGCCCTCGCGGCCCACCGACGCGCCATTGGCCTCCCGGCGGTGTCCATCGCCTGGGGCTTCTGGGAACAGCGCAGCGAACTGACCGAGCGGCTCTCCGACGAGGACCTGGCGCGCGCCCACGCGCTGCCGATGTCCACCGCGCAGGCACTGGAGCTGTTCGACGCGGCGCTGGCCGCCGACGAGGCGATGGTGCTGGCCGCCCCGCTGAACCCGACCGCCTGGGCGGGCACCGCCCATGTGCCTCCGGTGCTGCGCGACCTGGTCCGTACCCCGATCCGGCGCGCCGCCGGCTCCACCGGCGCCGCCGACGGCTCCGCCACCACCGCACTCGGCCGGCGACTGGCCGAGGTGGACCCCGCCGAACGGGACGAGGTGGTACTGGAACTGGTCCGCCATCATGTCGCGGCGGTGCTCCGTCACGCGTCGCCGGACACGGTGGACGCGTCGCGGACGTTCCAGGAGGTCGGCTTCGACTCGCTGACCGCCGTGGAACTGCGCAACCGCATCAGCGCGGCCACCGGCGTGCGGCTGCCGGCCACCGCCGTCTTCGACTACCCCACGCCGCGCGTCCTGGCCGGGCACCTGCTCGCCGAGGTGCTCGGAGCGGACGGGGACGCGGCGGACACGGCCACCCCCGTGCCGGGCGTGCTCGTCGCCGACGATCCCATCGTGATCGTCGGCATGAGCTGCCGCTACCCGGGTGGGATCGCCTCGCCGGAGCAGCTGTGGGACCTGGTGCGGTCCGGTGGCGACGCGATCACCGGCCTGCCGGGCGACCGCGGCTGGGACCTGAGCGGCCTCTACGACCCCGACCCCGACACCCCCGGCACGTCGTACGCGCGCGACGGCGGATTCCTGCACGACGCGACCGAGTTCGACGCCGGGCTCTTCGGGATCTCACCGCGTGAGGCGACCGCCATGGATCCGCAGCAGCGGCTGCTGCTGGAGGCGTCCTGGGAGGCGTTCGAGCGCGCGGGCATCCCCGTCGACTCGGTCAAGGGTGAGCGGATCGGCGTGTTCACCGGAGTGATGCACCACGACTACCTCACCCGCCTGTCGACCCCGCCGGAGGGCGTCGAGGGCTACCTGGGCACGGGCGCCGCGGCGAGCGTGGCCTCGGGCCGCGTGGCGTACACGTTCGGCCTCGAGGGCCCGGCGGTCACCGTCGACACCGCGTGCTCGTCGTCGCTCGTCGCCCTGCACCTGGCGGTACAGGCGCTGCGACTGGGCGAGTGCTCGCTGGCGCTGGCCGGCGGCGTGACCGTGATGTCCACCCCCACCGTCTTCGTGGAGTTCTCGCGCCAGCGCGGCCTGTCCCGGGACGGCCGGTGCAAGGCGTTCGCCGGGGCGGCCGACGGCACCGGCTTCGCCGAGGGCATCGGCATGCTGCTGGTCGAGCGGCTGTCCGACGCGCGGCGCAACGGGCACCGCGTCCTCGCGGTGGTACGGGGTTCGGCGGTGAACCAGGACGGCGCGTCGAACGGTCTGACGGCCCCGAACGGTCCCTCCCAGCAGCGCGTCATCCGCGCCGCGCTGGCGACCGCGGGCCTGGCGCCGCAGGACGTGGACGCGGTGGAGGCGCACGGTACGGGTACGACGCTGGGCGACCCGATCGAGGCGCAGGCACTGCTGGCCACGTACGGCCAGGACCGGGAACGGCCTCTGCTGCTCGGTTCGGTGAAGTCGAACATCGGGCACGCGCAGGCGGCGTCCGGCGTCGCCGGCGTCATCAAGATGGTCATGGCGATGCGGCACGGAGTGCTGCCGCAGACCCTGCACGTGGACGAACCGACCCCGCACGTCGACTGGACCGCGGGCTCCGTGGAGCTGCTCACCGAGCAGACCGAATGGCCCGGTACGGACCGTCCCCGCAGGGCCGGCGTGTCGTCGTTCGGTGTGAGCGGGACGAACGCCCACGTGATCCTCGAGCAGGCACCGGCGGAGGAGACCGAAGCCGAAGCCGAAGCCGCGGAGTCGGGCCCCGTGGTGCCGTGGATCGTCTCGGCCCGGGACGAGCGGGCCCTGCGCGCGCAGGCGGAGCGGCTGCGCGCCTGGGTCGCCGGCGGGACCGGGCAGGAGCACGTCAGGGATCTGGCCTTCTCCCTGCTGACCGGCAGGACGGCGCTCGAACACCGCGCGGTCGTGCTCGGCGGGGAGCGTGCCGAGCTGCTGGCGGGGCTGACGGCGCTGGCGCAGGACGAGCCGGCGCCGGGTGTCGTCGCCGCAGCCGCGGTGCCCGGCCGCAAGGTGACGTTCGTGTTCCCGGGTCAGGGTTCGCAGTGGACCGGGATGGCCGCGGAACTCATCGAGTCCTCGCCGGTGTTCGCCGAGCGGATGCGGGAGTGCGAGCAGGCGCTGAGCCCGTTCGTGGACTGGTCGCTGTTCGACGTGCTGTCGGACGAAGAGGCTATGCGCCGCGTGGATGTGGTGCAGCCCGTGCTGTGGGCCGTGATGGTCTCGCTGGCCGAGCTGTGGCGCTCGTACGGCGTCACGCCGGCAGCGGTCGTGGGCCACTCCCAGGGCGAGATCGCCGCCGCGTGCGTCGCGGGCGGTCTGTCGCTGGAGGACGGCGCCCGCGTCGTGGCTCTGCGCAGCAAGGCCCTGCTGGCGTTGTCGGGTCAGGGCGGCATGGTGTCCGTACCCCTTCCCGCGGACCACCTGCGCGGCCGGGACGGACTGTCCATCGCGGCCATCAACGGACCGGCGTCCACGGTCGTGTCGGGCGACAACGACGTGCTGGACGCGCTGCTGGCGGAGATCCCGCAGGCCAAGCGCATCCCCGTCGACTACGCCTCCCACTCCCCCCACGTCGAACAACTTGAGGACGAGCTCGCCGAAGCACTCGCCCCCATCGCACCGCGCACGGGAAACGTCCCGTTCTACTCGACTGTCACCGGCCAGCTGACCGACACCGCCGAACTCGACGCCGCCTACTGGTACCGCAACCTCCGCCACACCGTCGAATTCCAGAACACCATCGACAACCTCCTCACCCTCGGCCACACCCTCTTCATCGAGACGAGCTCGCACCCGGTGCTGACCCCGGGCCTGCGGGAGACCGTCGACGCGGCGGGCCGTGAGGGCGTGGTGCTCGGTTCGCTGCGCCGGGACGACGGTGGCCTGACGCGCATGCTGACGTCGCTGGCCGAGGCGTACGTGCACGGCGTCGACGTCGACTGGCGGCCGCTGCTCGACGGTGCGCGCCGGGTGGACCTGCCGACGTACGCGTTCCAGCGGGAGCGCTACTGGCTGGATTCCGTCGACGCCCGGCCCGCAGCCAGTGCGGTGGACGCCGAGTTCTGGGCCGCGGTCGAGCGCGAGGACCTGGAGTCGCTCGCGTCGACCCTGCGCGTCGCCGGGGAACCCCTGGGTGAGGTGCTGCCCGCGCTGTCCCGGTGGCGGCGTGAGCGCCGTGACGTCTCCACCATGGATTCATGGCGGTACAAGATCCACTGGAAGCCGCTCCCGGCCGGCGCCACCGCCGTGACCGGCACCTGGCTGGTCCTGGTGACCGACGGTCAGCCCGACGAGGAGTGGGCCGCCGGGGTCACCGGCACCCTGATCCGTCAGGGCGCCGAGCCGCACACGGTCGTGCTCGACGGGTCCGACCTGGACCGCGCCGCCCTGGCCGGGCGGCTGCGGGGTCTCCTGACGGAACACCCGCACATCGGCGGCGTCGTGTCGCTGGTGGCGATGGACGAGCGCGCCCACCCCGCGTACCCGGCCGTGCCCTGCGGCTACGCGATGACGCTGCTGCTGGCGCAGGCGCTCGGCGACGCCGGGGTGGAGGCGCCGATGTGGTGCCTGACCCGGGGCGCCGTATCGCTGGGCCACGGCGACGTGGCCACCAGCCGCAAGCAGGCGCTGGCCTGGGGTCTCGGCCGGGTGGTCGCCCTCGAACAGCCCCTGCGCTGGGGCGGACTGATCGACCTGCCGGAGAGCGTGACCGAGCGGGCGCAGGACCTTCTGGCGAGCGTGCTGGCCGGTACCTCGGACGAGGACCAGGTCGCCGTGCGCGCGACCGGCCTGTTCGGGCGCCGGATCGCGCACGCACCGGCACGTGAGCCGGGCGTGACGACCTGGCGCCCCGACGGGACGGTGCTGGTCACCGGCGGCACCGGCGCGTTGGGCGGGCACGTCGCCCGGTGGCTGGCGGGCCAGGGCGCGGAGCACGTGGTGCTGACCAGCCGCCGCGGCATGGCCGCGCCCGGCGCCGGCCGGCTGGTGGCGGAGCTGGAGGCGCTCGGTGCGCGGGTGACGGTCGCCGCGTGCGACGTCGGCGACCGGGACGCGCTGGCGGCGCTGCTGGCCGACGTGGGGCCGCTGACCGCGGTGGTGCACACCGCGGCGGTGCTCGACGACGGCACGATCGGCTCGCTGACCACGGACCAGCTGCAACGGGTCCTGAGCGTCAAGATCGACGGTGCGGTGAACCTGCACGAGCTGACCCGCGACATGGACCTCTCCGCCTTCGTGCTGTTCTCCTCGCTGTCCGGCACGCTGGGCGCCCCGGGGCAGGGCAACTACGCACCCGGTCACGTCTTCGTGGACACCCTGGCCGAGCAGCGCCGGGCCGAGGGCCTGCCGGCGACGTCCGTGGCCTGGGGCCTGTGGGCGGGCGCCGGCATGGGCGAAGGCGGCGTCGGCGACGTCGCCCGGCGGCACGGAGTCCCGGAGATGGACCCGGAGATGGCCGCCGCCGCCATGGGGCGCGCGGTCGAGCAGGGCGACACCGTCGTCACGGTCGCCGAGATCGACTGGGACCGCCATTACGTCGCGTTCACCGCGACCCGGCCGAGCCCGCTGATGCGCGACATCCCCGAGGTCCGCGCGCTGATCGACAACGGGGTCGGCGCGGAGAACGACGAGGCCGCTCCGGAGCGTTCGGGCCTTGTCGAGCGGCTCGCCGGGATGAGCGACGCCGAACGCGACCGTGCGCTGCTGGACCTGGTCCGCCGCCACGTAGCGGTCGTCCTGGGCCACACCGGCCCGGACGCGGTCGAGATCGGCCGGGCGTTCCACGAGACCGGATTCGACTCCGTCACCGCCGTCGAGCTGCGCAACCGGCTCAACGGCGCCACCGGGCTCCGCCTGCCCGCCACGGTGACCTTCGACCACCCCTCGCCGCTCGCCCTGGTCGCCTACCTGCGCGGCGAACTGTTCGACGATCTGCCGGACCGGGCGGAGCCGGTACGGGCGACCACCGCGCAGGTGGACGAACCGATCGCCATTGTCGGCATGAGCTGCCGGTTCCCGGGGGACGTCGCCTCTCCCGAGGACCTGTGGAGGCTCCTCGACAGCGGATCCGACGCGCTCGGCGACCTCCCCGCCGACCGCGGCTGGGACACCGCGAACCTGTACCACCCGGACCCCGATCACCGCGGTACCTCGTACACCCGGACGGCCGCCTTCATGTACGGCGCCGGCGAGTTCGACGCCGGGTTCTTCGGGATCTCGCCGCGCGACGCCGTCGCGATGGACCCGCAGCAGCGGCTGCTGCTGGAAGCATCCTGGGAGGCGTTCGAGCGGGCCGGCATCTCCCCCGAGTCGCTGAAGGGCAGTGCGACCGGTGTCTTCACCGGCACGAACGGTCAGGACTACGCGTCCCTGCTGAAGGCCGACGAGACCGGCGACTTCGAGGGCCGCGCGGCCACCGGCAACTCGGCCGCGGTGATGTCCGGCCGCATCGCCTACGCGCTGGGGCTGGAAGGCCCGGCGCTGACGGTGGACACGGCGTGCTCGTCGTCGCTGGTCGCCCTGCACCTGGCGGTGCAGGCCCTGCGCTCCGGCGAGTGCACACTGGCCCTGGCCGGCGGCGTGAGCGTGATGACGACCCCGGAGATCTTCGTGGAGTTCTCCCGCCAGCGTGCTCTGGCCGCCGACGGGCGCTGCAAGGCGTTCGCCGCGGCCGCGGACGGTACGGGCTGGGGCGAGGGCGTCGGCATGCTGCTCGTGGAGCGGCTGTCGGACGCCGAGCGCAACGGCCACCAAGTGCTGGCGGTGGTCCGTGGGACCGCGGTCAACCAGGACGGCGCCTCGAACGGTCTGACGGCCCCGAACGGTCCCGCGCAGCAGCGCGTCATCCGCCAGGCCCTGGCCAACGCCGGTCTGTCGACGGCTGACGTCGACGCGGTGGAGGCGCACGGTACGGGTACGAAGCTGGGCGACCCGATCGAGGCCCAGGCACTGCTGGCCACGTACGGCCAGGAGCGGGACGCGGACCGGCCGCTGCTGCTGGGCTCGGTGAAGTCGAACATCGGGCACACGCAGGCCGCGGCCGGTGTGGCCGGTGTCATCAAGATGGTCATGGCGATGCGGCACGGAGTACTGCCCCGGACCCTGCATGTCGACGAGCCCACCCCGCATGTCGACTGGACGACCGGTTCCGTCGAGTTGCTCACCGAGCGGACGGACTGGCCGCGGATCGACAGGCCGCGCCGTGCGGGCGTCTCCGCGTTCGGTGTCAGCGGCACGAACGCCCACGTCGTCCTCGAGCAGGCACCGGAGGCGGCCGGGACCGAGCCGGACCGCAGCGAACTGCCGGCGGTTCCGTGGGTGCTGTCCGGCGCCGGCGAGAACGCGCTGCGTGCGCAGGCCGAGCGACTGCGGTCGTTCGTCGCCTCGGATGCGGAGCTGCTTCCGGCGGATGTGGCGTGGTCGTTGACGTCGACGCGGGCGATGCTCTCGCATCGCGCGGTGATCGTGGGCGCGGACCGCGAGGAACTGCTGCGTGGACTGGACGCGGTGGCGGGCGGTACGCCGGCCCCGGGCGTCGTGACCGGTGTGGCCGGGTCCCCGTCCGGCGTCGTGTTCGTCTTCCCCGGTCAGGGTTCGCAGTGGACCGGCATGGCCCTGGAGCTCATCGAGTCCTCGCCGGTGTTCGCCGAGCGGATGCGGGAGTGCGGGCAGGCGCTGAGCCCGTTCGTGGACTGGTCGCTGTTCGACGTCCTCGACGACGAAGAGGCACTGCGCCGCGTGGATGTGGTGCAGCCCGTGCTGTGGGCCGTCATGGTCTCGCTCGCGGAGCTGTGGCGCTCGTACGGTGTCACCCCGGCAGCGGTCGTGGGCCACTCCCAGGGCGAGATCGCCGCCGCGTGCGTCGCGGGCGGTCTCTCGCTGGAGGACGGCGCTCGGATTGTCGCCCTGCGGAGTAAGGCTCTGCTGGCGTTGTCGGGTCAGGGCGGAATGGTCTCCGTACCCCTCCCGGCGGATCAGCTGCGCGGCCGGGACGGGCTTTCGATCGCGGCCGTCAACGGCCCTGCATCGACCGTCGTATCGGGCGACAACGACGTGCTGGACGCACTCCTGGCGGAGTTCCCGCAGGCCAAGCGCATCCCCGTCGACTACGCCTCCCACTCCGACCACGTCGAGCGCATCGAAGACGAACTGGCACAAGCGCTGGCGCCGGTCGCACCGCAAACAGGCAACGTCCCCTTCTACTCCACCGTCACCGGCGAACTCACCGACACAGCGGAGCTGGACGCCGCCTACTGGTACCGCAACCTCCGCCACACCGTCGAATTCCAGAACACCATCGAGAATCTCCTCACCCTCGGCCACACCCTCTTCGTAGAGACCAGCCCCCACCCCGTCCTCACCATCGGCGTGCAAGACACCGCCGATGCCAAGGACATCACCGCTGTCGTCACCGGCTCCCTCCGACGTGACCACGGCGGACCGGCCCAGTTCCTCATCGCGCTCGGGTTGCTGCACGTCGAGGGCGTCCCGGTGGAGTGGGAGTCCGTGTTCGCGGGCTCCGGTGCCCGGAGGGTCGACCTTCCGACGTATGCCTTCCAGCACGAGTGGTTCTGGCTGGACCCGGTCCGGGGCGGCGGTGACGTGGCGGGCGCCGGGCTGACCGGGCTCGCGCATCCGCTGCTGAGCGGGGTGCTGTCGCTGCCCGACGCCGACGGCTGTGTGCTGACCGGTTCGTTGTCGGCCGCGACCCAACCCTGGCTGCGTGATCACGCCGTGCTCGGCGAGGTCCTCCTGCCGGGCACCGGGTTCGTGGAGCTGGCTCTGCAGGCCGGTCTCCAGCTCGGGCTGCGGCACTTGGACGAGCTGACCCTGCAGGCGCCGCTGGTGCTGCCCGAGCAGGGCGACACACAGATACAGGTCGCGGTCGGCGGCCCGGACGAGGCGGGGCGGCGACCGGTCACGGTCCACTCCCGGCGGGGCCGGGACGCGGAGTGGGTGCGGCATGCCAGCGGCAGCCTGAGTGACGACACCGGGGCGGCCGCCGACCGGCTGGACGAGTGGCCTCCGGCGGGGGCCACGCCGGTGGACCTCAGTGACGTCTACGCGTCCATGGACGCGCGCGGTTACGCCTACGGGCCCGTCTTCCAGGGGCTTCGTGCCGCCTGGCGCCGTGGGGACGAGGTGTTCGCCGAGGTCGCGCTGGACGGTGCGGCGGAGAGCGACGCGGATCGGTGCGGTGTGCATCCGGCGCTGCTGGACGCGGCATTGCAGGCTGCCGGCCTGGGGATGTTCGTATCCGAGCCGACACGGCCCCACCTTCCCTTCGCCTGGTCCGGGCTCACCCTCCACGCTGTGGGTGCGCGGGCCCTGCGGGTGGCCTTGGCGCCCGCGGGCCGGGACGCGCTGGCCGTCCGGGTGGCGGATGCCACGGGCGCGCCGGTGCTGTCGGCGGAGTCCCTGGTCCTGCGGCCGATGGCCGCGGACCGGCTCTACCGTACGCGCGCCGAGGCGCTGTTCCGGGTGGAGTGGAGCGAACTCGCCCTGCCCTCGTCGGACGGGGCGGCGCTCGTCACCGTCTCTTCCGCCGCCGGGTTGGCGGAGCTGACCGAGCCGCCCGCAGTGGTGGTGCTTGAGCCCGCCGCCGACGTGGACGAGAGCCCCGAGGGGGTTCACGCGCAGGTCAGCCGGGTGCTTGAGGTGGCTCAGGCGTGGCTGGCGGACGACCGGTTCGCCGATTCGCGGCTCGTGGTCGTGACGCGCGGGGCGGTGGCGACGGCGGCCGGCGAGAGCCCGGAGAACCTGGCGGACGCGGCCGTGTGGGGTCTCATCCGCACCGCGCAGACGGAGAACCCCGGGCGTTTCGTGCTGGCCGATCTGTCGGACGGGGACCTGTCCCCGCTCCCGGCCGTTCTGCGCACCGACGAGCCCCAGGTGGCGTTGCGCGGCGGCGCCGCGCTCGTCCCCAGGCTGACGCGTGTCGGCAAGGACGAGGCGGCCTCCAACTGGCGGCTGGCTGCCACCGGCGGGGACACCTTCGAGGACCTGGCCCGCGTGGCCTGCCCCGAGGCGTCCGGGCCGCTGGGCAGCGGCCAGGTCCGGGTGGCGGTGCACGCCGCCGGGGTGAACTTCCGTGACGTGCTCCTGGCCTTGGGGATGTACCCGGACAAGGCCGGCCTGCTGGGCAGCGAGGGCGCCGGCGTCGTCCTGGAGGTCGGCCCCGGGGTGGACGACGTCGCTCCGGGCGACCGCGTGATGGGCCTGTTCTCCGGCTCCTTCGGGCCGGTGGCGGTCACCGACCACCGGCTGGTGGCACCGGTGCCGGCCGGGTGGTCGTTCGCGCAGGCCGCCTCGACTCCGGTCGCGTTCCTCACGGCGATGTACGGGCTGATCGACCTGGCCGGGGTACGACGCGGCGAGTCGGTGCTCGTCCACGCGGCGGCCGGCGGCGTCGGCATGGCCGCGGTCCAGGTGGCGCACTGGCTCGGTGCGGAGGTGTTCGCCACGGCGAGCCCGGCGAAGTGGGACGCGGTGCGCGGGCTCGGGGTCGCGGAGGAACGGATCGCCTCCTCCCGGTCCGCCGGTTTCGCGGACCGGTTCCGTGCGGTGACGCCCGACGGTGTGGACGTGGTGCTGAACTCCCTGACCGGCGAGCTCCTCGACGCGTCGCTCGGGCTGCTCCGCCCGGGCGGGCGAATGATCGAGATGGGTAAGACCGACGTCCGTGACGCGGACGAGGTGCTGGCCGGCCACGCCGTGGCCTACCGGGCGTTCGAACTGCTCGAGGCGGGCCCGGACCGGCTCGGCCGGCTCTTCGCGGAGATGGTCGCGCTGTTCGAGCAGGGGGTGTTCACCCCGCTGCCGCTGAGTGTCTGGGACGTCGCCCGGGCCGGCGAGGCGTTCCGCTTCCTGTCGCAGGCGCGCCACGTCGGCAAGCTGGCCCTCACCGTTCCGCAACCGGTGGGCGACGGAGCCGTACTGATCACCGGTGGTACGGGGACGCTGGGCGGTCTGGTCGCCCGGCACCTCGTGCGCCAGCGCGGGGTGCGTGACCTGGTGCTCGCGAGCCGTTCCGGCGGTGCCGCTCCGGCGGCGGCCGAGCTGATCGCCGAGCTGGAGGCGGACGGTGCGCGGGTCCGCGTGGTCGCGTGCGACCTCGCGGACCGGGACGCGGCCGCCGGGCTGGTGTCGTCGATACCGGACCTGCGGATGGTGGTGCACACCGCGGGCGTGCTCGACGACGCCGTGATCGGCTCTCTTTCCCCGGAGCGGGTCCGGACGGTGCTGCGCCCGAAGGTGGACGCGGCATGGCATCTGCACGAGCTGACCCGGGACCTGGATCTCGCGGGATTCGTGCTGTTCTCCTCGGCGGCCGGCGTGCTGGGCGGTCCGGGGCAGGGCAATTACGCGGCGGCCAACACGTTCCTCGACGCGCTGGCCGCGCGCCGCAGGGCGCAGGGCCTGCCCGCGGTCTCCCTCGCCTGGGGCTTCTGGGACCAGCGCAGTGAGCTGACCGAACGCGTCGAGGCGGACCGGCTCGCACGGGCCGGGGTCCGGCCGCTGTCCACCGAGGACGCGCTCGGGCTCTTCGACGCCGCGCTGACCACAGGTGACGCGCTGCTGGTGCCGGTGTGCCTCGACGCGGCCTCGCCGGGCGCGGGCACCGTGCCCCCGCTGCTGCGCGGCGTCGTCGGCGCCCCGGCGGCCGGGACCGTCCCGGTCTCCCGTGCCGCGTCCGGCGCCGCCGCCCACGACGGCGGCCTCGCGGCCGCGGGCCTCACGGGCCTGGCGGCCGGCGAGCGGCATGCCGCTCTCGTCGATCTGGTCCGCGCCCAGGCCGCGGCCGTGCTGGGACACAGCGGGGCGGGGTCGGTCACGGCGGACAGGCCGTTCAAGGAGCTGGGCTTCGACTCGCTGTCCGCGGTGGAACTGCGCAACAGGCTGCGCACCGCGACCGGCCGGCGGCTCCAGGCCACAGCGATCTTCGACCACCCGACGCCGGAGGCGCTCGCCGCGCACCTCGAGCGCGAGCTGTTCGGCACGGTGGCGGTGACGGAGGACGTGCCGTCGGCCGTGGAAGCCCTCCCGGCCGACGACCCGATCGTCGTCGTGGGCATGAGCTGCCGCCTGCCGGGCGGCGTGGACTCGCCCGAGGCCCTGTGGCAGCTGCTGGTCACCGACGGGGACGCCATGTCCGGCCTTCCCACCGACCGCGGCTGGGACCTCGCGGCGCTCTACGACCAGGACCCGGGTCGCTCCGGTACCACCTACGCCCGGGCCGGCGGATTCCTGCAAGGCGCCGCGGACTTCGACGCCGGGTTCTTCAAGATCTCACCCCGTGAGGCGCTGGCCGCCGACCCGCAGCAACGCCTGTGGCTGGAGGCGTCCTGGGAGGCGTTCGAACGGGCCGGCATCGATCCGCACACCCTGAAGGGCACCCGTACCGGTGTCTTCGCGGGCGCCGCTTCGACCACGTACGGAGCGGACCAGCCCTCGACCCCGGAGGGCTCCGAGGGGTACCTGCTCACCGGGAACTCGACGTCGGTGATCTCCGGCCGCGTCGCCTACGCGCTGGGGCTCGAGGGCCCCGCGGTCACCGTGGACACCGCCTGCTCCTCGTCGCTGGTCAGCGTGCACTGGGCCTGCGAATCGCTGCGCCGGGGGGAGAGCACGCTGGCGCTGGCCGGTGGTGTGGCGGTCATGCCGACACCGGACCTGCTCGTCGAGTTCTCCCGCCAGCGCGGCCTGGCGGCCGACGGCCGCTGCAAGGCGTTCGCCGCGGCAGCCGACGGCACCGGATTCGCCGAAGGCGTCGGCGTGCTGGTCCTGGAGCGGCTGTCCGATGCCGAGCGCAACGGCCACCGCGTTCTGGCCGTGGTCCGGGGCTCCGCGGTCAACCAGGACGGCGCGTCCAACGGTCTGACGGCGCCCAACGGTCCGTCGCAGCAGCGCGTCATCCAGCAGGCGCTGGCGAACGCGGGTCTGTCGACCGCGGACGTCGACGCGGTGGAGGCGCACGGCACCGGTACGACCCTGGGCGACCCGATCGAGGCCCAGGCCCTGGTCGCGACCTACGGCCAGGGGCGCGAGGCCGACCGGCCGCTGCTCCTGGGCTCGGTCAAGTCGAACATCGGGCACACGCAGGCCGCCGCCGGTGCGGCCGGCCTGATCAAGATGGTCCTGGCCCTGCGACACGGCGTCCTGCCGCGCACCCTGCACGTCGACGAGCCCACCCCGCACGTCGACTGGGCGGCCGGTGCCGTGGAACTGCTCACCGAGCAGACGTCGTGGCCTGCCGCCGGGCGACCGCGCCGGGCCGGTGTGTCCGCCTTCGGCGTGAGCGGCACGAACGCCCACGTGATCCTCGAAGAGGCACCGGCGGTGGCGGTGGCGACCGAGCCGGAGGCCGACCGTCTCGCCCCGCCCGCCGTGCCGTGGGTGCTGTCGGGTGTGGGCCAGGACGGCCTGCGGGCGCAGATCGAACGTCTCAAGTCCTTCGTGGCAGACAATCCGGAGCTGGACCCTGTGGACGTCGGCTGGTCGCTGGCCTCGACGCGGGCGACGCTGTCGCACCGCGCGGTGGTCGTCGGCACGGACCGGGACGAACTGCTGCGCGGCCTGGACATGGTCGAGAGCGGCGCCGCCGCCGAATCCGGCCGTAAGACCGTGTTCGTCTTCCCCGGTCAGGGCTCGCAGTGGACCGGCATGGCCGTGGAACTCATCGGCTCCTCGCCGGTGTTCGCCGACCGGATGCGGGAGTGCGCGCAGGCGCTGAGCGCCTTCGTCGACTGGTCACTGTTCGACGTCCTCGACGACGAGGACGCGCTGCGCCGCGTGGATGTGGTGCAGCCGGTGCTGTGGGCCGTCATGGTCTCGCTCGCGGAGCTGTGGCGCTCGTACGGTGTCACGCCGGCAGCGGTCGTGGGCCACTCCCAGGGCGAGATCGCCGCAGCCTGCGTCGCGGGCGGTCTCTCGCTGGAGGACGGCGCCCGCATCGTGGCTCTGCGGAGTAAGGCGCTGCTGGCGTTGTCGGGTCAGGGCGGCATGGTGTCCGTACCCCTCCCGGCCGATCAGCTGCGCGGCCGGGACGACCTGTCCATCGCAGCCGTCAACGGCCCCGCCTCGACCGTCGTGTCGGGCGACAATGACGTGCTGGACGCACTGCTGGCGGAGTCCCCGCAGGCCAAGCGCATCCCCGTCGACTACGCCTCTCACTCCGACCACGTGGAGCGCATCGAAGACGAACTGGCACAGGCGCTGGCACCGGTCGCGCCGCGTACGGGCCACGTCCCCTTCTACTCGACCGTCACCGGCGAACTGACGGACACAGTGGAGCTGGACGCGGCTTACTGGTACCGCAACCTTCGCCACACCGTCGAGTTCCAGGGCACGATCGACAACCTGCTCAGCCTCGGCCACACCGTCTTCGTCGAAGCGAGCCCGCACCCCGTCCTCACCATCGGCATTCACGACACCGCCGACGCCAACGGCGTCCAGGCCGTCGTGGCCGGCTCGCTGCGGCGTGACGAAGGCGATGTCCGCCGGTTCCTGAGGTCGCTGGCGGAGGTCTCGGTCGCGGGGGCCGAGGTGAACTGGCGGGCCGCGTTCGAGGGCACGAGCGCCCGGCAGGTGGAGCTGCCGACCTACGCCTTCCAGCACGAGCGCTACTGGCTGACCCCGGGGCGGGGTACGGGTGACGCGTCCGGGCTGGGCCTGGGCGGTGTCGACCACCCGCTGCTGGGCGCGGCGGTGCCACTGCCGGACTCGGACGGCTGTGTGCTGACCGGTGCACTGTCGCCGACGGCGCAGCCGTGGCTGGCCGACCATGCGGTGCTGGGTGTGGTGCTGCTTCCGGGAACCGCTTTCGTGGAGCTCGCACTGCAAGCGGGAGCCCGGTTCGGCTGCGATGTGCTGGACGAGCTGACTCTGCACGAGCCGCTGGTGCTGCCGGAGCACGAGACCGTTCAGCTCCAGGTGTCGGTCGGCGGTGCGGACGAGCTCGGTCGCCGGGCGCTCACCGTGTTCTCCCGGCGCGACGGCGACTGGGTCCGTCATGCCACCGGCGTGCTGGGCACGGACGTCCCGGCTGGGGCGTCGGAGGTATGGGAAGTGTCGGAGGATCTCCGGGTCTGGCCCCCGGCCGGTGCGGAGCAGGTCGGCGTCGGTGAGGTGTACGAGGGGATGGCCGACCGGGGTTACCGGTACGGCCCGTCCTTCCAGGGTCTGCGCGCGGCCTGGGTCCGTGGGGACGAGGTGTTCCTGGAAGTGGCGCTGCCCGAAGGCGCGTGGAGCGATGCCGCGCGGTGCGGGATTCATCCGGCGCTGCTGGACGCGGCGCTGCACGGTCTCGCGCTGGGGTCGTTCGTCACCGAACCGGACCAGGGCTATCTGCCCTTCGCCTGGAACGGGGTGACCCTGTACGCCGTGGGCGCCTCGACGGTACGTGTCGCGTTGCGGCCCGCCGGTACGGATGCCGTGACGGTGCGGGTCGCCGACGCGGTGGGCGCGCCGGTGCTGGCCGTCGACTCGCTGGTGATGCGGCCGTTGGCCGGGCAGCGGCTGCTGCTCGCGGCGGGCGGCGGCCGTCGGGCGGACGCGCTGTTCCGACTGGACTGGACGGAGGTGTCCGTTCCCGTCGTGTCCGTTCCCGTCGTGTCCGATCCCGTCGTGTCCGATCCCGCATCGCGGGCTTCCTGGACCCTGCTGGGCAGCCATGACGACGAGTTGAAGCTGACTGCCGCGCTGGAGGCGGCCGGGGTGTCGCTGGAGCTCGCCGGCGGTCCGGCCGTGATCGAGCGGGTGCCGGACGTGCTGCTGGTGCCGTGCCTGCACGATGCCCGCGACGGTTCGGCCGCGGAGGCGACCGCGGCCGGCCTGCACCGGGTGCTGCGGGTGGTCCAGGAGTGGCTGGCGGACGACAGGTTCGCCGATACCCGTCTGGTGGTGCTGACGCGCCGCGCGGCGGCCACGTCGGCGGGCGATGACGTCGAGGACCTGGCCGGGGCCGCCGTACGGGGCCTCCTGCGGACGGCGCAGCTGGAGAACCCCGGCCGGATCGTGGTGGTCGACCACGACGACTCGGGTCTCGGTCTCCTGCCCGCGGTGCTCGCGGCGGGAGAGCCGGAGGTGGCGATCCGGGCGGGCAAGGTGCTGGTGCCCAGGCTGGCCGAGGCGGCCGCGCCCGTCGGTGCCGCGCCCGTCTGGGACCGCGGCACGGTGCTGATCACGGGCGGGACGGGGACCCTCGGCGGTCTAGTGGCCCGGCATCTGGTGTCCGAGCACGGCGCCCGGGACCTGGTGCTGGCCAGTCGCAGCGGTGCCGGGGCGCCGGGGGCCGGGGAACTGGTCGCCGCGCTGGAGGCGCTGGGCGCCCGGGTCCGGGTCGCCGCGTGCGACACCGGCGACCGTGCGGAGCTGGCCGGGCTCCTGGACGGCATCCCGGAACTGAGGGCCGTCGTCCACACGGCCGGTGCGGTCGCCGACGGGGTCGTCGGCTCGCTGACCGACGAGCAGATGGGTGCGGTCCTGCGTCCGAAGGCGGACGCGGCGTGGCACCTTCACGAGCTGACCCGCCATCTGGAACTGGACGCCTTCGTCCTGTTCTCGTCCGCCGCCGGGGTCCTGGGCAGCGCCGGCCAGGCCAACTACGCCGCGGCCAACGCCTTCCTCGACGCCCTGGCCACGCACCGGCGGGCCCAGGGGCAGGCGGGCGTGTCCGTCGCCTGGGGCTTCTGGGAGCAGCGCAGCGGACTGACCACGCACCTGTCGGACGACGACCTGGCCCGGATGAGGGGTAAGGGCGCGTTGCCGCTGTCGGTCGAGCAGGGCCTGGAGCTGTTCGACGCCGCGTGCCGGAGCGCCGATGCGGCGCTCGTGGCCAGCCCGTTGGACGTCCGGGCGCTGGCGGCGGCCGGTGCGGTGCCGCCCGTACTGCGCGGCCTGGCGCCGGCACCGGTGCGGCGGGCGGCCGAAACCGGCGACGGAGGGGGCGCCTTGCGGCGCCGGCTGGCCGGGCTGTCGGCGGCCGAGCAGAGCCAGGTGGTGGGGGAACTGGTCCGGGGCCAGGTCGCGGCGGTGCTCCGGCACGCGGACGCGGGGGCGGTCGACGCCACGCGGACGTTCCAGGAGATCGGCTTCGACTCGCTGACCGCGGTCGACCTGCGCAACAGGCTGACGGCCGCCACCGGCGTCCGGCTGCCCGCGACCGCCATCTTCGACTATCCGACTCCGGCCGCGCTGGGCGCGCACCTGTTGGCGCAGGTCGCGCCGCAGGCCGCCGACCCGGTCGAGGTCAAGCTGAGGGAACTGGACAAGATCGTTTCTGTGATATCCGCCATGGCCGAGGACACCACTCTGCGTGAGAAGCTGTCGCCACGGCTGGATTCCATCGTCGCGATGTGGACCGACATGCAACGACCTGCGCCAACGGACGGGGCTGCGCAGGATCTGGAATCCGCCTCACTGGAAGACATGTTCGGCATCATCGACCAGGAACTCGATGGCTCATGACCGGCACTGACTTCCGACCAGCAGTCATCGAGGGGAATGGCGCACAGATGTCGAACGACGAGAAGGTTCTCGCGTATCTCAAGAAGCTCACCGCCGATCTGCGACAGACTCGGCAACGCCTCAGCGACGTCGAGGCGAAGAGCCGGGAACCGATCGCGATCATCGGGATGAGCTGCCGCTTTCCGGGCGGTGTGGCCTCTCCCGAAGACCTGTGGCGACTGACCGACTCGGCGGTGGACGCGGTGGGCGGGTTCCCGGCCGACCGCGGCTGGGACCTGGACGGCGTGTACGACCCGGACCCCGACCGCGCCGGCCGCTCGTACGCCCGCGAGGGCGCGTTCGTCCATGACGTCGCCGACTTCGACCCCGGCCTGTTCGGCATCTCGCCGCGTGAGGCACTGGCGATGGATCCGCAGCAGCGACTGCTGCTGGAGGCGTCGTGGGAGGTCTTCGAACGGGCGGGCATCCCCGTCACCTCGGTGCGGGGCAGCCGGACCGGCGTGTTCGCCGGACTCATGTACTCCGACTACGTCTCGCGCTTGCCCGCCGTGCCGGACGAGCTGGAGGGATACGTCGGGATCGGCAGCGCGGCGAGCGTCGCCTCGGGCCGGGTGTCCTACACCTACGGTCTCGAGGGGCCGGCGGTGACGGTGGACACGGCGTGTTCGTCGTCGCTGGTCGCCCTGCATCTGGCGGTGCAGGCGCTGCGGAACGGCGAGTGCTCGCTCGCCCTCGCCGGCGGCGTCACGGTCATGGCGACGCCGGGCACGTTCGTCCAGTTCTCGCGTCAGCGCGGTCTCGCGGCCGACGGCCGCTGCAAGTCCTTCGCCGCCGGCGCGGACGGTACGGGCTGGGGCGAGGGCGTCGGCATGCTCCTCGTGGAGCGGCTGTCCGACGCCCAGCGCAACGGCCACCCGATCCTGGCCGTGGTACGGGGCTCCGCCGTCAACCAGGACGGCGCGTCCAATGGCCTGACCGCGCCCAACGGACCTTCGCAGCAGCGGGTGATCCGTGCCGCGTTGGCGAACGCCGGGTTGGCGACGGCTGACGTCGACGCGGTCGAAGCGCACGGTACGGGCACGACGCTGGGCGACCCGATCGAGGCGCAGGCACTGCTGGCCACGTACGGCCAGGACCGCGACGCGGACCGTCCACTGCTGCTGGGGTCGGTCAAGTCGAACATCGGGCACACGCAGGCCGCTGCGGGTGTGGCCGGTGTCATCAAGATGGTCATGGCCATGCGGCACGGCGTGCTGCCCCGGACCCTCCACGTCGACGAGCCGACTCCGCACGTCGACTGGTCGGCAGGCTCGGTGGAGCTGCTGACCGAGCGGACGGAGTGGCCCGCGGCCGAGAAGCCGCGGCGGGCCGGCGTATCCGCGTTCGGCGTGAGCGGCACCAACGCGCACGTCGTACTGGAACAGGCGTCGGCTGAGACGGATCCGGGTACGGAGCGGGCCGACCTGCCTGCGATTCCCTGGGTGGTGTCGGGTGAGGGCGAGACCGCGCTTCAGGCGCAGGCCGAGCGCCTGAAGTCCTTCGTGAACGACAACCCGGAGCTGGATCCGGCAGACGTGGGCTGGTCGCTGGCCTCGACTCGTGCGGCACTGTCGCACCGCGCGGTGGTCGTCGGCACCAGCCGGGATGAACTGCTCGCCGGTCTCGAGTCGCTGACCGCCGGTGTCCCGGTGGCCGGTGGGCTGGGCGTGCTGTTCACGGGCCAGGGCTCGCAGCGACTCGGCATGGGCCGTGAACTGCACAGTGCCTACCCTGTCTTCGCCCAGGCGTGGGACGAGGTGTGCGCCGAGCTCGACCGCCACCTCGACCGACCGCTGACCGATGTGGTGTGGGGCGACGACGCCGAACTGCTCGCCGAGACCCTCTACACCCAGGCCGGCCTCTTCGCCCTTGAGGTCTCGCTCTACCGCCTCGTGTCCTCCTGGGGTGTCACACCGGACTATCTCCTCGGGCACTCCATCGGCGAACTGGCCGCCGCCCACATCGCAGGCGTGTGGTCACTCGAAGACGCGGCACGCGTGGTCACTGCTCGCGGCCGCCTCATGCAGGCCCTGCCCACCGGCGGCGCCATGGTCTCCATCGCCGCACCCGAAAGCGACGTACTCCCCCTCCTGACCGACGACGTCGCCATCGCCGCCGTCAACGGACCCGAGTCGCTGGTGCTGTCCGGTGACGAGGACGCCGTGCAGGGCATCGCCGATGTACTCGCTGCTCGTGGGGTCAAGACCCGGCGTCTACGGGTGAGCCATGCCTTCCACTCGCCCCGCATGGACGCCATGCTGGACGACTTCGCCGCCGTACTCGACACCGTCACCTTCCACTCCCCCACCCTGCCCGTCATCTCCAACATCACAGGCACCCTCGCAGGCGACGAACTGCTCACCGCCGACTACTGGGTCCGCCACGTCCGCGCCACCGTCCGCTTCGCCGACGGCCTCACCACCCTCCGCGACCTCAACACCACCACCTTCCTCGAACTCGGCCCCGACGGCACCCTCACCTCACTCACCGACGGCGACGGCACACCCACCCTCCGCCCCAACCGCCCCGAACCCACCACCCTCCTCACCGCACTCGGCACCCTCCACACCCGCGGCACCACCATCGACTGGTCCGCGATCCTCCCCGGAGCACGCCGCGTCGAACTCCCCACCTACGCCTTCCAGCGGGAACGTTTCTGGCTGGAGTCCGCTGCCTCCGCCGAGTCCGCCACGAGCGCGGTCGACGCCGCGTTCTGGGACGCGGTCGAGCGCGGCGACGTGGAGGCGCTGGGCATCGACGCCGACCGGCCTTTGAGCGAGGTGCTGCCGGCGCTGTCGTCATGGCGGCGGGCCTGGCAGGACCAGTCGGTCGTCGACTCCTGGCGGTACCGGTTCGCCTGGACCCCTGTCACCGGGGTGTCTTCCGCGTCGAAGCCGGCCGGTTCCTGGCTGGTCGTGGTGGAACCGGACGGCGGACCGGGCGACGCGGACATGGTCGTCGCCGCGCTGCGGACCGCCGGCGCTGACGTGCGCGTAGCGACGGTCACGGAGCTGGACGGCGACGACGACGCCCCGTCGGCGGGTGTGGTCTCCCTTCTGCCCGTCATCGAAACCGTCTCTCTCGTCCAGGCCCTCGCCGCGGCCGGCATCGACGCTCCCCTGTGGTGCGTGACCCGTGGCGCCGTGTCCGTGGCCGACGGCGATGTGGTGGATCCGCATCAGTCCGCGCTCTGGGGCCTGGGCCGGGTCATCGGCCTGGAGCAGCCGGACCGCTGGGGCGGTCTGATCGACCTGCCCGGCGAGCCGGACGAGCGCGCCGGAGAGCTGCTGGGCCGGATCCTGGGCGGCGTCACCGGTGAGGACCAGGTCGCCATCCGTGGCGCCCAGGTATGGGCGGGCCGCCTGCGGCGTGCGGCTTCGGCCGGCAGCGCGCCCGTGGCCTGGCGTACTGCCGGAACCGCGCTCGTCACAGGCGGGACGGGCGCGCTGGGCGGTCATGTCGCCCGCTGGCTGGCGGGCACCGGCGTGGAGCAGATCGTGCTCGCCGGCCGCCGGGGCACCGATGCCCCGGGCGCGGCCGAACTGGTCGCGGAACTCGAGGCGCTCGGCGCCCGGGCGCGGGTGGTCGCGTGTGACGTGGCGGACCGGGACGCGCTGGCCGAGCTGCTCGGCACGATCCCGGATCTGCGCGTGGTCGTACATGCCGCCGGGGTGCCCAGCTGGGGCGCGGTGGACGGCGTGACCGCCGGCGAGTTCGAGGCCGGCATACGGGCCAAGGTCGCGGGTGCGATCCATCTCGACGAGCTGACGCGAGAGGTGGATCTGGACGCGTTCGTCCTGTTCTCGTCGATCGCGGGTGTGTGGGGCAGCGGCAATCAGTCCGCCTACGCCGCGGCCAATGCGTTCCTGGACGGACTGGCGCATCGTCGGCGGGCCGACGGCCGCGTGGCGACGTCGGTGGCGTGGGGCATGTGGGCCGGCGACGGAATGGCCGCCGAGGGCGCGGACCTCCTCGCCGGGCACGGGCTCCTGGGCATGGCGCCCGAACTGGCGATCAGCGCGCTGCGGCAGGCGCTGCACGGCGACGAGACGGCCGTCGTGGTCGCGGACGTGGACTGGGCACGCTTCGGACCGCGGTTCACGGCCCTGCGTCCGAGCCCCCTGCTGAGCGAACTCCTGACGGACACCGCCGAGCCGGCCGCACCGGCCGGAGCATTCGCGCTCCGCCTCCGTGGCCTGTCCGAGGCCGAGCGCGGCCGCGCGGCCGTGGAGCTGGTGCGTACCGCCGCGGCGGCGGTGCTGGGGCACCCGGGCCCGGAAGCGGTCGATGCCGCGCGCACCTTCCAGGAGATCGGCTTCGACTCCTTGACCGCGGTCGAGCTCCGCGACCGGCTGACCACCGCCACCGGCATCCGCCCGCCGGCCACGGTGATCTTCGACTACCCGACGCCTTCGGCGCTGGCCGCGTACCTGGTCAGCGAGGTGCTGGGCGCCTCGCAGGAGATCGTGCCGGAGACGTCGGCGGCGGCTCCGGCGGACGACGACCCGATCGTGATCGTCGGCATGAGCTGCCGCTACCCGGGCGGCGTCGCGTCACCCGAGGACCTGTGGCGGCTGGTCGACTCCGACGGTGACGCCATATCGCCCTTCCCGACGAACCGCGGCTGGGACCTGAACGGCCTCCACGCCCCGTCCCCCGGCGGGCCGGGGGCCTCGTACACCCGCGTGGGTGGCTTCGTGTACGGCGCGGGCGACTTCGACCCCGGCTTCTTCGGGATCTCCCCGCGCGAGGCGACGGCGATGGACCCGCAGCAGCGACTGCTGCTGCACACCACGTGGGAGGCGTTCGAACGGGCGGGCATCCCGGCCTCCTCGGTCCGGGGCAGCCGTACCGGCGTGTTCGTGGGCGCGTCCTCGCAGGGCTACGGCGCCGCGGCGGCGTCCGAGGGCTACTTCCTCACCGGCAGTTCGAGCAGTGTCATCTCCGGGCGGGTGTCCTACACCTTCGGCCTCGAGGGGCCGGCGGTGACGGTGGACACGGCGTGTTCGTCGTCGCTCGTCGCCCTGCACCTGGCGGTGCAGTCGCTGCGGTCCGGCGAGTGCACGCTGGCACTGGCCGGCGGCGTCACGATCATGGCCACTCCGACCGCGTTCGAGGAGTTCTCGCGCCAGGGCGGTCTCGCCGCCGACGGCCGCTGCAAGTCCTTCGCCGCCGGCGCGGACGGTACGGGCTGGGCCGAGGGTGTCGGCATGCTCCTCGTCGAGCGGCTGTCCGACGCCGAGCGCAACGGTCACCCGATCCTTGCTGTGGTGCGGGGCTCCGCCGTCAACCAGGACGGCGCGTCCAACGGTTTGACGGCTCCGAACGGGCCCTCGCAGCAGCGGGTGATCCGTGCCGCGTTGGC
This sequence comes from Streptomyces sp. NPDC046261, assembly GCF_040646235.1. Taxonomy (NCBI): domain Bacteria; kingdom Bacillati; phylum Actinomycetota; class Actinomycetes; order Kitasatosporales; family Streptomycetaceae; genus Streptomyces; species Streptomyces sp. NPDC046261. Next base: position 2,514 of record NZ_JBEYZU010000018.1, on the reverse strand, counting down.
GAACGCCGGGTTGTCGGCAGCTGACGTCGATGTGGTGGAGGCGCACGGTACGGGTACGACGCTGGGCGACCCCATCGAGGCCCAAGCGCTCCTCGCCACGTACGGGCAGGACCGGGAACAGCCCCTGCTGCTCGGCTCGATCAAGTCGAACATCGGGCACACACAGGCCGCTGCGGGTGTGGCCGGTGTCATCAAGATGGTCATGGCCATGCGGCAGGGCGTGCTGCCCCGGACCCTCCACGTCGACGAGCCGTCGCCGCACATCGACTGGACCACGGGGTCCGTGGAACTGCTCACCGAGCGCACGGACTGGCCCGAGACGGGTGCTCTGCGACGCGCGGGCGTGTCCTCCTTCGGCGTGAGCGGCACCAACGCCCACGTGATCCTGGAGCAGCAGCCGTCAGCATCGGCTGAACCCGGGACGGAGCGGGCCGACCTGCCGGCGATTCCCTGGGTGGTGTCGGGTGAGGGCGAGACCGCGCTTCAGGCGCAGGCCGAGCGCCTGAAGTCCTTCGTGAACGACAACCCGGAGCTGGATCCGGCAGACGTAGGCTGGTCGCTGGCATCGACTCGGGCCGCATTGTCGCACCGCGCGGTGGTCGTCGGCACGAATCGGGACGAACTGCTCGCCGGGCTCGAGTCGCTGACCGCCGGTGTACCGGTGGCCGGTGGGCTGGGCGTGCTGTTCACGGGCCAGGGCTCGCAGCGACTCGGCATGGGCCGCGAACTCCACAGCGCCTACCCGGCCTTCGCCCAGGCCTGGGACGAGGCGTGCGCCGAGCTCGACCGCCACCTCGACCGACCGCTCACCGATGTGGTGTGGGGCGACGACGCCGAACTGCTCGGCGAAACCGTGCACACCCAGGCCGGCCTCTTCGCCCTTGAGGTCTCGCTCTACCGCCTCGTGTCCTCCTGGGGTGTCACGCCGGACTATCTCCTCGGGCACTCCATCGGCGAACTGGCCGCCGCCCACATCGCAGGCGTGTGGTCACTCGAAGACGCGGCACGGGTCGTCGCCGCGCGGGGCCGCCTCATGCAGGCGCTGCCCAGCGGCGGAGCCATGGTCTCCATCGCCGCCTCCGAGGGTGACATCCTGCCCCTCCTGACCGACGGCGTCGCCATCGCCGCCGTCAACGGACCCGAGTCGACGGTCGTTTCGGGGGACACCGACGCCGTCGAGAGCGTCGCCGACATCATGTCCGCCCGTGGCGTCAAGACCCGGCGCCTGCGGGTGAGCCATGCCTTCCACTCGCCCCGCATGGACGCCATGCTGGACGACTTCGCCGCCGTACTCGACACCGTCACCTTCCACACCCCGACCCTGCCCGTCATCTCCAACATCACCGGTGCCCTCGCAGGCGACGAACTGCTCACCGCCGACTACTGGGTACGCCACGTCCGCGCCACCGTCCGCTTCGCCGACGGCCTCACCACCCTCCGCAACCTCAACACCACCACCTTCCTCGAACTCGGCCCCGACGGCACTTTGACGTCCCTGGCCGACGGCGACGGCACACCCACCCTCCGCCCCAACCGCCCCGAACCCACCACCCTCCTCACCGCGCTCGGCACCCTCCACACCCGCGGCATCACCATCGACTGGTCCGCGATCCTCCCCGGAGCACGCCACGTCGAACTCCCCACCTACGCCTTCCAGGAGGAGCACTTCTGGCTGGAGCCGGCCGCCGGCGCCGAGTCCGCCACAAGCGCTGTGGATGCCGCGTTCTGGGACGCCGTCGAACGCGGCGACCTGGCGTCCCTCGGTATCGACGCCGACCAGCCGTTCGGCGACGTACTCCCCGCACTGTCGTCCTGGCGACGTCGCCGGCAGGAACAGTCGCTGGTGGATTCCTGGCGGTACCGGACGGACTGGACCCCTGTCACAGGCGTTCCCGCACAGTCGTCGCTGCCCGGCACCTGGTGGGTGGTCGGTGAGGCGGGAGACGACGTGGCTGCCGCGTTGTCGGCCGTCGGAGCCGACGTCCGGATCGTCGCGACCCCCGAAGACCTGGGCGGCGAGGCCCCGGTGGCGGGTGTGGTCTCGCTTCTGCCGGTCGCCGAGACGGTCGTTCTCGTCCAGGCCCTCGGCGCGGCCGGCGTCGACGCTCCCCTGTGGTGCGTCACCCGGGGTGCGGTGTCCGTAGCCGACGACGACATCGTGCACCCGGACCAGTCCGGGGTCTGGGGTCTCGGCCGGGTGATCGCGCTGGAGCACCCCGACCGCTGGGGTGGCTTGATCGACCTCCCCGCGCAGGTGGACGAACGCGTCGCCGCGTCGTTGTGCGCGGTGCTCAGCGGCGTGACCGGTGAGGACCAGGTCGCGATCCGCCCTGCGGGCGTGTGGGGTTGCCGCTTGAGCCGTGTGGCTCCGGCAGCGCACGAGCCCGCTGCGTGGCGTGGCCGGGGTGCCGCGCTGGTGACCGGTGGTACGGGCGCCCTGGGCGGCCATGTCGCCCGCTGGCTGGCGGGCACCGGCGTGGAGCACATCGTGCTCACCGGCCGCCGGGGCACCGA
>NZ_JBEYZU010000017.1:0-113364 GCF_040646235.1 Streptomyces sp. NPDC046261 | reverse complement strand
CCAACGGCATCATGCACGTGACCGCGAAGGACCTGGGCACGGGCAAGGAGCAGAAGATGACCGTCACCGGCGGCTCCTCGCTCGCCAAGGACGAGGTCGACCGCATGCGCCAGGAGGCCGAGCAGTACGCGGAGGAGGACCACCGCCGCCGCGAGGCCGCCGAGACCCGCAACCAGGGTGAGCAGCTCGTCTACCAGACGGAGAAGTTCCTCAAGGACAACGAGGACAAGGTTCCGGCCGAGGTCAAGACCGAGGTCGAGACCGCGGTGTCCGAGCTGAAGGAGAAGCTCAAGGGCGAGGACACGGCCGAGATCCGCACCGCGACCGAGAAGGTCGCCGCGGTCAGCCAGAAGCTCGGCCAGGCCATGTACGCCGACGCCCAGGCCGCGCAGGCCGCCGCGGGCGCCGAGGGTGCCGGCGCCGGCGCGCCGAAGGCCGAGGACGACGTCGTCGACGCCGAGATCGTGGACGACGAGAAGCCGAAGGGCGGTGCGTCGGCGTGACGGAGGAGACCCCGGGCTTCAACGAGAACGAGAAGCCTGAAGGCCCCTCCGACGCCACCACCCCCGATGACGCGGCGCAGGCCGCCGGATCCGCCGACAAGGCGGGTCCGGCCGGCCCGGCCGCGCCCGGCGAAGAGCTGGTCGAGGTAGGCCTCCAGGCACAGCTGGACCAGGCCCAGGCCGCGCTCAACGAGCGCACCGGGGACCTCCAGCGGCTCCAGGCCGAGTACCAGAACTACCGTCGCCGCGTGGAGCGGGACCGGGCCACGGTCAAGGAGATCGCCATCGCGAACCTCCTGTCCGAGCTCCTCCCGACGCTCGACGACATCGGTCGCGCCCGTGACCACGGCGAGCTCGTCGGCGGCTTCAAGTCCGTCGCCGAGTCGCTGGAGACGGTCGTGTCCAAGATGGGCCTGCAGCAGTTCGGCAAGGAGGGCGAGCCCTTCGACCCGCTGGTGCACGAGGCGCTGATGCACAGCTACGCGCCCGACGTCACCGAGACCACGTGCGTGCAGATTCTGCAGCCGGGGTATCGGATCGGCGAGCGCACGATCCGCCCCGCGCGGGTCGCGGTCGCCGAGCCGCAGCCGGGCGCGAGCCCGAAGGCCGACGAGGCGTCGGACGAGGAGAGCGGTGGCCCGGACGAGGGCTGACGCCATGGGTGACCGGAAGGAGGGACGTCGGGGATGAGCCTGAGCAGGGACTTGCTGGAGAAGGACCTCTACAAGGTCCTCGGCGTCCCCAAGGACGCCACCGAGGCGGAGATCAAGAAGGCGTACCGGAAGCTCGCCCGCGAGTACCACCCGGACGCCAACAAGGGCGACGCCTCGGCCGAGGAGCGCTTCAAGGAGATCTCCGAGGCGAACGACGTCCTCGCCGACGCCAAGCGCCGCAAGGAGTACGACGAGGCGCGCGCCCTGTTCGGCAACGGAGGCTTCCGCCCCGGGCCGGGCGGCGGCGGCTCGTTCAACTTCGACCTGGGTGACCTCTTCGGGGGCGCCCAGGGCGGTGGCGGCGCCGGTGCCGGCGGTTTCGGGGGCGGCCTGGGCGACGTCTTCGGCGGCCTCTTCAACCGGGGCGGTACGAGCACGCGCACCCAGCCGCGCCGCGGCCAGGACATCGAGTCCGAGGTGACGCTCAACTTCACCGAGGCGGTGGAGGGGGCCACGGTCCCCCTGCGGATGTCCTCCTCGGCGGCGTGCAAGAGCTGCTCCGGCACGGGCGACAAAAACGGTACGCCCAGGGTCTGCCCGACCTGCGTCGGCACCGGCCAGGTGTCGCGCGGCACGGGCGGCGGGTTCTCCCTGACCGACCCCTGCCCCGACTGCAAGGGCCGCGGGCTGATCCCTGAGAACCCCTGCGACGTCTGCCACGGCAGCGGGCGCGCCAAGTCCTCCCGCACGATGCAGGTCCGCATCCCCGCCGGAGTCTCCGACGGCCAGCGGATCCGGTTGCGCGGCAAGGGCGCCCCGGGCGAGCGCGGCGGCCCCAGCGGCGACCTGTACGTCGTCGTGCACGTCGGCACGCACCCGGTGTTCGGGCGCAAGGACGACAACCTCACCGTCACCGTCCCCGTCACCTTCGCGGAGGCGGCGCTCGGTGGCGAGGTGAAGGTGCCCACGCTCGGCGGCCCGCCGGTCACCCTGAAGCTGCCCGCGGGCACGCCCAACGGCCGTACCATGCGCGCCCGGGGCAAGGGCGCGGTCCGCAAGGACGGCACCCGCGGCGACCTCCTGGTCACCGTCGAGGTGTCCGTGCCCAAGAACCTCGGTGACAAGGCGCGGGAGGCTCTTGAGACCTACCGCGACGCCACCGCGGACGAGGATCCGCGAGCGGAGCTGTTCCAGGCCGCGAAGGGAGCATGACCCATGGAAGGGACCGGCCGCCGACGTAATCCATATCCGTATGAACTGACCGACGAGTCGCCGGTCTACGTCATCTCCGTCGCCGCTCAGCTCTCGGGTCTGCACCCGCAGACGCTGCGGCAGTACGACCGCCTCGGCCTGGTCTCTCCCGACCGCACGGCCGGCCGCGGTCGCCGCTACTCCGCGCGCGACATCGAGCTGCTGCGCCAGGTGCAGCAGCTCAGCCAGGACGAGGGCATCAACCTGGCCGGCATCAAGCGCATCATCGAGCTGGAGAACCAGGTGGCCGCGCTCAAGGCGCGCGTCGCCGAGCTCCAGGCGACGGTCGAGGGCGCGGCCACGGCCATGCAGCAGGCGGAGGCGGCCGTCCACGCCTCCTACCGCCGCGACCTGGTCCCCTACCAGGACGTCCAGCAGGCCAGCGCCCTGGTGGTGTGGCGCCCGCGGCGGGATCCGCGGGAGCGCTGATCCGAACAGCGAAAGGGCCGGGAGAGCGCGTCGCTCTCCCGGCCTTTTGCTTCCCCATTGCTTCCCCAATTGCTTCCCCGAGCCGATTACGGAGAGTTATCCACAGGGGTGGTGTGGTGACGCTGCGTCCGGGACACTCGGAGCATGACGGGGGACGAGACTTCATTGCGGGCCCGGGCCGATGCCCAGGGCGGGGTGGTGCTCACGGCGCAGGCGCTGGCCGGAGGGTGGACGCGGGGTCGGCTGAGCCGGTTCCTGACGGCGGAGGGATGGACGCGGATCCGGCCCGGGGCGTGGCTCGTGCCGGGGCGGGAGGCGGGTTGGGCGGAGCTGCTGTGGACGCATCAGCTGCTGCGCCCGGAGCTGGTGGTGAGCCACTGGTCGGCTGCGATGCTGCACGGTGTCGAGGCCGGACCGCCCGGCGAGCACCCCGCTGCCGTTCCCGACTTCATCTGCCCAGGCAGCGCGGCCGTCAAGGGGGCGACGCTGCACAGGCTGCCGCTCGCGCCGGGCGAGGTGACCGTCGTGGCCGGGCTGAGGGTGACCACCGTGGCCCGGACGATGGCGGATCTGCTGCGGGCGGGCCCGCGGGACGAGGCGCTGGTGGCCGTCGACTCGGCCCTGAGCTGGCGGCACGGCCGGGGGAGCGGGCCACCGGGTTCGCGTGGCCGGCCGCTGACCACGCTCGACGACATCGGCCGCGCCCTGACCCGTGCCCCGTCCCTGCGCGGCGCCGGAACCGCCGCATGGTGGCTGGCCATGGCCGACCCCCGCTCCGGCTCACCCGCCGAGACGCTCGCCCGGCTGCGGATGAACGACGCCGGGCTCCACCCCGAGACCCAGGTGATGCTCGTGGTGCCCGCGACCGGCCGCCGGGTCTACCCCGACTTCCTCTTCCGCCCGCAGGGGCTGGCCGTGGAGACCGAGGGATACACCTGGCACGGCACCAGGGCGCAGCACCAGCGCGACGTCATACGGTTCAACGACCTGGCGGCGTGCCGGGAGGTCCGCCGCATCCTGCGGTTCACCTCGGCCGACGTCCGGCACCGCCCGGCGATGATGATCCGCGACATCCGCGACGCGCTGGCCTGACGGCTCAGCCGCGGCCCAGGGCCCGCGTCACCGTGATCTCGATGACGACGCGGTCGGGGTTGGGGCTGGGCGTGCGGTGGTACCGCTCGGCGTAGCGGGTGACGGCGTCGGCCACGACGTCGGCCTCGGTGCGCACGACGGCGCGGCCCTCGAGGGAGGCCCAGCGCTTGCCCTCCATCTGGCAGACGGCCACCCGTGCGCCGTCCTGCCCCGCCGCCTGCACGTTGGCGACCTTGCGGCTGCTCTTGTTGGTGATGACGCGGGCGATGCCGGAGGCGGGGTCGAAGGTGACGCCGACGGGGACGACGTGCGGGGAGCCGTCCGGGCGGAGGGTGGTCAGGGTGCAGACGTGCCGCTCGCGCCAGAAGCTGACGTAGGCGGGATCGGGGTCGCGGAGGTCGATCGCCATGACGGTCAGGTTAGGCGAGGGCGTGGTCGCGACGGGGCGGTACCACCCACTCCGCCTGGTCGGGCCGGGCCTGTACGCCGATCAGGGGACAAGGGAGTGCTGGCGAGGACAGGGTTGAGTGGAATAGACTCAACTTATCGCACGTTGCCCAAGGCAGGACCGACGTGGGTACCAACGAGCACAAGGAGGAGCGCAGGTCGTGGACGCCGAGCTGACCAACAAGAGCCGGGAGGCGCTCAGCGCCGCCAACGACCGGGCCGTGACGGCCGGGCATGCCGACATGACGCCCGCGCACCTGCTGCTGGCCCTGCTCGCCGGGCAGGAGAACGAGAACGTGATGGACCTGCTGGCGGCCGTGGAGGCCGACGCGGCGGCGCTGCGGTCGGGTGCCGAGCGGCAGCTCGCGGGCCTGCCCAGCGTGCAGGGCTCCACCGTGGCACCGCCGCAGCCCAACCGCGAGCTGCTGGCGGCGCTCGCGGACGCGGCGGAGCGGGCGCGCGAGCTCGGCGACGAGTACATCTCCACCGAGCACCTGCTCGTCGGCCTGGCCGCCAAGGGCGGGCGCGTCGGCGAGCTGCTGGAACAACAGGGAGCGTCGGCCGGGAAGCTGCTGGCCGCGTTCGAGAGCGCGAGGGGCGGACAGCGGGTGACCACCGCGGACCCGGAGGGTACGTACAAGGCGCTGGAGAAGTTCGGCACGGACTTCACGGCCGCCGCGCGGGACGGCAAGCTCGACCCCGTCATCGGCCGCGACCACGAGATCCGGCGCGTGGTGCAGGTGCTCTCGCGCCGCACCAAGAACAACCCCGTCCTCATCGGTGAGCCCGGCGTCGGCAAGACGGCCGTCGTCGAGGGGCTCGCCCAGCGGATAGTGAAGGGCGACGTGCCGGAGTCGCTGAAGAACAAGCGGCTCGTCGCGCTCGACCTGGGCGCGATGGTGGCCGGCGCGAAGTACCGCGGCGAGTTCGAGGAGCGGCTCAAGACCGTCCTCGCGGAGATCAAGTCCAGCGAGGGCCAGATCATCACGTTCATCGACGAGCTGCACACCGTGGTCGGGGCGGGCGCCGGCGGCGACTCCGCCATGGACGCGGGGAACATGCTCAAGCCCATGCTCGCCCGCGGCGAGCTGCGCATGGTCGGCGCGACCACGCTCGACGAGTACCGCGAGCGCATCGAGAAGGACCCGGCGCTGGAGCGCCGCTTCCAGCAGGTGCTGGTCGCCGAGCCCTCCGTCGAGGACTCGATCGCGATCCTGCGCGGCCTCAAGGGCCGCTACGAGGCGCACCACAAGGTGCAGATCGCGGACTCGGCGCTGGTCGCCGCCGCGACCCTGTCCGACCGCTACATCACCTCCCGCTTCCTGCCCGACAAGGCCATCGACCTCGTGGACGAGGCCGCGTCCCGGCTGCGCATGGAGATCGACTCCTCGCCCGTCGAGATCGACGAGCTGCAGCGCGCCGTCGACCGGCTGAAGATGGAGGAGCTCGCCCTCCGGAACGAGTCGGACGCGGCCAGCAAGGAGCGCCTGGCCAAGCTGCGCCGCGACCTCGCCGACAAGGAGGAGGAGCTGCGGGGCCTGACCGCGCGCTGGGAGAAGGAGAAGCAGTCCCTCAACCGGGTCGGTGAGCTCAAGGAGCGCCTCGACGAGCTGCGGGTGCACGCCGAGCGCGCCCAGCGCGACGGCGACTTCGACACCGCCTCCAAGCTGCTCTACGGCGAGATCCCCGCCGTGGAGCGGGAGCTGGAGGAGGCCGCCGAGGCGGAGGCCGAGGCGGAACAGGAGGCCTCGGCCAAGGACCTCATGGTCAAGGAGGAGGTCGGCCCGGACGACATCGCCGACGTCGTCGCCTCCTGGACCGGCATCCCGGCCGGCCGCCTGCTCGAGGGCGAGACGCAGAAGCTGCTGCGCATGGAGGACGAGCTCGGCAAGCGGCTGATCGGGCAGGCCGAGGCCGTCCGCGCGGTGTCCGACGCCGTGCGGCGCAGCCGGGCCGGCATCGCCGACCCCGACCGGCCGACCGGCTCGTTCCTCTTCCTCGGCCCGACCGGCGTCGGCAAGACCGAGCTGGCCAAGGCGCTCGCGGAGTTCCTCTTCGACGACGAGCGGGCGATGGTCCGCATCGACATGAGCGAGTACGGCGAGAAGCACTCCGTCGCCCGCCTGGTCGGCGCCCCGCCCGGCTACGTCGGCTACGAGGAGGGCGGCCAGCTGACCGAGGCCGTGCGCCGGCGCCCGTACACCGTGGTCCTGCTGGACGAGGTGGAGAAGGCCCACCACGAGGTCTTCGACATCCTGCTCCAGGTCCTCGACGACGGCCGGCTCACGGACGGCCATGGACGGACGGTGGACTTCCGCAACACCATCCTCATCCTCACCTCGAACCTCGGATCCACCTATCTGGTGGATCCGCAGCTGGACGAGGAGCGGAAGAAGGAGAAGGTGCTGGAGACCGTCCGCGCCTCCTTCCGGCCCGAGTTCCTCAACCGGCTCGACGACACCGTCGTCTTCCACCCCCTCGGCACGGGCCAGCTGGAGCGGATCGCCCAGATCCAGATCGGTCATCTGCAGCGCCGCCTCGCCGACCGCCGGCTCACCCTGGACGTGGGCGACGACGCCCTGCGCTGGCTGGCCCGGCTGGGCCACGCGCCGCAGGAGGAGGGCGGCACCCCGCCCGACCTGGCCTACGGTGCCCGGCCGCTGCGCCGGCTGGTCCAGACCGCCATCGGCGACCAGCTCGCCCGGGCCATCCTCGCCGGTGAGATCCGCGACGGCGACACGGTCCGCGTCGATGTCGCGGACGGGGCCGACGGGACTGACGGGGCTGGCGGGCTCATTGTTTCGCCTGTTGGTAAGGGGGCAGCAGCGAAATCCCTGTGACATCCGGCCCGGCGGGGGTACCAGCGCCCGCCCGGGATGGGGGAGGATGGCGGGAGACCGTACGAAGGGAAGAAAACGGTGAGCATCGACCCGTCCTCGATTCCTAATTTCGGGGGCCAGCCCGAACCGCAGCCTGAGGCGGGCCCGACAGGCCCCGTCATCCCCGACCAGGACCTGGTCAAGCAGCTCCTGGAGCAGATGGAGCTGAAGTACGTCGTCGACGACGAGGGTGACCTCGCCGCGCCGTGGGAGCAGTTCCGCACGTACTTCATGTTCCGGGGCGAGGAGGAGCAGCAGGTCTTCTCCGTGCGCACGTTCTACGACCGGCCGCACGGCATCGAGGAGAAGCCCAGGCTCCTTGAGGTCATCGACGACTGGAACCGTCGCACGCTGTGGCCCAAGGTCTACACGCACACCCACGACGACGGCACCGTCCGTCTCATCGGCGAGGCGCAGATGCTGATCGGCGTCGGCGTCGCGCTGGAGCACTTCGTCTCCAGCACGGTCAGCTGGGTGCGGGCCTCGATCGAGTTCGACAAGTGGCTCGTCGAGCAGCTCGGCCTGGAGGCCGATGTCGAGTCCGACGGTGACGACAAGCCGGACGCCGAGGCGTAGGGCCGTAGCGGCCCGTCACATCGGGACCCTGGCCACGGCCAGCAGGTACGTCCCGTAGAAGAACGACAGCCCGGCCAGCGCGCCCGCCGTCATGGCGATGGTGCGGGGCCGGGCTTTCGCCATGGCCAGGGCCGCCGGCAGCAGCAGCGGGAAGGCCGGCAGCAGGAAGCGCGGCTTGGACGCGAAGTAGCTGGAGCCGCCGACCGCGATGACGGTCAGCACCAGGACGTAGACCAGCAGTGCCGCGGGGGGCCGGTCCAGGGCCAGGTACACCAGCGCGACCAGGGCGACGGCGAGGATCGCCGCGGCCATGTAGTACGCCATGTAGTCGCGCGCGACGATCAGGTGCCGGATGAACCGGAAGGCGTCCCTTCCGAAGTCGAAGCGCGAGCCCCACAGCCGCTGCACCTCGAAGTAGCCCAGCGGCCCGCCCCCCGAGCGGAAGCCGGCCCAGACGACGTAGCCGGCCCAGCCCACCGGCGCGATGGCGGCGCCCGTCCATACCCGCCAGTCCCGGCGCGAGCGCCGGTCCTGCCACAGCGTGAGCGCGGCCGCGCAGCAGACGGCGGCGGCGACGGCGACGGCGTTGGGGCGGGAGAGCCCCGCCAACAGGGCCAGCACCCCGGACCACAGCCGCCGGCCGGTGATCGCCGCGTACAGGGCCCAGGCCGCCAGCGCGGTCATCAGGGACTCCGTGTACGCCATGGTCTGCACGATGGCGTGCGGCAACAGCCCCCACAGCAGCACCAGCAGCGTCCCCACCCGCCGCCCGTACAGCCGCTCGCCGACCGCGTAGATGCCCCAGGCCGCCGCTCCGGCCGAGGCCCAGGCGACGAGCAGCCCGGCGGTGACGACGGTGAACGGCAGCACGGCCGCCACCGTCCGCACCAGGCCCGGGAAGAGCGGGAAGAAGGCCAGGTCGTTGAAGATCACGCCGCGCGTGGTGGGCGAGGGCAGGATCAGGCCGTAGCCGTCGCGCGCGATGCCCGCGTACCAGATGCCGTCCCACAGGTGCCCCAGCAGTGTGCGCGGGTGCTTGCCGATGGACCAGGCCCACGCGGCCATCACCGTCATGCCGCTGAGCCGGGCGGCGGCGTACAGCCCCAGTGCCGGCAGGGCCCGTCGCAGCGCTTCGCGCACGCGGTCCGTGCGGCCGGCCCGGCGGGGGGCGCGGCCGGCGCCGTGCGGCTGCGGTGCTCGGACGGGTGCTGTGTCGTGCTGAACGGCTGGGCCGGCGGACACGGGGGCACCTCCGGTGCTGGTACGGACGGTTGGAGGCATACCGGCGGCATCCCGGCGTATACCGACCATGCGGCCGATGCCCCGCGCGCGCGAGACGGAGCGCCCGTTAGCGGTGCGCCTTCCACCCGCTCGGCCGCACGGCGGAGTGTCCGCGAGGACCGGGGCCCGCCGTGTGCTGTGCCGCCGTCCGGGCCCCGCCTATCGTGAGCTTGATCGCCTGAACTGGTGTGGCACCGAGGGGAAAGCGGGACGCGCATGACGATGGACGCGGTGGATCTCACGGGCCCGGGCTGGAGCCCGGCGGCACGCGTGCGGGGGATGGGGGCGTCGGTCTTCACCGAGATGACCGAGCTGGCACGGCGCACGGGAGCGGTCAACCTGGGCCAGGGGGTGCCCGAGCTGGACAGCCCCGCCCCCCTGCTGCGCGACGTCGCCGACGCGGTGCTCGCGGGCGCCAACCAGTACCCGCCCGCCTACGGCTTCCCGGCGCTGCGCGAGGCCGTCGCGGAGCACCAGCGCCGCCGCTACGGGCTGGAGTACGAGCCGCAGGGCGAGGTGCTGGCCACCACGGGCGCGACGGAGGCCCTGGCGGCGGTGCTGCTGGGCCTGTGCGACCCCGGTGACGAGGTCATCGCCTTCGACCCCTGCTACGACGCCTACCCGGCCGGCGCGCGCTTCGCGGGCGCGACGCTGGTGCCCGTCCCGCTGGCCGAGAACGGGGCCGACGGCGAGGGGGACGAGGGGGCGGGCTTCGTGCTCGACGTGGACGCGCTGCGCGCCGCCGTGACCGGCCGTACCCGCGTCCTGCTGCTCAACACTCCGCACAACCCCACCGGCAAGGTGTTCGACGCCGCGGAGCTGGCCGCGATCGCCGCGCTCTGCCGGGAACACGACCTGACGGTGGTGACGGACGAGGTGTACGAGCACCTGGTCTACGGCGACGCCGTGCACCGGACGATCGCCGCCCTGCCGGGGATGCGGGAGCGGACGCTGACGATCTCCTCGGCCGGCAAGACCTTCAACGTCACCGGCTGGAAGGTCGGCTGGGTGTGCGGTCCGGCGCACCTGGTGCGTGCGGTGGCGTCGGTGAAGCAGTTCCTCACCTATGCCTCGGGCACGCCGTACCAGGAGGCGCTCGCGCGGGCGCTGGGGGGCGTGGAGGAGTGGGCGACGGAGCTCCGTGGAATTCTGCGCCGTAATCGCGACCTGCTGAGCGACGGGCTCGCGCGGGCGGGACTGCGCCCCTATCGCGCGGACGCGGGCTATTTCGTGCAGGCGGACATCCGCGCGTGGGGGCATGCGGACGGCGTGCGATTCTGCCGTGAACTGCCGCTGCGCGCCGGGGTGGTGGCCATTCCGACGTCCGCCTTCCATCTGCGCCCCGACGCCCCGTCCCATCTGGTGCGTTTCTCCTTCTGCAGGCAGGAGAAGTCCGTGGTGGAGGCCGTCGAGAAGCTGATCGCCGCTTCTTGATCAAAGGATGTGCGGGCGGCCCATGCCCAGCCGCATATGCGTCCGGTGGGTTTTCGACTTCCGCCGGACGCCGGTCTGTTGAACATTTGAACTGTATGGCGCCCGCGTGGATGGAAAGTTGCAGATGATGGGTAAAACTGCTGTGGGCGCCGCTCATTCGTGATTCCCTCTCATTCAGAGCCACGTTGAGAGACAACTCCTGGGAATCCCCGCAACCCGGAATCGCATCCGCCGGAACGGAACCGAGGAGCTCAAATGTGGGCATGAGCCGGCGCACCCGAAGGAATCTGGTCCTCCGCGGGGCGGGCCGGCCCACCCTCCACTGCTCGTTCGCGGAGCCGACCCATGCTCACCACCCTCAAAACCACCTACACCGATACCCGCGCCGCCGATCTCGCCTGGTGCCTGGGGAAGGAGCCCCTTCCCGCCCTGGCGGTCCTCGATCTCCAGCTCGACGAGTCGGCGGTGCAGCTGCGCCTGCTGGGCGCCTCCCACCAGGTCATACTCGAAGAGGAGGGCGGGGTTTGTTCGGAGACCGTCGCCTGCATACCCGGCAGCAGCACCCCGCTGCCCCTCGGCGTCGCCAAGCGTGTCGGCGCATGGGAGTACGAATTCGCGGCGCGCGTCGAGACCCTCTCGCGCAGCTCGTTCGCGGGGCGCGCGCAGGAACTGCTCGCGCTGGTCGCGGAGCACCCCCAGGGCCTGGCCGGAACGTTTCCAGGCGACCCCCACGCCTTCACCGCGCTGCTCGCCCAGCGCCGCGAGGGCCAGATAAGTTGGCGCACCTGGCACGCGTATCCCCAGGAGGGACGGCTGGTCGCCACCCGGACCCGGGTCGGGGTGCGGGCGACCGCCCCCTGTGATGTCACCCAGAGGCGTGAGCAATAGACCCGTGTGGGTGACAAGGGGGTACCGGATCGTGACGTAGCGTTCCCGCATGGTCCACCGCCCGGTACCAGCGCGGCTGCCCGTACCGGCCGGGCTCGGCCGCCTCCTCGTCCTGACCACGGTCTTCATCTGCGCCGCCTGCGGGCTGGTGTACGAGCTCGAACTGGTCGCACTGGCCTCCTATTTGATCGGCGACTCCGTCACCCAGGCGTCCGTCGTCCTGTCGGTGATGGTCTTCGCCATGGGCGTCGGCTCGCTGCTCGCCAAGCGGCTGCGCAGGCGCGCGGCCCTCGGCTTCGCGGCCGTCGAGGCGGTGCTGGCGCTCACCGGTGGACTCTCGGCCATGGCGCTGTACGCCTGTTTCGCCTGGTACGGCCAGGCGCGCCCGGCCCTGGTGGGGTTCTCGCTCGTGATCGGGGTGCTGATCGGCGCCGAAGTGCCGCTGCTGATGACCCTCATCCAGCGCATCCGCCGCCAGGACGCGGGCTGCGCGGTCGCCGACCTGTTCGCCGCCGACTACGTGGGCGCCCTCGTCGGCGGGCTCGCCTTCCCCTTCCTGCTGCTCCCCGTTCTCGGGCAGCTCACGGGCGCCCTGCTGACCGGCGCGGTCAACGCCGTCGCCGGCGGTGCGCTGGTGCTCTGGCTCTTCCGCGGCGACCTCTCCCTCCGGGCACGCTGGACGCTGCTGACGGCCAACGGCCTGGTGCTGGTGGTGCTGGCCGTCTGCTCCGTGCTCACCGGCCCCTTCGAACGGGCCGCGCGGCACGCCGTGTACGGGGCGGACGTACGCGTCGCCGTGCACAGCGAGGTCCAGGAGGTCGTGCTCACCGGCGGGGGCGCGAGCGGCCGGCCCCTCTCCCTCTTCCTCGACGGCCGGCTGCGCTTCAGCGGTGACGAACCGCGCTACCACGAGGCGCTCGTCCGCCCCGCCATGGCCGGCGGCCCGCACCGGCGCGTCCTCGTCCTCGGCGGCGGCGACGGCCTCGCGGTGCGGGAGGTGCTGCGCCACGACGGGGTCGGCTCCGTCACCGTCGTCGAGCTCGACCCCGCCGTGGTGCGGCTGGCCCGCACCGACCCGGAGCTGGCGGCCCTCAACAACGGCGCCTACCGCGACCGCCGCGTACGGGTCGTGGCGGGCGACGCGTTCGACTGGCTGCGCGCGGCCCGGGGCACGGCCGGCGGCCCGTACGACGTGGTGATATCCGACCTGCCCGACCCCGGGCTCACCCCCAGCACCAAGCTGTACTCCCAGGAGTTCTACGGCCTGGTGGCCCGCGCGCTGGCCCCCGGCGGGCGCATGGCGGTCCACGGCGGCGACCCCGACGCCCGGCCGCACACCTTCTGGACCGTGGACGCCACGGTCCGCTCCGTCGGGCTGCGCACCGCGCCCTACGCCGTCCAGGCGCTGCCCGCACCACGCGCCCAGCGGCAGGGCTGGGGCTTCCTGCTCGCCTCCCACGGTCCGGTGCGGCTGAGCCGGCCCGACGCCGGGCCGCCCCTGCGGGAGCTGCGCGCCCCGCCGGGGCTGCTGCCGTCGACCCTGATGCACCCCCGCTATGCGGGGTGACGGCCCAGGGACGCGCGGAAGGCGCCGGGAGCCAGTCCTGTGCGCTGCCGGAAGAACTTGGAGAAGTTCGCGGCGTCGTCGAAGCCGAGCCGCTCGGAGATCCGGGCCGCGGGCAGGTCGCTGTGCGCCAGCAGCCGCTTGGCCTCCAGCGTCACCCGCCGGTCGATGAACTCCTTCGCGCCCACCCCGGTCGCCGCGATCGTGGCCCGCGCGAGGGTGCGGGGCGCGTAACCGAGCGCCCCGGCGTAGTCGGCGACCCGGTGGTGGGTGGCGAAGCCGCGCTCGACGGCGGCGCGGAAGCGCACGAACGCCTCGCCCGGGACGGGGGCGCCGCTCGCTTCGGCGCTGCCGTGGGCCAGCCGCAGCACCAGGACGGACAGCAGGTGGCGCAGGACGTCCGTGTGGATGCCGGCGGGCAGGTGGGCGCCGGTGCGGAAGTCGGTGGCCAGATGGCGCACGGCGCAGAAGACGGCCTCCCGGTCGCCGCCGGCCGGCCGCCACAGCACCGGGCGGAAGGGGTCGTCGGCCGCTTCGGAGACTGCGGTGCCGGGCGGCAGGAAGCCGGGCTGGACGAGGACGACGGTGCCCTCGGGCGCGGCGGCGCCCGAGTGGTCCCCGTACTGCTGGACCTGGCCGGGCCGGACCCACAGCACCGAACCCGCGTCGAGCGTGTGGGTGGTGAAGTCGACGGTGTGCGGGGCGGAGCCGGAGTCGACGGCGACGATCTGGTGGAAGTCCAGCCGCTGCGGCCTGCTCAGCAGGCCCTCGGGGGCGCGCTCGCGCAGGGCGGCGAGGGTCAGGACCTCCAGGCCGGCCGGGGTGCCGGGCGGGGCGTCGTAGGCGAGATCGACGATCTCGCGGCGGCCACGGCTCGCGCCGCTGTCGCCGTCCGGGTCATCATGTCGTTTTTTCACCATGGAGAGACGCGAGCCTACCTGGCCGGTGCCCGGTGGCGGTCATAGCGTGGTCGCTCGGTACTACAGCGGTTCAACACGCAACAGGAGACCCCATGGCGAAGATCGCCCTCTTCGGCGCCACCGGAACGATCGGCAGCCGCATCCTGCGCGAGGCGCTGGACCGCGGCCACCAGGTCACGGCCGCCCTCCGCGAACAGTCCAAGATCACGGAGCGGCACCCCGGCCTCATGGTCGTCAGCGGCGACGTGCTCGACGCGGCTTCGGTGGCCGCCGTGGCCGCCGGCCATGACGTCCTGGTCAGCGCGGTCGGCGGCGGGGACGGGCCCGGCCATGTCGCCACCATCGCGCCCGCCGCGAAGTCCCTGGTCCTGGGGCTGCGCCGGCTCGGGGACGCGGCCCCGAGGCTCATCGCGGTCGGCGGCGCGGGCTCGCTGCGCACGCCGGACGGCAAGCAGGTCTGGGACGCCGAGGGCCTGCCCGAGTTCCTGCTCCAGATCATGCACGCGCACGGTGACGCGCTGGAGTACTACCGGACCGTCTCCGACGTCCGCTGGACCAACATCAGCCCCGCCGCCCAGATCCAGCCCGGCGAGCGGACGGGGACGTACCGCACCGCCCTCGACGACCTCGTCACGGACGCGCAGGGCAACAGCCGGATCTCCGCCGAGGACTACGCGGTGGCGGTCGTCGACGAGATCGAGGCGCCGAAGCACATCGGTGAGCGATTCACGGTCGGTTACTGACCGTCTTCTGACGGAAAGTTCGATCGGATTCGACCGGGACGGGCCTCGTGCGGGAGCCGGTGGGTAGGCTCGCTAGCTATGGAGCATGAGGTGTTCGTTCCGTTTCCCGTCGGTGCGGTGCGGCGGGTTCTCTCCGACCCCGCCCGCGTCGCCCGGTGTGTTCCCGGCCTGCAGCAGGACGCCTCGTCCGGCGCGGCGCTGACGGGGCGGCTGCGGCTGCGCATCGGCGGTTCCACGATCACCTACCGGGGGGCGCTGCGGCTGACCGAGCGGGACGGTTCGTACGAGCTGTCCGGCGAGGGCACGGAGGCGCGGGGCACCGGCACGGTGACGCTCGCGCTGAGCGCGCTGCCGGAGGAGATGCCCGGCGGCACGCGGTTGAGCTGCCTGGGCACGGTCAGCGGCGCCGGTCGGCTCGCGGAGTTCGACGCGAAGACCGCCGAGTCCGCCGCGCGACGGCTCCTCGACCGCTTCGGAGCGGCACTGGCGGAGGAGCTCCGTGAGGACGAGGCGGCCGTTCCGGTCGCCGGCCCGGCCGAGCCCGCCACGGCGGACGCTGTCGATGCCGCCGACGCCGCCGACGCCCCCGGCGGTGCCGACAGCGACGACTCCGAGGCCTTCGAGGACGACGCCCTCGACGACGAACCCCCGGCCGAGGCCGCGCACGCCCGCCGCACGATGATCGGCCGCAGCGCCGAAGAGGTCGACCACGCCCCGCCCAGGGGGCGCTACGCCCCCGTCCCCGCCCCGGAGACCACCTCCGGCACGGCCGTCCTGCGCTGGGCCGCCCCCGCGGCGGCCATCGCCCTGGCGGGCGCCGTGGTGGTGACCCGGGTGCTGCGCCGCAAGCGCTGACGCACCGTCGAGTCCGTCCCGCGGTCATCCGGCGGTACCGGCCGCCCTGCCCGTAGGGTCGAAGCGTGAGCGAAAACGTAACGCTGGGCGCCGGTAGCGCCGAGGTGACCGTGGACCCGACCAATGGCTGCCGGCTCGGCAGCCTGAAGATCGGCGGGACCGAACTCCTGCGTCAGGGCGAGCGCTACGGCGCCTTCCCCATGGTCCCCTGGTGCGGCCGCACCGAGCTCGGCCGCTTCCGCAACGGCGGCGAGGTCCACCAACTGCCCCTCAACGCCGCACCGCACGCCATCCACGGCACCGGCCGTGACACGGCCTGGCGCACCGCGCGCGCGGACGAGCGCAGCGCCGCGTTCACCTACGACCTGGCCGACCCCTGGCCGTACAGCGGCCGCGTCACCCAGGTGGTCGAACTGGACGCCGACTCCCTCACCCTCACCATGGGCGTCGAGACCTACGCCGACTCCTTCCCGGCACAGGCCGGCTGGCACCCCTGGTTCCTGCGCAACCTCGGCACCGGCAAGGACGTGGAGATCGACTTCCGGCCCGCCTGGCAGGAGGAGCGGGGCGAGAACCACCTGCCCACCGGCCGGCGCATCGACCCCCGCCCCGGGCCCTGGGACGACTGCTTCGGGATGCCCGACGGCGTGGAGGTCACGCTCACCTGGCCCGGCGCCCTGGAGCTGAAGGTCACCAGCCGCACCGAGTGGGTCGTCGTCTACGACGAGCAGAGCGAGGCGGTCTGCGTCGAGCCGCAGTCCGGTCCGCCGAACGGGCTCAACACCCATCCCCGCCTGGTCACGCCGATCGATCCGCTGGAGATCTCCACGACGTGGACCTGGCGGTCCCTGGCCTAAGCTCATGGCCATGAGCGATGTGCGTGACGCCCTGCTGCAGCAGATCAAGGACAAGGCCGTGGTGCACGGCAAGGTGACCCTCTCCTCCGGCAAGGAGGCCGACTACTACATCGACCTGCGCCGGATCACCCTGGACGCCGAGGCGGCGCCGCTGGTCGGCCAGGTCATGCTGGACGCCACGGCGGACCTGGACTTCGACGCCGTGGGCGGGCTCACCCTGGGTGCCGACCCGGTGGCCACCTCGATGCTGCACGCCGCCGCCGCGCGCGGCCGCAAGCTGGACGCCTTCGTCGTGCGCAAGGCGCAGAAGACGCACGGCATGCAGCGCCGCATCGAGGGCCCGGACATCAAGGGCCGCCGCGTGCTTGTGGTCGAGGACACCTCCACCACCGGCGGCTCCCCGCTGACCGCCGTCGAGGCGGCCCGCGAGGCGGGCGCGGAGGTCGTCGCGGTGGCGACGATCGTCGACCGCGGTGCCGAATCGGCCATCGAGGGCGCCGGCCTGCGCTATGTGACCGGTTACTCCCTCGGGGACCTGGGCCTGTCCTGACCTGCCGTTTCCCCGAAAGTGTCGCCGCAGGGCGCGTGGTTTCACGTGAAACCACGCGCCCTGCGCATATGAGCATGGTGGGCCTCATGTGGAGTAATTCGGGGAGTCTGGGAAGATGGGTCCGACGATGACCGTCGCCCCCTAGGTCAGGGCCCGTATTTCGCCCGTACCCGCACATCACAAGGAGCGGACAGATGCCCATCGCAACCCCCGAGGTCTACAACGAGATGCTCGACCGGGCGAAGGCAGGCAAGTTCGCCTACCCGGCCATCAACGTCACCTCGACGCAGACCCTCCACGCCGCGCTGCGCGGTTTCGCCGAGGCGGAGAGCGACGGCATCATCCAGATCTCCACCGGCGGTGCGGAGTTCCTGGGCGGCCAGTACAGCAAGGACATGGTCTCCGGCGCGGTCGCGCTGGCCGAGTTCGCGCACGTCGTCGCCAAGAAGTACCCGGTGAACATCGCGCTGCACACCGACCACTGCCCCAAGGACAAGCTCGACGGCTACGTCCGTCCGCTGCTCGCGATCTCCCAGGAGCGCGTGGCCTCCGGTCTGAACCCGCTCTTCCAGTCCCACATGTGGGACGGCTCCGCCGAGAAGCTCGACGAGAACCTTGCGATCGCGAAGGAACTCCTCGCCGAGGCCGTGAAGGCGAAGATCATCCTCGAGGTCGAGATCACCCCGACCGGCGGCGAGGAGGACGGCGTCTCCCACGAGATCAACGACGACCTCTACACCACCGTCGCCGACGTGGAGCGCACCGCCGAGGCGCTGGGCCTGGGCGAGAAGGGCCGCTACCTGCTGGCCGCCTCCTTCGGCAACGTCCACGGCGTCTACAAGCCGGGCAACGTCGTCCTGAAGCCGGAGCTGCTGCGCGAGCTGCAGGACGGCATCGCCGCCAAGCACGGCAAGGCCGACCCGTTCGACTTCGTCTTCCACGGCGGCTCCGGCTCCACCGAGGAGGAGATCCGCACCGCGCTGGAGAACGGCGTCGTGAAGATGAACCTCGACACCGACACCCAGTACGCCTTCACCCGCCCGGTCGCGGACCACATGTTCCGCAACTATGACGGCGTGCTGAAGGTCGACGGCGAGGTCGGCGACAAGAAGACCTACGACCCGCGCAGCTGGGGCAAGCTGGCCGAGGCCGGCATGGCCGAGCGCGTCACCAAGGCCTGCGCGGACCTGCGCGCCACGGGCACCAAGCTGAAGTAAGTACGGTCCCGAGGACGCGTACGCAAGGGGCCCGGCCCGCCCGCTCACCGAGCGGCGGACCGGGCCCTCTCGCGTGGCCGGACCCGCCCGGCCGGGAGATGATCCCGGCATGAGCGACTCCGCACCGCGGCCCCCTCGCGGGCCCGGCCCCGAGCCGCGCCCGGCGCACGGCACGGCGGCACCGGGCAGGCCCGGCGCCGGCGGCGCGCCCGCGGTGCGCCTGGGCACCGCCACGGGGCGCGCGGTGCTGCTGACGGCCGTGCTGGGCTCGGGCATGGCCATGCTCGACGCCACCGTCGTCAACGTCGCCCTGCCGCACATCGGCCGGGACCTCGACGCCGACCTCGCCGGCCTGCAGTGGACCGTCAACGCCTACATGCTCACCCTGGCCGGGCTGATCCTGCTCGGCGGCTCCCTGGGGGACCGCTACGGGCGGCGGCGGGTGTTCGTCATCGGCGTGGTGTGGTTCGCGCTCGCCTCGCTGCTGTGCGGCATCGCCCCCAACGCCGGGGTGCTGATCGCGGCCCGGGCGTTGCAGGGCGTCGGCGGCGCGCTGCTCACCCCCGGCTCGCTCGCCCTGATCCAGGCCGTCTTCCACCCCGACGACCGGGCCGGCGCGGTGGGCGCCTGGTCCGGGCTGGGCGGCGTGGCCTCGGCGGTCGGGCCCTTCGTGGGCGGCTGGCTGGTGGACGGGCCGGGCTGGCGCTGGGTGTTCCTGATCAACCTGCCGCTCGCGGCCGTCTGCGTGCTCGTCGCCCGGCGCCACGTGCCCGAGACCCGGGACCCCGCCGCGCACGGGCGCTTCGACGTGCTCGGCGCCGCACTGGCCGCGCTCGCGCTCGGCGCCGTGACGTACGCGCTCATCGCCGCGCCGGACCGGGGCGGCTCGCCCTGGGTGATCGGCCCGGCGGTCGCCGGCGTTCTGCTGGGCGTTGCGTTCGTGTACGTCGAACGGCGCCGGGCCGACCCCATGCTGCCGCTGGAGATCTTCGCCGTCCGGCAGTTCTCGGCCATCAACCTCGTCACGGTCTTCGTCTACGCGGCCTTCAGCGGCTTCTTCTTCCTCTCGGTGCTCCAGTTGCAGGTCGTCGTCGGCTGGTCCGCCCTCGCCGCCGGCACCGCCCTGCTGCCCACGACCGTGCTCATGCTGCTGCTGTCCGCCCGCTCCGGGCGGATCGCCCAGCGCGTCGGGGCCCGTATCCCGCTGACGCTCGGCCCGCTGCTGTGCGCCGTGGGACTGCTGCTGATGACGCGCGTCGGCGCGGGCGCGGTGTACTGGCGCGACGTCCTGCCCGCCCTCGTCGTCCTGGGCCTGGGCATGGTGGTGCTGGTCGCGCCGCTCACCTCGACGGTCCTCGCCTCCGTCGACGTCTCCCGGGCGGGCCTGGCCAGCGGCATCAACAACGCCGCCGCCCGCGCCGCCGGCCTGATCGCGGTGGCCGCGCTGCCCCTGGCCGCGGGCATGGGAGCCGACGTCTACCGCGACCCCGCGGCCTTCTCCGCCACCTTCGACAAGGCCATGCTGATGTGCGCGGGCGCCCTGCTGGTGGGCGCGGTGCTGGCCTGGGCCACCGTCCGCGCCCCGGGGCGCGGTGCGTGCCACCCGGAGTGCGCGTACCACTGCGGGGTCTCCTCGCCGCCGCTCGATCCCGGCGACGCGTAGGCCGTCACCGGAGGCTGCGGCAGACTGGAGCCCATGTCGATTCACGAGAACCTCCTCGGGGGACCGCCCCCGACCCACCTGCCCGACGACCCCGAGCCGCGCGAACTGCTCGCCTCCGGAGCGGCCCCCGCCGAGGTCGCCGCCAAGTACCCCTCCTCCTCGCTCGCGTGGGCCCAGCTCGCCGACGAGGCGTTCGAGGGCGGCCGGGTCGTCGAGTCGTACGCCTACGCCCGCACCGGCTACCACCGCGGCCTGGACGCGCTGCGCCGCAGCGGCTGGAAGGGCCACGGCCCGGTGCCGTTCGAGCACGAGCCGAACCGCGGCTTCCTGCGCGCGCTGCACGCCCTCGCGCGGGCGGCGCAGTCGATCGGCGAGCAGGAGGAGTACGAGCGCTGCACGACCTTCCTGCGCGACAGCTCCCCGACGGCCGCCAACACGCTCGGCTGACGAAGAGCGCCGAACCACCCCCGCGAACGCCGTCACGGCCCTTGCCGTGGCGGCGTCCGTGCACCGATGATCGCGGCGTACCCGGCGAGAGCCCGGCGACGGCCGGGAGCGACGGCAGCGGAGGCGAAGCGTGACTTCGGAACCCCAGCTCGACCAGCCCACCCCCACCCCCGGCCCGGACCTTGCGGGCACCACCCCGTACGAGGACTACGTCCACGCCGACGTCCTCTCCCACCTCCAGGAACCGCTCTCCGACGACCCCGGCGAGATGGTCTTCCTCGTCACCACCCAGGTGATGGAACTGTGGTTCACGGTCATCGTCCACGAGTGGGAGACCGCGGCCCGCGCCCTGCGCGAGGACGACCTGCCCGTCGCGATGGCGGCCCTCAAGCGCTCCACGTACGAGCTGGAATCGCTCAACGCCTCCTGGGAGCCGCTCGCGCACCTGACCCCGGCCCAGTTCAACGCCTTCCGCTCCGCCCTCGGCGACGCCTCCGGCTTCCAGTCGGCCACCTACCGCCGCCTGGAGTTCCTGCTCGGCGAGAAGTCCCCGGCGCTGCTGGTCCCCTACCGCGGCGCCCCACGGACCCACGCGGAGCTGGAGAAGGCGCTGCACGCGCCGAGCCTGTACGACGAGGTCCTGCGCTACCTGGCGCGGCGCGGCCACGCGATACCCGCCGCCGTCCGCGAACGGGACGTCTCCGAGCGCTACACCGCCGACCCGGCGGTCGAGGACGTCTGGCAGCGCGTCTACGCGGGCGACCAGAACAGCGAGGAGTGCCGGCTGGGCGAGGCCCTGACCGAGGTCGCCGAGCTCGTGTGGCGCTGGCGCAACGACCACCTCGTCGCGACGCGCAGAGCGATGGGCGCGAAGGTGGGGACGGGAGGTTCCCCCGGGGTCGCGTGGCTGGAGAAGCGCGCGACGAAGCACGTCTTCCCCGAGCTGTGGACGGCCCGCAGCCGTGTCTGACGCCCTCACCGCACGGGCCGCCGCCCTCGACGCGGCGGATCCGCTGCGCGGCAAGCGGGCGGAGTTCGTACTGGAGGGCGCTTCGGGGGCCGAGGTCGTCTACCTCGACGGCAACTCCCTCGGGGCGCTGCCCCGGGCCGTCCCCGCACGCGTCGCCGACGTCGTCGCCCGCGAATGGGGGCGGTTGCGCATCCGGTCGTGGACCGAGTCCGGGTGGTGGACCGCGCCCGAGCGGGTCGGCGACCGCATCGGACGGCTCGTCGGGGCGGCCCCCGGCCAGATCGTGGCCGGCGACTCCACAAGCGTCAACGTCTTCAAGGCGGTTGTCGCCGCGATCCGGCTCGCCCGTCAGGACGGCGACGGCCGCGACGAGGTCCTCGTGGACGCCTCCACGTTCCCGACGGACGGTTACCTCGCCCGCTCCGCCGCCCGCATGACCGGCGCTCGCGTCGTGGCCGCCGACGCCGCGGACATCGCGGGCGCGGCCGGCCCGCGCACCGCCGTCGCGCTCGTCAACCACGTCGACTACCGCACCGGCCGCCTGAACGACCTGCCCGGCACGACCGCCGCCGTACAGGCCGCCGGGGCCTGCGTCGTCTGGGACCTGTGCCACAGCGCGGGCGCGCTCCCCGTCGGGCTCGACGCCCACGGCGTGGACCTGGCGGTCGGCTGCACGTACAAGTACCTCAACGGCGGCCCCGGTTCGCCCGCCTTCCTCCACGTCCGGCGCGACCTGCAACCCCGCTTCGACTCGCCGCTGCCCGGCTGGAACTCCCACGCCGACCCCTTCGGCATGTCCCCCGACTACACCCCCGCCGACGGCGCCCCGCGCGGCCGGGTCGGCACGCCGGAGATCCTCTCCCTCCTCGCCCTCGACGCGGCGCTCGACGTCTGGGACGACGTCGACCTCGCCGCCGTACGGGCCAAGAGCCTCGCCCTCACCGACTTCTTCC
This sequence comes from Streptomyces sp. NPDC046261, assembly GCF_040646235.1. Taxonomy (NCBI): domain Bacteria; kingdom Bacillati; phylum Actinomycetota; class Actinomycetes; order Kitasatosporales; family Streptomycetaceae; genus Streptomyces; species Streptomyces sp. NPDC046261. Next base: position 91,192 of record NZ_JBEYZU010000017.1, on the reverse strand, counting down.
TGCGCTGCGTCCGGGCGTACGTACCGGCGGGCCGCACCGAGCCCCTCACACCGGCCGCGCACCACGAGCGGGGCAGCCAGGTGTCGCTGCGGTGCGCGCCGGACGCGCGGGCGGTGATGGCCGAACTCCTGCGCCGGGACGTCGTCGGCGACTTCCGCCCGCCCGACGTCCTGCGCTTCGGCTTCACGCCGCTCTACACGCGCTTCGCGGACGCCGAACGGGCGGCCCGCGTACTGGCCGGGGTGCTCGGCCGGTGACCGGGCCGGTGAGCGAGGCCGTGACCGTGGAGTACGGCTCCCACCCCAGCCAGGTCGTCGACCTCTACCGCGGCGGACCGTCCGCGCCGCGGGTGACGCTGCTGCACGGCGGCTTCTGGCGCGAGACCTACGACCGCCACCACCTCGCGCCGCTGGCGGCGGCGCTGGCCGGCCGGGGAGCGCACGTCGTCCTGGCCGAGTACCGCCGGGTGGGCGCGGGCGGCGGCTGGCCGCGGACCTTCGACGACGTCGTACGCGCCCTGGAGGCGGGCGGGAGCGCCTGCCCCGCCCGGCGGCACGTCCTGGTGGGGCACTCGGCGGGCGGGCACCTGGCGCTGTGGGCGGCGGCATCGCCACGGGCCGCCCGCGTCCGCGTCGATCACGTCGTCGCGGTGGCCCCGGTGGCGGACCTGGCCCGGGCGCGGGCCCTTCGGCTGAGCGCCGGGGCGGTCGCGGAACTGGTGGGCCCGGCCGAGGAGGCCCTCGCCGATCCCCTGCGGCTGCCCCCGCCGCGGGTGCCGGTCTCGCTGCTGCACGGGACGCGGGACGAGGACGTGCCGGTGGCGCTGTCGCGGGCCTACGCGCGGACGGCGGGGGAGGCGGGGGCGGCGGTGACACTGGAGCTGCTGGAAGGGGCGGATCACTTCGCCCCCGTGACACCGGGCACCCCGGAATGCGCCCGGCTGATGGACGCGGTGTTACCACCGCGTAGTACTTGAGACGGACCCCCACAGATCCTCACCGGTGCGGACGCCGGGCGCGGGGGTCTTGCCTACCGTTGATGGTGTGAACGACACCCATGAGACGAACGGCCTGCGCAGCGAGATGCGCATGGTGGAGAGCGCCCTTGAGGGCATACGCCAGGACCTGTTCACCGACGCCTTCGCCTTCCGGCCGCTGCCCCCGCTCGACCGCGGCCACGGGCTCGTGCGCAAGACGCCGGGCGGCCTGGCCCGGTACGTGCGCTGGTTCCCGCACGCCGTCGTCGTCGGGTTCGCCGTCCTGCTCATGCTGGCGACGCTGGCGTACCGGCCGGACCTGGGCGGCGTGATCCTGGCGCTGTTCGCGGGCGTGCCGCTGATGACCACGCTGTTCCGGCCCGTCGGCGCGTGGTGGCTCTCGCTCGCGGCGGCCTTCGTCGGCGGCGTCGTCCTCGGCGGCGAGCTGTGGAGCCCGAGCGGGTTCGTGTCGCATGTCGCCGTGATGGTGATCGTGACGGTGCGCACCCGGCCGCGCATCGCCGTGGAGATGTGGCTGATCACGGCCGTGTGCGGGGCGTTCCTGGGCTCGCTGCACAGCTACGGCTACGACGACGGCACGGTCGAGATGACCCTCCTCTCCGGCATGATCCTCTTCGCCGTCGCGTCCTTCCGCGCCCTGCGCGACTCCAAGCGGCAGGTCGCCGTGCAGGCGGCCGTCACCGAGGTCGAGCGCTCGCGCCGCACCGTGCTCGAGGAGCGCACCACGATCGCCCGCGAGCTGCACGACGTGGTCGCCCACCACATGTCCGTGGTGGCCATCCAGGCCGAGGCCGCGCCCTACCGGGTCCAGGACACACCGCCCGAGCTGGCCGCCGCCTTCGCCACGATCCGGGAGAACGCCGTGGCCGCCCTCACCGAGCTGCGCCGCGTCCTGGGCGTCGTACGGTCCGAGAACCCGGACGCCTTCGCCGACCCCGAGGCGCCGCAGCCCACGCTGGCCGACCTCGGCGGGCTGCTGGCCAACGTCCGCGAGGCCGGCGTCGACGTCGAGCACGTCACCACCGGCGCGGCCCGTCCGCTGCCCCAGGGCGTGGAGCTGTCCGCGTACCGGATCGTCCAGGAGGCCCTCAGCAACGTGCTGCGGCACGCCCCGGGCTCCACGGCCCGCGTGGAGATCAGCTACGTGCTCGGCGGGCTCGGCCTGCGCATCGTCAACGGGCGCCCCGACCGGCTCGCCAAGCCCTCCCCGGGCGCCGGCCACGGCGTGCTCGGCATGCGCGAGCGCGTCACCATGCTCGGCGGCGAGATGACGGCACAGGCCACGGACGAAGGCGGCTACGAGGTCGCCGCCTTCATCCCGGTCGCGACGGGCGAGGCGGCGGCGTGAGCATCAGGGTTCTCATCGTCGACGACCAGATGATGGTCCGCGAGGGCTTCTCCGTCCTGCTGGGCGCCCAGCCCGACATCGAGGTCGTCGGCGAGGCGGTGGACGGCCGCCAGGCCGTCGAGAAGGTCGCCGCGCTGCGCCCCGACGTCGTCCTGATGGACATCCGGATGCCGGTGATGAACGGCCTGGAGGCGACCCGCGAGATCGTCGCGGCCGACGCGGGCGCCAAGGTGCTGGTGCTGACCACCTTCGACCTGGACGAGTACGTCTACCAGGCGCTGCGCGCCGGGGCCAGCGGCTTCCTGCTCAAGGACGCCTCCGCCCGCCAGCTCGCCGACGGCGTCCGCGTCGTGGCCGACGGGGAGGCCCTGCTGGCCCCGACGGTCACCAAGCGCCTCATCCAGGAGTTCTCCCGCCTGGGCGCCCCCAAGGCCCCCACCCAGGAGCGCGTGGGCGACCTCACCGAGCGGGAGACCGAGGTGCTGGTCCTGGTCGCCCAGGGCCGCTCGAACGCCGAGATCGCCGGCCATCTCGTCGTCGCCGAGTCGACGGTCAAGACGCACGTCAGCCGCATCCTGGTGAAGCTCGGCCTGCGCGACCGCACCCAGGCCGCGGTCTTCGCCTACGAGGCCGGCCTGGTCACCCCGGGCGGCTAGCCGTCCGGCAGGGTCAGCCGCCACGCGTCCGGCACGGCCGTCCACGTGCGCGTACGGACCGGCCCGCGGATGCGGTTGTCGGCGCGGTAGCGGAAGTCCGGTCCGGACACCGTGACCGCCCGGGCCCTGGTCCGTACCGGCTCCCGGTCGGCGTGCGCGTGGATCACGACCTCGGCGAGGCCGTCCACGGCCGCCACCGCCACGCGCCCCACCGGCCGGTCCAGATCCGCCAGCAGCACCCCGTCCGCCTCCACCCGCAGCCGGGTGCACGAGGGCAGCGGATGCCGGCCGGCCGGGCCCGAGAGCATCGTCAGGGCCGTGCGGGCGGTCCGCGCGGCAGGCGTCCACCACGCCTGGTGGGCGCCGCCACCGGCGGACACCGCCCGCGCCTCACCCCCGGGCGCGCCCGCGGGCTCGTGCGCCCCCGGCTCGGGCCTCGCCCCCACCGGCCGGTGCGCGGCACGGTGGGCCGCGCCCGCGGGCACCCACAGGCCGCCCAGGACGACGCCGTCGCTGTCGTCGGCCAGCATGCCCAGCCGCCGCTCCACGCCGTCCAGCACGGCCCGTGCGGCCGCCACGGCCCCCAGCGGGACGCCGAGCACCCGGGCCACCGACACGGCCGGCAGCGCGCCCACGGGAACCCACGCCAGGGGCGCCTCGGCCAGCTCGCGGCGCCGGTGCAGCAGGCCGACCACGCGCAGCAGCGCCCGGTCGTCGCCGATGACGACGGTCCGGCGCCGGCCGCGCCGGGCGAGGGCCCGCGCCACTTCCTCCGGCCCGTTCGGGAGGCAGATTTTCGCCACCGCTCCGGCGCACAGTACGTCCCGCGCGATCCGCGTGGACTCGCCGTCCACACGGCGTGCGACCGGGTCGATGACGACGAGCAGCTGCGCTCCGGTCGGGTCTGCAGCCGACACCTTCGTCCTTCCTCAGGTAATCTCTCGGTGCAAGAGCCCCTGTCGCTGTTGCGCCAGGGGCTTCGTCTATCCGGGGCACCGGTTCGACGGCTCTAGTGGTGGTGAACGCCCGAAACAACGGGCTCACGCCACCTGTGCACGTTGGACATGCCCCGCCCGGAAGGGGTGTACGCCTGTGCCCGCACTTGTGCTGCTCGGTGCTCAGTGGGGTGACGAGGGCAAGGGAAAGGCCACCGACCTGCTCGGTGGATCCGTGGACTATGTGGTGCGCTACCAAGGTGGCAACAACGCCGGCCACACGGTCGTCGTAGGTGACCAGAAATACGCGCTGCACCTCCTCCCTTCCGGGATCCTCTCGCCGGAGTGCACTCCGGTCATCGGCAACGGTGTCGTCGTCGACCCGGCGGTCCTGCTCTCCGAGCTGAGCGGACTCAACGAGCGCGGCGTCGACACGTCCAAGCTGCTGCTCAGCGGTAACGCCCACCTGATCACGCCGTACCACACGACGGTCGACAAGGTGACGGAACGCTTCCTCGGCAAGCGGAAGATCGGCACCACCGGCCGCGGCATCGGCCCGACCTACGCGGACAAGATCAACCGCGTGGGCATCCGGGTCCAGGACCTGTACGACGAGTCGATCCTGGAGCAGAAGGTCGAGGCCGCTCTCGACTTCAAGAACCAGATCCTGGCGAAGCTCTACAACCGCCGCGCCATCGACTCGGCCCGCATCGTCGACGAGCTGCTGGGCTACGCCGAGCAGATCAAGCCCTTCGTCGCCGACACCACGCTGATCCTGAACAACGCCATCGACGAGGGCAAGGTCGTCCTCTTCGAGGGCGGCCAGGGCACGCTGCTGGACGTCGACCACGGCACGTACCCCTTCGTCACCTCCTCGAACCCGACCGCGGGCGGCGCCTGCACGGGCGCGGGCGTGGGCCCGACGAAGATCAACCGCGTGATCGGCATCCTCAAGGCGTACACCACGCGCGTCGGCGCCGGTCCGTTCCCGACCGAGCTGTTCGACAAGGACGGCGAGGCGCTGCGCACCATCGGTGGCGAGCGCGGTGTCACCACCGGCCGCGACCGCCGCTGCGGCTGGTTCGACGCGGTCATCGCCCGCTACGCGACCCGCGTGAACGGCCTGACGGACTTCTTCCTCACCAAGCTGGACGTGCTGACCGGCTGGGAGCAGATCCCCGTCTGCGTCGCGTACGAGATCGACGGCAAGCGCGTCGAGGAGCTGCCCTACAGCCAGAGCGACTTCCACCACGCGAAGCCGATCTACGAGATGCTGCCGGGCTGGACCGAGGACATCTCCAAGGCCAAGACCTTCTCCGAGCTGCCGAAGAACGCCCAGGCGTACGTCAAGGCGCTCGAGGAGATGTCGGGCGCCCCGATCTCCGCGATCGGCGTCGGCCCGGGCCGCGACGAGACGATCGAGATCAACTCGTTCCTGTCGTAAGCGGTACGCGCGCGTGCACGGCGCCCCGGTGGCTCAGGCCACCGGGGCGCCGTCGTGTCCGCAGGGGGCTCAGTAGATCTTCCGGTAGACCAGCGACGCGTCCTTCGTGCCGGAGTCGCTGAAGTCGCGCCGCATCCTGCCGTCCGGAAGCATGACCAGCTCGGACGACGAGCCCGGCTGGCAGGCCGACTTCGGGCTCGCCCGGGTGACGCTGGAGGGGCCGAGACGCATCGGAGCGCCGTCGGTGCCGCCGCCGGTGGCGCTCGTGCGCCACGTGCAGACGTAGGAGGTGCCGTCGTCCAGCACGCCGCTGCCGTCGATGGTGACGTCGGCGGCCGGGCCCCCGGTGATGGTGATGGTCCGGGTGTTCACGCGCGAGCCGCTGCCGAAGCTCGACTGCCAGGTGCCCGCGAACGCGTGCTGCCCGGTGGCGGGCTCGCTGGTGGCACCCCCGGTCGTCGGCGTGTGCGTGGGCGGGGGCGTGGGCGTCCCCGGCGTGGCGGATGGTGCCGCGCTGTGGGAGGAGCCCGAGGGCGCCGGGGCCGGCCCCGGACCGCCCCGCACGCTCTCGCCCGTGTCCCGGTTGAGCAGGTAGACCGTGCCGCCGCCGGTGAGCAGCCCGACGGCCACGATCGCGGCCACGATGTAGGGCGCCTTCGAGCGGTGCGGCGCGGGCGCGGGCACGACCGGGTGGTGGTACGGGCCGGCGTACGGGCCCGGGGGCGGGTAGGCGTAGCCCGCGGGCGGCCCCGGCGCGAGCGGCGGCAGGGGCTGGGCGCCCGCGACCGGCGCGGTCAGGGTCGGCGGGTCCACCGGTCGTGCGTCCCGCGGCGGGTCGACCTGCGTGGGCGCCCCGGCTATGGACCGCGGCGGTATCGCGGCCGGGTGGGCGGGGCTCTCGACGTCGAGCAGCTGGACGGCGTGCCGGCCGAGCTGGGCGACGAGGCCGCCCGGCAGCCACGGCTCGCCCGAGCGCAGGTCCGTCAGCAGGTCCTGGGCGCCAGTGCGGGCCAGGGCCTCCTCGGGGGTGGGCCGCTCGTCCGGGTCCTTGGCGAGGAACGCGGAGATCAGCGGGTGCAGCGTGGCCGGCACGCCCGTGAGGTCCGGCTCCTCCTCGGCGATGCGGAACATCAGGGCGTGGACGCCGCTGTCGGCCGTGCCGAACGGCATCCGGCCACTGGCCGCGTAGGCCAGCACCGAGCCCAGGCAGAAGATGTCGCTCTTGGGGGTGATCCGGCCGCCGCGCACCTGCTCGGGCGACATGAAGCCGGGCGAGCCGACGGCCGCGCCGGTGCGGGTCAGGCCCCCGTCGGTGACGGTCTCCAGGGCCCGGGCGATGCCGAAGTCGATGACGCGCGGCCCGTCGAGCGTGATCAGCACGTTGGACGGCTTGAGGTCGCGGTGGACGATCCCGGCGGCGTGCACGGCCTGCAGGGCGCGCGCGAGGCCCGCGCCCAGGATGCGTACGGACCGCTCGGGCAGCGGCCCGAAGCCCTGGCCCACGACCTGGCGCAGCGACGGCCCGGCGATGTAGCCCGTGGCCACCCACGGGACGGCGGCCTCGGTGTCCGCGTCGAGCACCGGCGCGGTCCACTCGCCGCCGACCTGCCGCGCGGCCCGCACCTCCTGCCGGAAGCGGCGCCGGAACTCCTCCTGGCCCGCCAGTTCCGGCTGCACCAGCTTGACCGCGACCGTGCGGCCCCTGTCGGAGCGGGCGAGATAGACCCGGCCCATGCCTCCCGCGCCCAGCTTGCCGAGCAACCGATAGGCGCCGAGTGTGCGTGGGTCTTCCGGCGACAGATCTTCCATGCCGGGCACTCCTTCCCCCATGTTTCTCCGCGGAGAATAGCGGCATGGCAAAGGGCCGGGTATCCGCACGGCACAAGTGCGGTCCCCGGCCCCTGGAAACCCCGCCCGGAGGCGGGCCGCCCGGTCGGCCGTCGCGGCCGTCCCGTTGGCGGCCGCCGGCCGCCGGGCGCCGGCCGTCAGGTGGGAAGGATGTTCTCCGCCTGCGGGCCCTTCTGGCCCTGGGTGATGTCGAAGGTGACCTTCTGGCCCTGCTGGAGCTCGCGATAGCCCTGCGTGGCGATGTTGGAGTAATGGGCGAAGACGTCCGCGCCGCCGCCGTCCTGCTGGATGAAGCCGAAGCCCTTTTCCGAGTTGAACCACTTCACGATGCCGGTAGCCAAGCTGATCTCCTTATTGGGGGCGCACGGCGGAATTCCGTGCTCCAGGAAAAACGCAAGTGCGCCCGAGGTCACAGACCTTCAGGCGCACATGACAAATGGGTACCAAAACTGCAACTGCAAATGACCGTAGCAGGCAAATGGCCCTGAATGGGGATTTCCCGCCGCGTGGCGATGCGCCCGTTCCCCCTGCCGGCGGCCGGGTGCGGGCGGGCACCCGGCACTGTGTCCACGGGTGCGGCGAGGGGGCGACACAGTGCCGGTACCGGTGCCGCGAGCCCTCTCCCTAGGCTCGGCCCGGACGTCCCGCCCCACCAGATGCGAGGTCATGCCCGTGAGCACCGAGAGCACGCAGCCCGACCCCTCGGCCGGAGCCGCCGTGAAGGCCGCCGACCGCGCCCACGTCTTCCACCCCTGGTCGGCGCAGGGCCTGATCGACCCGCCGGCCGTGGCCGGCGCCGAGGGCTCGTACTTCTGGGACTACGACGGCAACCGCTACCTCGACTTCTCCTGCCAGCTGGTGAACACCAACATCGGCCACCAGCACCCCAAGGTCGTGGCCGCGATCCAGGAGCAGGCCGGACGGCTGTGCACCATCGCGCCGGGCTTCGCCGTGGACGTGCGCTCCGAGGCCGCCCGGCTGATCGCGGGGCGGACGCCCGGCGACCTCGACAAGATCTTCTTCACCAACGGCGGCGCGGAGGCCGTCGAGAACGCCGTGCGGATGGCCCGGCTGCACACCGGCCGCCCCAAGGTGCTCAGCGCCTACCGCTCGTACCACGGCGCCACGGCCGCGGCGATCAACCTGACCGGGGATCCGCGCCGTTGGCCCTCCGACACCGGCTCCGCGGGCGTGGTCCACTTCTGGACGCCGTTCCTGTACCGCTCGCCCTTCCACGCACGCAACGAGGAGGAGGAGTGCGGGCGCGCCCTGGCGCACCTGGAGGACACCATCACCTTCGAGGGGCCGGGGACGATCGCCGCGATCGTCCTGGAGACCGTGCCCGGCACCGCCGGGATCATGGTCCCGCCGCCGGGCTATCTGCCGGGTGTGCGGGAGATCTGCGACCGCCACGGCATCGTGTTCATCCTCGACGAGGTCATGGCGGGCTTCGGGCGCACGGGCCGCTGGTTCGCCGCCGACCACTTCGGCGTCACCCCAGACCTGCTGACCTTCGCCAAGGGCGTCAACTCCGGTTACGTCCCCCTGGGCGGCGTCGCGATCTCGGCCGAGATCGCCGCCACCTTCGAGCGGCGCCCCTACCCGGGCGGGCTCACCTACTCCGGGCACCCGCTGGCCTGCGCCTCCGCCGTGGCCACGATCAACGCCATGGCCGAGGAGGGCATCGTGGAGAACGCGGCCCGCATCGGCGAGGACGTCATCGGCCCCGGGCTGCGCGCGCTCGCCGAGCGCCATCCGTCGGTGGGCGAGGTGCGCGGCCTGGGCGTGTTCTGGGCGGTGGAGCTGGTACGGGACCGGGCCACCCGCGAGCCGCTGGTGCCCTACAACGCGTCCGGCGAGGCGGGCGCCCCCATGGCGGCCTTCGGCGCCGCCTGCAAGAAGGCGGGGCTGTGGCCGTTCGTGAACATGAACCGCACCCACGTCGTCCCGCCGTGCACCGTCACCGAGGCCGAGGTGAGGGAGGGCCTGGCGGCTCTGGACGAGGCGCTGACGGTGGCGGACGGCCACATGGCCTGAGGAAGACGGTGGCGGGAGCGCGCCGGCCGAAGAAACGGAACTTCTCCTACCGCCCCTGACAGTCCCGCGCGGCCATCGGGTAGCGTTCGCCCTTTCCGTGCGTACGGTCATATCGCCCCGCGACGGCCCTCGCATATCGTTGCGAGGGCCGTTCGCATGCCAGGCGCACGGTCACGGAAGGGGAGACGGAGACCAATGCCCGGCAGCGACGCGGTCAGGCGCACGACGCTGCGCTCGCAGATCGCCGACGCCCTGCGCGACGAGGTCATCGCGGGGCGGCTCCCGGCCGGCGGGCAGTTCACCGTCAAGGAGATAGCCGAGCAGTACGGGGTCTCGGCCACGCCCGTCCGCGAGGCGCTGCTCGACCTGTGCTCGCAGGGACTGCTCGATGTGGAGCTGCACCGCAGTTACCGGGTGCGCGAGTTCTCCCACGCCGACTTCCGGGACATGATCGAGGCCCGCACCCTGATCGTCGAGGGCATGTTCCGCCGCTCCGCCGCGCGGGCCCTGCAGGCGGCCACCCCGCAGGCGCTGGCCTCGGTGCGGCGCCGGGCCGAGGAGGCGTCGCGGGCGGCGGTCGCGGGGGACCTCGACATCCTCATCGGCTACGACCTGCGCTTCTGGCGCGAGATGGCGGGCCTGGTCGGCAACCCCTACATCTCCGACTTCCTGGACCGCGTCCGGGTGCAGAGCTGGATCTTCACGGTGCCGCTGCTGCGCTCGCTGGGGGATCTGCGCGGGCGGCTGTGGGACCAGCACGCCGAGCTGGTCGAGGCGGTGGCCTGCCGGGACGTGGCGCAGGCGCAGCGGATCATCGTGGCGTACAACGAGCACACGCTGGCGCTGATCGACGGTCTTACGGATACGACCGGGAGCAATCCAGGTTCGACCGAATAGGGTCGAAGCTGCTCGATACCGCCGCCATGCGGGTGATCAGACCGGTGATCGGACAGGTGACCGGACCGGACGATCGCGCGTGACGGCGGGCTCGATGTCGGATATGCAACCTTCGACCGTTTGAGGGACGTCTCAGTCACGTGATGTCAAAGACCCAGCCGTCGGCCCAGCCGTCGGAGCCCCCCATACCGGCCGGAGCCAGCACCGTGGACCTGACGGTGGTCGTCCCGGCCTTCAACGAGGAGGACCGGCTCGCCCCGACGCTACGGGCGATCCGGGCACACCTGGAGACCCTGGAGCCGCTGCGGTGGGAGCTGGTCGTCGTCGACGACGGCTCGACCGACGGCACCGCGGCGGTCACCGAGGCGGCGGCCGCCGACGAGCCCCGCATCCGGCTGCTGCGGACCCCCGCCAACCGCGGCAAGGGCCACGCCGTGCGCACCGGCGTCCTCGCCTCCCGCGGCCGGCGCGTCCTGGTCACCGACGCGGACCTGGCCACCCCCATCGAGGAGCTCGCCGCCCTGCAGCGGCACCTGGACGCCGGCGCCACCGCGGCCGTCGGCTCCCGCGCCCTGCCCGAGTCCCGCATCGCGGTGCGCCAGCACGCCCTGCGCGAGGTCATGGGCCGGCTCGGCGCCCGCCTCATACGCGCCGCCGCCGTGCCCGGCATACGGGACACCCAGTGCGGCTTCAAGCTCTTCGACGGCGACAAGGTCCGTACCGCCTTCACCGGCTCCCGCCTCGACGGCTGGAGCTACGACGTCGAGATCCTGCGCTTCTTCCACCAACGGGACTGGGAGGTCGCCGAAGTGCCGGTCAGCTGGGCCCACCAGCCCGGATCCAAGGTCCGGCCGCTGGCCTACCCCCGCGTCCTCGCCGACCTCCTGCGCATCCGCCTGCGCGCGATCAGCCCGGTACGGCTCGCCGTGCCGGCGCTCTTCCTGCTCTTCTCGTTCTTCCTCTACGGCGGCCTGTGGGGCGCCCCCGGCACCGGCTACCTCGCCGACTCCGGCTCCGACCAGCAGCAGTGGGAGTGGTTCTTCGCGGTCACCGCGGACAACGTCGCGCACCTGCGCAACCCGCTCTTCACCGACCTGCAGAACTTCCCACTCGGCGTGAACCTCATGGCCAACACCGCCATGCTGGGCCTCTCCGTCCCCCTCGCGCCCCTCACCCTGGCCTTCGGCGCCCACGTCACCTGGGCCGTCGTGCTGACCGGCGGCCTGGCCGCGACCGCCTGCGCCTGGTACTGGCTGCTGGCCAGGCGCTTCGTGCGCTCCCGCTGGGCGGCCGCGCTGGGCGGCGGCTTCTGCGCCTTCGCGCCGCCGATGATCTCGCACGGCAACGCGCACCCGAACTTCGCGGTGCTGTTCATGATGCCGCTGATCATCGACCGGATGCTGCGGCTGTGCGAGAACCGCCGGCCCACCCGCGACGCCGTCGTCCTGGGCCTGTTCCTCGCCTACCAGATCTTCCTCGGCGAGGAGGCGCTGCTGCTGGCCGTGACCGGCTTCGCGCTCTTCGCGCTCGGCTACGCCATCGCCGCCCCGGACGTCGCCAAGGCCGTCGCCGGGCCGCTGCTGCGCGGCCTGGGCATCGCCGCCCTGGTGTCCGTACCGCTGGTGATCTTCCCCGTCGCCTGGCAGTTCTACGGCCCGCAGAGCTACCACAGCGTCCTGCACGGGCAGGTCGGCAACAACCCCATGGCCATGCTGGAGTTCGCCACCCGCTCGCTGGCCGGGGACGCGAAGGTCGCCGCGTCCCTGTCGCTCAACCGGACCGAGGAGAACGCCTTCTTCGGCTGGCCGCTCCTCGCCGTGGCCGTCGCCGTCGTCATCCACCTGCGCGACCAGCCGCGCGTGCGCGCCCTGGGCTTCACCGCGCTGGGCGCCGCCGTCCTGTCCTTCGGCCAGAACATCCCGCTGCTCGGCACGGACAAGACGCTGCCGGGCCCCTGGCGGGTGGTGGCGAGGATGCCGTTCTTCGAGTCGGTCATCGAGTCCCGCATGGCGATGGTCTGCGCGCCCGCCCTCGGCATCCTCCTCGCCCTCGCCTGCGACCGGCTGGCCCTGCGGCGCCTGCGCAGCGAGCGCGAGAGCTCCCGCCGGCTGCTGGGCTGGGCGGCGCTCGTCGTGGCGGTCCTGCCGCTGGTGCCGACGCCGTACCGGACCGTCGAGCGCGCCGCCGTCCCCACCTTCTTCGCCGACGGCAGCTGGCGGGAGTACGTACGCCCCGGCCGCTCGATCGTGCCCGTACCGGTGCCCAGCCCCTCGCAGACGGCCGCCCTGGGCTGGCAGGTCGATTCCGGCCTCGGCTTCCCCTTCCCCGGCGGCTACTTCAACGGGCCCTGGGGACCGGAGCGCATCGGCATCTACGGGCCCCAGCCGCGCTTCACCTCCGACCTGCTGAACAAGGTCCGCGAGAGCGGCAAGGTGCCCGACATCGGCGCCCAGCAGCGCCGCCAGTTCGGCTGGGACGTCGACTTCTGGCGCGCCGACGCCTTCGTCCTCACCCCCCAGGACAACGCGGCGCCACTGCGCGAGGCGGTCACGCGACTGGTGGGCGAGGAGCCGCGGCGCGTCGGTGACTCGTGGGTGTGGGACGTGCGCGGACAGGGCTGACCACCCGGCCGGAAAGCAAGCGGAGTCCGGGCGTCTATGTCCGTCGGCCCTGTGTGACAACCGGCTGAGCGGCACTACTCTGGCCCGACCATCGCATGCCCCGACCATCGCACCGCGAGAACGAGAGTGAGCTCACGTGGCCTGTGACCTCTGGCTAGTGCCCCTTGTCGACGTGCTGTGCCACAGCGCCGACAACCCCTTCGCCGAGGAGATCGCCGCGTACGACAAGGCACTCGGCGAGGCCGGGCTGCCGCCGGTGCCCGTCTTCGGCTACATGCCGGGCCTGTCGGGGGATGTCGCACCCATCGCCGGCTTCGACTACGACGCCCTGCACTTCCTGCGCCGCGCCCACCTGCTGAACCTGTGCGGCCTCGCCGTCACCCCCGTGGACGAACTCGGCGGCGACTACGAGCAGTTGCTGGAGATGTTCGACGCCACCGCCCAGCAGTCGCACCTGGTCTGGCACTACGACCACGCCGGGGCGTACGTGCCCGTGGACTTCGCGCACCCGCTGTCCAACGACGAACTCCTCGAAGGCGGCGGCCCCTTGGGTTCCAGCCACGGCCTGCTGCGCGAACTCCACGCCGTCGCCCCGGTGCTGGGCATCGACCCGGACAACCCGCCCGCCCCGCCCGCCGCCCCGGACCGTCCCACCACCCTGGAGGAACGCGCGGCCCCCGCCCCGCACGACGACAGCCCCTTCGCCCGCGAACGCCACGTCTGGCTGGGGCTGCACGCGGCGGCGACCCGGAGCCTGGGGCAGGGCTCGATGATCGTGTTCAGCTGACTCTCCAGCCCGTCCGGCGTTTGAGGGCATGCCTCCAGCCCGTCCGGCGTTTGAGGACGTGCCTCCAGCCCGTCCGGCGTTTGAGGACAAGAAACGGTGAAAGGGCGGGGCCGGGGAGAATTCCCCCAGCCGCCGCCCCGCCGGCCCAGGCCTGCTCACCCCTACCGCGGAGACTCCGGCGGCCGCTGCCGCGGCATGTTCGGCCGCGTATGCGGCGGCAACGGGAACCGCCCCACGGGCCCACCCGCTTCCCCCCGCGGCCCCCAGGCCACCAGCGACTGCGTCAACAGCGGCGCCGGCCCCGCCCGGAACTCCACCATCCAGTCGGCCGTCTCGGCCCGTACGAGCTCGGAGACGTCCTCGGAGAAGCGCCGCAGCACCGTCAGACAGCGCTCGGCCGCCTCGCTGGCCGTGCCCTCGGTCGGGCCGAGCACCTCGCGGACGCACTCCGACGCCCAGTCGAACTGCAGCACCTCCAGCCGCCGCTGCACCGCCTGCGCGGTCGCGACCGCACGCATCCAGCCGGACGTCAGCCCGAAGTAGCGATCGCAGGCCACACAGGCCACCGCGCCGAGCAGGGCCAGAAAGGCCCACGCCGAGCCGGTGCGCAGCACCTTCGTCAGCTCCAGCAGCGGCAGGGCGGCCCCCACCACGGCACAGAGCGCCGCCCCCAGCCGCAGCCCGCGCGCCCAGCGGCGCTTCCAGGCCCGGTCCGTGAGGTACCAGTCGGCCAGATTCAGCGCCCCGCCCTCGACCCATCTGTACAGCTCGTCCAACCGCTCGGCGGGCTCTCCCCAGTCCCCGAGCGGGAAGGTACGCCCGCGCAGGTCGCCCCGGTGCTCCCCCCCTTGGCGGCCTCCCTGCTCCCGAGGGAGCCCCTCGGGCTGCATCTCAGGCTGGCTCACCCCTGCACTCCCTCTCCGCCGCGTGCGTCATTAGTGATCGCAGCCTCCTTCCTACCGCCGAACGGTTGGCGTTGGGCGCAAGATCCAGCCTTTTCCGTCCGTAAGTGCAGCGGGATCGGGTATAGGAGCCCGAGGTCTTCACCCGAAAGAGTGCGGCCCGATCGGCGTAATGACGTCGTACGGGGCGCGGAAACGTTCTGACGAGTGGCCTTCACGGTGCGTGGGCGACGGTTCCGGGACGTCGTCGTGATCGCCCAGGGAGGTTCCTACGAGGACGGGGCGGGCCTGGAGTCGTAGGGATCCACGAGCCGTCGAATGGGCGTGCAATAGGGTGGCACCCGTGAAGGTCCTCGTCATCGGCGGCGGCGCCCGCGAACACGCCCTGTGCCGCTCCCTGTCCCTCGACCCCGACGTCACCGAGCTGCACTGCGCTCCCGGTAACGCCGGGATCGCCGACGTCGCGCGGGTGCACACCGTCGACGCCCTGGACGGCGTGGCCGTCGCGGAGCTCGCCGCGTCGCTGCGCGCGGACCTGGTGGTGGTCGGCCCGGAGGCGCCCCTGGTCGCCGGGGTCGCCGACGTGCTGCGCGAGCGCGGCGTCCCGGTCTTCGGCCCGTCCGCGCGGGCGGCCGTGCTGGAGGGGTCCAAGGCGTTCGCCAAGGACGTCATGGCCGCCGCCAACGTCCCCACCGCCCGCAGCTACGTCTGCACCACGCCCGCCGAGATCGACGAGGCCCTCGACGCCTTCGGGGCCCCCTACGTCGTCAAGGACGACGGCCTCGCCGCCGGCAAGGGCGTCGTCGTCACCTCCGACCTGGCCGCGGCCCGTGAGCACGCGCTGGCCTGCGGCCGCGTGGTGATCGAGGAGTTCCTGGACGGCCCCGAGGTCTCCCTCTTCGCCATCACCGACGGCGAGACGGTCCTGCCCCTGCAGCCCGCGCAGGACTTCAAGCGCGCCCTCGACGAGGACGAGGGCCCGAACACCGGCGGCATGGGCGCCTACTCCCCGCTGCCCTGGGCGGACCCCAAGCTGGTCGAGGAGGTGCTGCAGAGCGTTCTGCAGCCCACCGTGGACGAGCTCCGCCGCCGTGGCACGCCCTTCTCCGGCCTGCTCTACGCCGGCCTGGCGATCACCTCGCGCGGTGTGCGGGTCATCGAGTTCAACGCCCGCTTCGGCGACCCGGAGACCCAGGTCGTCCTGGCCCGTCTGAAGACGCCGCTGGCCGGGGTGCTGCTGAACGCGGCCACCGGCAACCTCGCCGCCCAGCCGCCGCTGCGCTGGAGCGACGGCGCCGCCGTGACGGTCGTCATCGCCTCGCACAACTACCCGGGCACCCCGCGCACGGGCGACGTGATCGAGGGCCTGGCCGAGGCGGCCGAGGTCGACAAGGCGTACGTGCTCCACGCGGGCACCAAGCTGGACGCCGAGGGCCGGGTGGTCAGCGCCGGTGGACGCGTCCTGTCCGTCACGGCGACCGGCAGCGACCTGACCGCCGCCCGCGACCGCGCCTACGAAGCGGTCTCGCGCATCCGGCTGAACGGTTCGCACCACCGCACGGACATCGCGGCCAAGGCGGCGGCCTCGGCCTGAGCCGCCGCGAACCGCTGCCCGGGACCCCGCGCAGAGGCTTTGCCCAAAGCCATTCCATCGAGTGACCGCTTGCCCAACCGGCTGACGCACGCCCGTCCCCCAACTAGGGTGCGGCGAAGGCCGACTGCTGTGCATCCGGCAACTGGCCCACCGGCATTGCGATGTCAGAGGCCGGTGCCACAGTGGGGGAGGTACGCAACACACCTCGGCAGAGCACTGAAGGCAACTGGGGGTGATCGGTCTCGTGGCAGGTCCGGAAACAGGCGCGCTGACCGCGCGCGCCAGAGCCCTCGCCGTGCTGCGTGTGCGCAGCGCCGCGCTGGCCGTCGCCCTGGTGCCGGCGGCAGCCGCCGTCGTGCTGGCGGCGGGCTCCGCCATGGGCCGCATTCCCGCCGGCAGCCCCGGGGACGTCGTCCGGCCGGCGGTCACCGCCGTGGCCGTGCTCGTCCTGGCGCTCGCGGCCGGCGTGGCCACCGTGGTCGCCCGGGCCCGGCCCGCCCTGAGCCCCACCGTCCCGATCCCCGAGGAGACGGCCCCCGACCTCTACCGCCTGGTGCGCGACCTGGCCGAGCGGCTGGAGGTCCCGGCGCCCTCCGCCATAGCGCTCACCCCCGACTGCGACAGCTGGCTGGAGGACCGTACGCATCCGGCGCACGCCCCGCCGCGCGAGCGCCTGCGGCTGCGCGGGCGGGCCGGGGCCGCTCCCGTCCTGGTGATCGGCTCGCCGTTCCTGTGGTGGATGCGCGTGGCCGAGCTGCGCGCCCTGCTGGCCCCGGTGGTGGCGGGGACGGGCCCGGCCGCCCACCCCGACATAGCCGCCGCCCGTCGCTTCGTCCGGGGCCTGGACGCCGCCGTGGCCGTCGCGGCGACCCGGCCCCTCCTCGCGTTCGTGGGCTGGGTGGCCCGGCTCCTGCTGCGCTCCTGCCGCGACCACGCGGCCGAGATGGAGCGCGGAGTGGCCGCCGCGGCCTCCGAGCGCGCCCAGACCGTGGACTACGGCCTGCGCATCGTCGCCCAGGAGCAGGTCGGCCTCGCCTACGCCGGCTGGGACCGGCTGCTGAACCGCGTCGCGCTGCCCGCCTGGCGGATGGGCCGCTGGCCCTCCCGGCTGGACGCCGGCGTCGTCTCCGCGCTCACCGAGCTGTCCCGCCGTGACCGGCTGGCGGAAGGCTTCGCCTCCCGGCTGGGCGAGCGGCCCGCCTGCGACCTGCTGGAGGAGCCCGGCCTCATCGACGAGGCCGCGTCCCTGCTGGCCGCCCGGCTCTTCCACGGCGGCCCCTCCCAGCCCGGCCCGGACTGGTCGCCGGTCGCCTGGAGCCAGTACCCGGACGAGGTCGTGGACCGCAAATGGCGGCTGGAGGCCGCCCGGCTGCACCGCGTCCTCGACGACATCGCCGCCTGCGGCGCCGTGCCGGGCGCGCTGTCCGGCGCGCGCAGCGGCCCCGCGCAGGACGCCGTGCCGGCCGCGCCGACGGTCGCCCGCATCCTCGACCGCCTCACCGGCCCGGCCGGCAGCGGGGTGGGCGAGGAGCTGGAAGTGCGGCTGAGCGCCGAGGTGGCGCGCGAGGCGGCCCAGGAGGAGCGCGCGGCCGAGCGGGGCGCGTTCGGCGCGGCCGCCGGGTCATGGGTCGACGGTCTCGCGCCGCTGTTCCCGCTGCAGCCGCCGCGCAGCGGCCGGGAGCTGCTGGCCGACCACGTGACGGCCATGGTCTGCTGCGCGGCCGTGGACACCGCCGGCGCCGCCCCCGGCCTGGACTGGCTGGACGGCCCGGCCCTGCTGGTCGGCGGCGCCCGCCGCGCCGACCTGGCCCGTACGGTCCTGAGCCTGATCGAGGACGGGGACGGGGAGCCCCTGCGCGCCTGGCTCGGCGAGGTCGGGGTCCGCCCCGAGAAGCCGGTCCGACTGATGTGACCAGCGGCGGGTGACCGAGAGTGACGTGGTGACGCTCCGTAGGGGCCGAGCCATCACTTCCGGGGAATTTCCTGACGAACGGTGACAAGTCGCACGCGTCGTGTGATCTGCTGGGTATCTGCTGGGAAACCGAAAAGGTATGCGGGGGCCTAGGGGAGGGAGCACACATGGGGACGGACCAGATCCGCCGCTGGGAATCCGGTGCACTCGCGCACGCCGTTTCGGACCCCTTCGGCCAGGGCCCACTGCCCTGGCTGCGCGGCGGCGAGTACTACTTCGACGGCACCGGCCAGATCATCCCCTGGTACGTGGACCCGGTGACCACCGCGGCCGGCGCCCGCGTCCCCCCGCCCCGCAGACCGGGCCCCCGCGCCGCGGACGACGTGCACTGCCAGATCAAGGGCTTCGCCTCCACCAGCTCCGTGGCCCCCGGCGAGGCCCTGGACTTCCGCATCACCGTGGACCCGCCGCAGCAGTTCGGCGTCGACGTCTACCGCATCGGCCACTACGCGGGCGTCGGCGCCGCCAAGGTCACCACCAGCCCCCGGCTCTCCGGCATCGTCCAGCCGCCACCGCTGACCGTGGACCGCACCGTCTCCTGCCACCACTGGTGGCTCTCCTGGCGGCTGCAGATCCCCACCTTCTGGAGCACCGGCGCCTACGTGGCCGTGCTCACCACCACCGACGGCTACCGCAGCCACATCCCGTTCACCGTCCGTGACAGCGGCCCCGCCGATCTGCTGCTCGTCCTGCCCGACATCACCTGGCAGGCCTACAACCTCTACCCCGAGAACGGCCGCACCGGCGCCAGCCTCTACCACGCCTGGGACGAGGACGGCCGGCTCCTGGGCGAGGCGGACGCGGCCACCACGGTCTCCTTCGACCGCCCGTACGCGGGCGCGGGCCTGCCGCTGCACGTCGGCCACGCCTACGACTTCATCCGCTGGGCCGAGCGCTACGGCTACAGCCTCGCCTACGCCGAAACCCGCGACCTGCACGCCGGACGAATCGATCCGGCGCGCTACCGCGGCCTGGTCTTCCCCGGCCACGACGAGTACTGGTCGGCCGCCATGCGCCGCGCCGTCGAGGACGCCCGCGACTGCGGCACCTCGCTGGTCTTCCTCTCCGCCAACACCATGTACTGGCAGGTCGAGCTCGCCCCCTCGCCCGCCGGCCCGGACCACCTGCTGACCTGCCGCAAGCGCCGCGGCCCCGGCCGCTCCGCCCTCTGGCGCGAGGTCTCGCCCCCCGAGCAGCAGCTGCTCGGCATCCAGTACGCGGGCCGTGTCCCGGAGCCCGCCCCCATGGTCGTCCGCAACGCCGACCACTGGCTGTGGGAGGCCACCGGCGCCGGCGAGGGCGACGAGCTGCCCGGCCTCGTCGCCGGCGAGGCCGACCGCTACTTCCCCCGTACGGCCCTGCCCGAGCACACCCGTCGCATCCTGCTCGCCCACTCCCCGTACGAGGACAGCGAGGGCGCCACGCGCCACCAGGAGACCTCGCTCTACCGCGCCCCCAGCGGCGCCCTCGTCTTCGCCTCCGGCACCTTCGCCTGGTCCCCGGCCCTGGACCGGCCCGGCCATGTCGACGCCCGCATCCAGCGGGCCACGGCCAATCTCCTCGACCGCGTCTGCAAACGCGTCTGACCCCTCGCGGGAGCCCGGCGAACCGGTACGGCAGAATCGAGGTGCTTGGACAAACCACCAGGAGGCCCGCGTGTCCGGATTCGTCGAGAAGCCCAAACCCGTCGAGGTGCCGGGGCTGACGCACCTGCACACGGGCAAGGTCCGCGACCTGTACCGCGACGAGGCCGGCCGGCTGGTCATGGTCGCCAGCGACCGCATGTCCGCCTACGACTGGGTGCTGCCCACGGAGATCCCCGACAAGGGCCGCGTCCTCACCCAGCTCTCCCTGTGGTGGTTCGACCGGCTCACGGACCTGGCCCCCAACCACGTCCTGTCCACCGACCTGCCGCCCGGCGCCCCCGCCGACTGGGCCGGCCGCACCCTGATCTGCCGCTCCCTGGACATGGTCCCCGTCGAGTGCGTCGCCCGCGGCTATCTGACCGGCTCCGGCCTCGCCGAGTACCGCCAGACCCGCACCGTCTGCGGCCTCGCCCTCCCCGAGGGCCTCACCGACGGCTCCGAACTGCCCTCCCCGATCTTCACCCCGGCCACCAAGGCCGAGGTCGGCGAGCACGACGAGAACGTCTCCTACGAGGAGGTCGCCCGCCGCATCGGCGCGGAGACCGCCGCCCTGCTCCGCCAGAGCACCCTCGCCGTCTACAGCCGCGCCCGCGACATCGCCCGCGACCGGGGCATCATCCTCGCCGACACCAAGTTCGAGTTCGGCCACGCGGACGGCGAGCTGGTCCTCGCCGACGAGGTGCTCACCCCCGACTCCTCCCG
This sequence comes from Streptomyces sp. NPDC046261, assembly GCF_040646235.1. NCBI lineage: Bacteria > Bacillati > Actinomycetota > Actinomycetes > Kitasatosporales > Streptomycetaceae > Streptomyces > Streptomyces sp. NPDC046261. The sequence goes on along the minus strand of NZ_JBEYZU010000017.1, from coordinate 70,806 downwards.
CTTCTGGCCGGCCGACGAGTGGCAGCCGGGCCGGGCCCAGCCCTCCTTCGACAAGCAGTTCGTCCGCGACTGGCTCACCTCCCCCGCATCCGGCTGGGACCGCACGGCGGAACAGCCGCCGCCCCCGCTCCCGGAAGAGATCGTGGACCGCACGCGGGCGAAGTACATCGAGGCGTACGAACGCCTGACGGCCCAGAAGTGGGCCTGACCAGGCGATAACCGGCGGGAAGGGGCCGGGCGGGGGAGAAGAACCCACCCGCCCGGTCATAAGAGCCCTCTCAGACGCGTCTGCCATCGTGGGAGCACCGGCACAAGATCCCGCACCCCCGGAGGCCCGATGGGCGAGACGTCCGTACTCGTCGTCGACGACGACCCCGACGTCAGAGCCGCCGTCGTCGACGGCCTCACCGTCGAGGGATACACGGTCCGCTCGGCGGCCGACGGACTCGAGGCCCTCTCCGCCGTCGCCGCCGCCCAGCCCGCCGCCATCGTGCTGGACCTGGCGATGCCCGTCCTCGACGGCCTCGCCGTCTGCCGCCGGCTGCGCGAACTGGGCGACCGCACGCCCGTGCTCGTCCTCACCGCCCGCGACGCCGTCTCCGACCGCGTCGCGGGACTGGACGCGGGCGCCGACGACTACCTCGTCAAACCCTTCGCCCTGGACGAACTCCTGGCCCGCCTGCGCGCCCTGCTGCGCCGCGCCACACCACCCGAAACAGCGGCCGCGGACGCCGAGTTGACGTTCTCCGACCTCACCGTCGACCCGCTCACCCGCACCGGCCGGCGCGCCGGCATCGCCCTGGAATTCACCCGCACCGAGTTCGCGCTGCTGGAGGTGTTCCTGCGCCACCCCGGCCAGGTCCTGCCACGAGAGGTGATCCAGGAACGGGTCTGGGGCACCGACTTCGGCCCGGAGTCCAACTCCCTCGCCGTCTACATCGGCTACCTGCGCCGCAAGCTGGAGGCGGGCGGCGCACCCCGCCTCGTCCACACCGTGCACGGCGTCGGCTACCAGCTGGCGGAGCGGTGAGCCGGGGTCCGCGGCGCCGACTGCTGGGCCGCCGCCCCCTGCGGACCCGGCTGGCCATGGTCACCGCCGCCGCCGTCGCACTCGTGGCACTCGGCGTCCTGGCCGCCGCCTACGTCGTCATCCGCTACGAGCTCGTGCGCCAGCTCGACCTCCAGCTCAAACAGCAGGCCGGGATCATCGCCCAGCAGGCCCACGGCAGCGCCGACAAGGGCGTCCTGTTCAACCAGTGCGTCTGGCGGGCCGCCCCCGCCTGCGCCCAGATCGTCCCCGCCGACCCCACGGCCCCCGGCCAGGAAGACCTCGTCCTGCCCGTCACGGGCGCCACCCGCCAGGTCGCGGCCGGCCGGCTCGGCCCGTACTCCAGCGACATCACCCACGACGGACAGCCCATGCGGATGTACACCATCCGGCTGCGGGACAGGAAGGACCAGGCCCTGCAGGTGGCCGCCCGCTCCGACACCGTCGACCTGGGCGTGCGCCAGGCCGGGATGTACCTGGGCGCGGTCGGCGGCGTCGGTGTGCTCCTCGCGGCGGTGCTCGGCTACGCCGCCTCCCGCACCTCCCTGCGCCCCGTCACCCGCCTCACCGCCACCGCGGAACGCATCGCCGCCACCCGCGACCCCGCCCACCGCATCGAGATGCCCCCCTACGAGAACGGGGACGCGCGCCGCCAGGACGAGATCACCCGCCTCGCCACCAGCTTCAACACCATGCTCGGCGAGCTGGAGGAGGCCGTCGCCGCCCAGCGCCGCCTCGTCGCGGACGCCTCGCACGAACTGCGCACCCCGCTCACCGCGCTGCGCACCAACGCCGAGCTCCTCGCCCGCGCGGACCGGCTCTCCACCGCCCAGCGCGAACGGGCCTCGGAGGCCCTGGGGCGCCAGCTGCGCGAGGTGACCGGCATGGTCAACGACCTGATCGAGCTCGCCCGCGACGAGGAACCGCAGCCGCTGGTCGAACAGGTCCGCCTCGATCGCCTCACCGAGCGCTGCGTGGCCGTCGCCCGCGGCCACTGGCCGTCCACGATCTTCACCGTGGACGTGAGCGAGGTCACCGTCCCCGGGGTGCCGGCCCGGCTGGCGCGGCTGCTGTCCAACCTGCTCGACAACGCCGCCAAGTTCAGCCCGCCCGGCGCGATGGTGGAGGTCCGCCTGGCCCGCACGGACAGCGGCGCGGACCTCACCGTCCGCGACCACGGCCCCGGCATCTCCGCCGAGGACCTGCCCTACGTCTTCGACCGCTTCTACCGCTCCCGCCAGGCCCGGGCCCTGCCCGGCTCCGGCCTGGGCCTCGCCATGGCCCGCCAGATCGCCCGCGCCCACGGCGCGGAGCTCACGGCCGAGCAGGCCGAGACCGGCGGCGCCCGCTTCCGCCTGAGCTTCCCCGACGCCAGGGGCTAGCAACGCCGAAGGCCCCGGTCGTTCCCGACCGGGGCCTTCGTTCTCTGAGCGGACGACGAGACTCGAACTCGCGACATCCACCTTGGCAAGGTGGTGCTCTACCAACTGAGCTACGTCCGCATTCGCCCCGCGCTGTCGTGCGGTGCGGGAACCACTATAGCCAACCCTGAGAGCGTGCGATGCGCGCCGCCGCGTGACGGTTCTCCGCACCGAGCTTCAGCGCGGCCGCCGAGAGGTAATTGCGGACCGTCCCCGGCGTCAGCGAGGCCCGCTTGGCGATCTCCGCGATGGACGCGCCGTCCTCGGCCAGTTCCAGCAGCTCCGCCTCGCGCGCCGTGAGCGGGGAGTCGCCCGCGCTGATCGCGTCGGCCGCCAACTCCGGGTCCACATAGCGGCTTCCGGCATGCACGGCCCGGATGATCTCGGCCAGCCGCTGGGCCGACACCGTCTTCGGCACGAACCCGCGCACCCCCGCCTCCAGCGCCCGCTTCAGATGCCCCGGTCTGCCATGACCTGTCACGATCATGGTCCGGCATCCGGGCAGCTCCGCCCGCAGGGATGTGGCCACCATCACACCGTCCGCCCCGGGCATCTGAAGATCCAGCACCGCCACATCCGGCCGGTGCGCCCGCGCCATCACCAGCGCCTCGGTCCCCGAAGCCGCCTCCGCCACGACACGGAGATCGTCCTCCAGCCCCAGCAGCGCGGCCAGCGCCCCACGGATCAGATGCTCGTCGTCCGCGAGCATGACCCGCACGGGCCCACCCTCGTTCCCGCTCATGCCCGCTCCCCCTCCGCACCGGCCGCCGCCACGGCGCCCACGGGCACCGACGGCCGCTCCCCGACGCCGTCCCCGCCCCCATCCGCTCCCGCCTGCGCCAGCGGAACCTTCACCGTCAGCCGGAACGTCCGCTGCGAGCGCCGCTCGGACACCAGCGTGCCGCCCAGCCCCGCCAGCCGCTCCCGCAACCCCGCCAGCCCCGACCCGCCCCCGGCCGCCGGACCCTCCCCGGAGGCCCGGCGCACGCCGTCGTTCTCCATGAGCAGCACCGCCACCCCCTCCACGACCCGCAGCCGCACCGCGCAGCGGGTCGCCTCCGCGTGCCGCAGCACGTTCGTCGTGGCCTCGCGGACCACCCACGCCAGCGCCGACTGCACCGCCGGCGGCAGCTCCGCCCCCGCCGAGTCGACGATGCGGCACTCGATGCCCGCGGCCGCCAGCACCCCCCGGGCGCCGGCCAACTCCGTGTGCAGATCGGCCTCGCGGTAGCCGCGCACGACCTCCCGCAACTCACGCTGCGACTCCCGCGCTATCCGCTGCACCTCGTCCATCTCCTCCAGCGCCGCCGCCGCACCGCGCCGCGAGAGCTGCGTGGCCAGCTCGCTCTTGAGCGCGATCACCGCCAGGTTCCGGCCGAGCACATCGTGCATGTCGCGTGAGAACCGCAGCCGTTCCTCCGCCACCGCCAGCCGCGCCTGGGTGCCCCGCGCCGCCTCCACCTCCCACATCACGGCGAGGAACCAGGCCGAGGTACGCACCGTCGTCATGCTCCACACCCCCAGCAGGAACACCATCAGCCAGGCCGTGACCGTCCCGACCACCCCGCTGCCCGTCACGGCCACCCCGGCCGCCGCGACCGCCCCCGCCCCCGCACAGCCGGCCAGGTAGGTACGGATCCGGCGGGTGAGCAGGCAGAACGAGCCGAAGCACACCAGCCCGGCGTGCAGCAGCACCGTCGTGTTGGCGGTGAGGTGCGACGATCCGTTCGTGCGCACCATGGCCACGAACACCGCCAGAGTGAGCGCGAAGATGACCCCGCTGACGGCCAGCTCCCACCAGGGCGCGGACCGCTTGCGCAGATAGTGGTCCAGCGAGCGCCGGATCAGCCTCATCCCCTGTGCGCATTGCAGGAAGCACAGACTCAGCAGCAACCAGACCAGCGCCGGTACGCCCCCGGGGTCGGGCAACCACGCCAGGCCGTTGCCCACCGGCAGCAGCCACGGCAGCAGGTACAGCGTCCACCGCGTGTAGCTGTCCACCTGAGCGACCTTGCTCCGGCCCCGCCACTCCCGCACCCGTGACCGCACCACCACGCGCCCCCTCCGCCCCCTCGTCCATCCAGCACCCCGCCCGGCGCGATCAGCGCCTCGGTTCCCAGCGGAACCACCGGCGTACAGCAAACACGCCCAGCGCCGCCCAGGCCAAAGCGGTCCCCAGGGCCCGCAGCACATCGGCCGCCCCCAGCCCGCCCAGCCAGCCGCCGCGCATCAGCTCGACCACCGGCGTCAGCGGCAGCAGCCGGCATATCCCCGCGAGCGAGCCCGGCATGATCTCGACCGGTAGGAACAGCCCCGAGCCCAGCAGCGAGACCACCATCAAGGGCATGGTCACCAACTGGGCGCTCTCGACGGTCCTGGCCCAGCCGGCGGTCACCGCGGCGAGGGCGACGCTGAGCACCACCCCCAGCACCAGCCCGGCCAGCAACAGCTCGGGCCGGGCGACCGCCCGCAGGCCCAGCCAGCTCACGCCGGCCACCACCAGCACCGCGCACTGGGCCAGCGCCACCCCCACCGCGGGCAGCGCGGCCCCGGTCAATATCTCCGCGTCGCCGGCCTCGCCCGTACGCAGCCGCTTGAGGACCAGCTCCTCGCGCCGGGCGACATAGGCGCTGACCAGATTCTGGTAGACGGCGAAGAGCAGGATGTAGCCGAAGGCCCCCGTTATCGAGACCTCTTTGAGCGACATCCCGGACGCGCCCAGGTCGAGGTCCTCGAGAGACCGCCGCATGGCGGCCACCATCGCGACGGGCATCAGCAGCGCGATGTACAGCGCCATCCTGTTCCGCCCGAGCAGCGTCAGCTCCGCCCGACCCAGCGCCAGCACACGTGTGACCACCATCACTTGCCCCTCCCCGACGCCAGGCCCTCAGGCGCGCCGACCGGCTCGGCTTCCGCCCCCGCTATCGCCAGGAACGCCTCCTCCAGCGAGGCCGTCCGTGCGTCGAGCCCCTCCAGCTCGACGGATTCCTCCCGCGCCCACAGCAGCAGCCCGGTGAGCGTCCGCTGCAACTCCCGGGTCTGGAGCTCTATCCGCCCGTGCGTCTCCTCGTGCCGGGTCACCCCCAGCTCGGCCAGCGGCGGCAGGTCTCCGACGAACCAGCCCACCGGCATCGCGAAGCGGATCCGCGCCGGATACGCCCCGATCACCCCGGCGGTCGTCCCGGACGTCACGATCCGCCCCTCGCGCATGATCGCCAGCCGGTCGGCCAGCGCCTCGGCCTCCTCCAGATAGTGCGTGGTGAGCAGCACCGTCGTGCCCTCGTCGCGCAGCTGCCGCACCAGCTCCCAGGTGGTGTGCCGGGCCTCGGGGTCGAGGCCGGTCGTCGGCTCGTCGAGGAAGAGGACCTCGGGCCGCCCGAGCAGGGCCAGCGCCAGGTCCAGCCGCCGCCGCTCGCCACCGGAGAGCTGTTTGACCCGCACGTCCCGGCGGCCGGCGAGACCCACCAGGCCCAGGGCCTCGTCGACGGGCCGCGCCCCGCTCGTACAACCCGCCCACATCAGCGCGGTCTCGGCCGCCGTGAGCTCGGAGGGGAAGCCCCCTTCCTGGAGCATCACCCCCGTGCGGTGCCGCACCGCGCCCCGCTCCGCGTAAGGGTCGTGGCCCAGCACCCGCACCCGGCCCTCCGTCGGCCGGGCCAGCCCTTCCAGCAGCTCGACCGTGGAGGTCTTGCCCGCCCCGTTCGTCCCCAGCAGCGCGAACACCTCGCCGCGCCGCACGGTGAAGGACACGTCCCGCACCGCCTCGAATCCCTCGCCCCCGGACGCGCCGTACCGCCGGCGCAGCCCTGAGACCTCGATCACACTCTCCCCGAATCCCATGCTTCAAGGCTCCCGGCGGGTCCCGCCCCGGGTCAGTGCGGCCTGTCATGACTTCGGATGACGAATGTCATCAGGCCCGCCCCACAGCCCCGCCGGCTCTCCAAACGCCGAAGGCCCCGGTCGTTCCCGACCGGGGCCTTCGTTCTCTGAGCGGACGACGAGACTCGAACTCGCGACATCCACCTTGGCAAGGTGGTGCTCTACCAACTGAGCTACGTCCGCATACTTCCGACCGACGGCTTCTCGAAGAGAAGGACCACCGGGCGGTGCGTGCATCACTCTACCTGATCCACTGGCGTGGTCGGTAAGCGATGAGAGCGGGTGACAGGAATCGCACACTGCGCCTCCCTCTTGGAAAGAGGGCGCTCTGCTACTGAGCTACACCCGCGCGTCCATCCGCACCGGCCACTGACGTGGCCGATCGAACGGCGAGAGCGGGTGACAGGAATCGCACACTGCGCCTTCCCCTTGGAAAGGGGACGCTCTGCTACTGAGCTACACCCGCGCGTCCATCCGTACCGACCACTGATGTGGTCGAACGAACGGTCAGAGCGGGTGACAGGAATCGCACACTGCGCCTCCCCCTTGGAAAGGGGGCGCTCTACTACTGAGCTACACCCGCATGACCCCGAAGTTCCGCCCGGTTTCCCGGCCTTGCCCCTCGGCGTGATCCAGACTCTAGCTGATCATCCGGGGTGCTTGGCAAGTCGCGGGGGATCGCGGGGGCCCGCGAGGGCCCACGGGCGATCACGGGCGATCACGAGGCCCCGCGCAGAAGGGGGCGCCGGCCCCGGGCCCCGCCCCTGCCGCTCGCCCCGGCCGCCCGCACAAGGCCCCCCGCCCTGGCCCCCGCCCTGCCTCAGCCCGCCTCGTTGAACGCCTCGTAGACCTTCTTGGGGATGCGGCCGCGCGGCGGCACCTCCATGCCGTTCGAACGGGCCCAGGCGCGCACCGCCGCCGGGTCGGGTGCCACGGCCGTGCGCCGGTAGACCTTGCCCGAGCGGGACTGCTTGCGGCCGGCCTCCACGTAAGGCGCGAGGACGCCTCGCAGTTTCTTCGCATTGGCAGTGTTCAGGTCGATCTCGTACGACTTGCCGTCGAGCCCGAAGATGAGGGTCTCCGCGGCTTCCCCGCCGTCGATGTCGTCGGAGAGTGTGACCACTACGCGCTGCGCCACGGAAATCGGTCCTTTCGGCCAGTATCACCGCTTTGACCTGCGGTGACGTGAGGGTTGCGGTTGTTCTCGATCAATACTTATTCATTTGTACAACAAAGGGCAATGCATGGCGAAGCCCAGTTAATTCCGTCTGCGCGCCCCATCGCAATCACGACGGTGCGATCTTCCGGTCTTTTTCCCGAACTTTTCCACCGGCGCCATGCGGGCTCCGGTAAACGCGGAGGATAAGCCCAGCATATCTATGCGCGTAGATTTTTCGGGACTGTACTCTGACATCACCGCTTCAGCTCACGCACCACACACCGGGAGTGCCAGTGGCACGCGTCGTAGTCGACGTCATGCTCAAGCCGGAGATCCTCGACCCGCAGGGCCAGGCGGTGCAGCGCGCGCTGCCACGCCTGGGTTTCGAGGGGATCGCCGACGTCCGTCAGGGCAAGCGCTTTGAACTCGAGGTGGAGGGACCGGTCGACGACGCCGCCCTCGCCCGAATCCACGAGATGGCGGAAACGTTTCTCGCCAACACCGTGATCGAGGACTTCACCGTGAAGGTCGACGGGGAGGTCCACGAGACCGCCGGAGAAGCACCGTGACCGCTCGCGTAGGAGTCATCACCTTCCCCGGCACCCTGGACGACCGCGACACCCAGCGCGCCGTCCGCATCGCCGGGCTCGAGCCCGTGCCGCTCTGGCACCGCGACAAGGACCTCAAGCAGGTGGACGCCGTGGTCCTGCCCGGCGGTTTCTCCTACGGCGACTATCTGCGGGCGGGTGCCATCTCCCGCTTCTCGCCGGTGATGGAGACCGTCATCGAGCAGGCCAGGGGCGGCATGCCCGTCCTCGGCATCTGCAACGGCTTCCAGGTGCTCACCGAGACGCACCTGCTGCCCGGCGCGATGCTGCGCAACAACCACCTGCACTTCATCTGCCGCGACCAGAAGCTCCGCGTGGAGAACGCGGACACCGCCTGGACGGCCGACTACGAAGCGGGCCAGGAGATCTCCGTCCCGCTCAAGAACATCGACGGCCGCTACGTGGCCGACGAGCGCACCCTGGACGAGCTCGAGGCCGAGGGCCGCGTCGCCTTCCGCTACCTGGACGTCAACCCCAACGGCTCGCTCCGCGACATCGCCGGCATCACCAACGCCGCCGGCAACGTCGTGGGCCTCATGCCCCACCCCGAACACGCCGTCGAGCCGGGCGTGGGCACCGGCCGCACGGACGGGCTCGGATTCTTCACCTCGATCCTCAAGAGGCTGGTCTCAGCGTGAGCGACGCACGCGCGGCCGCTCAGCCGCAGACGAACCTGAAAGCCGCACCCCTGCGCCGCGCGGGCGGAGAAGCGAACGAAAGGGGTGCAGCATCATGACCCTCGACACCGTCAAGCACGCCGACGAGACCCCCGACACCGACCAGCCCTGGGCCGAACTCGGCCTCAAGCAGGACGAGTACGAGCGCATCCGTGCCATCCTCGGCCGCCGCCCCACCGGCGCCGAGCTCGCGATGTACTCCGTCATGTGGTCCGAGCACTGCTCGTACAAGTCCAGCAAGGTCCACCTGCGGCAGTTCGGCGAGAAGGCCCCCGCGAACGACGCGCTGCTCGTCGGCATCGGCGAGAACGCCGGCGTCGTCGACGTCGGCCAGGGCTACGCGGTCACCTTCAAGGTCGAGTCGCACAACCACCCGAGCTACATCGAGCCCTACCAGGGCGCGGCCACCGGCGTCGGCGGCATCGTCCGCGACATCCTCGCCATGGGCGCCCGCCCGGTCGCCGTCATGGACCCGCTGCGCTTCGGCGCCGCGGACCACCCCGACACCAAGCGCGTCCTGCCGGGCGTCGTCGCGGGCATCGGCGGCTACGGCAACTGCCTGGGCCTGCCCAACATCGGCGGCGAGGTCGTCTTCGACGCCTGCTACCAGGGCAACCCGCTGGTCAACGCCCTGTGCGTGGGCGTGATGAAGCACGAGGACATCCACCTCGCCAAGGCCTCCGGCGCCGGCAACAAGGTCATCCTCTACGGCGCCCGCACCGGCGGCGACGGCATCGGCGGCGTGTCCGTCCTGGCCTCGGAGACCTTCGACGACTCGAAGCCGACCAAGCGCCCGGCGGTCCAGGTCGGCGACCCCTTCCAGGAGAAGCTCCTCATCGAGTGCACCCTGGAGATCTTCCGCGAGGACCTCGTCGACGGCATCCAGGACCTCGGCGGCGCCGGCCTGTCCTGCGCCACCAGCGAGCTGGCCAGCGCCGGTTCCGGCGGCATGCGCGTCGAGCTGGACCGCGTACCGCTGCGCGACGCGACGCTCTCGCCCGAGGAGATCCTCATGAGCGAGTCGCAGGAGCGCATGTGCGCGATCGTCGAGCCGGGCAAGGTCGACCGCTTCCTCGAGATCTGCGAGAAGTGGGACGTCATCGCCACCGTCATCGGTGAAGTCACCGACGGCGAACGGCTGGAGATCTTCTGGCACGGCGAGCAGATCGTCGACGTACCCCCGCGCACGGTCGCCCACGAGGGCCCGGTCTACGAGCGCCCGTACGCCCGTCCGGACTGGCAGGACGCCCTGCAGGCCGACGACGCGAACAAGCTCGCCCGCCCGCAGACCCCCGAGGAGCTGCGCGCCCAGGTCCTGAAGGTCGTCTCCTCCCCGAACCAGGCGTCCAAGTCCTGGATCACCGACCAGTACGACCGGTTCGTGCAGGGCAACACCGTCCTGGCCCAGCCGGAGGACTCCGGCATGGTCCGCGTCGACGAGAACACCAACCTCGGTGTCGCCGTCGCCACGGACGGCAACGGCCGCTACGCCAAGCTCGACCCCTACGCGGGCGCCCAGCTCGCGCTCGCCGAGTCGTACCGCAACGTGGCCGCCACCGGCGCCCGGCCGCTGGCCATCTCCAACTGCCTGAACTTCGGTTCGCCCGAGGACCCGGCCGTCATGTGGCAGTTCGCCGAGGCCACGCGCGGCCTCGCCGACGGCTGCCTGACACTGGGCACCCCGGTCACCGGCGGCAACGTCTCGCTCTACAACCAGACCGGCGAGACCGCCATCCACCCGACCCCCGTGGTCGCGGTGCTGGGCGTCATCGACGACGTCGACCGCCGTACGCCGATGGCGTTCTCCGAGGAGGGCCACCTGCTGTACCTCCTGGGCGACACCAAGGAGGAACTGGGCGGTTCCGCCTGGTCGCAGGTGATCCACGACCACCTCGGCGGGCTGCCGCCGGCCGTGGACCTCGACCGGGAGAAGCTGCTGGCCGAGATCCTGATCGCCGCCTCCCGCGACGGCATGATCGACGCCGCGCACGACCTCTCCGACGGCGGCCTGATCCAGGCCCTCGCCGAGTCGTGCCTGCGCGGCGGCAAGGGCGCCCGGATCGTCGTCCCCGACGGCCTGGACCCCTTCGTCCTGCTCTTCTCCGAGTCCGCCGGCCGCGCGGTCGTCGCCGTGCCGCGCAGCGAGGAGCTGCGCTTCAGCGACATGTGCGGCGCGCGCGGCCTGCCCGCGACGCGGATCGGGGTCGTCGACGGCGAAGCGATCGACATCCAGGGCCAGTTCACCCTGGGCCTGGCGGAGCTGCGCGAGGCGTACGAAGCCACCATCCCGGCGCTGCTCGCGTAACTCCCGTCACGGATACGGGTGGGCTCCACGGCGGCCACGGCCAGTGAGTCCGTTGAGCCCACCCGAAGCCTGGCCAAGGATTAGGCTCGCGCCATGCCTCCAGGACCGCGCAAGCCCCGTGTTCGCAGTTACGACCCCGCAAAGGTGCGGGCCGCCCTCGAAGGGCAGGTCCGGGCCGTACGGGACGTCGTCGACGTGGTGTGCGCGGAACCGGACGCACCGGCGCTGCTGGCCAAGCGGACCCGGCTGGGGGAGTGGACGGTCAGGGAGCTGATCGTCCATCTGGCCGGCGCGTGGGAGCTGTTGCCGCACCGCCTCGCGGAGCCCGGGCCCCTGCCCGCCCGGGCCGAGGCCGGGCTTCTCGACTACGTGGGGGGCCTCGCCTCCCGGGCGGCCGCGGTCGCCCGGGACACGGCGGCGGGAGCCGCGGCGTTCGCCGACGTCGAGCCCAAGTCCATGGCGGCCAGGCTCGATCAGGCCGCCGGGCGGCTGGCCGACGCCCTCGCCGCCGCCGACCCCGCCGCGCTGGTCCCCACCGCCTTCGGGGCCATGACCGTGGCCGATTTCACGGTCACCCGACTGGTGGAAACCGTGGTGCACGGCGACGACTTGGCGGATGCCACCGGCGTCGCCGTCCGGCACGACCGGCAGGCCCTCGCGGCCGTCACACGGCTGCTCGCCGACGCCCTGGCGGCCAAGGCCCCCGGAGGCTCGGTGGAGGTCCGTATCCCGCCGTTCGCCGTGGTCCAGTGCGTGGCGGGGCCCAAGCACACCCGCGGTACGCCGCCCAATGTGGTGGAGACCGATCCGCTCACCTGGATCCGGCTGGCCACGGGCCGTACGGAGTGGTCCACGGCCCTTTCGGATGCCGCTGTGACGGCCAGCGGCGAGCGCGCCGACATTTCCGGGCAACTTCCTCTGCTCACCTGAGCGAACGGTTTGCCCGCTCACGTGAGCGAACGGTAATTCCGCGGTCCATTGCGGGGCGTTTCCGGACCCGAATAGGTGATTCACCGTGGCGGCCGAGTGGCTGTCCGTGGTGTGTGCCAATCACCACTCGTCCCCGGTTCGGATGAACCTCATCCCTGCCATAGACTCAAGGTGTGCCTCGTGGTGACGGACGACTCAACCACGACCTGCTTCCCGGCGAAAAGGGCCCCCAGGACGCTTGTGGCGTCTTCGGTGTCTGGGCTCCGGGTGAAGAGGTCGCCAAACTCACCTATTTCGGGCTGTATGCGCTGCAGCACCGTGGACAGGAGTCCGCGGGCATCGCGGTGAGCAACGGCTCCCAGATCCTCGTTTTCAAGGACATGGGACTGGTTTCCCAGGTCTTCGACGAAACTTCCCTCGGTTCCCTTACGGGCCATATCGCGGTCGGCCACGCCCGCTACTCCACCACCGGAGCCTCGGTGTGGGAGAACGCGCAGCCGACCTTCAGGGCGACCGCCAACGGCTCCATCGCCCTGGGCCACAACGGGAACCTGGTCAATACCGCCGAGCTGGCCGAGATGGTCGCCGCGCTCCCCCGGGAGAACGGCAGGGCCACCCAGGTCGCGGCGACCAACGACACGGACCTGGTCACGGCCCTGCTGGCCGGCCAGACCGACGACGACGGCAAGCCGCTGACGATCGAGGAAGCCGCCACCAAGGTGCTCCCGAACGTCAAGGGCGCCTTCTCCCTCGTCTTCATGGACGAGCACACGCTGTACACCGCCCGTGACCCGCAGGGCATCCGCCCGCTGGTGCTGGGCCGGCTGGAGCGCGGCTGGGTGGTGGCCTCCGAGACGGCCGCCCTGGACATCTGCGGCGCGACCTTCGTCCGCGAGGTGGAGCCCGGAGAGCTCGTCGCCATCGACGAGAACGGCGTCCGCAGCAGCCGCTTCGCCGAGGCCCGCCCCAAGGGCTGCGTCTTCGAGTACGTCTACCTCGCGCGCCCCGACACCGACATCGCGGGCCGCAACGTCTACCTCTCCCGCGTCGAGATGGGCCGCCGCCTGGCCGCGGAGGCCCCCGTCGAGGCCGACCTGGTGATACCGACCCCCGAGTCGGGCATCCCGGCCGCGGTCGGCTACGCGGAGGCCAGCGGCATCCCGTACGGCACGGGCCTGGTCAAGAACTCCTACGTCGGCCGGACCTTCATCCAGCCGAGCCAGACCATCCGCCAGCTCGGCATCCGGCTCAAGCTCAACCCGCTCAAGGAAGTCATCCGCGGCAAGCGCCTGGTGGTCGTCGACGACTCCATCGTCCGCGGCAACACCCAGCGGGCCCTGGTACGGATGCTCCGCGAGGCCGGGGCCGCCGAGGTGCACGTGCGCATCTCGTCCCCGCCGGTGAAGTGGCCGTGCTTCTTCGGCATCGACTTCGCCACCCGGGCCGAGCTGATCGCCAACGGCATGACGGTCGAGGAGATCGGCAAGTCGCTGGGCGCGGACTCGCTGGCGTACATCTCCCTCGAAGGCATGGTCGAGGCGACCACCATCGCCAAGCCGAACCTGTGCCGCGCGTGCTTCGACGGCGAGTACCCGATGGCGCTGCCCGACCCCGAGCTGCTGGGCAAGCAGCTGCTGGAGACCGAGCTGGCCGGTGGCACGGACGCCGCCGACGCGCTCCGTCGCCCGTAACGCCTCCGTAGTACCGAACGACACGAAAGATCTCACACTGATGTCTGAGACCACCGGTGCCAGCTACGCAAGCGCGGGCGTCGACATCGAGGCCGGCGACCGTGCCGTCGAGCTGATGAAGCAATGGGTGAAGAAGGCCACCCGCCCCGAGGCCGTCGGCGGCCTGGGCGGCTTCGCCGGCCTCTTCGACGCCAGTGCCCTCAAGCGGTACGAGCGCCCCCTCCTGGCCTCCGCCACCGACGGCGTCGGCACGAAGGTCGACATCGCCCGCCGCATGGGTGTCTACGACACCATCGGCCACGACCTGGTCGGCATGGTCGTGGACGACCTGGTCGTCTGCGGCGCCGAGCCGCTGTTCATGACCGACTACATCTGCGTCGGCAAGGTCTACCCCGAGCGCGTCGCCGCCATCGTCAAGGGCATCGCCGAGGGCTGTGTCCTCGCCGGCTGCGCCCTGGTCGGCGGCGAGACCGCCGAGCACCCGGGACTGCTCGGTGCGGACGAGTTCGACGTGGCCGGCGCCGGTACGGGCGTGGTCGAGGCGGACCGGCTGCTGGGCGCGGATCGTATCCGTACGGGTGACGCCGTCATCGCGATGGCCTCGTCCGGACTTCACTCGAACGGGTACTCACTGGTCCGCCATGTGCTCTTCGAGCGGGCCGGCTGGGAGCTGGACCGGGAGGTGCCGGAGTTCGGCCGTACGCTCGGCGAGGAGCTGCTGGAGCCCACGAAGATCTACTCGCTGGACTGTCTGGCCCTCACCCGTACGGCGGATGTGCACGCCTTCTCGCACATCACCGGCGGCGGCCTCGCCAACAACCTGGCCCGGGTCGTCCCGGACCACCTGCACGCGAGCGTGGACCGCACGACGTGGGCGCCCGGCGCGGTCTTCGACCTGGTCGGCCAGGTCGGCTCGGTCGAGCGTCACGAGCTGGAGAAGACCCTGAACATGGGCGTCGGCATGATCGCCGTCGTGCCCCAGGAGTCGGTGGACGTGGCGCTGGCGACCTTCGCGGACCGGGGCGTGGAGTCCTGGGTCGCGGGTGAGATCACCGAGCGCGGCGACCGCGCCGAGGCCGTGACCCTGACCGGTGACTACGGCAGCTGACCTGCGGAAAGTGACTGCCCGGGGCCGATCGGAGGCACGGCTCCGGGCAGCACAGAACCCGGTCCGGGGCGAGGCCCCGAACCGGGTCGGTGAAAGCTATGGCGTCAAGCGCGGCGACGGTAGGAAGACTGGGGCTGCTCGGACGACTGCTCGTCCTCGTCCTCGTCGTCGTTGTAACGACTCGCGTACTGAGCGTACGGGTCGTCGTCCAGCTCATCGTCCTTGTCGAGCGGCTCGCTGTTCGGCGGCTGCTTCGTCGGCGATGCGCCCAGCTCATTGGCCAGACGTGAGAGGTCGGTCCCGCCGCTGTTGTACTTCAGCTGGCGGGCGACCTTTGTCTGCTTGGCCTTGGCCCGGCCGCGCCCCATGGCTCGACCCCCTCATTGACGGGGCTCGACGGCCCCAGAGTCTTGACACGCGTTCACGTTCATGAGTCAGAGCGGACCCCTGTGGAGGTGTCCGGCCTGTAGAGCTTCAACGGTACCTGCTTCCGCGGCCATACGGTACGTCGCCCGCATGACGTGCCACGCAGCAGAACCGACGAGGAACCCTGTACTCGCTGGTCAGCTGCGATTTTAACGTGTCCTGGGCGCCGACCCGCCGAGGGGTGGTGAGAGATCTCTCGTTCACCACCTCACGGCGGTGCTTCTGTGGGGACCCGCCGGGGCCCCGCCGCGCCACCCGACCGGGCGAGGGGTATCACCCGGTCGGGTGAAGGGGATACGGAACGTGACGGGCAGTGGCGGCCCCTTTTACCGGTCCTGCTGGTCCTGCTGGTTCTACTGGTCCTGCCGGTCCGCGGCAGCGGCGGCGCGTGCCTCGGCCATGCGCTGCTCGGCGAGGCGGTCGGCCGCCGCGGCCGGCGGGATGCCGTCCGCCTTGGCCCGATCGAATATGGCCAAAGTCGTGTCGAAGATGGTGGCCGCCTTGGCCTTCGCCCGGTCGAAATCAAAACCGTGCAGTTCATCGGCGACCTGGATCACTCCACCGGCGTTCACCACATAGTCCGGGGCGTAGAGGATGCCGCGGTCCGCCAGGTCCTTCTCCACGCCCGGGTGGGCGAGCTGGTTGTTGGCCGCGCCGCAGACCACGGTCGCGGTCAGGGCGGCCACCGACTCGTCGTTCAGGGCGCCGCCGAGAGCGCAGGGGGCGTAGACGTCGAGCGGGGTGCGGATGAGCACCTCGGCGTCGGTCACGGCGGTGACCTGCGGGTGGCGGGCGATGATCCGCTCGACCGGCTCGGCCCGGACGTCGGTGACGACCACCTCGGCGCCGTCCGCCACGAGATGGTCCACCAGGTGGTGACCGACCTTGCCGACCCCCGCGACACCGACCCGGCGGCCGCGCAGCGTCGGCGAGCCCCACTGGGTCTGCGCGGCCGCCCGCATGCCCTGGAAGACGCCGAAGGCGGTGAGCACCGAGGAGTCGCCGGCGCCGCCCTGCTCGGGCGAGCGGCCCGTGGTCCAGGGGTTCTCGCGGGCGACGACGTCCATGTCCTGTACGTACGTGCCGACGTCGCACGCGGTGACATAACGCCCGCCGAGGGAGGCCACGAACCGGCCGTACGCGAGCAGCAGTTCTTCGGTCTTGATCAGATCGGGATCGCCGATGATCACCGCTTTTCCGCCGCCGTGATCGAGCCCCGCCAGGGCGTTCTTGTACGACATGCCCCGCGAGAGGTTCAGCGCGTCCCGCACCGCCTCCTCGTCGGAGGCGTAGGGGTAGAACCGGGTGCCGCCGAGGGCCGGGCCCAGGGCCGTGGAATGGATGGCGATGACGGCCTTGAGGCCGCTCTCCTGGTCCTGGCAGAGCACGACCTGCTCGTGGCCCCCCTGATCCGATCGGAACAGGGTGTGCAGCACGCCGCCGTCGGCGTCGGTGGTGGGACGTACGTCAGTCACGGTGGTGACTCCATATGTCGCGGAGGTCGCCCTCCGAGGGGTGGTGGAGGGCCGGTTGCCCAAGAGGGTAAGACCTGCCGTCCCGCCGTATCCGTCCCGTGCCGAGGATCACCCTCCCGGGCTCCGGCGCCATGGGACGATTTGGACAGTATGGGGAGGGGCGCCCGCAACTCCCTGGGGGTGACCTACGGCTTGAGGGAGCGAGCGTGGGCGTGGCGTCATCGGTGACCGTCCCGTACGCGGCGTACCTGCGGGTCTACGAGCCGCTGGGCGCGTTCCCCGAACCGGAGCGCTCCCACTGGGTGCGCTACGCGCGCCGCCCGGTGCTGCCCGGCGCCCAGGACGAGCTGCGCAGGTCGCTGGCGGACCTGCTGCCCACCCCGCCGGTTCCGGTGCCGGTGCACGAGAGCGCCGACGCCTTCATCGCGGTCGTGGACGGCGTCGTGTGCGTCTGTCCGTGGCGCACGAGGCTGCGGGGCTGGCTGGCGCTGGAGGAGCTGACCGAGCGGTTTCCGGCGCCCTTCCTGGACGCGGTGCTGCCCCCCGTCGTACGGCGCCAGGCGCAGGCGGACCACGAGCGCTGGGCGGAGCGCAATCCGGACGCCCGGCCGTGGATCCGGACGGCCACGTGGCAGGTGCCGTTGCGCTGGTTCGTGCTCTTCTCCGACGAGGAGCGCGAGTACGGCAAGGGCGAGCCCGGCGCGGGCGGGACGGAGGGACTGCTGCTGCGCTACCGCACGCCCATGGTGCAGGCCCGGCGGCGGGTGGCGCGGGCGCTGCGTACGCTGCGGGACGCTATCGAGGAGGGGCCGCTCATCGACGGGCTCGTCGATGTGGGGCGATGGCTGGAAGAGTTTCATCCGCGCTCCCTGGTGGAGCTCGACTATGGCGGACTTGTGCATATGGTTCCCGAGGCACAGCTGGCCGAGGATCACTCCGCCGCCGACACGGCGGAGGGGCTGGCGGCGCTGCGGGCGGGAGACGGAGTGCGGGCCGGTGAGGCGTACGAGCGGCTGACGGAGCGTTGGAGGGCGGTCCGTGACCGTCAGTTCGCGAACTGACCGGCGGTGACGGCCGGCCGTGAGGGCGGGTCAGGACCTAGGTCCCGATCCGGGCCATTAGCGGCAACCGTGATCTAACGCACTTACGTAAGGTCTTGCGCCGATCGCCCACCCTCGTGGCAAAATAGGACAAGGAGTCCAGGAAGGGCTCCTTCCGTCCAAGTACGGGCGGATAGATCGGTATTGCACTCCTTGACGGGTCTGGGGGCTCCTGATCCCGTTGTGACTGATCGTCACGGTGGCGTGACTGTCCGCTATGGCATGGTCCATCGGCTTCCGTCGAGGTTGAACACCTGAGAGGGCAATTCCATCGGTTTGGCCGACGTGGCTGGACAGATGGTGTAGTTGTAGTGCCGAGGACAAGCCGTTCGTCCTATAACCGACTCGGCCCGCGTCCGCCATTTCGGGCAACGCGGGTCAAGGTGCAGAATTTAGAGGAAAGAACCGACGTGATGGTTCGGTTCTCCCGAGGAGGCCGCTCATGACCGCTCGCACCCCTGATGCCGAGCCGCTGCTGACCCCGGCTGAGGTTGCCACGATGTTCCGCGTGGACCCGAAGACGGTCACCCGCTGGGCCAAGGCTGGCAAGCTCACGTCCATCCGCACGCTCGGAGGACACCGGCGATACCGCGAAGCGGAGGTCCGTGCACTGCTGGCGGGCATTCCGCAGCAGCGTAGCGAGGCCTGAACAACTGAATGACCGGGTGAATCCGGGGCCCCCAACCCGGCTGCCGCCCGCTTGAGCTCCATCTGAAGCTCCACCAAGCAACAAACGACGGGATGCCTGCCCCAACAGCATCCGTGCCCACCGACTTGGGCTGGTCGTCGATCGCGCTGGACTCCGCCGGGTCCAGCGCGATCTTTTTATGCCCGGACGCGGGTGCTGCGGCGCCGACGCGCCCTCGCTCCACCGGTCGCCCCCTGCCCGGGGGCGGGTCCGGCCGGCTCCCGGGAGCGGTCTCGAGGTCGGTGCAATTGCACATATTAAATTGACCCGGTGTAGGAGGGGGGTAAGTTCCCTCACTCTCGGAACTCTTTCGGTGACACCCGTCACAGCATCCCGCGCTTGTCCCTCATCCTCCCGCTGGGGTAAAGAACTTGTGCGCACCGGCGTGGCGCGGGCCCCGGCGGCCGGACGTCAGCCCGGGGGCCGTTTCGCCCGTCACCGGGAAGAGGGACTTTCCCCCACCGCCTCCACGGCCTCCTGAGGGGCCTGTGGATCGCTCCCGGCCTCCTGGGCGAGCCGCAGGAGCCGATGGCAGACAGGGCAGTGTCTGGTCAGGTGGCGGTAGCCGACGGCGGCGGAGAGGTGAGCGCGCAGCAGCGCCCGGGTCTCATGCCGGATTCTCTCGGTCCGCTGGTTCCCGGTCCGGGTGGTCGTCATGGGCCGCAGCACCTCCCACTGACTGGGTACCCCTGGCACGTGTCGCAGTCAAGGTCGGACGCAAGAAGGCCCGGATCCAGTGAATGGATCCGGGCCTTCGATTCGTGCGGTCCTGACGGGATTTGAACCCGCGGCCTCCACCTTGACAGGGTGGCGAGCACTCCAAACTGCTCCACAGGACCTTGCTTCGCTTTCCCGCTTCCGCGGGGCTGCGAAACAAGACTCTACAGCAGGTCAGGGGGTGCGGTCGAACCACGTCGACGAGACGTGGGGCACAGTCCCCGCGCGGACGCGATCAGGGAGCGAACTGGTCGATGGCCTTCACGATCCGCTTGTCGGAGACCGGATAGGCGGTCCCGAGCGCGTGCGCGAAATAGCTCACCCGCAGCTCCTCGATCATCCAGCGGATGTCCCGGGCCTCCTGCGGCACGGGACGCCCCCGCGGGAACTGCTCCAGCAGCCACGCGTACTCGTCCCGCATCTCCTTCACCTTGGCCATCCGGGCGCGGTCCCGGTCGGCGTTGGCCGGCAGCTGCGTCAGGCGCCGGTCGACGGCCACCAGGTAGCGCAGGAGGTCCTGGAGCCGGCGGACGCCGTGGGCGGTCACGAAGCCGGGCCTGATCAGCTCGGCCAGCTGCTCCTTGACGTCCGTGAGGGACGGGACCAGCGCCAGGGACGTCGACAGGGGAGGGGCCTTCAGCCGCCGCTCACACGCCTGCCAGGCCGCCAGCACCTCCTGCACCTTGCGGATCGTGTCGAGTGTCGCGTCCACGATGTCGGCCCGTACCGCGTCGAAGAGCTTGCGGAACGACTCCTCGTCCCACGCCGGCCCGCCGTGGGCCGCCATGAGCTTGTCCGCCGCCCCCGAGACGCAGTCGTCGAACAGGGCCTGGATCGAGCCGTGCGGATTCCGCGACAGGGCGAGCTTCTGCTGGTTGCCGAGCTTGTCCTGGGCGAATTTCGCGGGGTTCGAGGGCAGGTTGAGCAGGATGAGGCGGCGGGTGCCGCGCCACATCGCCTCACGCTGCTCCGGCTCGGTGTCGAAGAGCCGTACGGCCACCGAGGCGCCCTCGTCGACGAGCGCCGGGTACGCCTTGACGGGCTGGCCCGCGCGGCGGGTCTCGAAGGTCCGCGGAAGCGTGCCGACCGTCCACTGGGTCAGGCCCGAGCGCTGCTCGGGGCCCGCGCCCCCGGTGGACTCGGCGGCCTTCTCGAAGGCCTTGGTGATCGCCGCCCGCGTCTTCGGCTTGAGCCGCAGGCGCAGGGCTTCCAGGTCCTTGTCCTCGGCGATCTTGCGCTTGCGCTCGTCGATCACCCGGAAGGTGATCTTCAGATGGTCCGGCACCTTGGCGAGGTCGAAGTCCTCCGCCTCCACGCGCACCGCCGTCATCCGGTGCAGCCCGCGGGCCAGCGCCGTCGTGAGCGGCTCCTGCAGGGGTACCGCGGAGTCCAGGAACCGCTGGGCGAAGTTCGGCGCCGGTACGCAGTTGCGGCGGATCGGCTTCGGCAGCGAGCGGATCAGCTCCGTCACCAGGTCCTCGCGCAGCCCCGGGATCTGCCAGTCGAAGCCCTCGGCCGCGACCTGGTTGAGGACCTGCAGCGGAATGTGCACGGTCACGCCGTCCGCGTCCGCACCCGGCTCGAACTGATACGTCACCTTGAACTTCAGCCGGCCCTGCCGCCAGGAGTCCGGGTAGTCGTCCTTGGTGACCGCCTCGGCGTTCTCGTTGATGAGCATGGAGTGCTCGAAATTGAGCAATTCCGGCTCGTCCCGCCGCTTGTGCTTCCACCAGGAGTCGAAGTGCGCCCCGGAAACGACGTGTTCGGGCAGCCGCTGATCGTAGAAGTCGAACAGCGTCTCGTCGTCCACGAGGATGTCGCGGCGACGCGCCCGGTGCTCCAACTCCTCGACCTCGCCGAGAAGTTTGCGGTTGTCGTGGAAGAACTGGTGATGCGTACGCCAGTCGCCCTCCACCAGCGCGTTGCGGATGAACAGCTCACGGCTGGTCTCCGGGTCGATACGCCCGTAGTTGACCTTCCGCTGCGTCACGATCGGCACGCCGTAGAGCGTCACCCGCTCGTACGCCATCACCGCGGCCTGCTTCTGCTCCCAGTGCGGCTCGCTGTACGTGCGCTTGACCAGGTGCTGCGCGAGCGGCTCGATCCACTCCGGTTCGATCTTCGCGTTGACCCGCGCCCAGAGCCGGGAGGTCTCCACCAGCTCCGCCGACATCACCCAGCGCGGCGGCTTCTTGAACAGCGCCGAACCGGGGAAGACCGCGAACTTGGCGGACCGGGCACCGACGTACTCATTGTTCTTCTCGGTGTCTTTCAACCCGATGTGCGACAGCAAACCCGCCAGCAGCGACTGGTGCACCCGCTCCGGCGCCGCCTCCTCCTCCGCGAGGTGGATCTCCATGCCCTTGGCGACCGTGCGCAGCTGGTAGTAGATGTCCTGCCACTCACGTATGCGCAGGTAGTTCAGGTACTCCGACTTGCACATGCGGCGGAAGGCGGACGACGACAGCGTCTTCTGCTGCTCGCGCACGTACCGCCACAGGTTCAGGAAGGCGAGGAAGTCGCTCGTCTCGTCCTTGAACCGGGCGTGCTGCTGATCGGCCTGCGCCTGCTTCTCCGAGGGCCGCTCGCGCGGGTCCTGGATCGACAGGGCGGCCGCGATGACCATGACCTCGCGGGCGCAGCCGTTGCGGTCGGCCTCCAGGACCATGCGGGCCAGGCGCGGATCCACGGGGAGCTGCGAGAGCTTGCGGCCCACCGGCGTGAGCCGCTTCCGGGGATCCTTCTGCTGCGGATCGAGCGCCCCCAGCTCCTGCAGCAGATCGACGCCGTCCTTGATGTTGCGCCGATCCGGCGGGTCGATGAAAGGGAACTTCTCGATGTCACCCAGGCCGGCCGCGGTCATCTGCAGGATGACGGAGGCCAGGTTCGTCCGCAGGATCTCCGCGTCGGTGAACTCGGGGCGGGCGAGGAAGTCGTCCTCGGAGTACAGCCGGATGCAGATGCCGTCGCTCGTACGGCCGCAGCGGCCCTTGCGCTGATTGGCGCTGGCCTGCGAGACGGGCTCGATCGGCAGCCGCTGCACCTTCGTGCGGTGGCTGTAACGGGAGATCCGGGCGAAGCCGGGGTCGATGACGTACTTGATGCCCGGCACGGTCAGCGACGTCTCGGCCACGTTGGTCGCCAGGACCACGCGGCGGCCCGTATGCCGCTGGAAGACGCGGTGCTGCTCGGCGTGCGACAGCCGCGCGTACAGCGGCAGGATCTCCGTGTGGCGCAGTTTCTTCTTCTCGAGCGCGTCCGCCGTGTCCCGGATCTCCCGCTCGCCGGAGAGGAAGACCAGGATGTCGCCCGGCCCCTCCTTCTGCAGCTCCTCCACCGCGTCACAGATCGCGGTGACCTGGTCGCGGTCCGTGTCGCCCGAGTCCTCCTCGAGCAGCGGCCGGTAGCGGACCTCGACCGGGTACGTACGGCCCGAGACCTCGACGATGGGCGCGTCGCCGAAGTGGCGGGAGAAGCGCTCGGGGTCGATCGTCGCGGAGGTGATCACGACCTTGAGGTCGGGGCGACGGGGCAGCAGCTGCGCGAGATAGCCGAGCAGGAAGTCGATGTTGAGGCTGCGCTCGTGCGCCTCGTCGATGATGATCGTGTCGTACTGGCGCAGCTCGCGGTCCGTCTGGATCTCGGCGAGCAGGATGCCGTCCGTCATCAGCTTGACCATGGTCGAGGGGCCGACCTGGTCGGTGAAGCGGACCTTCCAGCCGACCGCCTCGCCCAGCGGCGTCCGCAGCTCCTCGGCGACCCGCTCCGCGACCGTACGCGCGGCGATGCGGCGGGGCTGGGTGTGCGCGATCAGGCCCTTGACCCCGCGGCCGAGCTCCAGACAGATCTTGGGGATCTGGGTGGTCTTGCCGGAGCCCGTCTCACCCGCGACGATCACGACCTGGTGGTCGCGTATCGCCTCCAGGATCACGTCCTTCTTCTGGCTGACCGGCAGCTGCTCGGGATAGCTGACGGCCGGCACCGCGGCCCTGCGGGCGGCGACGCGCAGCTCGGCCGATTCGACCTCCGCCGCGATCTCGGTGAGAACGGCCGCGTGGGCCTCGGGCTTGCGGATGCGGCGCGCCCCGTCGAGCCGGCGGCCCAGCCGCTGCGCGTCGCGCAGCATCAGCTCGGGCAGGCGGGCGGCGAGGGCGGCGAACGTGGCGGGGGCAGGCTGCGTAGACATACGAAGTCCAGGATCGCACCAGCCGCCGCGAAGCGGCGAACGCATTTCGCGGGGGAAAGCCGGGGGAAGCCTGGCAAAGGGGGAAAAGCACTGAGCCCCTCATCCGGGGATGAGGGGCTCACTGTGGCTGGGGCCGGGGTCGAACCGGCGACCTTCCGCTTTTCAGGCGGACGCTCGTACCAACTGAGCTACCCAGCCACGCGACCCACAAGGGATCGCAGCGGTCCTGACGGGATTTGAACCCGCGGCCTCCACCTTGACAGGGTGGCGAGCACTCCAAACTGCTCCACAGGACCATGCTATGTGCGAGAACTAGTCTCGCACACGTTACAGCGTGCCCCCAACGGGATTCGAACCCGTGCTACCGCCTTGAAAGGGCGGCGTCCTGGGCCACTAGACGATGAGGGCTGAATGGCCCACCTGGGCGCTTCGCAGCGCCTCGGGGACGTGAGAAGCATATGGGATGCAGGGAGGTATCGCCAAAACGGTTTGCCGAGCACCTGCCGGAGGGGGCCCGGAAGCGGCCTCCGCCCGGGGGGCCGGGCGCGGCGCCCCCATGCCCCTGGCGGCCTCCGTGGCGGACAATGGCCGGGTGCTGGAGATGACGCGCGAGGAGTTCGAGGAACTGGTCGCCGAGGGGCTGGACCGGATCCCCCCGGAGCTGACACGGCTGATGGACAACGTCGCCGTGTTCGTGGAGGACGAGCCGGAGTCCGATGATCCTGAGCTGCTCGGGCTGTACGAGGGCACGCCGCTGACCGAGCGCGGCGAGTGGTACGCCGGGGTGCTGCCGGACCGGATCACGATCTACCGGGGCCCGACGCTGCGGATGTGCGGCTCGCGGGAAGAGGTCGTGGCGGAGGTCGAGGTGACGGTCGTTCACGAGGTCGCCCACCACTTCGGCATCGACGACGAGCGGCTGCACGCGCTGGGCTACGGCTGAGCGGGGCCGGCGGGCGGCGACACGCGGCACGGCCGCGGCGCGATCGGGCCCCGGCGCGATCGGGGCGGACCGGACAGTGACCGGGCCTGAGGCGGATGGGACCGGCCCGGACCGGGCGGGACCGGTGCAGGGCTACGGATGATCGATGGCTGACGCCCGGGCGCCCGGCGTGTCCTGCGCGGTGCGGTGCCAGTTGGTCAGGGGGCCTGTCCCCCTGTACCCGAAGGCGGTCCGTCCCATGCGCGCAATGTCAGCGCACGCAGCAACGTTCACCCGAATCGCGGCCGTGGCCGTCGCGACCCTGACCCTGGGCGGGTGCATGAGCGTGAGCGACCCGGGACGCCCCGCCCCGGCGGGGTCGGGCAAACAGCGCGAGACGGGGACGCAGCCCGACGGCGGCCTGCGGATCCCGGGCGGCCGTCCGGGCCGTACGGACGCGAAATCGGTGAAGGGCGAGTCCAGCGGCAGCCCCGCGGCCAAGGGCGGCCGGTCCGGATCGGCGTCGGCCTCGCCCTCGACCGCGCCGGGCGCCTCGCCTCCCGCCGGGCGGCCGGGCAAGCCCGGAGCCCAGCCGAAGCCGCCGGGCGGCCCGGGCCCGGGCACCTCTCCGGCGCCCGGCAAGCCGCCGGCGCCCTCGCAGCCCCCCACCCAGGCGCCCCCCACCCAGGCCCCTCCCACGCCTCCCTCGCAGCCCCCGGCCCCCAGCTCGCCGTCGTCGCCGCAGCCCGGCCCCTCCTAGGCGCCGCACGGGCGCGGGGGCCGTTCCGCAGGGGGACCGGGGCAGGCCCGCGGGGGTCGCGTACGGGATGTGGCGTAAGCCATTCGGGCGCCAGGTTGCGCTGCTGGGCTGTAGGTGCGTATGGTGGTAGATCGTTTGATCCCATTTGCCCGGCGCCTGACAGAAGCGCGCCGTGTGGCGCGTTCCTTACCTTGCCGTGGCTGACCGCATCGAGGCGGTCATTTGTGAAGCCGACACGGAGCTTGGGCGCGTGCCGAAACTCCGGAAGGTTTCGCATTTCGCATGTCCATTTCCACTGACACCACCACCATGCCCGAGGCCGTCGAGACGGTCGTCGAGGCCGAGACGGTCCTCGAGGCCGCCGACGTCGTAGCCGAGGCCGCCGAGGCCGCTCAGGAGCCCACCGAGCCGCAGGTCACCTTCGCCGACCTGGGCCTGGACGACTCGATCGTCCGCAAGCTCGCGCAGAACGGCGTGACCACGCCCTTCCCGATCCAGGCCGCGACCATCCCGGACGCCCTGGCCGGCAAGGACATCCTCGGCCGCGGCCGCACCGGCTCCGGCAAGACCCTCTCCTTCGGTCTGCCGCTGCTGTCGACGCTGGCCGGTGGCCACACCGAGAAGAAGCGCCCCCGCGGCCTGATCCTCACCCCGACCCGCGAGCTGGCGATGCAGGTCGCCGACGCCCTCCAGCCCTACGGCGACGTCCTCGGCCTGAAGATGAAGGTCGTCTGCGGCGGTACGTCCATGGGCAACCAGATCTACGCCCTGGAGCGCGGCGTCGACATCCTCGTCGCCACCCCGGGCCGACTGCGCGACATCCTCAACCGCGGCGCCGCCTCCCTCGACAAGGTCCAGGTCACCGTCCTCGACGAGGCCGACCAGATGGCCGACATGGGCTTCCTGCCCGAGGTCACCGAGATCCTCGACCAGGTTCCGGCCGGCGGCCAGCGCCTGCTGTTCTCCGCGACGCTGGAGAACGAGATCGACACCCTCGTCAAGCGCTACCTGGTCAACCCCGTCACGCACGAGGTCGACGCGGCGCAGGGCGCGGTCACCACCATGACCCACCACGTCCTCGTCGTGAAGCCGAAGGACAAGGCGCCGGTCACGGCCGCCATCGCCGCCCGCAAGGGCCGCACGATCATCTTCGTCCGCACCCAGATGGGCGCCGACCGCGTCGCCGAGCAGCTGCTCGACTCCGGTGTGCGCGCGGACGCGCTGCACGGCGGCATGACCCAGGGCGCCCGTACCCGCGTCCTGGAGGACTTCAAGGCCGGTTACGTCAACTGCCTGGTCGCCACCGACGTCGCCGCCCGCGGCATCCACGTCGACGGCATCGACCTGGTCCTGAACGTCGACCCCGCCGGCGACCACAAGGACTACCTGCACCGCTCCGGCCGTACGGCCCGCGCCGGCCAGTCCGGCACGGTCGTCTCCCTGGCCCTGCCGCACCAGCGCAAGCAGATCTTCCGCCTGATGGAGGACGCGGGCGTCGACGCCTCGCGCCACATCGTCGGCGGTGCCGGCGCCTTCGACGAGGACGTCGCCAAGATCACGGGTGCCCGTTCGCTGACCGAGGTCCAGGCCGACTCGGCGGCCAACGCCGCCAAGCAGGCCGAGCGCGAGCTGGCGGACCTCAACCGCCAGGTCGAGCGCGTCCAGCGCCGCGCCTCCGAGCTGCGCGAGGAGGCCGACCGCCTGCTGGCGCGCGCCGCCCGCGAGCGCGGTGAGGACCCGGAGGCCGCGGTCGCCGCTGCCGCCGAGGCCGCCGCTGCCGAGGCCGCGGAGACCGCCAAGGCGGAGGAGGCGCCCGCCGCCTCCGTGCCGGCCCAGTCCGCGCCCGCGTACGAGCGCCGTGACGAGCGGGGCAACTTCGAGCGCCGTGGTGGCGACCGTGGTGGCTTCCGTCGTGACGACCGTCGCGACGACAACCGCCGTGACGACCGTGGCGGCTTCCGCCGGGACGACCGTCGCGACGACCGCGCCGGCGGCTTCCGCCGCGACGACCGCCCCTCGGGTGGCTTCCGTCGTGACGACCGCCGCGATGACCGCCGTGACGACCGTGGCGGCTTCCGTCGCGACGACCGCCCCTCGGGTGGTTTCCGCCGCGACGACCGTCGTGACGACCGTCCGCAGGGTGGTGGCTTCCGTCGCGACGACCGTCCCTCCGGTGGTTTCCGTCGTGACGACCGTCCCCAGTCCGGTGGCTTCCGCCGCGACGACCGCCCGTCCGGTGGTTTCCGCCGTGACGACCGTCCGCAGGGTGGTGGCTTCCGCCGCGACGACCGTCCCTCCGGTGGTTTCCGCCGTGACGACCGCCCGGCGACCGGTGGCGGCTACCGCTCCGGCGGCGGCGACCGTCCGTTCAACCGCGACCGCCGCGACGACCGCCCCTCCACCGGTGGCTACCGCTCCGGCGGCGACCGCCCGGCCGGCCGTCGTGACGACCACCGCGGTGGCACCGGCACCGGCTCCTTCGGCCGCCGCGACGACAAGCCGCGCTGGAAGCGCAACGGCTGATCACACCAGCTGAACTGAGGGCCCGTACGGCACACCGGTGCCGTACGGGCCCTCACCCGTTGGCCTTCGCCACGACAGTGAGCCATAACGACTCGGGCTCCGGGCCTTGTCCGGGCTATGCTGCGGTGTGCGGGCCGTTAGCTCAATTGGCAGAGCAGTGGACTTTTAATCCATTGGTTGTGGGTTCGAGTCCCACACGGCCTACCGCGAGGTGGGCCAGGCAGCGCCTGTGACCCGCACACCTCCGCCCCGACCGGGAAGCCCGGCCGGGGCGGAGTCATGTCCGGTGGTTTCGCTGAAAAGGCCGCGCTAAGCCACCTGGTTGGTGTCCGCCAGGACGATCTCGCGGATGCAGACGTTCTGCGGCTGCCGGTACACGTACGCGATGGCCTGGGCGACGTCGTCGGCCGTCAGCCCGCCCTCCAGGGACGCCTCGGCCGCCTGGTAGGCCGCCCGCGTGTCCGGGTCGGTGATGTGCGAGCTGAGCTCGGTCGCCGCGTAGCCCGGGGCGATGACGCTCACGCGCACGCCGTGCTGGGCGGCCTGCTCGCGGATGGCCTCGGACGCCGCGTGCACCGCGAACTTCGTGGCGCAGTAGACCGCGTTGGACCCGAAGGTCTTGCGCCCCGCGATCGAACTGACGTTGATGACCGTGCCCCGGCCGCGCTCCGCCATGCCCGGCAGGACGGCGTGGACGCCGTTGAGGACGCCCCGGATGTTGACGTCGATCATCCGGTCCCATTCGGCCGGGTCCTGGGCGAGGGGATCGCCGGTGAGCATCACGCCGGCGTTGTTGACGATCAGGTCGGTGGGCCCGTACTCCGCCTCGGCCTCCGCCACCGCCGCCGCGAAGGCGGCGCGGTCGGTCACGTCGACGGCCCGCTGCATGGCCCGCGGCAGCCCCAGCGCCGCCAGCCGGTCCGTGCGCCGGGCCAGCAGGAGCAGGGGATGACCGTCCTCGGCGAACAGCCGGGCACAGGCGGCGCCGAAACCGGAGCTGGCGCCGGTGATGACGACGAGTCCAAGGGTCATGCCCAGCACGCTAGGCGGGCCCGGGGCGGTACGCCCGGCGGGCAGGCGTTCGGGGGACCGGCCGGGCGGAAGCGTCCGGCCCCGCCGCCAGTTGCTGAAAACCCCGCCCCCGTCCCGTGTTCGCGCCGCTACGGTAAGTGGCGCGGGGTGGGTGCGGCGAAGGTCGGGAGGTCGACGGCATGGCGAAGACGCGAGCGGGCGGGGGCGAGGGCGAAGGCAGGGGCTGCGGCGAGCCGGGCGGCCCGGCCGGCTGCGAACCGACGCCTGCCGAGCAGGTGGAGGAGCTGCTGAAACGCGCCCAGAACGGCTTCGAGATCGGTGAGCCGGTCCTGGACCGGCTGCGCACCGCGCTGATGCACCAGACCGAGCTCCGTTCGTACCGCCAGCGCAACGACGAGCCGCGCCCCCTGCGCTGCAACACCTACCGGCACATCTTCCTGCTCGCGGACGGCAGCAGCCTGGTGCTGTACGAGCTGGAGCACGACACGGGGGCGCAGGAGGGCTTCCTGTACGAGCTGTACGTGCACGAGAGCGCGCTCGACGCCGCCGAGCGCCGGGTGCACGACCGCATCGGCGGCGGGGGCATCGGCCCCGGCAGCGAGGACGAGGAGCTGCCCGCCTGGCTGGCGGAGGAGCTGCTGCTGGCCATGGGGCCGACGCGGCCCCGCCGGGAGTACGTCGCCGAGGCCTCGCCCGATCACGCCCGTCGGCTGCTGCGGCGCGCGGAGAACGCGGACGGGCCCGGGGAGGTGGTGCGGGAGCTGCTCCAGGGGGCGCTCGGCCACCACATCGCGCTGATCACCAAGCCGAGGCGCCGTACGGCCGGGCGGGACGCCACCTGGTGCCGGTTCTACGAGCACGCCTTCCTGCTGGAGGGCGGCGGCGAGGTCAGCCTCTGGGAGCTCGAGCACAACATGACGGCCGACGGCCGGCTGGTCTGCGAGGTCTACCTCGACGAGGCGGAGGCGGAAGTGGCGGCCGACCGGCACGCCCGGGCTCAGGGGGTGGAGTTATAGCGCCGCCGGGGCGGGTGTGGGGAGGGGTGTCGGGACGGGTATCGAGAAGAGAGTTTGCCCAGGTCAGCAGGGCTCTGCCAGGTTGTGCTACACTAGTTCGAGTTGCAGTTGTGGTACCCATGAACTCGTGTGCGCCTGACGGTTATGTAGCCGAAGGCGCATTTTTGTTTTCGCCGGTCTTGTTTCCGGCCTTGGGGCCCATCCCATCGCTTAGGAGACAAAAATGGCGACCGGTACCGTGAAGTGGTTCAACTCCGAAAAGGGCTTCGGCTTCATCGAGCAGGACGGCGGCGGCCCCGACGTCTTCGCCCACTACTCGAACATCGCCTCGAACGGCTTCCGTGAGCTCCTCGAGGGCCAGAAGGTTTCGTTCGACGTCACGCAGGGCCAGAAGGGCCTGCAGGCGGAGAACATCGTCAGCATCTGACGATCGACGATCAGGAGCTTTTCGAACGATCAGGAGCATTCCGAACGTTCTGGAGTTCGCTGAACCTCGCGATGGGGCCCGCACCACTGGGTGCGGGCCCCATTGTCGCGCTCGTCAAACAGGCCGAAGGCGCCACTCGGCGCCCGCCAGAATGGCCACACAGGGGGCTTGGCACCCCATTGAGGGAAGGTCCCCGCATGACTCGTTCCGCCGCACGCACCGATCGCTCCGATCGGCCCGCCCGACCCGCTCGTTCCGCTCGCACCTCGGGCCCGGCCCGCTCCTCGCGACCGCGTCGCACGGACGAGTCCCAGCCGGCCGCGCGCCGGCGCCCCGCCGCGCCGCAGGGTGACTTCGAGATGCCGGTCAGCACGACCCCCGCGCTCCCGCCCGTCGACGCGTTCGCCTCGCTGGACATGCCCGCGGGCCTGCTGGCCACCCTGACCCGCGAGGGCGTCACCGAGCCCTTTCCGATCCAGGCCGCGACGCTCCCCAACTCGCTGGCCGGCCGCGACGTCCTCGGCCGCGGCCGCACGGGCTCCGGCAAGACCCTCGCCTTCGGCCTCGCGCTCCTCGCCCGCACCGCCGGCCGGCGCGCCGAGGCCAAGCGCCCGCTGGCGCTCGTCCTCGTCCCCACCCGCGAGCTGGCGCAGCAGGTCACCGACTCGCTCAGCCCGTACGCGACCGCCGTCAACCTGCGGATGGCCACGGTCGTCGGCGGCATGTCCATCGGGCGCCAGGCCCAGACCCTCGCGCGCGGCGCGGAGGTGCTTGTCGCGACCCCGGGACGGCTCGCGGACCTCATCCAGCGCGGCGACTGCAAGCTCGGCGACGTGGCGATCACGGTGCTCGACGAGGCCGACCAGATGGCCGACATGGGCTTCCTGCCGCAGGTCACGAAGCTGCTCGACCAGGTGCGCCCGGACGGCCAGCGGATGCTGTTCTCCGCCACCCTGGACCGCAACGTCGACCGGCTCGTCCGCCGCTTCCTCTCCGACCCGGTGACGCACTCCGTCGACGCGTCGGTGGGCGCGGTCGCGACCATGGACCACCACCTGCTGCACGTCACCGACCAGGACAAGAAGGACGCCGTCACGCGGGTCGCCGCCCGCTCCGGCCGCGTGATCATGTTCGTGGACACCAAGCGCGGCGCCGACCGCCTGGTGAAGAAGCTGCTGTCCGAGGGCGTGCGCGCCGCCGCGCTGCACGGTGGCAAGAGCCAGCCGCAGCGCAACCGGGTCCTGGACCAGTTCCGCACCGACCAGGTCACCGCCCTGATCGCGACGAACGTCGCGGCACGCGGCATCCACATCGAGGGCCTCGACCTCGTCGTGAACATCGACCCGCCGGTCGACCACAAGGACTACCTCCACCGCGGCGGCCGCACCGCCCGCGCGGGCGAGTCCGGCACGGTCGTCACCTTCGTGCTGCCCGAGCAGCGGCGCGAGATGAGCCGCATGATGACCACGGCGCAGATCACCCCGAACGTCATGAAGACCTACCCGACCGACCCGGAGCTCGCCCGCATCACCGGTGCCCGCGAGCCCAGTGGCGTCCCGGTCGTCATCGCGGCCCCGGCCCCGGCCCAGCCGCAGGGCGCCGGCAAGTCCCGCTCGCGCGGTTCCGGTTCCGGCGGGGGCGCCGGTACGTCCGGCGGCTCGCGCGGCAGCCGGGGCGGCCGCGGCCGCACCCGTACCGACGCCGCGGGCGCTCCCGCCGCGGGCGGTTCCGGCAGCGGCAACGGCGGCGGGCGTCCCTTCCGCGGCTTCGGCGGCAACGGCGGCGGCGAGGGTTCGCGCCGCTCGGGCGGCACCCGCCCGGGCAACGCCGTCGGCCGCCCGCGCCGCGGTGGCGGCGGCGGTGGCGGTCGCCGGTCGGCGGCTTCCTGACGCTTGCGTCACGCTGACGGTGTGACGCAGACGTTGTGACGTTCTGACGTGCAGCACAGAGGCGGGGTCCGGTTTTCCGGGCCCCGCCTCTGTGCTGCTCCGCCCTTCGCGGAAAAGGCCCCGTCCGGCGCAACACCGTTCGCGACGGCGCGCCCGCTGCGCAAGGGTGGAACGCGATGCCCAGGGACGGCGGCCGGTCAGGAGAACGCACGGTGGGGATGTCAGAGGCGCGCGAGCCCCGGTCGGAGCCACCCGTCGCGCACGGCCACCGGGCCCGTCTGCGGCAGTCCGTGGCGCGTCGGCTGCCCGCGGCCCTGATCCTCTCGGGCGTCGTCTTCGACGTCCTGACCCCCTCCCACTACTCCTCCGCCCCCTTCTTCGCCTGCTCACCCCTCATCGCGGCAGCGATGCTGTCCCATGGCGCCACGCTCGTCACCGCCGTCACGGCCCTGACCGCCATGACCACCCTCACGATCACCCGCCGGGTGCCCGAGACGGGCGAGGCCGTCACCGAGGTCGTGACCGTGCTGGCCGTCGCCGCCCTCGCCCTCGGCATCAACCGCGTCGTACGCCACGGCGACCGCAAGCTGGCCTCCGCCCGGTGCATCGCGGAGGCGGCCCAGCGAGCCGTGCTGCCCGCGCCTCCCGCCCGCATCGGCGGACTGCGCGTGGCCGCGCGCTACCTGGCGGCGCAGGCCGACGCCCGGATCGGCGGTGACCTCTTCGCCGTGCAGGAGACCCCGTACGGCGTGCGCGCCATCGTGGGCGACGTACGCGGCAAGGGGCTCGGCGCGGTGGAGGCGGTCGCCGTCGTGATCGGCGCGTTCCGGGAAGCGGCGGAGCACGAGCGCACGCTGGAGGGGCTCGCCGTGCGATTGGAGCGCGCGTTGCAGAGGGAGGGCGCCCGGCGCGCGAACCTCGATGAGAGCGAGGGCTTCACCACCGCCGTACTCGCCGAGGTCCCGCCCGGCACCACCGCGCTGCGCCTGGTCAACCGCGGCCATCCGCCGCCGCTCCTGCTCCACGCCGACGGCACGGTCGGCGAGGCGTACCCGGGCGCTCCGGCGCT
Source organism: Streptomyces sp. NPDC046261 (assembly GCF_040646235.1). Classification (NCBI taxonomy): domain Bacteria; kingdom Bacillati; phylum Actinomycetota; class Actinomycetes; order Kitasatosporales; family Streptomycetaceae; genus Streptomyces; species Streptomyces sp. NPDC046261. The sequence goes on along the minus strand of NZ_JBEYZU010000017.1, from coordinate 37,750 downwards.
GCCGCTCGGCATGGGGGAGCTGGGGATGTGGCCCGACCGCGTGGAGGAGTGGGAGTTCCCGGCGGGGTCCACGCTGCTGCTGTTTACGGACGGGGTCACCGAGGCGCGGGATGCGGAAGGCAACTTCTACAACCCGCGGGAGCGCCTCAACGGCAAGCAGTTCAGGAACCCGGAGGCGCTGCTCGACGCCCTCACGGCGGATGTCGTCCGGCACGCGGGCGGCCCGGCCGACGACGACATGGCCCTGCTCGCCATCCGGCGCGGTGACGGCCGCCACCGCCCCGCCGTCATCACCCACACACTCACCCGGACCACCACCCGTACCGTCCGCGTTCGGACGGATAACAACTGACGAACGGTCAGCGGACGCGCTCCGCGCGATCCGCCCAAGAGGCGTGCCATTTCGTGCATTCGGCTTGGAATCCGGTGGCGATGTCTATTAACGTTCGATAACGCAGCGCGGTCGTTGCAGCCGCCGCAAGAGGCGGCGCCGCGCGCCTTCGCCGAATCCCGTGGGCGGAACCGGGGAACCATCAACTCTGGGGTGAATCGGACCGCGCGCCGGCCCGTAGGAGACCTTCCTGCTCCGAACCCGTCAGCTAACCCGGTAGGCGAGTAGGAAGGAAAGGAGTGCGCCTCCGTGGCGTCCAACAGGCCTGCTCTCGACGACGGTTCGCATGACTCTTCGTACGATTCCGCGTACGACTCTGCGTATGACTCCGCGTACGACTCGCTGTATGACTCCGACCCTGTGAACGGCGCTCCGGGTGAGGCCCCGGCCGGTCCAGCCTTCGCCCCTGACGACACCGCCTTCGCCGGCTTCGACGCCGGCGAGGGCTTCGACGCCGGCTCCGGCTCCGAGACCGAGGAGACCTGGAGCGAGTGGAATCCGGCCGAGGGCACCACGGCGGCGCCCGTCCGCGGCAGGCACCGTGTCGTCAAGCAGCGCGGCGGCACGATGGCCCGCAGCGGCGCGGTGCTGGGCGTCGGCGTCATCGCGGCGGTCGGCGCGGGCGGTATGGCGAGCGCGCAGGACCGCCCGCCGACGCCGATATCCGTGCCCGACCTGGCGCAGAAGCTCCCGGGCGTCGGCTCCCTCATAGCCGGCGGCGAGGAGAAGCAGGCCGCGAACTCCGAGGCCGACCACGCGGAGGCCGGGCCGGCCGCCGAGGCCCCGGCCGTCGTGGCGGCCACGCGCAGCACCGCGGACGCCGGCGAGGCGCTGCGCGCCCGCATCCTGCAGCAGGCCGAGCGCCAGCAGGACGCCGCCGACGAAGCCGCGCGGGAGAGCGAGGCGCGGGCCGCCGCCGAGCAGCAGCGCAAGGCCGCGGCGGAGAAGGCCCAGGCGCACGAGGCACGGGAAGCGCAGGAAGCCCAGCAAGCGCAAGAGGCCCAGGAGGCGCGGGCGGCGGCGCGTGCCGCCGAGGCGGAGCCACAGGGGGCCGGTCCGGGCGAGGCCGAACGGCCCGCCGCGCCGGCGAAGCGCTCCCCGGCTGCCGCCGGAAAGCGCGGTTCCGTCGCCGCCGGCTCGTACACCCTGCCCGTGGGCTCGTACACCCTCACCGCCGGCTTCGGCCAGGCCGGCAGCATGTGGTCCGCGAACCACACCGGCGAGGACTTCGCCGCCCCCACCGGCACCCCCGTCAAGGCTGTGAGCGGCGGTACGGTCACGCAGGCCGGGTGGGCCGGCGCGTACGGCTACCGCATCGTGCTGACGCTCGGCGACGGCACCGAGATCTGGTACTGCCACCTGTCGTCGATGGTGGTCACGTCCGGGAAGGTCGGTACGGGCACGGTCATCGCCCGCGTCGGCGCGACCGGCAACGTCACCGGCCCCCACCTGCATCTGGAGGTACGGCCGGGAGGCGGCTCACCGGTGGACCCGCTGTCGTGGCTGCGCGCGAAGGGACTGCGGCCGTAACCGACGGCGGTGGCCGGCGGACGGACGGAGACGGGCGGCCGCCGCAACCGCAGAGAGGCAGCCGGGTTACAGGCGGCCCGGATCTGATTTGCCGGGAATGTTCTGCGTGCGATCGGGAAATCAGAGCATGTGACGACGACCGCGACGACGATCAGCACGTCAGTGCCCTCCCGCCTGGACCGGCTGCCCTGGTCCCGGTGGCACTGGACCGTGGTGATCGGCCTCGGGACCGTCTGGATCCTGGACGGCCTGGAGGTGACGGTCGTCGGGAACATCGCCGGCCGCCTCTCCGAACAGGGCAGCGGCCTGCCGATCACCTCGGGCGGGGTGACGGGCCTGGCGGCCGCCCTCTATGTCGCGGGAGCCTGCTCCGGCGCGCTGTTCTTCGGCCGGCTGACCGATCTCTTCGGCCGCAAAAGGCTCTTCATGGTCACGCTCGCGGTCTATCTGGGCGCGACCGCGCTGACCGCGCTGTCGTACCACTCCTGGTGGTTCTTCCTCTTCCGCTTCCTGACGGGCTTCGGCATCGGCGGTGAGTACGCGGCCATCAACTCCGCCATCGACGAGCTGATCCCCGCCGTCTACCGGGGCCGCGTCGACCTGATCATCAACGGCAGCTTCTGGCTCGGTGCGATCGCCGGCTCCCTGCTGTCGATACTCATGCTCGACACCAGCATCTTCGCCAAGGACGTCGGCTGGCGGCTGACGTTCGGGCTCGGGGTCGTGCTGGGCCTGGTCATCCTGCTCGTACGCCGCCATGTGCCCGAAAGTCCACGCTGGCTGTTCATCCACGGCAGGGGCGAAGAAGCCGAATCCCTGGTGACGGCGATCGAAAAACGCATCGAGGCGGAGAAGGGCACCCCGCTGCCACCCGCCAAAGGCAGGCTCGTCATCCGTCAGCGGAAGAGCTTCGGCTTCCGCGACATCGCCCGCACGGTCTTCTCCGACTACCGCAGCAGGGCCGTCCTCGGCCTCGCCCTCTTCATCGGCCAGGCGTTTCTCTACAACGCGATCACCTTCGGCTTCGGCGCCATCATCACGCGGTTCTTCGGCGTCTCCACCTCGCACACCGGCTATTTCTTCGCCGTCATAGCAGTCGGCAACTTCCTCGGCCCGCTGCTCCTGGGCAAGCTCTTCGACACCGTCGGCCGGCGCATCATGATCACCTCGACGTATCTGCTGGCCGGACTGCTGCTCTTCGGCACGGCCTGGCTCTTCGGCGCCGGCCACCTGAACGCCGTGACGCTCACCGCCTGTTGGGCCGTCGTCCTCTTCTTCGCCTCGGCGGGCGCCAGCAGCGCCTACCTCACGGTGTCCGAGATCTTCCCGATGGAGACCCGGGCCATGGCCATCGCCTTCTTCTACGCGGTGGGCACGGCAGCGGGCGGCATCAGCGGCCCGCTGCTCTTCTCGGCACTGACGCAGAGCGGCGTCATCGGCGACACCGTGCTGGCCTTCGACATCGGCGCGGCCCTGATGTGCATGGGCGGCGTCGTGGCCGCGTTCCTGGCCGTACGGGCGGAAGGCCGCTCCCTCGAGGACATCGCCACACCCCTGTCCGTCCACCCTCCGGAGCCCCTGCCGTCCCCGGCGCCCGCGCCCGCGGAATAACCGTTCCGGCAGGGGCGTTGACATACCGCATGGCTGACATTCACCGGAAGATCGGCACACTCTCCGTCCACCCGCTGGCCCTCGGCGGCAACGTCTTCGGCTGGACCGCGGACGAAAAGCAGTCCTTCGCCGTCCTCGACGCCTACGCGGAAGCGGGCGGCAATTTCATCGACACCGCGGACGTCTACTCCGCCTGGGCGCCCGGCAACGAGGGCGGCGAGTCCGAGACCATCATCGGCGACTGGCTCACCGCGCGCGGCAACCGCGACGACATCGTCATCGCCACCAAGGTCGGAAACGGCGTCCCCGAATACCGCGGCCTGGCGGCGGACACCATCAAGACGGACGTCGAGGCATCGCTGCGCCGCCTCCGCACGGATTACATCGACCTCTACTACACGCACGTCGACGACACGTCCCAGCCGGTGGAGGACATCATCGCGACGCTGGACGGGCTGGTGAAGGAGGGCAAGGTCCGCGAGATCGCCGCCTCCAACATCACGGCGGACCGGCTGCGGCAGTCCCTGGACTTCTCGGACCGTTCCGGCCTCGCGAAGTACGTGGCCATCCAGCCCCACTACAGCCTGGTCTCCCGCGACACCTACGAGGGCGAACTGCAGGCCGTGGCCGCCGAGTACGGCCTGGCGGCCATCCCGTACTTCGCCCTGGCCTCGGGCTTCCTGACCGGCAAGTACCGCCCGGGCACGACGGTCGACAGCGCCCGCTCGGAGGGCGCGGCCAAGTACTTGCGCTCGGAGCGGGGCCTTAAGGTCCTCGCCGCCCTGGACGAGGTGGCCGCCGCCCACAACGCCGAGGTCGCCACGGTGGCCCTGGCCTGGCTCGCGGCCCAGCCGACGGTGGCCACACCGCTGGCGAGCGCCCGTACGGTGGAGCAGCTTCCGCCGCTGCTGGCGGTCGCCGACCTGAAGCTGACGGAGGCGGAGCTGGCGCTCCTGACGGAGGCGTCGGCGTAAGCGCGGGAGCGGCGCTCCCCTCAGGCGCGCCGCTCCACAGCCCAGGACGCCAGCGCGACGGCCCCGGCGACGGCGAAGACGGAAGGCCAGGCGCCCACCTTCCTGGCCAGGGGATGGGACCCGGCGAACGCGGCGACGTACAGACCGCTGAGCGCGGCGGCGGCCCCGGCACCGGCCTTCCGGTTCCACTCCTTGGCGGCCACAGCACCGGCCGCGGCCAGCACCGCCCCTCCGAGCGGCCGCTGCTTGGTCCACCGGGCGACGCCGTACCCGCCGACGAGCCCGCTCGCCGCCACAACGGACGCCGGGATTCCGCTGACTGCTGCTGCCATAGCCGGGCAACCTCCGCATCAAGAGACCATCGAGACCATCAAGACCGTCTGTCTCATCTGACCTCCGAGGCTAACCCGGTCCGCCTGGAGGGCCCGATGCGCCCTGGTAGCGACACCCCGGTGACCGACATGCTGGAACGCATGCCCTTACCGCGCGGAGGTGGTCCGGTGAACGACGCCCGTGGAACCGACGAGAGCAACGAGACCGACGAGGCGGCAGGACGGCGCAGTGCCGCCCGCCTCATCGAGGAGGCCCTGGGCTTCCTGTATCCCGCCGCTCTGCGCGCGGCGGCCGAGGTGGGGGTCGCCGACCACCTGACCGCCGGCCCGCGCACGCCGGCGGACCTGGCGAAGGCGACGGGCACCGACGCGGACAGCCTCCACCGTGTCCTTCGCCTGCTGGCCACCCGGGGCCTGTTCGAGGAGGACGACCAGGGCCGGTTCCGGCTGACGCGGGCCGGCGACGCACTACGGTCCGACGCGCCCGTGTCCGTCCGCCCGGCGATCCTGATGATCACGGACCGGACGATGTGGCTGCCGGCGGGGGAGATGACGCGCTGCCTGAAGGAGGGCACCTCGGCGTTCGACCGCATCTTCGGCATGCCGTTCTTCGACTACTTCACCCAGGACGCGCAGACCGCCGCGATCTTCCACGAGGGCATGGCGTCCATGTCCGACGCGGAGAACCAGCCCATCGCCAAAAGCTGCCCCTTCCCGGAGAAGGCCACAGCCGTGGACGTGGGCGGCGGCCACGGCGGCCTCCTCCTGTCCGCCCTGCGCACCCACCCCGACCTTCACGGCATCCTCTACGACCAGCCCCACGTCCTGGCGGGCCACCGCCTGGACACCCCGGAAACAAAAGGCCGCTGGTCCGTGCAGGAAGGCGACTTCTTCACGACGGCCCCACCCGGCGACGTCTACCTCCTCAAGCGCATCCTCCACGACTGGAACGACACCCAGTGCGTGAAGATCCTCCACAACTGCCGCCGCGCGATGCGACCGAACGGCCGCATCCTGGTCATCGACGCGGTCCTCCCCCGGGACAACGCCCCTCACCAGGGCAAGACGCTGGACCTGATGATGATGGCGTCCCTGGTGGGGCGCGAACGCACGGAAGCCGACTTCGCCCGCCTGTTTGAGGAGGCGGGGCTGAGGCTGACCCGGGTGGTTCCTACGGGGACGGTGCTGTCGGTGGTGGAGGGGGTGGCGGAGGAGGCTCCGTAACGACCGGGTCCTCCGGGGAGCGCTTCAGGGTGGCCGGGGACGCCGTAACCCGTGCATTCCATGATGCGGCGGAGCGGCGGTGCCGGCTCCGGGGCGCTCAGGGTCGGCTCGTGTGGCATCTTGTCGTCTCTTAGGAACGGCCAGGGAGTTGATCGCCGATCTTCTCCACTGGTTCAAAGCCCGCGGCATCGACCCGGACACGGACCTGGTCCACGCGCAGACGCGTTTCGAGATGCAGCTGGGGCGTGCCTGGTGAGTTGCTGTGCTTGGGCCCCGACACCTCCAGTGTGTGACCTGATACGTCGGCTTCACCGCACGGACAGAGCGGTCGGATCCCGCCCCGAAGCTTGGGTTGTGGGCATGTGGCCCTTGGAAGCCGCATGAGATGTGGGGTTGCACTCCCTGACCCCAAGCCCGCGACCGAGCCTCGGGCCGCGGGCTGTCAGGTGTGATCAGCGGCCATGTGGCGGGTCGGTCGGCGGCAACGCCCCTTGTTACAGCCGACGCCACCCCGACCAGCGGCTGCTTCTTGGTTCATGGCGGGCGAACATTCGTCACCCTCACCGGGTCGAGACCGTCCACATCGTCAGCCTCATTCCGCTCGTAGGCCAACTCGGGTGGTGAGAGCGGGGTCAGTCCTCCTCGGGTGCGGAGTGGAGGTCACGCACTACGACGGCCCTGAGCCCGGCTCCGTGCGCGGAGACCGCAGTGCCGTTGGGGCCGCAGAGCACGGTGGCCGAGCCGACGCCGTTCTCGTCGCACTCCAGCTCCAGGACTACCTCACGTTTTGCGCCCATGAACGTTTGGCCCTTTCTGCGGGACCAAGAAGAGCATTAAGGGCTCTTTTTGGGTATATGTCTGATTCTGTCCGACGGTGACCCGGTGTCGGGTCGGGGTGTCGAATTGACTGCACCCCGGTTCCATCGATCCTGCCTGTGCCTCTTTGTGCGCCCCGGGGGCTTGGGTGGCGGGGTCGACCGTGCCATCATGATCCAACGCTTGTGCGGGTGTCCAGCCCTTTGTGGAACGGATTTGCGAGACGAGGCGGTCGTTATATCCCTTTTGGGGGTTATCGATTCATGAAAGTAAATCTGACGTGCTGTGATTAACTGTGCTGGCGTCCGGGTGGGGTCGAGGATCGGGAGTGTGCTGCGTGCCGCAGGATTTTTCGGATTGGCTCAAGGGGATGCTGCGGCAACGCGATATGTCCCAGAAGGAATTGGCTGTCGCTATCGAGGTGACGCCCGCAGCGGTGAACGCCTGGGTGGGGGGGCGGTCCGAGCCGCGTTACGAGAAGATCTCCGCCATCGCCGAGGCCCTTGGTGTCGCCGTCGAGGACGCCGTGAGCCGGCGCTCCCCAGGTGCCTCATCGTCCGAACTCTCCTGGATCTTCCGGAAGGCGCCTGCCGACGGAGGTCGGGAGGGCGGCAACGCGGCGGCGTTCGCCTTCGCGGCCAACCTGGAGGTGCTGGCCCGCGAGGCGACTCAGAACAGCCTCGACGAACGCCTGCCCGACGGGGGGCCGGTGACGTCCCGCTTCGTCCTGCACGAGCTCACGGGGCAGCACCTCGACGACTTCCTGGAGGCGCTTCGCTGGAGCGAGATCGAGAAGCATCTCCATGCAGCTGCGGACCCCGGCCAGAAGGTGGGACGCGTACTGGTCGACGGCCTTCAGGAGCTGCAGCGCACCCAACGCCTGGTCCTGTTGAGGGTGGACGACTTCAACGCCACCGGTCTGACGGGTCCGGATTATGCCGACGGACGCTTCGCCCGGGTGGTGCGCAGAACGCTCGACAGCGGTAAGGCCGGCGCGCAGGGCGGGTCCTACGGGCTGGGCAAGGCTGCTCTCTGGGCGGCGAGCCGCTTCGGCCTGGTGCTGGTGAACAGCACTCTGTCCGAGAACCAGGACGGGCGGCACGAGCGGCGTATGGCCGGAAGGCTCGAACTGCCGTGGCATGCCCTGGGCTCGGACGAGTTCGCGGGCCCGGCATGGTTCGGTGTGAAGGATCCGGATCGGGCCGACTCCGCCCGCTCGTGGTGGGGCGATCGTGCCACGGCACAAAGCCTGTACCTGGAGCGTGACGACTCGGCGCCGGGCACCTCGTTCCTGGTGGTCGGGGCGTACGACGGTTCCGGCGACACCGAACAGCTGGAGGAGATGCACGAGCGCATTGTGACGGGCGTCGCCCGCAACTTCTGGGCCTCGATGGTGGGTGGAGAAAATGCGGGCCCGCTGCTTCGGGCGTCCGTGGCGTCGTGGCGGAACGGCCGGGCCGTCAGGCCCGAGGAACGCATCGACCCCCACCGGCACGAGCCGGCACGGTCCAGGGCCGTCAAGGCATTCCTCGATGGCAACACCGTCCATGAACTGACGGCGAGGGAGGACGTACTCGAGACGACGGTGCCCCTCAAGCTCCCCCGGCCGAAGGACGCATCGGGGGTGGGCCCAGACACTCCCGCGACGCATGATGCGGTTTTGCTGATCACGCCTGCCGACGGCGACGAGCCTCGACCCGATCACATCTCGTACATGCGGGCCACACGCATGGTGGTGAAGAGCAAGAAGATCAGCGACCTCCCGCTCGGGCACCGGAGCTTCCAGGCCGTCCTGCTCGCCGGTGCCGCCACACGGAGGGAAACCGCGGACGCGGTGGCGGCCGAGCGTCTCCTCCGGGCCTCGGAGCCTCCGGATCACAACGACTGGACGGGGACCGAAGACCTCACTGCCATGTACGTGCGTGGTGCGCGGCAGTGCGTCCTGAACTTCAAGCGGGACGCGGAGCAGAGCGTCCGTGAGGCACTCCGGACCGCGGATTCCGACCGGAGTGAGGACGAGGGGCCGGAGGTGCTCAGGGAGCTGCTCCGGCTCGATCCGCCCAAGGTGCCGCGGACGCAGGGCTTTCCCACGGTCCACGCGGTCGAGGGCGAGGTCGACGGACAGTCGGCATGGCGGGTGACGGTGACCGTGAAGTGCCCCGACCGCGAGGAGCCGTGGGTGCTCGCTCCTGTGGTCCGGTTCATGGGACGTGACGGGGGCGGGATGCCCGTTCAGTGGGCCGGCAAGCTGATCCCGGTGAAGAATTGCAAGCTCACCCAGGGCGGCAACCTCGAGTTCCACGGGCGCAGGGGTGTGTTCATCGGCGTGACCGATCCCGCCAGTCATCCCATACCGGCGATCATGTCGTGCATCGAGGTCGACGTTCCGCGTGCGAAGGAGGCGAGGGCGTGAAGGCGGTCTTTCCCTACCCTGTCCTGACCGGTGAGATCACTCTGGTCGCCGACGAGGTCGTGGTCGACAACACGCCCCGACGGCTGGGCCTGATCTCCGACCGGGAGCACGTGATCGCCCTGCACGAGGTGAAGGGGCGGTGGAACGAGATAAGGATCAAGGTCTCCGTCACTGCGGATGCCGGAGAGCTGGCGACAGGCCCGTGGATTGCTCCGGTCTGCATCGCCGTCGTGCGCAACAGAAGAACCCGGATCCGCCACACGTTCCCACTCCGGTCGGCGGAGCCAGGAAAGTGGCGAGGGGAAGTCGAGCTCAGGCAGGGGGAGCAACTCGACGCCTGTGAGATCGACGCCTCGATCGTGGCGGAGGTCGGGGGCGAGGCAGGCCGTCTGATCGGGACCGCGAGGGACCGGTGGCGCGCGGACTTCGAAGCGAAGCTGCCCACGCAGCAGCGCTCCATCAAGATGGTCTGGAAGGATTTCACGGACGAGTCCAATCCGGAGTTCGCCGAGTTCCGGGACGACCCGTGGCTTCTCGACGCGCAGGCCGACGAGCCCGTCCTCTACCTGAATTCCGCGGTGGAGGGGTTGCGCGGCGTCCTGGAGAACGCGGCCACTCCCGAGCAGAAGATCGTCAGAGAGGTGATGGCTGCCCAAATAGCCTCCGAGTCGTGGGCCTCGATGTTCAACGCCGCGCTCTACGCGAGCGGAATGGAGGACGGACAGGTGCAGTGGCCCGGAGGCTGGCACGAGGACGTCCTGCGGCGCATGCTGCCGGACCTCTTCACGGACCGAGCTCCGGACGAGGGGCTCACGGAGCTTGTGGAGAGGCGGACCGAGGGGCAGAACGGTGGGGATCTGCAGAGGCGCGTGATGCATGCGGCTACTCTCCAGTCGCGTAAACCCAAGGCCGTGGCCGGCGCGCTCAAGTCGCTGGGACGGATGGCCAGCACAAGGGAGCCGGTGTGAACAGCGCCGAGCCGGGAACGGCTCACGACAGGATCGGGCGGTTGCCTTCGTCGGTCGCCCTCAAGACGCTGACTTCCGGGGTTCTGGCCGGCTTTGAACCGATGCCTGAACCTCGCCTTCGGCGGAGCACCGAATTTCCCCCGGAAGGGGCCAGGTCCCGAGAAGCGGAGCCCATACGCCTGCTGTGTCATGAAGCCATGCGGCGGTTCCGGGACGAGACGCCCACAGCCTCCGACGCCTGGCTCGCGCCCAGGCTGCACTACGCCCTGCGGATCACAAGAGTCGAGGCCGCGGACTCAGGGCTGTGGAATTTCCTCGCGATGTGTGTGGCGCCCGAGTTCGTGCGATGGCGGTGGGGTAGGCCACAGGAGGGTGACCGTCGGGAAGTGGGGCAGGCGGCCCGCTACTGCGGCCCGTGGCACTCGCAGTGCTTTTCCCGGCTCTGGTGGGCGGCGGAGCTCTTTCGGGACGGTGCCGACTACAAGCCGGTTGAGATCGCCTGTCGGAACCAGGACATTCTGAACACCGTTCTCCGGCAGGACCTCGTCCTGCATCGTCCTGCGGCGCAGGCGCTCGTCCGACTTCTCGGGAGCGGGGTGACGGTCACAGGGCGGCAGGTCAACGGTCTGGCGAAACTTGCCTACGCCGCGTCCGGAACAATGATCTACGAGGTTTTGGCTCCCGACGAGCCGCAGGACGCCGACTCCCTCCAGGACTGGATCGACGCATTCGACGAGGCTCTGCCGGCTCCCGATGACCGTCTGCCGGTGGGGCCGGACGACGGTCGGGTGGCCGAACGGTCCACAGCGGCGTTGGTGAAGTGGTTCGAGCGTCTTGCTGAAGTGGCTCCCGTCAGGGGAAGGAAGCTGCTGGACGAAGGGACGGACGTACCCCGGCACGGCGTCAGCCTGGACAAGCCGGGTGTCAGCCCGTGAGCGCCTTGTGGACGACCGAGGCCAGTGCCTTGGCCAGGCCGATGGGTACGGCATTGCCGATCTGCCGAGCGATCTCGATCTTGGTCCCGTACCACTTGAAGTCGTCCGGGAAGCCCTGGATCAGCGCCATTTCGTACTGAGTGATCGGTCGGTGCTCCGTAGGGTGGAGATACCGGCCCTTCTCCGGTTTGTATGCCTCGGTGCGGATGGTCACGGACGGGCGGTCCGCGTGCATGCGCCCCATGACATCACCCGAGCCGGCGTTGTGGCCGTCCCAGCTCGGGGTGGAGAGATAGATGCACCTGTCCTCGAGCTCCGCCCACTTCCCGCGCAGATTGTGTCGATTTCCACCCGGCGGAATGGCGCGGTAACGGGCAAGGGAAAGCGGTTCCGGTGTGCGCCGAATATGGAGCTCGTGGGTGTAGAAAAAACCCGGCCGTCCGAGGCCCAGTGGGGAGTCTTCATTTCCCGGCCTTTCGGGCATGTCCCGCAGTTCCACGAATCGTGTCCGCTCGAATACTGCGGGTCCCACGGCGACCCAAGGCAGTGGCGATTCGGTGTTGCCTTGGTCGGCCAGCGACGGCTGCCACGCGTCCGCCTTCCGGTCATGTGTCGGACGAGGGTGCTCCGTGACCGGCAGATCCTTGTGGGTGCCGATGACGATGGCACGCTTGCGGGCCTGTGGAACGCCGTAGTCCGCCGAGTTCAGGATTTTTACGCGAAGTTCGTACTCGTCGAGCAGCTCGCCGCGGTCCGTGATCTTCTTGAGCTCTGCGAATTGGCCGGATCGAAGGAATCTGTCCACATTCTCCATGATGAAGATCTTGGGGGAGACCTTCTTCACCACGTCGATGTATTCCTGCCAGAGCTGGTTGCGCGGGTCGTCCGCCTTTTCCTTGCCGAGGCCCGAGAAGCCCTGGCACGGAGGTCCGCCCAGGATCACGTCGGAGCCGATGAATTCACCGGGTTCCCAGGCACTGATGTCCCCGGCGTGTACTTGCGCTTCCGGAAAGTTCGCCGCGTAGGTGGATGCCGCCGAGGGGTCGAACTCGACGGCCGCCACCGAGACGAACGGCGACGACGTCCGGCCCTCGGGCACATACTCGTGGAAACCGGTCGAGAATCCCCCGGCACCCGCGAACAGATCGATCACCTTGATCGGTTCGTCACGGGAGGGGCCGGAGGCAGGGCTGGTCATGGTGGGGAAGTCTAGTCTGCGGAGCAGTATGCACGGGGGGTAGCCGGGAGTCCCGTCCACCCCTCTGTCGACTACGGCTCAGGTGCCACGCCCGGACCGTTCCCGAGCGCGGCGGCTATGGCTTGCCCCACGGCTGCGGCGACGGGCGGCGGTGACGCGTGACCGATCTGACAGTATCGGGAGGTCTTGTTTCCCTTCAGCTCCCAGTGCGGAGGGAATGCCTGCAGAACGGCGACCTGCGGGATGGTGAGTTTCGGGAGGAGCTTCCGGTCCTCTGTTTCCGGCGGCCAGGGGAAGTCCTGCGCAGGCACTGCGTCCCCGAGTGAATTGCCGTTGACCCCCAACCTCTCCCATGCCGCCTTGCTGCCGCTCTGCCCGAGGTCGGGTCCGCCCCGGTTCCTTGATCCGCCGACGATCGTGGGAGCAGGCCGGGCCGCCCACCTCGCCCAGTCCGATGCGTGAGGCCAGCCCCGCTCCGCCATGGAAGCCCCGAGCACCTCGCCCACCGTGGGGGCCCGATCCACACCGGGTTCAGGCCACCGGAACCGGCCGGCGTACTCCTTTCGCAGTGCCACGAAGAACCCCTGTTTCCGTTCCTGCGGGACGCCGAAGTCCGCCGCGTCGAGGACGGTTCGATGCAGCTCGTAGCCCAAGTGCTCGAGTTCGTCACGGACGAAGGAACGAAGATCAGCGAGTGGCCCGGATTCGACCAGACCCGCGACGTTCTCTATCAGGAGCGCGCTGGGCCGCACTGCGTGGACCAGGTAGACCGTCGCCCTCAGGAGCTCATGCGCTTCGAGGTCCTGGGGAAGCTGCTTCTTGCCGATCAAGGGCTTCACCCGGGGCGGACCGGCCGCCATGAGGTCCACGTCGTAGAGGTACGGATGGTCCGCGGGATCGAAGGTGCGCAGATCGGCTTCGATCACGTTCCACCCCACCCGGTTCGCACGGAGGGTCGCACACGAATCCGGGTCGTTCTCGATCAGGGCCAGCGGAGCGAATCCGGCCTGTTCCAGCCCGAGGACCTGTCCTCCCGCGCCGGCGCAGACCTCGAGAGACGTGAATCGGGGCGTCGGCACTGCGGATCTCCTCAAGGGCTCGGGTGGAACAGACGGGAGGGCACTCGGATTCACTGCGAGATGATCGCCTGGTTCGCCCGGGACGAGTCGATCGTGGTGAACCGGACCACCTGGTTGCTCCGTCCGCGCGCTGCGGAGGGGGCGACGAAGGCGAAAGCCATCACCACCCTGCCGGGGTCGATGTGCCCGTCCGAAGCGATCGACTCGGCGTTCCGTTTTTCCACGATCGGGTACAGCGCCAGTGCTCCCCGCCGCTCCGTGGCGTACTGCTCGGTCGCGGCGTCCCCGCAGGAAGGCAGTGCTCCTGCGACCCGGAGCAGGGCGGCGCGATGGCGTGGATTGCTGATCGCGCCGAAGAGGGGGTCGCGTCGTCGCTCCACGCCGAACCACGAGAAGGGCCGGGAGGAATCGCCCAGGACGATCTGCTGCCGGCGGGCCGTGTGCTGCGGGGCGACGACCAGCCAGTCGTCGATCTGTCGGGAGTGCTTGGTGATCTCCTCCAGGTAGGCCAGATGGGGTGCGAACTGCTCGCCGGAGTGCCACTTCAGGGCGGACAGGACATCGAGCACCGTGTCCGCGGGCACGGTGCCGGCGAAGGCGTCGACATGGTGGGGCCTCGCGATGTCGTCGAACTCGTAGCTGAAGGTGGTCGGGACGGTGGACAGCTGCTCCAGGACCTCTGTCCAGAGTCCGACGTTGTGTCGGAGCGCTGCGGGCTGAGTCGGGTAGGCCGTGGGCTCCTGCCATTCGCCCGGGGACCGGACCTCCACCAGCCGCGCGTTGTACATCTTGTTCGGGCTGGTCGGCTTCAGCCAGGGCAAGTGCTGGGAGACCAGGGGAGGCACCTGAGCAGGGGTGACCTGGGGGCGGCCGTCGACGAGGACCGAGTACTGGGCGAGCTGGGCCCGGAAGGACTCCTCGTCCCGGCAGATGGCCTCGAATCCCTCGTAGAGGTCGAGCTCCTTGCTGCCTGCCGACTCGTTCCGGCCGATCCAGAGACGGACCAGGTCGCGATAGCCCTCGCGGAAACCGAACCAGCGGCCCATCTGCATCATGCTGGAGGCATTGCCCGCGCGGCGGCGGTAGTACGAGACGGTCAGTCCTTCCACGGTGAATCCGCGGGACAGCTTCTGCCCGCCCAGCAGGATCTTCCAGATGGACCGGCGCTCGAAGTCGGCCTCCCCGCTCTCGATGTCCTTGTCGCCGTTGACGACGATGACGGGGTTGAGATCGCCGCCGATGCGAGCTGTCGCGGCACCGATGTAGGAGGCCAGCTGCTCGAAGGATTCCGGGACGGCGTAGCCGTCCGCGCGCACTCGGGACACCGGGAGCAGGTCGGACTCGAAGAGCTCGCGCAGGCGGGCGTGGCCGGTCGCGCTCGTGTAGCCGGACTCGTCCCACAGTTTGAGAATGCGGGCCTTGAGCTCCCGGTGGTCGGCGGTGAGTCGGGACTCGTGCACCAGCATGGTGTGGTGCCGGTAGGTCTCCCGCGGGACCAGCGGGTCCCGGTCCTCCCGGAAGATTTTGACCGCTGCGGTGAGCACGAACATGTCCATGGCCCGCCGCAGGGAGAGGTCGTCGTCCTCTTCCTCGGCGGCGTCGATGGAGCGGATGTACGCCAGTTCGTTGGAATTGGCGAAGGTGCGCTCGTCCTCCGGGACCTGCGGATCGAGGTCGTGGAAGTCCTGGACACCCATGTAGCCCTTCGGGCGCGGAAGGGAGATCAGGAAGTCCTTGGGGAAGATGTCGGCGGTGTCACTGGGATCGATGAACACGTTGGCGAACGGGGTGGCGGTGTAGCCGACGTACTGGGCACGGGGGAGCAGGCTCAACAGTTCCGAGAGCTTCTCGTTGATCGCGGTGCGCTCCGTGTGGCCGTTGCGACGGGGGTTGACAGTGTTGACGGAGGCCTCGTCGGACTCGTCGTCGATGATCAGCGTGGGTATCTCGCCGAGCAGTCCGCTGATCTTCTTCAGATCCTTGACGAGCTTGGCCAGCACGGTCTTGTTCTTCTTGACCACCATCAGCCGGGCCGCGGCGTGGTCCAGGTTCCGGGGGTCGTACAGCGGGAGCGACTTCTCCCGCTTCTCGATCTCGAGGGCGCGGATGCCCTGGGCGAGGGACTTGTAGTCGTTCTCCCGCGTGGTCAGGCGCTCGATGTCGAAGCCGCCGCGCTCCGACGGCAACCCCGAGTGGTCGATGAACCGGCTGCGCAGCCAGTCGCGGTCGTCCGCGTAGTCGGACTCGGTCTCCACCGTTCCGCGCAGGATGTTGTCCCGACCGACGAGCTCCATGTCGAGCCGTCGCTGGGTCTGGCCGCGCAGCAGGTTGAGTGTTCCGCCGAGCACGATGACCAGTCGGTAGCCTGCATCGACGGCTTTGGCTATGACGCCCGTGAAGTTGGCGGTCTTGCCCGACTGGACGTAACCGACGACGAGGCCCTTCGACTGGTACGCCTCGACGGATGTCGGGTCGGCCAGCCGTTCCACGACTCGTTCGGCGGCCTCGCCCAGGTCCGCCACGGTCTCGTCCGACCATCCCTTGGTCTCCCGCAGGTAGCTCTCGTATGCGGGCCAGTACCAGTCGACGCCCCGCGGAGACCCGATCCCGCGCCATGGGATGTACTCCTGGCTGATGACGACCGGGCCCGCCTGTTTGTTGACCGGGATCTCGGACTCCAGCAGCTTGCGGGTCGCGGGCTCCAGGCCGAGGAGGTCGAAGACCCTCGTGCGGCGCCCGTCCGTACGGGCCTCGGTGCCTGCGCACCAGTCGTCGGCGGTCGCGTAGTCCCAGTCTGTGAGGTGCTTGCGCCACAGTCGCAGCAGGGCGCCCGATGCCTCTCCGTCATGGACGAGGACGTCCCGGAAGGCGTCTTCGGACGAGTCCACGGCCATACCTTGTGCCCCGGCATAGAAGGTGATGCTGGTGGACAGAGGCATGGGGCGCCCGGCCCGCATGGCTGCCAGGGCGGTCCGGTGCAGCTCCAGGAGTGCCTGGGTGCTGTCGTGCTCGGTGGGCGTCATCTGTCCATTCCTCGACGTGGTGGGGCGCAGGGGTGCTGGTCGATCACTACGCGAGCGCGAACCGGTCGCGCAGAGCCGGCGGCGGATCCGGCGAGGGCTGCATGCCGGTGAGGTCGATGTGGTAATTGATGTCCTTGATCCGGGCGGCGACCTCATGAGGAAGGCTTCCCAGGGCCGAGCGGTCCAGAGAAGGGAACCGGTCGCCGACCAGGAGAACGAGCGGAGCGCTGCGTATCCTCCACCGCTCGTCGTCCTCGCCGCGCGGCAGACCGATCCGATTCAGGAGATGGTCGAGCCGGTCGAGGGCAGCGGGTGCCCGGTCGGCGACCTCGGCGCGCACGGCCGCCACACACTCGGTGAGGGTTCGCCCTTCTGCCCCGCCCCGGGTGACCTGTATGGATACGACCCACAGAGGGCACCCCGGGGTGGGGGTCAGCTGATCGAATCCGTGGACGGAGTGCAGGCGTTCCTCGGAGGCGGTGGTCTTCACCTCCACGTCGTATCCGTCGGCGCCGAAGTCGTGCTCCTCACCGAACGGGCCCTTCCACGATTCGATCGCGCTGCCCCAACCGTGGGCTCGCGCGAGGTTGCCGAGAACCGTCAGCTCGCCCATCAGACCGATGCGCCTCTCCGTGGTCAGTTCCCGAGGTCGTTCGAGCAGTGCACGCCATGCGCGAACGGTTTCGCCGAAGGCCTGCTCGGGTGTCCGGCCACCGTCGGTCACCCGGTCGGCGACACCGCACAGGAGATCGTGGAAGTCACGCAGCAACGTCCGTCGAGTCGTGCGCAGCCGAGCCATGCGTAGACCCTCATGGGCCACCTCCTCCACGCGGATGAGGGGGTGCGGGGACTTGGGCAGTCGCTGCCTCGGCCCCAACTGCAGGTGCAGCGCTATGTCGTGGTCGTCGGAAACCACGTAGTCGACGCGGGGCGATTGCGGGCCGGCCAGGGGGATGCAGACACCTCGTCCCGAGGCCAAGTACGCCTCCACCTCGGACCAGCTCGCCCGGCTGTCAGCCGTCATGGTCGGCCACCCGGTCGAGCTCGCTGCGGGCGGCCGACACCAGGATCGACTGCCACAGCTGCAAATTGTCCTTCTCGCGGGAGCCGCTGTACTCCTTCTCGAAGACACGGTGCAGCATCAGGTACATCAAGGACTTGAGCAGTGGGGCGTCGTTGAGACTGCCGCTCCGCCCGCCCAGGATGGCCCGACGGTAGTGCTGATTGAGGGCGACGACACGTTCGTCCCGATCGAGCTCGAAGAAGAGATCCGTCTCCAGCTTCTGCCACACGAACGAGATCGGCTCCTCGAGGGGGAGAAGAGGCAATTCCTCCTCGATGGCGGCCCTGACCTCGGGAGCGACACCTCGACCGGGCCCGATCACCGGCTTGCGCACTGTGCCGGACCGCTTGCGCGCCTCCCGGTAGACGGTGTCCGCGTCCGCGAGGTACTCGGCGAACGGGCGGCCCCCTGCATCCGTGGCCTTTTCGAGCCCCTCGACGAACTCGGGTGATGTGTCGACCCCCGACTTCTTCACAGTGAGTCGGAAGATGTCATTGGGCATCGTGGGCAGGTCAATGGCGACCCGTGCGAGTGAGAGATGCTGTTCGGGCTGGCGGAAGTTGTTCCACCCACCGGCCTGCACCAGACGGTCGTTGCGGTAGAAGTAGAAACCCTGGCGATCGAGCACGGTTCCCACGGCCCGGTACTCGTCGAGGTTGGACTTGGGAGGCCATATGTGGGCCTCGAACGTGAGGTCAGCCGTGGTCCCCGGCAGGCCGGTGGTGAACCGGCGTGGGTAGTCCGCACTCCCCGTCACCGGGTAGCCGAACGGGTCGAGCGGTTCCACGCCGAAGTCCAGGTACACGGTGCCGGTACGGACGTCCTCGACGGCGATCGTGATGTTGAAGTCGTCCCGGGCCAGGAACCGGTGCAGGTACAGGCCGAGGTGAAGGCCCAGCTTGTTGATCGTCCGCTGGAGGTAGCGGTCGGTCTGACCGCTACCTCCATGCTTCGGGAAGTCCTTGACCCCGTCCCAGCGAATGACGGTGCCCTGCCACTGGATGGGTCGGTTGTTGTCGTACCGGTCGATCAGGCTCTGTGCATAGGCGGGATCGACGATGTCGCACTGGAAGCCCGCCCGCGCGTGTTCCATCAGCCAGCGTCGGCCCACCGTCCGGGTCCGCTTGGTGGTGCTGACAACGGTGACGGCGTCGGCGTGGGAGAGCGAGGCGGACTTCAGTCCCGTGCCGAACATACCGAGGGCGCCGGGCGCGTAATCCCGGCGGCCGCCGACGGTCATGGCGACGTCCAGTGCCTCCTCGTCCATACCGCGGCCGTCGTCGACCACCAACAGCGAGACCAACCGGTCGCCGTCCCGGAGGAAGTGGATGACCACATCCTTCGCGCCGGCGTCGATGGAGTTGTCGACCAGGTCGGCTATGGCCACTTCGAAGCCGTACCCCTGGCTGCTCAGCGCCTCCACGTAACGGGGGTCCGGCGGGAGAAGCTTGCTGCCGGTGACGGGGACGTCGAACTGCCAGTCGCTCATCTTCAGCCTTGGTGTCCAGGGGTGCAGGTGCGGGTCACTCGCTGTCACGAGATCGGTGCGATCGATATGACCGTAGTGCACAGGTGCGACAGCGGAGCGCGATCCACGAGGGAAAGATGTACGCCGGGCGAACAGCGGCAGAGGTCAGAGTCGGTTTTCTCGTGCCGCGTTGACGGCAGCGGCGATGTCGGCGGCGACCGTGGCCGGGTCTTCGTGCTCCCAGAAACGCAGAACTGTCCAACCGGCGCTGACCAGCTGTTGGGTGGTCTCCAGGTCACGTGCGATGTTGCGGTCGAGCTTCTGGCGCCACCATTCGGCGTTGGCCTTGGGGCTCGTGGCGTGCTGCGGACATCCGTGCCAGAAGCACCCGTCGAGGAACACGGCGATGCGGACGCCCGGAAACGCGATGTCGATGGTCCGTCGCGGCATGCCGGGGACGGAGCGGTGCAATCGGAAGCGCTGCCCCGAACGGTGGAGCAGGCGCCGCACCGTCACTTCGGGTGTGGTGTCCCGGCTGGCTTGGCGACTCATGCGGGCGGAGACGCCGGGCGAGGATGGCAGAGCAGGCACGTGTCCATTCTGCCGCCACAGGACACCACAATGGGTCGGTGTGGGGTGGCGACAGCCCGATCCGAGTCGAATATCTGATCGGACTGTCACTCCTTGGTGCGACACTGGGGCCACTTTTCCAGGTCGTACTCAGGAGGGCCGATGAGCTCCAGTGGGAACCCGCTGACCTCGATAGAGATCTGTGCCGGTGCCGGAGGGCAGGCGCTCGGTCTGCACGCTGCCGGCTTCCGACATCTCGCCCTCCTGGAGATCGACAAGCACGCTTGCGCGACCTTGCGGTTCAACGTGGCGAACCACCCCGATTGGAGTGGTTGCGAGGTCGTCGAGGGCGATCTGAAGGAGGTCCACCCCTTCAAGCATCCCCAGCTGGAGAAGTTCGGGCTCGAGCCCGGCGATCTCGATCTTCTTGCCGGTGGCGTGCCCTGTCCGCCCTTCTCGGTGGCGGGCAAGCAGCTCGGTGAGGATGACGAGCGGGACCTCTTCCCGAGCATGCTCGAGCTCGTGAGTCAGCTCCGGCCCAAGGCGGTCATGATCGAGAACGTCCGCGGGATCCTTGATGCGAAGTTCGAAGATTATCGCCATCGAATAGTGGCGGAGATCGAATCCTTCGGTTACGGGTTCTGCGGCTGGAGACTCGTCGAAGCCCGATCCTACGGAGTTCCTCAGTTGCGTCCCCGGGCCATCCTCGTGATGGTCGACCGGAAGTACCTGAAGGGGGCTCAGTTCCAGTGGCCGGTCGGTGACGAGACAGTCCTCACCGTGGCAGAGGCCCTGAAAGAGACGATGTGGGAGCGATGCGAGGCGCACGGTCCGGAGGGAAGGGCTGTGTTCGACAAGTGGTTGGCGGCAGCCACCCGGCACGGCGGCGAGGCTCCCACTCTTGTCGGCGGTTCGAAGAAGCACGGAGGCGCCGACCTCGGTCCGAGTCGAGCCAAGAAGGCGTGGAGGGAGCTCGGCGTCGATCCGATGGGCGTCGCGAACGATCCTGAGGATTGCGCCCCTCAGCGGGATCTGTTCCGGAGCGACGGCCCGATGCTCACGGTGGAGCAGGCGGCAATCATCCAGGGGTTTCCTCGTCACTGGAATTTCCAGGGCCGCAAGACTGCGCGTTATCGGCAGGTGGGGAACGCCTTCCCGCCACCGGTTGCCGAAGCGCTGGGCAGGGCCATCGCGGCTGTCCTGCGTCCCGGCACCGGTCGGAATTCACCTCTCGATCACGCCCCGAAGAGGGTCGGCCTGCTCCCGACCGCTCGACAGGAAGCCGAACCGGCCTTGGTGGGCCAGGTCAGCTTCGATGATCTGGAGGCGGCAGGTGTCTGAGACGAGCATCTGAGCCGCCCAGGGAACGAGCACGGCCGGACGCGATTCCGCTGGGGCCGCTAGCGATACTGCCCAGCCGGTCCGTATCCCGGCCCTGCTCCGGGCGGTACCGGTGCCCCCCACCCCCGCACCGGTACCCCCGTCGGCGGGATGGGTGCCCCCGCCGCGAAGGGCACCGGTACCGCCGCTGTTGCCTGGGCCAGGGCGGGCTGGGCCACTGACTTGCGGTGCCATAGGTGGTGGAGGAGTTCCTGTTCGCGGGCGGTGAAGTCGGGGGCGGGGGTGCCGCGGTAGGCGCGGTGGCGGAGGAAGGCCAGGGACGTGGCGAAGGATATGTACTCCGCCACGGTGCGGGCCGCGGCCGGGCCGCCGGTGCGGCGGGCCAGGTCGCGGGCTATGCCGCGGGCGCGCATCGAGGACAGGGCCAGGGGTTCGGGCGGGGTGAGCCAGCCGGCGGCCTGGTAGGCCGGGAGGTGGGCGCGCAGGGTGCGCAGTTCGTTCTGGCGCGACCAGATCGTCAGCCAGGTCAGAACCCCGAAGACCGGGACCATGAACAGCGCGTAGACGACCAGGAAGCCGGCGCCCGGCAGGCTCGCGGAGCCGTTCCACACGCCGTGCAGGAGCATCGCGGTCAGCAGGGCCAGCACCGGGATCAGTACGCGCAGCACGCGGCGCCGCTGGGGGAGGGCCGCCGCTATGCCGAAGCCCAGGCCCGTCATCGACGTGAAGAGCGGGTGCGCGAACGGCGACATCAGCACCCGCACGAAGAACGTCGCCGCCGTCGTCGACCGCAGGCCCGAGTAGCCGAAGCTCTGGTCGGAGGCGAAGGCATTGCCGAGGTAGAGGATGTTCTCCGTGAAGGCGAAGCCCGTGGCCGTGATGCCGGCGATCACCACGCCGTCGACGATGCCGTTGAAGTCGCGCCGTCGGAAGAGATAGAGCAGCAACACCGCCGCGGCCTTGCCGCTCTCCTCGACCACCGGCGCCACGAACGTCGCACCCCACGTGGACGCGTCGGCGCCCTGCGCGACATCGACGGTGGTCAAGAGCCACTTCGTGGCGTAGCCGTTGGCCAGCAGGGACACCAGGGTCGCCGCGCAGGAGCCCCAGGCGAAGGCGAAGGCCAGGTTCCGCCATGGCTTCGGCTCGACGCGGTCCATCCAGCGGAACGCGGCTATGAGCAGCGGTACGGGCAGCACGGCCAGCCCCAGGCCCACCAGGAAGCCCTCGGTACCGGTCTGCTCCCGTACGAGCGCGAGGATGATCAGGCCGCAGAGGGCGAGCAGCAGGACAAGGCCGCCGACGCGCACCGCCTTGTTGTCCCAGAGGGTGTCCCACAGGGCCCGACGGGGCTTGTAATGCCCGAACGTCGGCGGAAGCGGGTGCTGCGGCTGCTGGTAGGGCGGGGGCTCATGCACGCGATGACCCTAACCAAGGCGCGGACCGACCCGGGACCGTTTTCCGGCCCGGCCGGCCCCGACCCGCTCCCGCCCGGCCCCGCGTTCCGCGCCCTACGCCGCGCGGCGGCGGAAGAGCAGGTCGTGGACCACGTGGCCCTTGTCCAGGCCCTGGCCCTCGAACCGCGTCAGCGGGCGGAACTCCGGGCGCGGGGCGTAGCCGCCGTCGGGCTGGGTGTTCTCGAAGTCCGGGCTGGCCGAGAGCACCTCGAGCATCTGCTCGGCGTAGGGCTCCCAGTCCGTGGCGCAGTGCAGCAGACCGCCCGGCGCGACGCGGGTCGCGGCCAGCGCCAGGAACTCCGGCTGGATCAGACGGCGCTTGTGGTGCCGCTTCTTGGGCCAGGGGTCCGGGAAGTAGACGCGTATCCCGGCGAGGGAGTCGGGGGCGAGCATCTCGCGGAGCAGGATGATCGCGTCGCCGTTCGCCACACGGACGTTGGTCAGGCCGTTCTGCTCGGCGAGATTGAGCAGATTGCCCTGGCCGGGGGTGTGGACGTCACAGGCCAGGATCCCCGTGCCGGGGTCGGCCGCGGCCATCTGCGCCGTCGCCTCGCCCATGCCGAAGCCGATCTCCAGGACGACCGGCAGCTCCGGGTCGCCGAACAGCTCACCGAGGTCCAGGCGGCTCAGGCCGTCGATGTCCAGGCCCCACGTGGGCCACAGGCGGCGCAGCGCGTCGCCCTGCCCGGTCGTGACCCGGCTGCGGCGCGGCTGGAACGAACGGATGCGGCGCTCATGGTGCGAGCCGGCCGGATCCGGCGCGGGGCCGTCGGGGAACATCGGCTCCCGCCGGTTACGGGCAGGAGCGACAGGGGCGGCAGGCGCCGGTACCGGCGCCGGGCCGGTGACGGGCGTGGTGGGGGCGTGATTCTCGGACACAGTTCCTCAAGTCTACGGGCGCCCGCCGCGAAGCAGGAGGCCGGAAATCCGGTGGGCCGACGGTGTGACCTGTGGGCGTGGTGAGCCCACCCAGTGAAGATCACCGCTCATACGATTTTCGTGGCCCGGTCCGCCAGGGCGGAAAACCTCTTTCCGTGCGACGGAACCCTTAGACGGAACCCCTCAGACGGAACCTCTTATGCGACTGCGCCCAAGCCCAAGCCCAAGGTCAACCTCAAGCTCCAGCCCAAACCCCCGCCCCACCTCCAGCCCTCCCCCTCGATCGCTTCGCCGCCCCCGTCCCCGGCTCTTCATCCTCACCCTGCGGGTGGCGGCCCTCTCAACGGCCGCCGCCGTGCTGATCGCGGGCTGCTCCCCCGCCCGCCAGCACACCGCAGACGACGCGGCCCCGCGCAAGCGGGCCGCCCCGGCCCCCACCACGCCCGCCGCATGGCGCCTGATCTGGGCCGATGAATTCCGCGGGCCCGCCCACCGCCGCCCCGACCGGGCCAAATGGGTCTACGACCGGGGCGGGGAACCCCAGTGGGGCAACCACGAGTGGCAGTACTACACCGACCGGCCCCGCAACGTCTCCCTCGACGGCCACGGCCACCTCGCCCTCACCGCCCGCCACGAGAAGGTACGCAGCAAAGCCTGCAGATTCGGGCCCTGCACCATCACCTCCGCGCGGATCAAGACCAAGGGGAAGTTCGCCCGGGCCTACGGGCGCTTCGAGGCGCGCATCAAAATTCCACGGGGCAAGGGGCTGTGGCCCGCCTTCTGGATGCTCGGTGCCAACTCCGACAAGGTCAAATGGCCGGCCAACGGCGAGATCGACGTCATGGAGGCCCTCGGCCGACAGCCCGGCATGGTGCACGGCACCATCCACGGCCCCGGCTACGTCGCACAGGGCATCGAGACACACACCACCCTGCCCCGCGGCAGAAGCCTCTCCGACGGCTTCCACACCTACCGCGTCGACTGGCTGCCCGGCAAAGTCACCTGGTACCTCGACGGCAAGCCCTACGGCACCGCCTGCTCCGCGCAGCTCAAGCCCGGGCAGAAGTGGGTGTTCGACCACCCGCACTACCTGCTGCTCAACCTCGCGGTAGGCGGCGACTGGCCCGGCCCGCCCGACGCCTCCACCCCCTTCCCCTCACGCATGCTGGTCGACTACGTGCGCGTCTACGCCCCAGGACACTGATACGCCCAGGACGCGGACGCTGATACGCCCGGGACACCGACGGGGGGGGGAAAAAACGGCCCCCGAGGCCGCTCTACGACAGGCCCGCCAGCACCCTGCGCGCCACCTCCCGGCCGATCGGCAGCGATGCCGTCGCGGCCGGCGAGGGCGCGTTGAGCACATGCACCATCCGCGGCGACTGGACGAACAGAAAGTCGTCCACCAGCGTCCCGTCCCGCAGCACCGCCTGCGCCCGCACCCCCGAGGGCGCGGGTATCAGGTCCTCCTCCCGCACCTGCGGCAACAGCCGCCGCACCGCCGCCGTGAACGCCCTCTTGGACAGCGAACGCCGCACCTCGCCCGCCCCGTACCGCCAGTGGCGCCGGGCTATCCGCCAGGAGCCCGGGAACGCCACCGTCCCCGCCAGCTCTCCCGGACGCACGGTGCCCCAGTCGTACCCCTCCCGCGCCAGCGCCGGCACCGCGTTGGGACCCACGTGGACCGAGCCGTCGATGCCCCGGGTGAGATGGACCCCGAGGAAGGGAAACGCCGGGTCGGGCACCGGATAGACCAGCCCGCGCACCAGATCCGCACGATCGGCCGCCAGCTCGAAGTACTCACCCCGGAAGGGCACGATCCGCATGCCCGGGTCGTCACCGGCCAGCCGCGCCACATGATCGCTGTACAGCCCCGCGCAGTTGACCAGAGCCCGGCCCCGCACCACCTCGCCCCGCGCCGTACGCACCGCGACAGCCGCGCCCCGCTGCCCGACGGTCCGCACCTCCGCGCCGTACCGAACCGAGGCCCCGGCGTCCTCCGCCAGCCGCGCCAGGCGCGCCGCCACCGCCCCGTAGTCGCACACCCCCGTCGTACCGACATGGATGGCGCCGACGCCCCGCACCTCCGGCTCGTACTCCGCTATCTGCGCCGGGCCCAGCTCCCGCACCGGAATGCCGTTCTCCCGGCCGCGCTGGACCAGCGCGTGCAGCCGGGGCAGCTCCGTGCGGTCGGTGGCGACGATCAGCTTGCCGGTCACCTCGTGCGCAAGCCCGTACTCGGCGCAGAACTTCACCATCTCCGCCGCGCCCCGCACCGCGAACCGCGCCTTGAGCGACCCGGGCCGGTAGTAGATCCCGCTGTGGATCACACCGCTGTTCCGACCGGTCTGGTGACGCGCCGGACCGGCCTCCTTCTCCAGCACGACCACGCGCGTCCCCGGCGCCGCGCGCGTGAGGGCGTACGCCGTCGACAGGCCCACGATCCCGCCCCCGACCACCAGCACATCGCAGTCGTACGTCGCCATCACGTCACCTCCCCGCGCACACGCAGCCGCGCCCCGCCCCTCGGCGGACTCACCCTCAGCGCCTCACCCACGGATCCCATCATGACCTGTACCACTGACAACGGGATGCCGGATCGGATCATGCCTGATCAGTTGATGAGATCGCTCACGCCGGGGCCACGAGCAACGGGCGGGCCCGCTCGCGCAGCTCCACCACCCGGGGCTCGTTCCCGTACGGCTCCAGCCGGTGCAGCAGATCACGCACGTACTCGGTCGTACGGGCCGACGAGATCCGCCCCGCGACCTCCACCGCCCGCGCACCCGCCGCGCACGCCGCGTCCAGGTTCCCCGACTCCAGCTCGGCCACCGCCGACACCACCAGCCGCAGGCCGTGCGAGCGTACGAACTCCTCCGTCGGCCGGGCCAGTGCCTGCTCCGTGAACCGCTGTACCTGCCGTGGCATCCGCAGGTCGCGGTAACACTCGGCCGCGTCGGCCGCGAACCGCTCATGGCTGTAGAAATCCAGCCACGACGGGTCCGCGTCGCCCGGGCGGGCCCGCTCCAGCCACCCCTCGGCCGCCTTGAGCGCCGCACCACAGGCCGGCGCGTCCCCCGCCTTCGCCTGCGCACGCGCCTCGACCAGCCGGAAGAAACTCATCGTGCGGGCCGTCGCCAGACCACGATTACGCTCCAGAGCGGCCTGGGCGAGGTCCACGCCCTCGTCCGCGTAGCCCCGGTAGGTGGCCTGCAGGCTCATCGACGCCAGCACGTACCCGCCCAGCGGGACGTCCGCCGCCGCCCGGGCC
The DNA here is from genome assembly GCF_040646235.1 of Streptomyces sp. NPDC046261. Lineage (NCBI taxonomy): Bacteria > Bacillati > Actinomycetota > Actinomycetes > Kitasatosporales > Streptomycetaceae > Streptomyces > Streptomyces sp. NPDC046261. The sequence goes on along the minus strand of NZ_JBEYZU010000017.1, from coordinate 11,207 downwards.
AGCCGCAACGCCTGGATGTAGTACCGCTGCGCCGCCTCCTGCTGACCGGTGTCGAAAGCCATCCACCCGGCCAGTCGCGTCAGTTCGGCCGTCGCGCCGAACAGCGCGCGTCCCACCTCGTCGCTGTACGAACCCAGCAGCAGGGGCGCCGCGTCGACACGCAGACACTCGGGCACCATGGACGAACGCCAGTCGCCGCCACCGTACTTGGAGTCCCAGCGGCGGGCGTCGTCGGCGGCCTCCCGCAGCTTGGTCACATCGCTGTGGCCGACACGCTGCGCTAAGCCCGCGTCCGTGCCGCCGCCACCGCCTGATCCGCAAACGCCTGATCCACCACCGGCCGTTCCGCCGGTCGTGCCGCCGCCGTTGGCCGCCCCCGGGCCGTGAGCCGCCCCCGAGCCGTTCGCCCCCGCCCCGGAGGAACCCGAGGTCTCCCTGACCGCCTGGAGCGGTTCACGCGCCACCGAACTGTCAGCAGGCGTTATCAGCCAACGCGACGCCGGCGTGGAGTACGCGCTGACGGAAAAGGATCCGGCCAGGCTCTGCCAGATGCCCCCGCCCCCACGCCGACCAGCCAGATCCAGCCGGTAGAGCTCCGTCGCGGACCGCACCGCCTGGCCGACATCGCGCGGAAAGGAGAGCCCCACCTCCGGCGCCGGATCGGCGTCCGCCAGCCCGATCTCGTGCAACGGCACCGGGCGGCCCAGCTTCGCCGCTATGGCCGCCGCGATCAGATGCGGGGCGGCACCCTGCGGCACCATGCCCTTGGACACCCACCGGGCGACCGAGGTCTTGTCATAGCGAAGGGTCAATCCCCGCTGCGCACCGAGGTCGTTGACCCTGCGCGCGAGACCGGCGTTGCTGATCCCTGCGAGGGCGAGGACAGTGCCCAGCTTCTCGTTAGGCCCGCGTGGCTCCCTGGACATGAGCACCCCTCGACAACACGACGCCCGCCCCGGCATAGGCACGAGGCATTCGTAAACCCAGCGTAGTTCGCCGCATCCCGACCGTTAAGAGGCGATGTCCCGGATGGCGAGATTCTGGTCCGTATGTGCGTGCATTGAGGGGCACGTGCTCCGGTTGAGTGTGGCCGTGCGCCCACTGTGCGCTCTGTCCGCGCCAACCCGGCGGACGGTTCCATGGAGGAGCGTGGGTCGGCCCGCTGTACTGGATCCAGTGGGCTGGGGGAAGCCGCCGCCTCATTCCCCGCGGGCGGCGGAACGGTCCGGGAGGTGGCTCGCGCCTCCCGGACTGTGACATCGCGGGGCGCGCGGGGTTCCTCCTTCAGTCGCTCCGACGCCTTCAACCATCAATCGTTCCGCCATGAGCGGACGCGCGTAAAGACGCTCGTAAATTGGCCAGATTCGGCCGTAGGCCCCGGGCCGGGACACGCGCCGAGGGTGATGGGCGGGGCGGTCGAGCCCATTCCGTCCTCGCTCGACGTGCGTCGCGGGCCCACTGCCGAGGTCGCGGATGAACCGTGACGAAACGCCACCTTCCGCAGTTGTGGAGTGAGTTGGCGGCCTCAGCGCCGCAATCATGTGCTGCCGCCGGATGTCGCAACGCCGTCTCGCTGTGCATGATGACTGCTACCTGATGACGGCTACCTGTTGGTTGTCCACAGCCTGTGGAGGCGGCGATGCGCTGGTTGGTGGGGTGGAGCTGCACCGCCGCCGCAACCCGCCCCGACACGGGAGGCGCGGGCGGGGCGGGAGGCGCTGGTGGGGCGGGTGGGGCAGACGCGAGAGGCCACGGGACCCCCGCCGTCCACCCCGTCGGCGCCCGGCTCCTGTGGGGCGGCCCCGCACCCCTGTGGGCCGTCGGCGACTGGCGACCCGACGAAGTACGCGTCATCGACGCCGACTCCCACACCGGCCCCGGCCCCAGCACCGACTTCTACAGCGATTCCCGTACCGGCTCCCGCGCCGATTCGCGTGCCGATTCGCGCACCGACTCCCGCACCGACCCCACCACCCGCCTCGCCGTACTCGGCCGCTGCGGCGCGAGCGACGAAGCACTGCGCGCCGGCCTGCTCGCCGCCCGCGGCGGAGCGCTGCGCCACCTCACCGCCTGGCCCGGCAGCTACACCGCCGTCGCCCAGGTCGGCCGCCGCCTGACCATCGCCGGGGACCTCGCCGGCGCCCGGCCCGTCTTCCACACGGCCTGGTCCGGCGGCACCGCCTACGCCACGGCCGCACTGCCCCTCGCCGACCTCGTCGAGGCCCAGCTCGACATCGGATACCTCGCCGCACTGCTCGCCTGCCCCGACTCACCCGAAGCGCTCGCCGACGGCACCCCGTACAAGGGAGTCCGACGCGTACCGCCCGGCCACGCGCTGGTACTGCGCGACGGCGCGCGCGACATCACCGGCTACGAACCCATGGCCTCGCTCGCCGTCGCCGCACCCCAACTCGACGTGGCACAAGCCGTGGAGGGCGTACGCGACGCCCTGGTCGAGGCCGTACGCACCCGCCTCGCCGCCCCCCGCCACGTGACGCGGTACGGGCCGCCGCAGCGCGAGCCCGGCCCCGTACCCGGCACCGGCCCGTACCAGCGGCGCACCGCGCCCGGCGGCCCCGCACCCGGAGTCGGGGCCGACCTCTCCGGAGGGAGCGCCTCCGGCACCCTGGCACTCCTGGCGGCCGGGCTGCCGGGCATGCCGGGCACACCCGTCGGGCTCGGCACGGCGGCGGGCGAACGGCTGCTCGCCGTCACCTTCAACGACCTCGCGGCCGGCGGCGGCCGCGCCCGTGAATCCGAACTCGAACGGGCCCGCGCGATCGCCGCCAACCCCCGGCTGCACCACGTCATCGTCGCGGCCGGAGCGGAAGCACTGCCGTACGCCGACCTGTACGACGGGCCGCTCACCGACGAGCCCGGCCCCGCCATCGTCGCCGCCGCCCGCCACCGGCGACGGCTGGCCGCCGGCAGCGCCGACCACTTCGTCGGACACGGCGCCCGCCAGGTCCTGGACGCCCACCCGGCCCGCTTGGCCGACCTGCTGATGGACCGTCGACGCCGGTTCCTGCTGCGGCCCGTCTCCGCACTGGCCCGCGCGGACGGCCCCTCGGCGCACTCGCTGTTCGTCCCCTTCACGGTCTACCGGGCAGCGCGCCGGCTGGCCCGCACGACCTACCGGGAGGGGCTGGAGGAGACCGCGGCAAGGCTGCTGGGGCCCGGGTTCAGCGCGGCGGAGGCCGGGGCCGTGGACGCCTCCCTGGCGGCGCTCACCTGGTGCCGGCCCGGGCCCGCCGCGCGGTGGCTCACGGGCGAGGCGCTCGCTGAAGTATCGGTTCGCCTGCAAGGCGCGGCCGTCCGGCCGACCGGGCTGCTGCGTCGCCCGGGCGAACGGCGTGCGGCCGCCGCACTCAGCCGGCACGCGGCGGACCACCGCGTCTTCGAACAAGCGGCGGAGATCCGCGGCCAGCGCCTGCACGCCCCCTTCCTCGACAACCAAGTCGTACGGGCCTGCCGCGCCCTCCCCGAGACGCTCCGCGTCCAGCCGGGGGCGCGCGCATCCGTCCTGCGCGCCGTCCTGACCGGCGCAGGCATCCGCGAACTGCCACCCGGCTGGGGCGCCCCCTCCCACGCCTCGCACGCCGCGGAAGCACGAGCAGGGCTCAGGGCCGCCCTGCCGACGCTGGTGGACCTCTTCGACGCACCGCTCCTCGCGGACGCCGGCCTGATCGAGGCCGGCGTCGTACGGGACGCCCTGCGCGCCGCCGCCGACGGAGCGCCCCTGCCCCTGGACGGACTCGCCGAGCTCGTCTCGACCGAGATCTGGCTGCGCCGCCTGCTCGCCCGGCGCGGCACGTGCTGGACGGGTACGGGGGCGGGCGCGGGGGCAGGCACGGCCGCGGCCTCACGGCAGTGGGCGGTGGCAGGCGGGGCACCGGCATGGCCCAGCCTGTGAGCTGGTGGTCGGATGAGGTCGCCGGTCGCCTGGTGATCGGGCGAATGAACGGAGAACGGAGAACGGCCGGCGTCCAGAGGCCCTACGAGCCCGCCGACCGCCCTCCGTCGCAGCTGATGCGGGCCATCGCCCAGTCCGCCACCGCCACACGATCGGCGGGGGACCGCGGCTCCACGACCAGACGGAGCGTCTTGCGGCCCGACAGGGGCGCGTGGACCGGGACCGCGGGCCGGCCGCCGTGCACCAGGCCCGAGCTCCACACGCGGCTGCCGTCCGCGTAGACGGAGAACGTGACGGCGCCGAGGCCGAGGGACATGTCGTCCACGCCGACCACCGCGTCGTAGGACGTGCAGGAACGGTTCAGGTCGATCGTCACCGACGACGAGGCATGAGCGCTGACGCCGTGGCGGTACGTCGTACCGCCCACCCGGAGCCCGTACCGCTGCCACAGCCAGCTGCTGCCGCCCAGCCGCACCTCCGGCTCCTTGCCGTCGCCGATGCGGCCGTACTCCAGCTCGTTGACCTGGTAGACCGTCGACGTCCGGGGCGGAGGCGGGGGAGTGGGCCCCGGCGGGGTGGGTGCCGGGCTCGGCGTGGGCGGGGGAGGGGCGGTGGGCGTGGCGGCCCGGCTTGCCGACGGTTCGGGCTCCGGGGACCCTGACATGGGCGATGCGCCGGCGCTCGGCGTCGGGCTGGGCCTCGGCTTCGGGGGTGCCGGCTTCGCGGCCAGCGCCGGTGCCACGGTGGGGGCGGGTGACGCGGTCAGGCTCGTGCGCGGCTTCGGGGTGGGTGCCGGTACGACCGGGGCCGCCGTGGTCCTGGCCGCCCGCGGTTTCTCGTGGGATGCGGGCGCACCGGCGGCCAAGGCGTACGCGATGACCGCCGCCGCCGCGGCCAGTGCCCCCGCCGCGAGCCCGACCTTCGCCGGCGCCCCCAGCCCCTCGCCCACCACCGAAGCGGCACTGGAACCGGAACCTGCGGATGCGGAGCCGGCGGATGCGGAACCTGCGGAGCCGGCGGAACCGGAAGCGGCAGCAGACCCGGGGGCCGCCCCCGCCCCCCCGCCCCCCACCCCTCCCGCTACAGTCCCCGCTCCGGCCCCCGCCGCTCCCGCGGCCAGCCCCGCCACCGCCTTGACCGACCAGCCGGCCGCGAACCAGCCGATGACCGCCACCGGCAGCAGCGCGCGCAGCCGCTCGTTGACGTCGGCGACCTCGAGCGCCGCCGACCGGCACCTCGCGCATGTCTCCAGGTGCTTGCGCATCCCGCGCTCGGCCCGCGTGCGCAGCCTGCCGCGCGCGTAGGCGCCCAGCCGGTCCGCGTACCGCGCGCAGTCCCCGCCGGACGTCAGCGAGCTGCTGACATGCGCCTGCAGATAGGCCTGCTTCAGCCCTTCCCGCGCCCGGTGCGCCAGTACCGCGGTGGCATTGGCGCTCAGCCCGAGCAGTGGTGCGACCTCGCTCGGTGACTCCTCCTCCACTGTCGTGTGCCACAGAACCGTCTGCCACCGCTCGGGCAGGCTCCGGAACGCCTGCACCGCCAGTGACTCCTCGGCCTCCTGCATCGCCCGCACGTCCGCGCCCAAGCCGAGCGTGTCGTCATCCGCCGACAGGGAAGAAGCCGCCGCGGACGTGGCGAAGACCGCGAAGTCCTCGACCAGCTGTTCACGCCTGGCCGTCTTGCCCCAGGCCGCCGCGACCCGCCGCACGGTGGTCAGCAGATACGCCCGTACCGCCGAGTCCGGCCCCGCGCCTCGGCGTACCGCTTGCAGGGTGCTGGTGAAGACCTCGTTGGTCAGGTCCTCGGCGGTGTGGTCGTCACGGCAGCACGTACGGGCGTACCGACGCACGGCGTCGGCATGCCGCCGGTACAGCTCCTCGTACGCCTCACTGCTCTCGCCCCCGCGCAGCCGGGTGACCAGCTCGAGGTCGGAAGGCGGCGCGTCCGGGTCGTCCTGCACATCGGCATCATCAATCGCCTCACCCGCACCGGTCCAGGGGTCGGAGCCGCCCGGAACGCCGGATTCCGCAGTACCCGGGCCGCCCGCCCGCCCACCGTCCCGCTGTTGCGGCACCTCCGTGTCGAAGGCGCCGCTCCAAAGCTCCAGCGGGTCGGACTCGAAGGAATCGAAGGACTCGAAGGGGTCAGAAGAACCGCCCGCTCCTCCTGCCGCTGCCCCCGCCGACGAGCCGGCGGCGGGAACACCGGATGGTCCTCCCTGGCCGGGCACCCTGTGCAGCGGCGGAGGTTCGTCCGTCTCATCGCTCCCGCGCGGTTCTTCCCGCCCGTCAACACCCATAGCGCAGGCTCCCCGTACACGCCGGCACACTCGAATACTGGCCAGCGTCGCACACAGGAATGCGCCAGGATCACTCCACGAACCGCAACCACTCGTCCGGGTTCCGTTCGCAGGCTGGAGCTCGGGTGGTCACCCGAACGGATGAGACTTACCGAACGCCCGCCCCCTTCCGGGTCAGCCGCAGTCCGGTTCCTTTTCCTTCAGGGCGGCCTACTCCACCGGGCGTGAGCGAAGACCTTCCAGCAGGATGTCGAGCAGCCGGGAGGAAGCCGCCGCCTGCTGCGCCGCGTCGGGCAGCGACGGCGCCGCCGTCGCTATCACCAGCAGCACATCCGCGACCGTCACGTCCGCCCGCAGCTGGCCCGCGGACCGTGCCCGGTCCACCAGCCGGCCCACGACCTCCAGCAGGGCCGCCGCGCCCGCGTCGTCCCGCTCCTCGACAGCCGTCGGCCGCTGTTCGACCAGCCGCAGCTCGTGCAGCTGACCACCGGCGGCACCCGGCTGCCGCTGCTGCGGCACCCGCGCCCGGTCCGGCACCTGGGCCTGGACCCGGCGCTCCTCGGACTCACCCTCGACGCCGACGCGCAGCACCTGGGGCGGCAGCAGCCGGCCCGCACCCGAGGCGACCGACGTGCGCAGGAACCGGGACAGCGCCGACCACGGCTCGTCCTCCTGCCCCAGCGCCGTCCGCGCCTGCTCGGTCAGCCGTGCCGTCTCCTCCTCGGCTATCCGCCGGACCAGCACGTCCTTGCTGGGGAAGCGGCGGTAGACCGTCCCCACACCCACCCGGGCCCGGCGCGCCACATCCTCCATCGGCGCCCCGTACCCCAGCTCGCCGAAGACTTCGCGAGCCGCCCGCAGCACATGTTCCAGATTGCGCTGAGCGTCCACGCGCAACGGCGTATTACGGCTACCAGCGCCGTCAGACGTCGTCGCGACAGCGGCAGACCAATGAGAGCCCTGAATGTGCATACGTTCCCCCGGTTATGACGTCTCCCCCCGGAGACTCCCCGCCCTGACTGCCGGGGCGTGTCTCGACACCCCGACGGAGTACGAACATAGTTGAGCCCAGGTCAAGAAAGAAGGGGGTAGCTCCGCACAGGCCACCCCCGATTGGAGTACAGGCCTGATCCCCCTTGATTCTGCACCACCTCACTACCCCTGCGCATCCCGCCTGACCTGCGCGCCTTCCCTCCGGAAGGTCGTCTTCAGCGCGGACGGATCAGCTCCGCGACCGGTCATACATTTCGCTCGGCCTGTGGACAAACCATTGATGGCGATGCGTCATGGGAAGGAGCTGTGCCACAACGCGAGGACGACGCGCGGACAACAGCGAGGAGGAAAGGGCTTTGGTGAACCGACCGGAGCGGGAAGGGCGGGAGGAACAGAAGGCGCGGGAGGGTCGCGAGCAACAAGGGGATCGCGAGCAACACACGGGTCACGAGCCGCGCAAGGACGCCGAGGAGCGGCCGAGCAACACAGAGCGCACCGGCCCCACCCCCGGCCCCAACCCCGCCCCCAAACCCACCCCCACGCCCACCCCCCAAACCACCCCCAAGCCCACTCCCACCCCCACCCGCATCCTCATCGTCGGCGGCGGCTACGTCGGGATGTACACCGCCCTCCACCTCCAGCGGAAGCTCAAGCGAGGCGAGGCCGACATCCTGATCGTCGCCCCCGAGCCCTACATGACCTACCAGCCCTTCCTCCCCGAGGCCGCCGCCGGCTCCATCTCCCCCCGGCACGTCGTCGTCCCGCTGCGCCGCACCCTGGACGAGTGCCAGGTCGTCACCGGCGAAGTCACCTCCATCGACCACACGAAACGCACCGCCAGGGTGAAGACCCTCGCCACCGAGGAAGAGGGCGCCGGCCCCATCGAGGTGCACTACGACGAGTTGGTGCTCGCACCCGGCTCCGTCTCCCGCACCCTCCCCGTCCCCGGTCTCGCCGACTACGGCATCGGCTTCAAGACGGTCGAGGAGGCCATCGGCCTGCGCAACCACGTCCTCGAACAGATGGACATCGCCTCCTCCACCCGCGACCCCGAAGTCCGCGACGCCGCCCTCACCTTCGTCTTCGTCGGCGGCGGCTACGCGGGCGTCGAAGCACTCGCGGAGCTGGAGGACATGGCCCGCTACGCCTCCCGCTACTACCACAACATCGAGCCCGACGATCTGAAGTTCATCCTGGTCGAGGCCACCGGCCGCATCCTCCCCGAAGTGGGCGAGGAAATGGGCCAGTACGCGATCCGCGAGCTGCGCGGCCGCAACATCGACGTACGCCTCGACACCCGGCTGGACTCCTGCGAGAACCGCGTCGCCGTGCTCAGCGACGGCTCGCGCTTCCCCACCCGTACGCTCGTATGGACAGCCGGCGTCAAACCGCACCCCGTCCTCGCCGCCACCGACCTGCCCCTCGACGAGCGCGGCCGGCTCATCTGCACGGCAGCGCTGCGCGTGGACGGCGTCGAGCACGCATGGGCGGCCGGGGACGCCGCGGCCGTCCCCGACGTCACCGCCGGCGAAGAGGGCACGACATGCGCCCCCAACGCCCAGCACGCCGTCCGCCAGGCCAAGGTCCTCGCCCGGAACCTCATCGCCTCCCTCCGCGGCCACGCCCTGCAGGACTACCGGCACAAGTACGTCGGCTCGGTCGCCTCGCTCGGCTTCCACCAAGGTGTCGCACACGTGTACGGCAAGAAGCTCAAGGGCTACCCCGCATGGTTCATGCACCGCGCCTACCACCTCAGCCGGGTGCCGACCTTCAACCGCAAGGCCCGCGTCCTCGCCGAATGGACCCTCGCGGGGCTGTTCAAACGCGAGATCGTCTCGCTCGGCTCGCTGGAAAACCCCCGGGCCGAATTCGAACTCGCCGCCGGTACGGGACGTCACCCGGAAGCGAGTTGAGGCAGGTCGCGGGCCCGGATCGGGGCCGGGGACACCCGCATCGGACACGGCGTCTGACGGATGTCAGTCCGGTCGGCCACACTGGTCGTGTGACCATGAGTGGGCTGGTATCTGCGAAGAGTAACAATCATGAGGATTCGGACGTTTGCTGCATTCTCCCGGGGGCCGGCCCCCACACCGCCCATCGCGCCCCGCTGCAGGGCGCACGGCTCAGCCACCCCACATCGCCGAGCTGATCCGGAACGACTCCGCGAGGTAATCCTCAGTGAACTTCACCCGCTGGAGCGCCCGGCTCCCCGGCACACAGCGCCGAGCAGCGGCGCGCGCCGGCCGCACCTCCCCCACAACCCCACCACCCCAGCCCACCACCCCCGACGGCACAAGCGCCGGTGCGAGCGCCGGAGCCGGCCCGGGCATCGGAGCCGCCCCGGGCCTCGGATCCGTGCCCGCCGCCCGCGCCGAGAGCCCCCCGCCCCCCGACGCCGAGCCCGCGCCCGTCCCCAGCCTCGACGGGCTCTCCGCCCATGACGTCCTCGGCAAGATCCCGGCACTCGCCGCCGTCGTCTACGGGCCCGAACACCGCATCGCCTACGTCAACGACGCCTACGCCGCCCTCTTCGGCCCCCGGCCCCCCGGCGCCCCCGCCCGCGAGGCCCTCCCCGAGCTCGAAGCCCTCGGCCTCCTCCCGCTGATGGACCAGGTCCTGCGCAGCGGCAAACCCCGCACGGTCAAGTCCCGCCGCGTCCCCGTCCCCACCACCGACCACGGCCGGCACGGCTACTACACCTTCACCTGCTCCCCGATCGACGTCGGCGAGAACACCGGAGCCCAGCGCGGCGTCCTCGTCTTCGCCGCCGACGTCACCGACCAGGTCGAAGCCGCCGAGCGACTGCGCGCCAGCGAACGCCGCCAGCGCGAAGCCGCCGTCACCCTGCAGCGCAGCCTCCTCCCCCAAGAGCTGGAGCAACCCGACGACCTACGCGTCGCCGCCACCTACCAACCCGGCGGCAAGGACACCGCCGTCGGCGGCGACTGGTACGACGTCATCACCCTCGGCGCCGGCCGCACCGCCCTCGTCATCGGCGACGTCATGGGCCGCGGCGTCCGCGCCGCCGCCGTCATGGGCCAGCTGCGCACAGCCGTACGGGCCTACGCCCGCCTCGACCTGCCGCCCCACGAAGTCCTGCAACTCCTCGACGGCCTCGCCGCCGAAATCGACGCCACCCAGATCGCCACCTGCGTCTACGCCGTCCACGACCCCAACGAAGGCCGCCTCGTCTACGCCTCGGCCGGCCACCTGCCCATCCTCGTCCGCGACCCCGACGGCACCGTCCGCCGCGCCGCCGAACCCACCGGCCCCCCGCTCGGCACCGGCGGCTGGCTGCACACCTCCGGCACCATGCCCCTCGTCCCCGGCTCCAGCGCCGTCCTCTATACGGACGGCCTGGTCGAGCGGCGCGACGAGGACATCGACGAAGGCGTCGCCGCACTCGAACGGGCCTTCGCCGGCGCGACCGGCTCCCCCCAGGTCATGTGCGACCGCCTCATCCGCGCCCTCGGCGTCACCCAGGAACACGACGACGACGTCGCCCTCCTCGTCCTCCAGCACCCCGCCCGCACCGGCCACGACGCCGAGCTCTTCCACAACGCCGCACTCGAGCTCCTCGGCGGAATCGAAGCAGCACCGCGCGCCCGCGCCTTCGCCTCGGGCGTCCTCGCCAGCTGGCGCTTCCCCACCGAACTCCGCGACCTGGGCGTCCTGGCCACGAGCGAGCTGGTCGCCAATTCCCTGCAGCACGGCACACCACCCATGCGCCTGCGCCTGCGCCGCACCGACCGGCGCCTGATCATCGAGGTCACCGACGGCGACGACCACCTCCCGCGCCGCCGCCGCGCCGAACTGGCCGACGAGGCCGGCCGCGGCATCTCGATCATCGCCACCATCGCCTCGTCCTGGGGCTCGCGCCGCACACCCGGCGGCGGCAAGGCGGTGTGGTGCGAATTCGCCCTCCCGGCAGCGCACGGATAGGACACCCAGAGAAAAAGGAGTAGGGGCTCGGGGCGGAAGTCACCACTTCCGCCCCGAGCC
>NZ_JBEYZU010000016.1:0-134372 GCF_040646235.1 Streptomyces sp. NPDC046261 | reverse complement strand
GTGCCGGCCGCCGCGGCGGAGTCGGCTTCGGTGAAGCCGGTGGCGTGGAGCGCGCAGTCGTTCGGTGAGACGCAGGACGCCGCGCTGGCCCAGCTGGAGGGTGAGGCCGCTGTCCAGGCCAAGGCCGAGGCGAAGGCCGCGCTGAAGGCCGGCGCGGACGCCGCCGCCAAGGCGAAGGCCGACGCGGAGAAGGAGCGTGCCGGCAAGGAGGCCGCGAGCCGTTCGACCGAGCGCAAGCCGGTCAAGCCCGCTGCCCCCGCCAAGCCTGCCGCTCCGGCGAAGAAGGTGTATGCGGACAATCTGGATGGCTGGATCAATGAGGCCCTGGACATCATGAAGGCCAAGGGCATCCCGGGTACCTATGCGGGCATCAAGAAGAATGTGATGCGTGAGTCGACGGGTAACCCGCGGGCGATCAACAACTGGGACTCGAACGCCGCTGCCGGTATTCCGTCGAAGGGTCTGCTGCAGATCATCGACCCGACGTTCAAGGCGTTCCATGTCGAGGGCACCTCGTGGGACCCGTACGACCCGGTCGCCAACATCGTTGCTTCCTGCAACTACGCTGCCGACAAGTACGGCTCGATGGACAACGTCAACTCCGCCTACTGAGCCGGCAGGCATCCGAAACGCCGAAAGGGCGGCGGCACCCACACCGGGTGCCGCCGCCCTTTCGCATGCCGACCGCGCTCACTGTCGGTTACGTGACGTTGACCGCCGCCCACGCACGGTCGGTCCCGTGGTACTCGCGGCTGCCTGCTCCGTAGAGCTCGGCGGCGGCCCACAGGGTGGCCGAGCGGGCGGCGTGGTAGTTGGTGTTCGAGGTCATGCGCTGGGTGAGCGCCTTGAACCAGATCTTTCCGGCGGCGGTGCGCCCGATGCCGGTGACCGGGGTGCCGTTGTAGGTCGGGCTGTCGTAGGGGACTCCGTTGATCACCTTGGGGCCGCTGCCCTCGGCCAGCAGGTAGAAGAAGTGGTTGGCGGGGCCGGCGGCGTCCCGGGGGTCGGTATTGCCGATGCCGGAGTACCAGTAGTCCTTCGAGTGGCCGTCCTTGGACGGCTGGTCCATGTGGCGCAGGGGGCCGTCGTCGCCGTTGAGCCGCGTGTCCTCGCCGACGAGATAGTCGCCCGGGTCCGCCGGGTTCGCGGCGTGGAACTCGGCCGCCGTGGCGAACATGTCGCTCGTCGCCTCGCCGAGGGCCGCGGACTCCCCGCTGAAGCCCAGGTTCGCGGTGGCCGCGGTGACACGGTGGCTCGTCTCGTGCACACCGACGTCGATTCTGGTGAGGGGGCCGTAGGGAGGCTTGGAGTCGCCGTAAGTCATGCAGGTGCCGTAGAAGGCGTTGACGACATCGACGCCGTGATGGACGCGGCTGCAGCCCGCCCGGCCGTCGCCGAATATGCCTTTGCGGCCGTGTGCGGCGAGGAAGTAGTCCCAGAAGACGGAGTGGATGTAGTGGGCTGCCACGGCGTCCGACTGCCGGCCGCCATCGCACCAGACGTTGTCGTCGTCGGTGACCAGGGTGCCGGTTCCCGAGGTGGCCTGGTTCATGTCGTAGGTCTTGTGGTCGCCCCGTCTGGGGTCGGTGAGCTCGTACCGTCCGGTGCCGGGGTTGTAGGTGGTGTCGAGCGTGACCTTTCCTACCGCCGTTCCGCAGCCGACACCGACGGCGTGCCGTGCGGCCCCGGACGCCGTGGCGGCGGGCGCTGTCCGGGCGCTCGCGGGAGCGCTCAGCGGCCCCGCGACGAGGGCGACAGCGGCGACGAAGGCGCCGGCGGCCATGGCGCGGCCGCGGGGGCGGGGGAGTGGGAGGGCCATGTCGGTTCCTTCCGGCATCGGCGGCGGGGGAACGTGTGCCGCTGTCGAGCGTGCCAGCCCGGACCGTGATTGTCAGGGGCGCGACAATGACTCTCCTGTGGCTCCTCCCTGTGGCTCCTCCCTGTGGCTCTCCGGCGGCTCGCGCGGACGCGTAACTCACGCTCATGGGGGTACGTGGCACCCCTGACGTTGGAGTGGGAGGTGTCAGCATTTGCGCATGCGACAAAACACCACGAAATACACCCTTGTCATCGCGGCGGCGGCCATGCTCGGCCTCAGCGCCTGTGCGGACTCCGATTCCGGCAAGGAAGGCGGCGGCGCCACCGGCACGCACAGCCCCTCGCCCGGCGCCCCGGCCAGCCCCACCGGCACCGCGCCCACCGGGACCGCCGAGCTCACGGCCTCCGTGCGCAACGCGATCAAGGCCCTGGACACCGCCGACCGCGACGTGCCGGGCGGACAGTCCTTCGACCTGGAGAGGGAATCAGGGGCGGAGGGCGGCCCGGTATGGGATGTGAAGACCGCGTCGAACGGCAAGGACCAGTACAACCTCACCGTCTCCGAGGACGGCACGAAGGTGGTGAACAAGCGCCAGGACATGACGCCGGACGACGACGTCGCCAAGCTCAAGGACGTACAGATCTCCGCCCAGGAAGCGGTGAAGCTGGCCGCCGGCCGCCGGCACGGCGAGGACCTGAAGTCGATGGAGATCGACCGCGACGCCTCCGGAACGACCGTCTGGCAGGTGAACACCGTCAAACCAGGCGCTCAGAGCGGAACGGAGACGATCATCGACGCCCGTTCCGGAAAACTGATCGGCGACAAGACCTCCGACTGAGGCTCAGCGCGCCTCCTGCCCGGGGGCGCGCAGCAGGAGCAGCGTGTGGGACCAGAGGCCGTCGAGGAGTTCCGGTGAGTTGGCGAGCTTGGCGAACATCACCATGCCCTCCAGGTGAGCCAGCACGGCGCGCGCGGTCTCCTCGCCGGTGCTCGCCACCGGGACGCGGCCCTCGGCGGCGGCCTGCTCGAGGGTGGCCCGTACGAGCGCGATCTGCTCGTCGAAGATCTCCTGGAGACGGGCCTGGACGGCCGGCTCCTGGTTGCTGAGTTCGAGGGCGAGATTGGCCAGCAGGCACCCGCTGACCGCGCCGGTGTCCTGACGCGCCTGGCGCTGGAGCCGTGTCATGCCGTCGAAGAGGTTCCGGAGCCGCTGCAGGGCCGGGGCGGCGGCGCCGAGTACGGCGATCCAGTCGGCGCGCTGGCGGCTCCAGTGGGCGTCGATCACCTCGAGCGTCAGGGCCTGCTTGGAGGCGAAGAAGTGGTAGAAGCTGCCCTTGCGCACATCGGCGTGGGCGCAGATCTCGGCCACGCCGAGGGCGGTGTAGCCGCGTGTCCCCATCAGCTCGCGGGTGGCGTCGAGGAGGCGCTCTCGCGCGCTGCTGGTCCGTCCCATGGGGGCGAGTATACGGTCGGTCAACTACCGGGCGGGCCGGGCTCTGGTGTTTAGTTGACCGGTCGTCTACTCTGCGGGTGACGGCAGCCTCGAACGGCCTGCCGGCACCGACTCGCTCAGGAGGACACTCATGTCCCTACCGCCCCTCACTCCCGTTCCCGCACACCGAGCCCGCACGGAGGTGGCGACATGAGGCCCGGCCGGCTCGGCGCGCTGCTGGGGCTCGAGCACCCCGTCGTCCAGGGCCCTTTCGGCGGCGGTCTCTCCTCGGTGGCGCTGGCCGTCGCCGTGTCCGAAGGCGGCGGACTGGGCTCGTACGGGGCACACATCCTCGAACCGGACCGGATCACCGAGACCGTGGGGAAGCTGAAGGCGGGCACCGCCCGCGCGTTCGCGGTCAACCTCTGGGTCCCGCAGCCCGGCGAGCCCGGACCGCACCCGGACCGCGCGGAGTGGGCCCGGCACGCGGACCGGCTCCGCCCGTACTACGAGGAACTGGGGCTCGCGTGGCCGCCGGACGCCCCGGCCGCCGGCACACCGGACTTCGATGACCAGGTCGACGCCCTGCTCGCCGCCCGGCCTCCCGCCATCAGCTTCGTGATGGGCATTCCGCCGCAGCGGGTGTTCGACGAGGCCCGGCGGCGCGGCATCGTCCTGATCGGCACGGCGACGACGGTGGACGAGGCCGTGGCGCTGGAAGAGGCCGGCTTCGACGTCGTCGTGGCCTCGGGCAGCGACGCGGGCGGGCACCGCGGGGCGTTCCTGCGACCGGTCCACGAATCGCTGGTCGGCACGTTCTCCCTGGTGCCGCAGGTGGCGGACGCGGTGTCGGTGCCCGTCGTGGCGGCGGGCGGCATAGCCGACGGCCGTGGCATCGCGGCGGCCCTGACCCTCGGGGCGGACGCCGTCCAGATCGGTACGGGCTTCCTCGCGACACGCGAGTCCGGCGCGAGCGAGATCCACCGCCGGGCCCTGCGCGCCCCGGAGGCCCGTACCACCGTGCTCACCCGCCTCTTCTCGGGCCGCACCGCACGCGGCATCCCCAACCGGTTCGTCCGCGACATGTCCGCCCACGAGAACGACGTGCCGCCCTACCCGCTCCAGAACACCCTGATGCGACCGATCCGCCAGGCCGCCGCCGACCAGGGCAAGGCCGACTACGTCAACCTCTGGGCCGGCCAGGCCGCCGCACTGGCCGGAGCGCCGCACGCGCAGCAGTACTTGTCGGACCTGCTGAAAGCCACCGAACAGGCCCTCACCACCCGGCCCTGACACGGCGTCGGCGCGCCAGCGGTAAACGGCTCGCCGCGCCGTCCGCCGATGGCCGAGGATGGCGGCATGGTCACGATCGCCCTGGTCCAGGGCAACATCACCGAACAGCACGTCGACGCCATCGTCAACGCGGCGAACTCCTCCCTCCTCGGCGGAGGCGGCGTCGACGGCGCCATCCACCGCGCCGGCGGCCCCGAAATCCTCGCCGCCTGCCGCGCCCTGCGGGCCTCCCACTACGGCAAGGGCCTGCCCACGGGCAAGGCGGTCGCCACCACGGCGGGCCGGCTCCCGGCCCGCTGGGTCATCCACACGGTGGGGCCACGATTCACCCACGACGAGGACCGGTCGGAGCTTCTCGCCTCGTGCTACCGCGAGTCGCTGCGGGCGGCCGATGAACTGGGCGCGAGGACTGTCGCCTTCCCGGCGATCTCCACGGGAATCTACGGCTGGCCGATCGATGACGGTGCGCGCATCGCGGTCGAGACGGTCCGGGAGGCGAGGACGTCGGTGGAGGAGGTCCGCTTCGTCCTCTTCGACCAGCGGGCGTATGAGGCATTCGCCGCGCAAGTAAGGTGACTCGCCTCCCGCTGGGCTCGTACAGTCGGGTCGTCCCACGTCTTACGGAGCACGATGGATTCTCGTACCGCCTCGCCCGGTGGGGCCGCCCGCCTGCTGCTCGAGGGCTTCTCCCTGGAAATGACCGGCAAGGACGGCCCGGCCCTCCAAGAGGCCGGACACCTCCTTCCCGCGGGTACGCGGGTCAACGTGACCTTCCTGGGCAACGAGGAGATGTCGACGCGGCTCACCGCCGCCCGTGCGGTGAAAGCCCTCGGCTTCGAGCCCGTCCCGCACCTGTCGGCCCGTCGCATGCCCTCACGCGCGGCGTTCGAGGAGTTCCTCCGCCGACTCCGGGCGGACGGGACGTCCGGACAGGTGTTCGCGGTGGGTGGCGACCCGGCCGTGCCGGAGGGGCCGTACGAGGACTCCCTGGCACTGATCCGGTCCGGGCTGCTGGAGCAGTACGGCGTCCGGGAGGTCGGTGTCTGCGGTTACCCGGAGGGGCACCCGGCCATCACCGGCCCGCGTCTGTGGTCGGCGCTGGAGCAGAAGGCCGCCGCGCTCTCCGAGCGTGGCATGTCCGGTCACATCATCACGCAGTTCGGCTTCGACCCGGACCCGGTCCTCAGATGGATCGAGGAGGTGCGTGACCGTGGCATCCACCTGCCCGTCAGGGTCGGTGTGCCCGGGCCCGCGGGGGTGCGCAGGCTGCTGGGGTACGCGGCCCGGTTCGGCGTCGGGACCAGCGCGGGCATCGCCCGGAAGTACGGCCTCTCCCTCACCCACCTCATGGGGACGGCCGGCCCCGACCGGTTCGTCCGTGCCCTTTCCGAGGGCTACGATCAGCAGCGGCACGGCGCCGTCAAGCTGCACTTCTACACCTTCGGTGCCCTGCGGGCCACCGCGGAGTGGGCGGCGGCCTTCCGCGAGGCGAGCCCGTCGGCCTCATAGCGCGCGGCAGCCTCACAGCTCACGGCAAGCCCCATCTCCGGTGCGGGCCTGTCGGCGTCCTGCTGACCTCGGCGTGCGATCCGCCCGATTTCCCGGCACAGTCGACAATCACCGCAACTCGCGATGAACCCCTCTTGAGTGCCTTTACCAATCCTGTGCGCCAACCTCAACTGATGTTCCTGGAATTGGCTGGTTATGATCGGCACCCACTCCGAAAATGACCGGCTGTGTTGTACGAGGACTGATGACTCCCACAGGATCCGAAGACCCGGGCGAGCCGGTACGAAGAAACCGACGACGGGCCGTGCGCCTGCGGACCTTGCTCGTCTGGCTCGCGGTGGTGCCCACCGTGGCGATGGGCGTCCAGGTTCTCATCAGCTCCGACCGGTCGGTGCAGGAGTCCCGGCACCTGCGCAAGGACGTGGTGGCCGGCCGGAAGACCGGCGTACCCCTGCACCAGCTGATGACCACACTGCAGTACGAGCGCGCGATCACCGCCGCGTGGTGGTCGGGCATGCCCGTGTCCGGGGCCGATCTGCGCGGCCGCCGGGCCGACACCGACCGGGCCGTGGCCGTGTTCCTGAAGTCGTCGGACCCCGGTCAGCTCCATTCCGACCGGGCGAAGGACCGCCTCCGTGACGTCGCGCGGCGACTGGCCGACCTGGGCGCCCAGCGCGAACGCGCCGACGCACGCCACGGCAGCCCGGACGACACCGTCGACTACTACACCGACGTGATCAGCGGAACCATCCGTTGCTTCGGAGACTTCAACCACGTCGACGACGGCAGGCTGACGCAGGAGACGACATCGCTCGTGACCCTGTTCTCGGCAGCGGAAGTGGTGGCTCGCGAGGATTCCATCCTCGCGCTGTCGGGCCCCTCCGGAAAGCTGACGCCCGCCAGGTTCAGTGAATTCGCCGAAGCCGTCGGCGCGAGCACCTACTTGTACGGCACGGTCGCCTTCGATCTGCCCCTCGACGCCCAGGACGCCCTCCAGCGGATCCTCACCTCGAACGCCTGGCAGACCAAGTCCCGCATCGAGAGGGCGGTCGTCTCCGAGCACCGGGACGTCTCCTCCGGCGTCGTGCTGCCGCCGGACGTCAGCGACTGGCGGGCGGCCTACGCCACCCTTTCCGACCAGTTGAACACCCTCGACGAGAGCCGGCTGCACGAGCTGCTCGCCCACGCCGACGACCGGGCGGCGCAGCTGGAGAATCAGGTCGTCCTGCTGGTGGCTGCCAGCGGTGCGGCCCTCCTGCTGGTCGTCACCGTCGTGGTCTTCACCACGCGTTCGGTCCTGCGCCGCCTGCGCTCTCTCCATGACCGCACGGTGACGGTCGCCGAGGAGGTCCTGCCGGACGTCGTGAACCGCCTCCAGCGCGGAGAGGCCGTCGGCACCGACGCACTGCCGCGGCCGGAGGGCGACCAGGACGAGGTCGGACGGATCAGCGACGCCTTCGCCCACGTCGTCTCCGTATCCGTCGAGGGACACCAGAAACTCGCCGACGAGCGGCAGGGCTTCAGCGTCTTCGCCTCCGGTATCGCCGCACGGACCGGGAACCTGGTCAGCCGGCAGCTCGCCCTCACCGAGCACATCCAGGACACCTACGGCCAGGACGAGGCACTCCTCGCCGACCTCATGAGGTCCGATCAGCTCACGGTGGGCATGCGGAGGCAGATCGAGAACCTGCTCATCCTGGCGGGTGGCGAGATACCCGACCCGCACATGGAGCCCATGCGCGTCGCCGACCTGCTGCGGGAGGCGGCCGCCGAGGTCGAGGACTTCCGGCGCGTCGACCGGCACGCCATGGACGAGACGAATGTGGACGCCGGCGTCATCAGCCAGCTCAGCCACCTCCTGGCAGAGCTGCTGGACAACGCCACGCGCTTCTCCCCGCCGACGGCGAGGGTCGCCATCCGGTCCGAACTGGTCGGCGACGGCCTCTGCATCGAGGTCGAGGACCGCGGCCCGCGGGTGACCGCCGAGAGGTACGAGGAGATGAACGGCCGGCTGCACTCGGCGCCGCCGTACTCCGTGCTGGCCCGGAACGCGCACCGGCTCGGCCTCTTCGTGGTCGGCCACCTCGCCGACCAGCTCGGGGCGACGGTCACGCTGCGCCGGTCGGCGTTCGGCGGCACGTCCGCCGTCGTGATCGTGCCGAGTGAGCACCTCGTGCCGGCCCAGGAGGGCACCGCGGTGCCCGGGCCGGCGAAGGAGCCCGCGCCCGTACCGCGGCCCGCACAGCCCGCCGACGAGGGGCGGCCGAAGCTCGTCGTGCGGCAGCGGACCGTCGATCCGGCGGGCGACCCGGCCCCCGGCGCGTCGGAACTGCCGCGCCGGGAGCGGAAGAAGCAGGTGCGGCAGGCCGGGAACACGGCGCCGGAGGCACCGCCCCGGACCGGCTCCGGGGACGTCCCCGGCCGGCCGGCTCTCCCCGAGCGCGTCCCGCAGACCCACATGACCCAGCGGCTCCGCGAGTCGCGTGCGGACGAACCTGTGGGCCGGGACGCCGCCACGCCCGAAGAGGTGGCCGACGCCTGGGCGGACTACGAAGACAGCACCAGGCAAGTGGAACTCGAGCTCCGACAGGACCAGTCATGACGACGAAACAGAACGATGCGATCTACAGCATCCTGGACAACAACCTGAGCAGGATCGCGGGGATCCAGGGAGCCGTGCTCCTCTCCAACGACGGGATCAAGCTCAGCGCCTACATGCTGGAACGGGACCAGGCCGAACGGGTGGCCGCGGCGGCCTCCGGTATCGCGTCCACCATGAAGGCCATATCGCGGGAGATCGACGGCGGCGGAGTGATCCGCCAACTCGTCGAGATGGACGACCGGTACCTGTGCATCGTCGGGTGCGGATCGGGCAGCACGCTGATCGTGGTGGCCTCCCGCAAGGCACGGCTCGGAGAACTGGGCGGCGAGACGGTCCGCGCCGCGCAGGCGCTCGGCGAGTGGCTGGACACCCCCGAACGCTCACAGGCGCCCACCTCGTAATGGCGGCCGACCCCCAGCCCGGACGGCGCCGCCGGACGCGGCTGTACGCCCTCACCGACGGGCGTACGGCCGCGTCCCGGCATGGTCTGACGATGGACACCGTGATCACAGCGGCCGCTGACCCCGGCCCCGGTCACGGCAGCCTGCCCACGGAGTGGCAGGAGATCCTCACCATGTGCCCGTCGCCGAACGGACGGGCGGTCGCCGAGATCGCCGCCCGGATGCGGATGCGCCTGACTCCCATGGTGGTCCTGCTCGGCGAGCTGCTGGAGCGCGGTCTGATCCGCCACCGGCCGCCGCTGGACGCCTCCGAGACCTCCAATGTCCACCTGCTCATGAAAATCAGGGACAACCTTGCCCGACTATGACACCGCCGCACCGGAAGCGTCCCCCGTCAAGATCCTCATCGCCGGGGGCTTCGGAGTCGGCAAGACGACCCTGGTCGAAGCGGTCTCCGAGATCGATCCGCTGCGCACCGAGGAGCGGCTGACGACCGCGGGCGTCGGGGTCGACGACCTCGACGGCATCGAGAGCAAGACGGCGACCACGGTCGCGATGGACTTCGGCCGCATCACCCTCACCGACGCCGGAGTGGTCCTGTACCTCTTCGGCACCCCGGGCCAGGAACGCTTCTGGTTCATGTGGGACGACCTGCTGAACGGGGCGCTCGGGGCGATCGTCCTGGTCGACACCCGGAGGCTGGACCGCAGCTTCGCCGCCGTCGACTTCTTCGAGAACCGCGGACTGCCGTTCATCGTCGGCGCGAACTGCTTCGACGGCGAGCAGCCGTACACCGCCGAGGAGATCAAGGCCGCCCTGCACCTGAGAGACCCGGACACCCCCGTCCTCCTGCTCGACGCCCGTTCCCGTGAGGACGTCCGCGGCTGCTTGCTCTCGCTGCTGGACCGGCTCATCGCCCAGTCGCGCGTCACCGCGCCCGTCTGAACCGCGGGCGGCGAGGTGCCGATCACCATGGCGGAGCGGCAGTGGGCAAACGCGCGACACCGAAATAGGGTTGCGCCATGTCGCCTGTCTCTCTCCTCGTCGTCGGCGCCGGCGATCGAGGCACTGGATACGCCAGGTGGGCTCTCGGGCATCCTGATCGCGCGACCGTCGTCGGCGTGGCCGAGCCGCGAGCCGTGCGCCGCGCACGGCTCGTCGAAGAACACGGCATCGCGCCCGAGAACGCGGTTGAGGACTGGAAGGAGCTCGCCGCTCGCGGCAGGATCGCCGATGCCGTGCTGATCTGCACCCTCGACCGCGCACACGTCGAGCCCACCGAAGCCTTCGCCGCCCTCGGCTACCACATCATGCTGGAGAAGCCGATGGCACTGGACGAAGACTCCTGCCGACGGGTCGTGACCGCGGTCGAGCAGGCCGGCGTCATGCTCGCCGTGGGCCACGTACTGCGCTACACCCCCTACACGCAAGCACTCAAAGCCGTCGTCGACTCCGGACGGCTCGGCGACATCATCACCGTCCAGCACCTGGAGCCGGTCGGCTTCTGGCACCAGGCCCACTCCTTCGTCCGGGGCAACTGGCGCCGTACCGACCAGGCGACATCCATGCTGATGGCCAAGTCGTGCCACGACCTGGACTGGCTGCAGTACGTCCTGGGGCAGTCGCCGGAGCGCATCTCCAGCTTCGGCCGCCTCTCGCACTTCACCCCGGCCAACCGGCCCACCGACGCGGCCGACCGATGCGTGGACTGCCCGGTCGCGCGAAGCTGTCCGTACTCGGCCACGCACTTCTACGGCGGCATGCTCGACCGTGGCGAACACCGCTGGCCACTGAGCGTCGTTGTCGACGACTTCACGCCGCAAACGCTCGACCGGGCCCTGCGCACCGGACCGTACGGCCGGTGCGTGTACGCCTGTGACAACGACGTGGTCGACCATCAGGTCGTCGCGATGGAGTTCCCCGGCGGAGCCACCGCTACCTTCACCATGACCGCGTTCAACAAGGCCGCCGACCGCAAGACCCGGATCTTCGGTACCCGCGGTGAGTTGTACGGTGACGGCAAGAGCATCAAGGTCTATGACTTCCTGACCCGCAGCGAAGCGGACGTCATGCCCTCGCGGCAGGGGGAGATGACCGCTGCCGGTGGCCACGGTGGCGGAGACGCGGGGCTCATGGATGCCTTCGTCGACGCCGTGGCGACCGGAAACCCCGCACGGATCAGGTCAGGCCCGCGCGACTCCCTCGCCAGCCACATGGCGGTGCTCGCTGCCGAGCGAGCCCGGCTGAACGGCACCGTCGAAACGCTCTTGGCACCGCCCTCAGCCGCGAACTGATCGTCGCCCGCCCACGCACAGGACGACGGCTGCCAGGGCCGTCGCCGGGGCGGTGACGAGGAGGGGCAGGTGAGGTACCGGTGTGGTGAGGGCTCCGGCGAGGCCGGGGCCCGTGGCGCCGCCGAGCATGGCGAACGTGGTGGCCGTCGCGGTGGCCCGCGAGGCCGCGTGGCGAGGGCGGTCCCGGGTGACGGTGGTCATGGCGGAGCCGTTGGCCAGCCCCAGACCGCAGCCGACCAGGGCGCAGGAGACGCCGATGAGCCACAGGGGCGTGGGACCGCCGCGGCCGAGGCCGCCCGTGAGCAGTCCGGCGGCTACGCACAGCAGCCCGGCGCGCATCAGCGGAGGCCCGTCACTGGGCCCCCGGGTGCGGCGGGCCGCCCAGCGGCCCGTGAGTACCGCGGGCGCCACGGCCGGCAGCGTGACCAGCGCCGCCCGGAACGGGCTCAAGGAGTGCGTTCGGGTGAGTTCAAAGTACGTAAGGAACGTGAACAGGGAGTTCGCGCAGAAGAGCACCAGCAGGACCAACAGGGCGCGGCGGGTCTCCGGGCGCCGGAGCAGCCCGCTGTCGAGGGCGAAGTGGGGGCGGTGCCGTGCGTGGTGCAGGAGTACGGCGAGGAGCGCGCCGGTTGCCGCCACGGCGGGCATGGTGGCACCGGCCACGGGAGCGGTGAGGGCGATCAGTGCCGTCGTGGCCGTCATGGTGCACAGGGCGATTCCCACACTGTCGGGTCGCCGGTCCGGGGCGGCGCGTCGCGGTGCCCGGCCGGGGAGCAGGGCGAGGGCGCAGCCTGCCGTGACGGCGGCCAGGAGGGCGAGGGCGCCGAAGACCGCGCGCCACCCGAGCGCGCTGGTGAGCAGCCCACCGAGCAGCGGACCCACACAGGAGGCGGTGGCCGCGGTGGCGACCCAGGCGCCGACGGCACGTCGTTCCTCGTCCTCGGCCCGGCTCAGGTCGAGCAGGAGCGAGAGGCTGACGGGTGAGAGGGCGGAGCCGCCGGCGCCCTGGACCAGGCGGGCGGCGAGCAGGCCCGGACCGTGGGGCGCGGTGGCCGCCAGCAGGCTTCCACCGGTGAACGCGGTGAGGGAGGCCAGCAGGACGCGGCGCGCCCCGTACCGGTCGGCCAAGTGCCCCGCGCCGAGTTGCAGTGGCCCGCTGGTGAGGTGGTAGCCGGCGGCGAACCACTGGGTGAGTGCCGGGCCCATGCCCAGCGCGCCCGACACGGCGGGCACGGCCGCGGTGGGGGCGGCGATGGCCAGGGCGCCGCACAACAGGGCCAGTTGGCAGGTGCGCAGGGGGCCGGACGTCACAGGAAGTGTCCGTCGGGGCGGACGATGTGTGCCTGCCGGTAGGCGTCGGTCCGCACCGTCAGCAGGGGCGGCGCCATCGTCGCCGCCCGGGGATCGGGAGTGCCGCACGCCGGCACGAGGTGCACGTGATGACCGGCGCGCAGGGCCTCGAACAGCCGGCGGTGGGGGCTCGCGGTGGTCAAGAGCAGCGGTACGTCGGGGGCTCGCGCCCCGCTCCGGCCCCGGGCGCCGGCGCCCGGGGCCGGCAGACCGGCCAGGGCGGCGGCCAGGTGTCTGCGTACGGGCGGCAGCCGCGCGACCCCCAGTCCCGCGGTACGCAGGACGTGGCCCGGCAGCGAGGGGGTCGCGTTGAAGTGCAGCATGGCACCGGTGAGCCGCATGACCCGGAGGGCGGACCGCCGGCGCTCTGCGGCGTAGGCGTCGAGCAGCCCCTCGTACCGGGCGTCGGCGACCACTGCGGCGAGTCGCCATCCCAGGCTCATGGCGTCGGCGACACCGGTGTTGAGGCCCTGGCCGCCGGTCGGCGGGTGGACGTGGGCGGCATCGCCCGCCAGCAGGACGCGGTGACGCCGGTAGCGGGCGGCGTGGCGGTGCTCGCACCGGTAGCGGCTGATCCACTCCACGTCGCGCAGAGCGAGGTCCCGTCCGGTGATGCGGTGCAGGAGTGTTTCGGTCAGGGCGATGTCGGAGGGTTCGCCGGTCCCACTTCGCCCTGCGAGCGGCCGGTACGGGTAGAGGACCAGGCGCCAGCGACCGTCCCCGAACGGCAGGAGCAGCACCATGCCGTCACGCCCCCATTGACTCCAGGGCTGCTGGGGCCCGGCATCGATCCGTGCGTCGACCGAGAGGACGTCGTAGGGGTGGACCGTGCGGCGCGCGGATATCCCCGCGAGCCGTCGAACGGTGCTGTGCGCCCCGTCGCACCCCACGACATAGGCGGCACGCACCCGGCGTGTGATTCCCTCGTGCCGTACGGACAGTTCGACGCCCTCGTCGTCCCCGCGCAGACCGGTGACCTCCGCTCCGCGTGCGACGCGCGTGCCGTTCTTGAGGGCGCACCTTTCCAGCAGGCGTTGCGTCCGGTGCTGAGCGAGCGCGAGGGCGTAGGGAAAGGGGCTGTCGAGCCCGGTGAAGGGTGCCTTCGACCGTTCGGAGCCCAGGGGATAGTGCCGGTATTGATGGCCCTGGGCGACGAAAGGTCCGGCGATTCCGCGCATGTCGAGGAATTCGAGGGTGCGGGAATGCAGGACCAGTGCGCGCGTTTCGCCCGGCACGCCGGCGTCCCGCTCCAGGACGACGCAGTCGATGCCGCGCGAGGACAGTTCCGCCGCCAGGAACAGGCCCACGGGACCTCCGCCGACCACTGCCACGTGGACCGCACCGGGCAGGAGCGAGGCACTGGCCATATGGCTGATTCCTTCGCTGGTCACGCCGCCGACGCCCCATAGGCTGGCACCGGGCCATGGGTGTGTCCAGACCGCCTGCCGGCGCGCACGGGGACCGGTTCCGGAGCTCGGAAGTCCGCACCGTAGATATGATTGTCGCAATTACATGTGGCCCGTTGACCGTTTCAACGGCGGCTGGGAAGGTTTTCCGGGCGCGCTCGCGCCTCCACCGCCCGGCGGAACGGAGAATGATGGGCCACGCCATCGGTGTTCACGCCTACGGACAATCCGGAATCGAATTCCTGCTCGTGGACCGGTCCCTTCCCCGGCACAGGGTCCGCAGATGCCGCGTCGACGTCCAACTGGAGATGGACCATTCCGAGGTGTACCGGGACGGCGACAACACTCGTCTGATACCGACCAGTTCGATCACCAACTCCGTCCTGGCCATCGGCGAGCGGCACACCGGCGCGGAGCCCGAGACCTTCGCGTTGGCCCTGGCCGAGCGCTTCCTCGCGATGGGCCACCCGCCCAGGGCCGCCGACGTGTCCGTCTCCTGCGCGGAGCTCGACCCCCTGGCGGCCGGCCCCGCGCAGCCCGGCGCCCGGCACTTCGGCCCCTCCGCCGGTCCCCGGGACCACGCCCACGTCACCCTTCCGCGCGACGGTGAACCGACCGTGCGCGGCGGTCTGCGGGACATCGGGCTCTTCGTGACCGGCGGCGCGACCTTCACCGGCTTCGCCCGCGACGCCTACACCACGACACAGACCTTCACCGACCGCGTCTTCGCCGCCCGCCTGGATTTGACCTGGCAGCACGCCGACCGGGACGTGGACCACCGGGCATGCCGGCTCCGGGCCGCCCGGGCCGTCACCGAAGCCTTCACCGGTCACACCAGCCGCTCCAGCCAGCACACCTTCTACCAGTTGGGCGCATCCGTGCTGGACGCCTGTCCCGAGATCGCACACGTCCGCGTGGAAGGAGCCCACCTGACCCGCGCCCTGGTGGACCTGTCGCCCTTCGGGATCGACAACGGCGGCCGCGTGTACACGGTGGCGGACGATCAGCAGAGCACGGTCGCGGTGGACGTGCACCGCACCTGAAGAACAGCAGCAGCACGGGAAGGACTCCGGTTGTGCACCCCACTCGACTGCACAGGACCCGTAGAGCGGCCATGGCCGCCGCGCTCGGCATCGCCGCCCTCGTTCCCGTGGTGCCCACCGCCCAGGCGGACGGCCACGGACACCGCCAGGACAAGGGCGCGGTGCTCCTGGAGTGCGCCGGCACCGTCACTGCCACCTACTCACCCGGTCTGACCCTCCTCCCCAGGCCCGTCTCCATCACCTCCCATGCCGCCGTGGGCTGCCCCGTCTCGACGGACCCCGCCTTCACCTCGGCCACCTTCGGCGGCAGCTCCTCGGGCACCCTGTCCTGCCTGCTCGGCCCGGCCGGCGGCACCCTCACCTTCCACTGGGGCGGGAAGAAGGAGGGCACACATGGCAAGAAGGACACACACGGCAAGGAGGAGCGGAGTGGCGACCGGACGTCCACTGCCGTGATCCGCAGCGTCGTCGCCGCACGCCCCAACGGCAACATCGTCACCGTCAGCACGGGGAAGATCACCGACGGCGCGTTCAAGGGCGCGACCGTGGTGACCGAGGTGACCCTGCTGGCCTCCCAGCAGACCGCCTGCACCACCGCACAGGGCCTCACCTCGGCCTCCGGGCCCACCACCGTGACCATCACCCGGCTGTGACCACGGCACCGTCCCCCAGCCCGTAGCACCCGTCGGTGTGCGCCCCAGCCGTGTCTCCGGCCTACGTGGTGATATCGCCGGCGGTTTGCGGGCGTCCTGTGCGGTAGCCGTCCTCGTGATGGGCAGCCGGTGCGCGATCGGTGCTGATGGCGAGGAAGGACAGGAGAGCGCACGCGGCATAGGCCGACGCGGGCCACGCCAGCAGTGCTGGATACCGGTGGGCGGAGGGCAGGTTGTCCTCCAGGCGGGTCAGCAGCGGTACGAGGCGAGTGGCTGTGGCGAGGGTCCACGCGGCGAGCGTGACGCGGATGAGTGGTTTCCGGCGTCTGGTGTTGTGGGCCAGCCAGATCATGGTGGGCAGGCACCAGATCCAGTGATGGCTCCATGAAATGGGGGAGACCAGCAGCCCGTACAGCTCCGCGGTGATCAGGATGCCGAGGAGGTCGTGGCGTCTCATGGCATTCCACAGGGCGTAGGCCGCCAGAACGGTGACCAGGGCGAGGGTCGTCCACCAGATCATGGACAGGCCGGCGTCGTGACCGAGGAGTCTGCTGAGTGCTCCGCGCAGGGACTGGTTGCGCACGGACCACAGCGGGCCCATGCGGTGAGTGTTGGTCACGAGCGCGGACCAGTACCGCGCCGACTCGCGCGGGGCGGCCTGCCAGGCCAGTGCCGTGGCCGTGCACGCGGTGGTGAGGGCCCAGGCCGCCGCCCGCCATTGCCGGGTCGCCAGGAAGTACAGTCCGCCGATGCCTGGTGTCAGCTTCACGGCGGCTGCCAGTCCGACGGCCGTACCCCGGCCGACAGCCGTGCGCAGAACGGTCAGGGCTCCCAGGACCAGGGCGCCCAGCAGCAGGTTGACCTGGCCTTGGTCCAGTGTGTGGCGCGCGGGTTCGAGCCACAGACCGGCAGCGGTCCAGAGCATGGCGTGGGACTTTCCGCCGCGGCCGGTGCCGGGGGACATGAGGCGCCCGGCGCAGCGGCTGATGACGAACAGGGCTGCCACGGACGCCGCTTGCCACAGGCAGACCGCGACTGTCCAGGGGAGGCGTGACAGCGGCAGGAACACGAGGGCGGCGAACGGCGGGTAGGTGAACGGCAGGAAGGAATTCGGCGGGTCGGCGAGCAGGCGGTAGTCGTACAGACCGCCGGAAATCACCAGCGGAGAGGCATCGCGGTACACGCGCAGATCCACGGTCTCCGGGATGAAGACGCTGACGGCCAGCACGTGGAGACCCACGGAGACGGTCAGGCACCACCCGGCATGGCTGGTCAGCCACTGTCCGGTCCTGTGGCACCAGGCCGCCGCAGTGCCCATCACGGCTGCTCTGCGGCGGTCGTGGCGGGGGTCATGCGCTTGCGCCCTTCTGCTTCTCCACATGCTTCGCCGTGCCGGCCGCCGAGAGCAGCCGGGTCGTGGCCGGCCTGCTCGGCCATATCCGGCAGCGAGGTCCGCGGGTCCGGCGGCAGCCGCCGCACATGCAGGGAGATCACCTCGGCCCCCTCGCGCGGCGCCTCGTCCTCGTGGCCGGTCTGCCCCCGGCCGCCGGGCCGCCGTCGGTCCCGGTGCGCCCAGCGTGACCGGCCGAACAGCCGAACCCACTCCTTTACGCCATCAGCGGCATGTCACACGCCATCGGCCCCTGCAGAGCGTTGGTCCGGCCGGCGGTGCGGCGTGTGGCGTTCCGGTCATGACGTCAGAAGGTCTGCCGCGGCCTCGCGCAGGGTCGCCCTGATGGCGCGTGGGTCGTCGAGATAGCCGCCCACCATGGCCCCGTCCCGCAGGACGACCAGGGCCCGGGCCACGCGCTCAGGATCGGGATGACCGGCGTCGCGGACCACGGCGCGCAGCACGCCGTGGAACCAGCGGCGGTGTTCGGCGATGCGGACGCGTACCGGATGCGTGGGGTCGGGGTACTCCGCGGCGGCGTTGAGGAAGCCGCAGCCCCGGAAGCCCGACCGGCAGAGGTTGTCGCCGATCATGTCCATGATGGCAAGCAGAGCCTCACGGCCCCGGTGTGCGGCGAGAATGGCCGCCACGGCGTCCTCCACTCTCGCACCGCGGGCCTCCAGGTAGGCGACGACCAGGCCGTCCTTGCTGGAGAAGTGGCGATAGAAGGTCGCCCTGGTGACCCCTGCCTCCGTGACCAACTGCTCCACGCCCACGGCCTGGATGCCCTGGGCGTAGAACAGACGCCCCGCGGTGTCCAGCAGGCGTTCTCTGGGGTGGGTTCTCTCGGTGGCTCCCGTGGTCATGGGCACAGCGTAGGGAAGGGGCGGCCGGTCCCGTGCGGTCAGGGGCGGGACTTCGCGGGCGCGTGCTCGTACGTCGTGACCAGAGGTTTCGTCTCGTCGACGACGTAGGTGGACAGCATCATCGTGGTCACCGTGCCGACGTTGCGGGCGTTGTGGACGGCGCCGGAAGGGATGAAGAAGGGGTCGCCGGTGCGCAGCCGCAGGACGTGGCCGTCGTCGAACACCATCAGCACGTCGCCGCGGACGATGTACCCGACTTCCACCCCGGGGTGGCTGTGCCGGCCGGACTCCCTGCCCCTGGGGATCTCCACCAGGGTCTGGACGGTTTCCCAGCCCTTGGCGGGGGAGGGGTGGCGTTGGAGCAGGGTCCGGGTCACTCCGGAGGTCGGGTCCGTGGGGTGGCCGGTGGTCGCTGCGGTTGCGGCTGCGGCCGCGGTCGCCGGGGCGAGGGCGGCCATGGCGAGGGCGCCGGCGGCTGCGCTTCCGTTATGGATCAGAGTGCGGCGGTCGATCATCATCGGGCTCCGTTCCGGGAGTCTTCCAAGGCAGAACGATCGTTCTTTCTGCTTCGGTAGAGTGCCGTCCTGCCGTGGGGGAGCGCAAGGGCGGGGGCGCGTCGTTTTCCGGACAACCCTGATGGCCAAACTCCCCTGATGTGCGAGGACTTGGCGTGCGTCACCTGTTTGACCGGTGACGCATGCTGTGCCACAGTCGCAGTCCGGCACTTCGGGACGCGCGGAGGGCTTCACATGATCAAAAGACGTACGTTCGGCAAGGCTCTCGGCGTGGCCGCCGGCGGCGCGGTCACCGCACCACTGACGGGGCCGTTGGGGCCGTCGGGATCGGCGCATGCCTCGCCCGCGACAGGGCGGCGGTCCGCTGCGGCCACCGCGCCCACGGCCGGTCCCCGCGAGCGCACCGCGTTCCCCTCACTCAAGAAGGTCAGGGCCGGTCTGCTGGAGATCGGCTACGCCGAGGCGGGGCCGGCTCACGGGGCGCCGGTCATCTGCCTGCACGGCTGGCCCTACGACATCCACAGCTTCGTCGATGTCGCGCCTCTGCTGGCGGCGGAGGGCCACCGAGTGATCGTTCCCTATCTGCGCGGCCACGGCACGACGCGCTTCGTCTCACCCCGGACCTTCAGAAACGGGCAGCAGTCGGCCATCGCCCTCGACATCATCGCCCTGATGGACGCGCTGGGGCTGGAGCGGGCGGTCCTCGCCGGATTCGACTGGGGAGCGCGGACCGCCGACGTCATCGCGGCGCTGTGGCCCGAGCGCTGCAAGGCCCTGGTGTCGGTGGGGGGTTATCTCGTCATCAACCTTGAGACGAACCTCCAGCCGCTGCCGCCGGCGACCGAGCGCGCCTGGTGGTACCAGTACTACTTCTCCACGGAGCGGGGCCGGATCGCCATGGAGGACAAGGCCAAGCGGCACGACCTGACGCGGCTGGTCTGGGACACCGTGTCCCCGACATGGGACTTCGACGACGCCACCTTCGAGCGCACGGCCGCCGCCTTCGAGAACCCGGACTACGCCGCCATCGTCGTCCACAACTACCGCTGGCGGCTGAGCCTCGCCGAGGGCGAACGGCGCTACGAGCCGTACGAGAAGCGGCTCGCCGCCCGGCCGGTCATCGGCGTGCCGACGGTGACGCTCGACGCCGAACGCGACCCGTTCACGGTTCCGGGCGACGGGTCCGCGTACCGGGACAGATTCGTGGGCCCGTACGACCACCGCACCCTGAAGGGCATCGGTCACAACGTGCCGCAGGAGGCGCCCGAGGCGTTCGCCCGCGCCGTCATCGACGCCAACCGTCTCTGACGGCTCATCAACTCCATCCATACCGGGAGGCTGACGATGCAGGACCGCAACGACACACAGGACAGCGGCTCGGCGATGCGCCACGCGCGGTTCGGCGCGCTGCCGGAGCGGATCGCCCACGAGGACATGGTCGAGGTGAAGCAAGCCTCGCCGGGGGGCCCGGCGCGAGGCGCCTACGACCCCGAAGGGGCGCGGAATCTCCTCTCCTGCCTGGCGTGGGACCTGGTGCTCTGACCTGCGCCCTCCTCCGCCGGACGGGCCGCGGGCCGCGAGCCGCGGGCCGCGGGCCTTCGCGCCGGCGGAGGTGGGGGAGGGCCTTCCGGACGGTCGCGCGGAGCTGATAAGATCACGGCGGCAGTGATCCTTCGTAGAGGAGTCCAGACATGGCGGGTGACGACGACATCTCCGGGTGATACCCGGATCTGATCGACCACCGGCAGGCGCACCCTTGGCAGTGCCGCCGTCGTGGTCATCCCGTCGTCCCCTTTTTCCTGTCTCAGGCGCAGTGCCCTTCGCGCGGCGGTTTCCGCGCAGTGGTTTTTCCCCATGGATCCCCTGGATCCTCATGGAAGTGGCCTGCCCTCTTTCCTTCACGAGGTCATCCCCATGTCCGACGCTTCTGTCATCTGCTCCCAGCTGTCCTTCTCCTGGCCCGACGACACCCCGGTCTTCGAGGACCTGTCCTTCATCGTCGGCGCCGGCCGTACGGGCCTCGTGGCGCCCAACGGTTCCGGCAAGAGCACCCTGCTGAAGCTGATCGCCCGTGAACTGCGCCCCACATCGGGGGCGGTGACCGTGCTCGGCACGATCGGCTACCTCCCGCAGACCCTCCCCTTGGCCGGTGAACCGACCGTGGCCGAGGTCCTGGGCGTCGACGCCGTGATCCGTGCCATCGACGCCGTCGAGTCCGGCGACGTGAGTGAGGAGCACTTCACGGTCATCGGCGACGACTGGGACATCGAGGAGCGCACCCGCGCGCAACTCGACCGGCTCGGGCTGGCCCATCTCGCCCTCGACCGGACCCTGGACACGCTCAGCGGCGGCCAGATCGTCAGCCTCGGCCTGGCGGCGCAGCTGCTCAAACGCCCCGACGTACTGCTGCTGGACGAACCGACCAACAACCTCGACCTCGAAGCCCGCCACAAGCTCTACGACGTGGTCGCGGACTGGAACGGCAGCCTGCTGGTCGTCAGCCACGACCGGGCCCTGCTGGACCGCATGGAGCGCGTCGCCGAACTCGACCGCGGTGAACTGCGGCTGTACGGCGGCAACTTCACCCAGTACGAGCAGGCCGTACGGGCCGAGCGGGACGTCGCGGAGAAGAACGTACGCAACGCCGAACAGGAGCTGAAGCGGGAGAAGCGCGAGATGCAGCAGGCCCGCGAACGGGCCGAACGCCGCGCGAGCAACGCCGCCCGCAACCTCAAGAACGCCGGCCTGCCGCGCATCTTCGCCGGGAACATGAAGCGCGGCGCCCAGGAATCCGCCGGCCGGGCGGGCCAGACGCACGCCACCCGCGTCCACGAGGCGCAGGCCCGGCTGGACGAGGCGGGACGCGCCCTGCGGGACGAGCAGCGGCTCACCCTGGAACTGCCCGACACCGACGTTCCCGCCGGACGCACCGTCTTCCTGGGCGAGCGGATGCGGGTCGGCCACGGCGAGCGAAACCTGTTCGCGGGGGACGGCGTCGACCTGACGATCCGCGGACCCGAACGCATCGCGCTCACCGGCCCCAACGGCGCGGGCAAGACCACTCTGCTTCGGCTGATCACCGGTGAACTCGCCCTGGACAGCGGAGACATCAAGCGTGCCGACGGGCGGATCACCTCCCTCTCGCAGCGCCTGGATCTGCTCGACCCCGACCGCACCGTGGCCGAGAACTTCGCGGTGTTCGCCCCGCACCGGCCGGAGGCGGAGCGGATGAACCTGCTCGCGCGCTTCCTGTTCCGCGGCCCCCGAGCGCACCTGCCCGTGCGCGTACTCTCCGGCGGCGAACGCCTGCGCGCCACCCTGGCCTGCGTCCTGTGCGCCGAACCGGCCCCGCAACTGCTGCTGCTGGACGAGCCGACGAACAACCTCGACCTGGTCGGCGCGGGCCAGCTGGAGAGCGCCCTGCAGTGCTACCGCGGCGCGTTCGTGGTGGTCAGCCACGACGAGCGCTTCCTCGAACGGATCGGCGTCGACCGGTGGCTGCGGGTCGCCGACGGCGAACTGACGGAGACGGGAGCACCGCACGCATGAGGCGCTGACGGGCCCCGGGCCGCGAGATCCGGCTGAGCGCCACGGAGGAGGGCCCCGCTTAGCGGCTGACGATCCTTGCGGGCGTCATGGTCACCCGTCAGGATGGTGACGTGAACATGGATCATGTCTTTGTGTGCGGAAACCCGGCGCTGGACTTCGCGGCCACGCTCCGGGCACGTCGCACGGCGCGATTCGAGATGTTCGCGACACCGGACCGCCTGGACGCGTGGTACGTGGAGTCCGGCATGGTCGACTCCGTCTCGCCCGCCCGGCAGGCCGACGTGGTGCGGGCGACGACCGTACGGGAGGCCGTCTACCAGCTGATCACGGCCCGGCGCCTCGGCGATGACTTCGACGACGAGGCGCTGGCCGTGCTCAACGACGCGGCCCGCAGGGCTCCCGCCGCACCCCAGCTGACCCACTCCGGCCGCTGGACGGCGGCCACACAGCGAGAAGCGCTGTCCACCGTCGCCCGGCACGCTGTGGAACTGCTGAGCAACCCGGACATACCCCCGCTCAAGGAGTGCGGCAACCCCGAGTGCACCCGCGTCTACATCGACCGCTCGCGCGCCGGACGGCGCCAGTGGTGCGGCATGGAGTCCTGCGGCAACAAGATCAAGGCCGCCGCGTACCGCGCCCGCAGGAGGACCGCCGTCACCTCGGCGGCGTGAGCGCGGTACCGGCCGTCATGCCTGCGGTCGGCCTCGGACAATCGCCGCGTTTCCCCTACCCGGCGGCCCGCTTCACGCAGGTCCGGTCGGTCGCCGGGAGCCGGCCCGTGGCCAGGTAGGCGTTGACCTGGTCGTCGACACAGGCGTTGCCGTACTCGCCGTAGATCCCGTGACGGTTGGCACCCTTGAGGGTGATGAGCTTGGAGCTGGGCAGCATCCCGTGCAGGGCGACGGTGCCCTCGTAATCGGTGCGCGGATCCCCGGTCGCGCCCACCATGAGGACGGGGGCGTCCTGCCGGACCCGGGTGGGTTCCTCGCTCGGCCGGTCCCAGAAGGCGCAGGGCGTGATGTTGTTGGTCACCGGGCCGAACAGCGGGTGCGCGGCGCGGCTGCGCTCGATGTCGCGCCAGTAGCGCTCGGGGCCGCGCGGCGCGCCTTTGTCCCCGCAGATGATCGCCATCTGCGCGCTGCCGTAGTGCGAGCCCTTGTCGGTCAGGAACAACCGCAGTCCCTCGACGGTCTTCGACGACAGCTCGGTCGCCCTGCCGTCCGCCGCCTTGGCCATCGCGGACACCAGCTCACCGAGTCCCGCCCGCGCCTCGTCGGTGTCGTCCGCGATCCCGGCGAAGATCAGGACCGGTATCCGGGTGTCGTCGACCCGGAAGGTGTCGGGGGCCGTGCCAAGGGTCAGCGTCCGGCGGGCCGACGCCGCCACGACGCGGTCGATGGTGGCGAGCACCTGTGCACGCGTGCGACCGAGACCGTAGGTGGCGTCGCGCTCCGCCGCCCAGGCGGCCCAGTCGCCGAGTGCCCGTTCGTTCTCCTCCTCGGTGCCCTGCAGCAGCCGGGGTCCGTAGCGGCGCGGATCGACCGCGCCGTCGAGCACCACCCGGTCGTAGCGTCCGGGGAACATCTGGGTGTAGACCGTGCCCAGGTAGGTGCCGTACGAGTAGCCCAGGTAGGAGATCTTCCGCTCGCCCAGGGCACCTCTGATGACGTCCATGTCGCGAGCGGTGTTGCGGGTGGTGACGTGCGGGAGCAGTGCGGCGTTCGTGGCACGGCACTTGGCGGCCAGATCCTTGTGGAGGGCGACCTGCCGGTCGAAGCCCGCCCGGCCCGTCCCGGACGACATGATGGCGGAGCCGACGGGCCAGCCGCAGTCGAGCGGGGTGCTGCGGCCGATGAAGCGCGGGTCCATGCCGATGACGTCGTAGCGGGCGCCGGTCTCCTTCATCGCCTCGCGGGTGTGCGGGGCGAAGTCGATGCCGGTTCCGCCGGGACCACCGGTGTTGAGCAGCATCGAGCCGATCCGGTGGCGCGTGTCGGTTGCCTTGATCCGGGATATCGCGACGGTGATGGTGCGGCCCGTGGGGGCGGCGTAGTCGAGCGGCACGGTCACGTCCGCGCACTGCGCGCCGGCCTTCTCCAGTGCGCGCCCCGTCTCGTCGTCCGGGCCCAGGACGCAGCTGCGCCAGTCGAGGCTCTGGTGGTAGTAGCGGTCGAGCCCGGTGCCGGGGACTGCCGCGGTGTCGTCGCGGCCCGGTGCGGCCGCGGCCGTGGCGGGGACCGCGGCGAGACAGGCGGTGAGGGCGATGCCCGCGGCCGAGGCGCGGCGCACGGTGGTGCCGAAGGGGTTCACGAGGTCTCCTTGGGGTGGCCGGTGCCGTGGTCCGCGCTGCACAGGGCGGTGCTCACGGCTGTGCGGAAGTCCTGCTCCGCGCGGTCGGTGGCGGGAACGGCGGTGAGGGCGAGGGCGACGCCGCGGCCGCCGGGGCCCACCGCGACCAGCGCCCGGTGCCCGCCAGGCACCGACCCCGCGTGCCCCCACCACCAACCGCCGCACTCCAGCGGGGAGGCGATCAGCCCGAGCCCGTACCGGGCACCGGGCCAGAGCCGGTCGGGGTCGGCGGGGACGGTGCGCCGCATCTCGGCGACGAAGCGCGGGGGCAGCAGTTCGCCGCCGAACAGCGCGCCGAGGAACCGGTTCAGGTCGGACGGCGTGGACACCAGCGCCCCGCCCGCGCCGCCGAAGGTCATGTTCCACTCGGTGCCGTCGCTCTGCGGGGGCGTGCCCTCCGGTGCGTCGGGGCCGGTGAAGTAGCTGCGCGAGTGCGGGCCCCGGATGCGGGTGCCGTCGCCGGGCCAGTAGGTGTCGCGCAGGCCGAGCGGCCGGAGGATCCGCCGGGTGACCTCCTCCTCGACGCCGCGTCCGGTGACCTTCTCGACGACGAGCCCGGCGACGAGCGTGTTGGTGGTCGAGTAGTGCCAGGGCTTGTCCGGCCGCGGCATCGCGAGCGCCGTCGCGATCAGTTCGCGGGGCTCGAAGTGCCGGTACCGCCAGGAATCCACGGGCAGACCGGCGACGGACTCCACGTGGTCGGGGAGCCCGCTGGTGTGCTGGAGGAGCTGCCGGACGGTGACCGTGCGGCCGTCATGGCCGCCGCCGCGCAGCAGCCCCGGCAGGTAGCGCTCGACGGGGGCGTCCAGCCCGATCCGGCCCTCCGCGGCGAGCTGCACGACGACGGTGGCGGTGAACGTCTTGCTCACGCTGCCGATCCGGAACCGGTCCTCCACGCGCATCGGCCGACGGTTCGTCAGGTCGGCGACGCCACGGGTGGCGCTCCACCGGCCGCGGCGCGGGTCGCTCACCTCGGCGGCCACGCCCGGGATGCCGTGCCGGGAGACGAGCGTGTCCAGGGCGCGGGTGAGCGCGGCGCGCGCCGCGTCGGAGCCGGGGAGTGCGGCCGGGACGGGCGCCCGGGACGGTGCCGGTCTCGGGGACGGTGCCGGGCGCGGTGCCGCGGCCGCCACGGGGGCGGCGGCGACCGCCAGCGCCGCCGAGACGAGGGCCAACGCCGCGGTGCGCCGCGTCGGTCGGGGACCGCCGGGAGCGGGTCCCTGCTCACGGTGCCGTAAGTGTGTCATGCGTCCGACGCTAGGGGCGCGACCGCTCCCGGATCACTGGGGCATGCCCCCCGATGGGCACGGGGGCCAACTCCACCTCGCCCTGCCCCCGGTGGTCACTGCCTCGGGCCTTTATGCCGGTGTGAATCCGGGGTGGCTGGCCGGGCAGATCAGGCTGGCGGTGGTGGTGATGGGTGCTCCCGGCCGTGTGACATAGGGCAGGGTGCGGAAGTCGGCCCGCGCCTCGGTCGGTGTGAGGGTGATGACGACATGGCCTCGGCGTTTGGCGTAGTACTTCATGTGCGGGTTGACGCGCAGCAGCGCTTCCCAGTCTTCCGGCTTCTCGAGCCCGTCGGCTCCGCTCGAGGTGGAGGTACCGAGGATTTCGACGCCTCGAGTGGCCGAGGCCGGATTGTCGAAGTCGTCCTTGATGTCCATGGCCAGATTGATGTGAGAATCGCCGGAGAGAACCATGAGGTTGGTGATCCCCGCGGTCCGGGCCGCCTGGAGAAGCCGAGTACGGTTCGCGGGATAGCCGTCCCAGGCGTCCATCGACAGAGGGGAGCCCTGAGCGGACAGCCGACGCCGGCAGAAGGCGACCTGCTGCGGAATGACGTTCCAGGTGGCGGTGGACGATCCGAAGCCCGCGTAGAGCCAGCCTTCCTGTTGGGCACCGAGCAGGGTGCGGGACGGGTTCTCGGACTCGGGGCCGGGCTGCCGCCAACCGTCGCCGTAAGCCTGGTCGTCCCGGTACTGCCGCGTGTCGAGGATGTCGAACTGGGCCAGACGGCCGAAGTGGAACCGCCGGTAGAGCGGCAGGGCGGAGCCGTTCGGGCGCCGGTCCGGGCGCAGGGGCATGTTCTCCCAGTACGCCTGGTAGGCGGCGGCACGGCGCTGCAGGAACTGCGCGGGCGGGACGGCGTCCTGCGAGACGGCTCCCGCGTAGTTGTTCTCGACCTCGTGGTCGTCCCAGGTGACATACCAGGGGTGAGCGGCGTGGGCGGCCTGGAGGTCGGGGTCGCTCTTGTGGAGCGCGTACCGCAGGCGGTAGTCGTCCAAGGTCACGCACTCGTGGCCGAAGACCTCGGGCAGCCGACGGTCGCCGGTATACACACGGCTGCCCGCCTGCGGACCGATCGCGTTCTCGTAGATGTAGTCGCCGACGAAGAAGACCGCGTCGAGGTCTTCGCCGGCCAGGTGCTGGTGGGCGGTGTAGTAGCCCTCGTCGTACTGCTGGCAGGAAGTGAGGCCCAGACGCATCCGCGCGACCGTCGCGGTCGTGGCGGGGGTGGTGCGAGTGCGGCCGGTGGGGCTGGTCCAGCCGCCCGTGCGGAAGCGGTACCAGTAGGTGCGGGCGGGACTGAGGCCCCTGGCATCGACATGGACGCTGTAGTTGTCGCGGGCGTCGGCCTGCACCGTACCCCGGCCGACGACGCGGCTGTACTTCTCGTCCTCGGCGACCTCCCAGTCGACCGGCACGGAGCCCGTCTGCGGGAGCCCCTGTCCGGGCTCGTAGGGCCGGGGAGCGAGGCGGGTCCACAGGACGACCGAGTCCGGCAGCGCGTCTCCGGACGCCACCCCAAGGGTGAAGGGGTTGTCCTTGATGTCCTCCGCCCGCCAGGGCCGTCCGGCGCGGGCACGAGCGGGATACGGAACCAACGCGACGACCATGGCAGCCGCGCCCACGGTGAGAAACCGGCGCCTGCCGGTACCGGCCCCTGGCAGGAACCGTCCCTGTACGCGCTGGTACTCCATTGCACCCCTATGTCCGGTAAGTGATGAGATGGGAAACGATGCTAGGGGCGCACCAGCCCGTTCGTCCCCGCCCGCCACCAGCGCGTCGGAGGGAAGCGGGAGGAGCCGGCGCACTTGAGTGCCTGATGGTGCATCATCAGGCGACTGCCGGCGCAAGGTCTGCGTGCGGCCAAGAGGGGGATGGGCCGGCACGGTCGGGGGCTGCGGGCGACGGGCTCAGCGACCTTCGCGGCGGCCTTCGCGGCGGCGGTCGCGGCAGCGGTCGCGGTGGCGCCGGGCCTCGTAGAACTGCCAGTAGTAGGGCGAGTCGGCGCCGACGGCACCGAGGGCATCGAGGGCGTCGATCAGTTCGTCGCCGCGCGGGTCGTCGCGCAGGACCAGCCGGGTGGCGGCCGTGACGCGGACGGCCTCCGCCTCGTCGTCCAGACACGCGGCGAGGGCGTCCGATGCGGCGGAGGAGTCCAGGGGCGGTTGGCTCAGGACCCAGCACGCCGATTCCCGGACGCCGGCGTCCGGGTCCTGGGTGCACGCGACGGCGGTGGCCAGGGCCTCGGCGTCGCCCCGCCGAAGCGGGGCGTCCAGGCCGGCGACCGCGCTGCGCCGGACCCTCCGGTCGGGGTGCCGGGTGAGCCCGACGAGCGGCTGCTCGGCCCGCGGGTCCAGGGCGTTGGTGAGGCCGACGGTGAGACCCCACGTCACGAGTGGGTTCTCCTCCTGTTCCAGCCAGGGGAGGAAGAGGTCCACGAGCGGCCCGTCGAAGGGCGAATCCTCTGACTCGTCGAGGAGATTGATGACGTAGAGCATGTCCGTGCCGAAGTACCGCGCCAAGGGGTCGGGCCGGTCCCGCAGGGCGGCGGCCTCGTCCCAGACGGCGTGCGGGTCGCGCTCCAGGAGCAGGGACCTCGACGCGCTCCACACCGCGTGCTCGATGTCCGGTGCGGCCAGGGCGCGGTCCAGCAACTCGGCGAAAGGCGCGGTGATTCCGTACACCGGCTCCAGCTGCGTGAGGATCGCGGTGTGGCAGTCACGGACGGTCAGGCCACCGAGTGACAGTTCCCGGCACGTGTTCGTGGCGATGTCCTGGGTGGTCCTGCTCCGGACCGGCTCCGCGGAACGAGTACGGCGCCGCAGCTCGGCCTCGGTGCCCGTGGCGTGCCAGTGCCGGGCCAGGGCGAGCGCGTCACGCCCGTCGGCGCCCTTGATCCGTGGATCCGCGCCGGCGCGCAGGAGGCGGGAGACGATGTCGCCGGCGCCGCGGTCGACGGCGCGCAGCAGCGGAGTCCGGCCGTCCTCGGCACCGATGCGGTCGATATCCCACCCGGTGGGCTCGGCCCATACGAGGAGTCCTTCGACGAGCGGCTCGTCGAAGGACTCCACGGCCAGGTCGAGAGCCGCCGTGAGCTGCGCGTGACCGTTGTCGGCAGCCTCGCTCAGCAACGCACGCTGCGCCGCGAGGTCCCCGTTCCGTACGGACCCGACCAAGGGATGCTCATGTTCCTGCATGTCAGCCATGATCTCAGCCACTTCCGGGCACAGTACGGCCGTTCCTGCGGCAGCAGGTCACGGGCAGCGACGGGTCCTCGTCGCGGACGAGTTGGGCGATGGCGTGGACACAAGGCTGCCCGGTACGGGCGGGGGCGCTCCCGCGCCGAGCTCGCCCGCCTGCTTCCGGCCCGCGCTTTCCCGTATCCGCCTGACCCCGCCCGTTCCGTACCCCGGCCGGAACCCGGCCCGAGGACCGCTCGCGGATTCAGGGTCATGTCGGGGTGACGCGCATCCCGCCTTCGGTCAGGACATCGAGGACCTCGGCGAACAGGTCGTACGGGCGGCCGTCGGGCGCGAGGACATGCGACAGATGCTTGCGCGCGACTTCCGTGTTCCACCAGAGGAGAGGCGCGGGGGCGGTGTACCCGAAGCCACCGCGCAGGCAGTCGGCGAGGGCGTCCAGGCAGCCGCCGAAGTAGCCGCCCGGTCCGTTGACGGCCTCGCCGAGTGCCAGGTAGAGGCCCGGTACGTCGGTGATGTGCCGGCCGTCGAGCTCGTACGCGTGACCGGCCGGCCGGTCCTCGTGCCCGCGCCGGCAGGCCCGCTCCCGGACGAGGCCGAGCCAGGCCCCGCGTCGCCGGGTGTCGAGGGCCGCCCAGGCGCCGGACGCGGCCGGGCGGCCGGCGAGCCACCGCTCCCAGACCGGCCGGGCGTATTCCGCGACGGGCGTGAGGAACCTCGCGTCGAGCTCCAGATCGATCAGCTCCGCCCCGAGAGCGGAAGGACGCGGGGCGCCACCCGCTCGAGCGGCAGCACGCGGGTGAACTCCCGGCAGGAGCCCAGCCACCGGTACTCGTCGTGCAGCCGGACAGAACCCCGATAGCCCTCTGGCGGACCCTCATAGTCGTCCAGGCCAGTGAGCACGAGACCGTCCGTCCCGGGGTGCCGAGCGAGACTCTCCGCGTCCTCCAGGAGCCAGGGCCCGAGAGCTTCCCCGTCCGGGATCAGCCACACCCGGCTGCCGGCCCAGCCGCTCGCCTCGGTTCCTTCCGGAAGCCAGTCGAACAGTTCGTACGTCCCGCGCCGGGGCTCCCCGAACAGTCCCTCCACCTCGGCGCAGACACCCCAGACCTGGTCGTCCTCTGTCCTGGTCAGCGTGTATCGCGCCCGCCCGCAGGGCTCCTCGTCCTTGCTCACCGGCCAATCATGGGCCATAGCCGGCACCGGCCGCCCACGCTGCCGCAACCCGGACGCGACGCTGGGGATCCGGGTAGGGCGGTGAGATTCAGCGGCCGTCTATCAGTGCCTCCGCCAGCGTCGGCGAGAACGTGCCCGCCGGGGGCGAGCCGGCCGGGCACTGGGCGGAGTCGCCGTCGGAGTCGCCCGGATTCTTGATCCACAGCAGGTACTCGGCGCCCGTGGTGCCCGCCCGGGAGGTGACGCCGAGCTTGCGCTTGGGAGGGTTGCAGAAGCCGACGTGACCGCTGGCCGGCGAGCCGGGGACGACGTAGGCGCCGTTGCCGTTGCGCGCGGTGTCGACCACCCACCGGGCGGTGACGCCGAAGTCGGCCTTCAGCTGGGCGGCCAGCCGGGTTCCGTAGTCGTCGGAGACGGCGGTGGCGTCGAAGTTGGAGACACCGATCGAGACCCCGCGGGCCGCCGCGACACCGGCACGCTCGAGCAGGCCGGCCATCCTCTTCAGGCCGATGCCCTGTGCTCCGCTGCCGTCCTGTCCGAGCGTCCAGGTGGCGTTGCCCGCGTCCAGGTAGGTCTGTACGAACCCGCCCTGCTGCTGGAGTTGCCGGGTGGCGTGGCGGAGCATGTCGAGGCGCTGTGGGGCACCGCCCTTCATGCAGGCGTCGTCGGCCGCCTGGGCCACGGCGTCCGGCTCCAGGACGACGACCGCCGGGCGGCCCGCCAGGCCCTGGGCGAACTTCGTGATCCACTCCTTGTACTTCTCCGGGGACCCGGCGCCGCCCGAGGAGGCGCCGCCGCAGTCGCGGCCGGGGATGTTGTAGGCGACCACGACCGGCAGGCGGCCCTTGGCGGCGGCCGCGCCGACGTAGTTGCCGACCTCGGCCTGGATGTCGGTCGCCGGGTTCCCGTCGGCGTCCCAGTCGCCGAACCATTTGACCGTATTGTGGTCGGCTATCGCCGACTTGATCCTCGCGGCGCGGGGGTCGCCAGGGTTGCCGTTCACCCACTTGGCCGCGGTGTTGGCCGGGTCGGTGTAGAAGCCCTCGCGAGCGGTGGAGGTGGTCAGGGAGACGTTGTCGATCACGATGTCGGTCGCGGCGCGCCGGCCGCCGAGCTGGAAGGTGACCTGACCGGTGGCCGTGTCCACGGTGGAGGTGAACGTCCAGGTGAAACGCTTGGACGTGGTGCCGAGGTCGATCGTCCTGTCCAGCGGCGCCGTGTAGGGCGCGGCGCCGAGCTGCGCGGTCGCCCGTATCTTCGCCGCCACCGACGACTTGGCGTCGAAGGAGAGCGTGTACGTGGCGTTCTTGCGCAGCCGGATGCCGTCCTGGCCGATCACCGCGTCCCACGGGTTGGCCGTCCCGGCGGCGACGGTGGCCTTGAGCGCACCGCCGGTCGCGGCTGCGGAGACGTTCGTTCCGGCCCACCAGCCGGTGGTGCCGGCGGCGAAGGTACCGTTCACGGCCAGCTCACCGTAGGTGGCGGGGGCGGGGTCGGCCGCGACAGGAGCCGCCCCCGCTGCCGGTACGGTCCCGGCCAGCAGCGCGGTGGCCAGGGCGGGAACGGCGGCGGCCCGGAGGAGCCGGGGTATCGCATTCACGGTTCAGAAGGTCCATTCCGTCGGTTCGCTCGAACTGGCCGAACACGGCGGAGGGGCATGCACAGTGATCCCCCTCCGTGCACCTGGTCGTCAGGCGCACGCACTCACCCTTGTGAGCTTCGAAAAGTTGTTCAAGGTGTGAATGTGAACGCGAGTTATGAGGTGTGCCACAAGCCATGGCAGCCCGACTGAAGCGGAATGAGTCATGCCGACCCGACGGCATGCCGTCATGCCGTCATGCCGTCGGGTCGGCCTGCGCCGGTCGGACGGGCGGCTGAGCGGCCTCGCGGGCGGTGACTACGCCTGTCCTGCCTGTCAGACTTCCCAACGGCCTTGTCAAGCCGTAGCCGTGGCGGGCCTTGCGTCTGGGCGCCAGGCCGGCGGAGGCCGCGAGCCCGCCCGCGCTGCCGAACAGCTCCACAGCGAGCGCCTGGACCAGCCCTGCGACAGCCTGCTCGCCGGGGACCGGTCTTCCACGTCGGGGCAGGGGTAGTTGGACCTACGCCCGGACTCACCGCTTAGGCCAAGTTCGCCGCCGGCACCACCCGGGCGGCCGGCACCCGCCCCTTCTCCCTCGCCGACGGATGGTTCACGCCATGACCAGCCGGACCGTGTGCTCCTCCCCGTCGCGAGGCGTCACAGCGCTTGGGGGAAGTCGAAGACGCGCCGGGGGTCGTACTGCCGCTTCAGTTTCGTCAGCCGTTCCGCCGCGTCCCCGTAGTACGCCGCGCGCCAGTCCTTCAGACCCGCATCCGTGTAGTTCTGGTACGCGGCGCCCGAGGCGTGGCGGCGCATCGCCGCATGCATCCCGTCGAGCCAGGTGGC
Organism: Streptomyces sp. NPDC046261; assembly: GCF_040646235.1. Classification (NCBI taxonomy): domain Bacteria; kingdom Bacillati; phylum Actinomycetota; class Actinomycetes; order Kitasatosporales; family Streptomycetaceae; genus Streptomyces; species Streptomyces sp. NPDC046261. The sequence continues at coordinate 101,813 of NZ_JBEYZU010000016.1, read as the reverse complement.
CTGGGCCGTGCCCGCGCCGCCCGCCGCCCACGAGGTGAGGTACTGCGCCAGCACGCGCGAGCCCCGGTGCACGAAGGCCGTCGCCATCGGCTGTACGCGGTTGACCGCGCCGCCCAGGGCCGTCAGCTGCACCGAGGCGCCGCCGCCCTTGACCCCGCGACCGAAACGTTCCAGCTGGTCGAGCAGGGTCTGGGTGCCCGTGGCGTCGAGCGGGCGGTCGAAGAAGTCCGAGCGCGCCGCGTACGTCTCGCGTTGCAGCTTTCCGGAGGCATGGCGGCCGGGCGTGGCACCCGGCACGCGACACTCTTCGGTGGACTTGTCGCCGCAGCCGGCGTAGGCCCGGACGGTGTCGAGATAGGGGCGGCGCCGTAGCCGGACGGTCCCGATGCCGCCGCTTCCGCCGCTCGCCTTGGCCACCTTGCCGATCAGCTCGTCATAGGCGTTCTCCAGGTCCTGCTGCGAGCCGACAGAGAACGCGGCGACGGATATCCGGGGGGTGCCGCCCGCCGCGACCGACAGATCGCAGGCGGACCAGATCTCGTCCGGCCGGCTCGGCCCCCATTCCTGCCACGCCCGCACGACGGCCGCGGCCTTGGACCAGGGGAACGAGACGTACCCGGTCACCCCTTCACCCACGGCGCGGGTACGGAAGCGGAGTTCGGTGACGACGCCGAAGTTGCCGTTGCCGGCTCCGCGCAGGGCCCAGAACAGGTCAGCGTTGCGGGTGGCGTCGCAGTCGACGGCCTTGCCGTCGGCGGTGACGAGGGTCGCGCCGGTGAGGCTGTCGCAGGTGAGGCCGTAGGCACGGGAGAGGACACCGTGCCCGCCGCCCAGGGTGAGGCCGGAGACGCCGACGGTGGGGCAGGAGCCCGCCGGGATGGTCACACCATGCGCGGCCAGACTGGTGTAGACGTCGATGAGCTTGGCGCCGGCGCCTATGACCGCGGTGGACGCGGACGGCGTGCGGATCGTCTTCAGCCGTGAGACGTCGATGACGAGCCGGTCGTTGCCGCTGGACCAGCCGGCATAGCTGTGACCGCCGTTGCGTATGGACACGGGTATGGAGAAGCGGCGCGCGAAGGCCAGGGACGCGGCAATGTCCGGTGTACCGGCGACGTAGGCGATGGCGGCGGGGCGCAGCGCATCGAAACGCGTGTTGTAGAGCTGCCGGGCGGCGGTGTAATCGGCGTCGTCGGGACGCACGAGACCGCCGGCGAGCCCCTTGCCGAGGGCCACCCAGTCACTCTTGCCGGCCTTCTGGACGGTTGCCCCCGCCGTGCCCGTCCCCACCGCGCTGCCCCAGGCAGCGGTCGCCGCCAGTCCGGTGCCGCCCGCTGCCAGTAGTGTGCGCCTGCTGATGGCCATGCAGATCCCTGCCCCCTTGGTGCCCTTGCGGTGTGCGCTGGTGCGCTGGTGCGCCTTGCCGAATCCCCGTTGATCACACAGATGACTCGGCGGAGTGGGAGGTTCCAGTGTCAGTTCGTTGGACTGGCGGGATTGTGAGTGCGGAGGGGGAGCGGTGGACGGGGATGGCTACCGGGCCGGCGGCCCTACCAACCAGGCCCCCTGGGGGCCTGGCCCTGGCGTCACGCCAGCAAACCGTCATCCGACCGTTCGTCATAGCTGCCTGGTTCGAGGACACGGCACGGTCGACGACCCGCTACGGCCAACGAAGCACGAAGTCGTGAGGCGGTTGTTGAATACGAACAGGGAGCCCCGCCAGTCGGGCGGGCGGGGCTCGGCTCCAAGGCGTCAGTTCATGAGGAGCAGCCGCGTGTTCGGTACCAGCTTCCGGTTCACGCTGGTGCTCTGAACGAAGATCGTGAAGTCGTCGTTGTGGTCCGGCTTGACGCGGACTTCCATGTCCGGCAGGCCGAGCAGGGCCCGGGCCTGGGGCCCCGTGTACACCCGGTCCGTTTTCTTCTCCAGCACCGCGATCTGCTTCTTCGCCTGGATCTTCTCCGACTTACTCAACTGATAGAACGCACAGCCCGTACGGTAGGTGTATCCGCATTCGATGACCCAGTCCCGGATGGCCGCTGCGCGGGCCACCGGGATCAGCTGGTATTCCGACGGATTCGCCGGGGTGAGACCGGCTGCCTTGATGGTGTCCTTGTTGACCGCCTCAGCAGTCGTGGAGAACACCGCCCGCGATCCTCGAATGCCCTGGGCGCGGCCCACCATGAATTTCTCGGTGGCCTGCTGGATGACCTGCCCTGCTTCCTCCAGACCCTGTGTGCTCGTGGCGTCCCAGACGGCGATGTTGTCCTTCGGGAAACCGCACTGCATGGCCTCGCGCTTGCCCATCTGGTCCGGCACAAGGACGGCCAGCGTCCAGTTGTCCTCCTGCGTTTCGATCACCTTGGCCACGGCCTGCACCAGTTCACGCGGATCCTTGGCAGGGGCATCCGGGCAGCGATGACTCGCGTTCTCCTGTCCGTCGGTCAGTACGAACGTCAGGAAGCTATGGTCGCCGTACAGTTGAGCTGTCTGCGCCAACTCGCGCTGCGACTTCAGCGTGGCCGCCAGTAGAGCCGTCATTCCACCGACCCTGTACATCTGCTTCAGGGACGGCATCCGCAGCACGTCCTTGTCGTAAATGACGCACTCCACCTTGTTCGAGAAGACGTAGACCGTGACGCGGGTTTCCTGGTCCAGTTCCTGCGACCGGCGGGCCAGATAGGCAATCTGCTGGTCGGCGACTTCGACGACCTTGTTGCTCAGGCGTGACATGGACGAACTGGCATCCAACACAAGAGCAACGTGGTTGATGTAGTTCTGGTTTCCGGACATGGCCGCTCCCCCTTTTCCGACTTGATGCTCCGATCCTCTCACCCACCACTGACAATCGATCTTGGATCCAGGCGGGATGCGGACCGTGGAGAGCCCTGACCCGCGACGCGGCGCGGGGCGGCCATTGTGGCGCTCTCAGACATATCGATCCAAGAGGGCGGACTTCGGTCGCCCGGGCGGACCGCTTCTCGTGGGCGTGTGTCCGCGACGTTGCCCTCCGGCGCGCGGACGACTATCAACTGTCGGGTCTACGTACACTCACGGGCATGGCATGCCGCATCAGTGAGCTGGTCATCGACGCCGCCGACCCCGACCGGCTCGCCGCGTTCTGGAGCGAGGTCCTCGGCTACGTCGAACTCGGCCGGGAGGACGACGGAAGCATCGAGATCGGGCCGCCCGACGCCGGCTTCGGCGGCCCACAGCCCACCCTCATCCTCAGCCCCAGCAGCGACCCGCGGCCCGCGAAGCTCCGACTGCACATCGACGTCAACCCCACCGACCGCGACCAGGACGCCGAGCTGGAGCGGCTGCTCGCTCTCGGCGCCAGGCCCGTCGACGTCGGCCAGACCGGCACCGAGAACTGGCACGTCCTGGCCGACCCGGAAGGCAACGAATTCTGCCTCCTGCACAACCGGCTCCAGCCCCTTTGACCACGTGCGTTCCTGGCGCCAAGCCGCTCGACCGGTCGAGTGCGGGGGAGGGGGCGTCGGTATCCCGGGCGGGCCGAGCGTGCCCAAGGGTCGCGCAGCGGCGCTCGGGGACCATGCATGATCCCGCGGACAGTGTGAATTCACACGGTCGGCGGCACTCGGCTGAAAACGCGGGGACAGTGGGGCACGCGTTGCCGTGTGCCGTGTGGCCGGTTCTGCATTGTGGGGGTGAGGGGGCGTACAACCTCTTTGGGGTGTGGAGTGTCTGTGTGGGCACGGAGACGGCCGTCCCGCGTACGTCCATCAACCAAGCACCATGCGCCTTGCGACTCCTACGGAGGACACAGTGAAGTGTGCTGTAAGTGCCCGCGTTGCGGGAGCCACGCTGCTCGCCGCCGCCACGACCGTCACCGCGCTGGTGGCGGGCGCCGGGACGTCCGTCGCCGCTCCGGCCGACGCCGCCGCCACGTACAACCGTGAGTGCGGTACCGGGTACGCGCAGGTCAACCAGATCCCGATCCCGGGCCGCGGGACGGTCTTCCTGGCCTACAACTCCGCCACCGGCAAGAACTGCGTGGTCACCAAGCGGAACAGTTCGACCGGCTCACGGCTGTGGGTGGGCTCCTGGATCCAGCGCGACAAGGATCTGAAGTCGAAGCAGGAACAGTACGGCTTCTACACCTCGTACGCGGGGCCGGTCTACCTGGACGCCAAGGGCAAGTGCGTCGACTGGGGCGGCGAGATCGACGGCTATGTCGTGGCCCGCTACAAGACAAACTGCGGCACTCTGGCCTAGACCGGGCCGCAGGCCCGCTGACCCTGGAGCGAGGCGGTGAGCGGAGCGGCGTGGGCGGCGGGACGTACAGCGCCGCCTGCCGCTCCGCTCACCGCCGCCTGCGCATGGCCCTGGGGGAAGTGGTCCAACGGGTTGCCGCCCTTGCGAAGGGAGCGGCGGCCGCGGGTACGGAGGTGACGCCCCATCAGCGGCGGAAGTCGACGAGTGGGTGGAGCACGCGCGGAATCTGCGGACCCGGTCCGGCGCCGCACCCGCCAACAAGCGCGAGCCCGAGCCCGGGAACTGCTGACCGTTGCCCTGGCCGACCCGGAAAATGTCGGTGCGTTGGGGGTACGGATCCGGCCTGACATGCGGCCAACGGATACGCCGCTGTTCGGAGCGGGCAATGAGGACGCGGCCGGGTAGGGGCGAGGGCGTTGCGGCCCACCTCACCCGTGAGCTGTCGGAACTCGCACCGCAGCGCCTCGGGACCGCATGCTCCACTCGACGACGTGCCCGGGCGCGACATCCAGTTCTTCGATCGGGCTCCCCTGCCATCTGGGGGGATGGCTACCCAATATGGCCTAACGCCACAGGACGGCGCGCTGTGTTCACCCGCTCCAGTCCGGCAGGCCGCTCAACCTCGCCTCGGTGTTCCTGTTCACCCGGCCGGCCCGCCTGGGGTAGTCCCCGGTCCGGCGGCGTGGTCGCGTGGAGGAGGGCCGGCCCGTGCAGGACGGAGGGCCGGAGTCGGTGGAGTCGATGTGCCGGCACTCCATGTGTACGTCATGTGTACGTCGACAGGAGTCGTCATGTCCTTGTACCGGAGCCGTGTCGTGGCCCTGGGCTGTGCGGTCGCCGCTGTGGGCTGGGCTCTGTCCTGGGTCGGGGCGGCTACGGGGGTCACTCCTAGCGTGCTGCCCGCTCCACAGGTGAAGGTCGGCAAGGCGGAGACGGATCTGTGTCCTACGGCAGCCGTCGCCAAGGCGCTGGCCGACCAGGGGGTGACGCTCGGCGCCAGGAGCCCGGCGGTGATGGCCTACGTCGGCGGTCGCCCGTGCGTGCGCCTGCCGATAACGCGGGGCCAGTTCGCGCTGGACATCAGCGCGGGATCGGTACCGGCCGACGGCGGCGTCACCTTCACGAAGTCCACGGGCCGGACCCTGTCCTTCACGGAACTGGTGTTTGACTTCGGCACGCGTAAGACCGTCGGAAGGGCCACCATCGAGGGCCCCAGGGCCGGCGGGGCGCGGCAGCAGCCGGTCGAACTGTTCACCCTGGACTTTCAGCTGGACAAGACCAAGGTCGACCTCGTCAACGGCACGGCGGAGGGCGCTGCGGCCCTGGGCCTGAGCCCGGGCGGGGACAACGCGCTCAAGGACGCCTTCGGTACCAGCCCGCTGCCTGCCCAGGGCACGGTGTTCGACGCCACCGCCGGCGGTGACGTGACCCAGGTGGCGCAGGCGCTGTCCCTAGCCCTGCTGTCATGACCGGCATGGGTGGCGGCGTCCTGGCCCCGGCGGTCGGCGGCATCCCGCAAGGGCCCGTCGTGGACGGCATCCGTGTGGAGATCCCGCCGCGGTACTGTCCACTGCCCTCCGCCGAGCACCCGGACGCCGACCGGCTGAACGCGCGGGCGGCGGCCTGGGTCAACGGGTACGGACTGTGCCGGGGCGGGGCGCAACGCGTGCGGATGACCGGCAACGACTGTGCGGGCTTCTACGGGCGGATCATGCCCCGGGCGCCGGCCGGTCGGCTCCAGGTCGCCGTGGACTGGTGCGTGCTGATGTTCGCCTTCGACGACCTGCACTGCGACGAGGGACCCGCGAGCGTGCGTGCCGGCGACTTCAGCGGCTTCGCCACGCGTCTGCTGCGCGTGCTGGAAGCACCGGGAACGGCGCCGGGAATGGCACCGGGTACGGCACCGGGTACGGCACCGGGCGGATCCGTGGCCCCGTTCCTCGCCGCAACGGGCGACCTGGCGGCGCGCTGCCGCGCGGAGGGCACGCCGGTGCAGGTCCGACGCGTGGTGGAGGGGCACCGCGCCTGGTTCCTCGGCGTGTTGTGGGAGTTCGGCTGCCGCCTGCGGGACCGTACGCCGTCGCTCGACGACTACGCCCACATGCGGCAGCACAGCGCGGCCGGCACCGCGACCACCAGTTGGATGGAGATCATCGACAGGGCGGAGATCCCCGGCTGGGTGATGGACTCGCCCGCGGTGCGCGCCCTGGACGAGCTGGCCCTCACCATCGCTGCCTTCGACGACGACCTGTTCTCCTACGGCAAGGAACGCTGGCTGGCCGCCCGCGACCCGCGGCCCTCGCGGTGCCGGCTGAACCTCATCGACGTCCTGGCCGCCGAACGCGGCCTCGGCTTCGAAGAGGCCATGGCCGAGGCTGTGGACCTGTGCAACCGCCTGACCCTGCGCTTCGTCCGGCTGCGGGACCAGGTGCTGTCCCGGGCTTGTGAGCCGCTGCGGTTGCACCTCGATCATCTCTCCCACCTGATCCGGGGGAACATCGAATGGGGGTTGCGAGCCGGCCGCTACACCAATCCTGACGGCCGGCACGCCGGAGCGGTCGTCACCACCGGCTCCTTCACCGAGGACGCACCAGACGCCGACACACCACCACCGATCCCCTCGGTGGCCTGGTGGTGGGACCGGTTCTGACGGCGTCGGCGTTGTCATCGGCGCGGTGTGAGCACCAGGTCGACCCGGTCCCGGGGCCGCAGTGCGACCGCCGCCCTGGGCACGGCTCGGCCCGGCACGGCGAACCGCAGACGACTCAGCATCGTGGCCACGACCAGCGCCGCCTCCTGAAGGAAGAACGACTGGCCGACGCACTGGTGGGGACCGTCGCCGAAGGGCAGGTATGCCAGCGGATGCCGGTCGCGTACGCGCTCCTCGGTGAACCGGTCGGGGTCGAACCGCAGCGGCTGTTCCCAGAATTCGGGCAGCCGGTGGGTCAGGTAGGGGGAGAGGACCAGCGTGGCCCCGGCCGGGACGCTCACCCCGTCGATGACGTCATCGGCGGCGGCGGTCCGTGGCACCGCCCACGCCACCGCGTGCAGGCGGCAGACCTCGGCCAGAACGCGCCGGGTGAGTACCAGTTCCCGTACGTGTTCGCGCCGGGGCGGTCCGCCACGCAGCACCTCGTCGGCCTCTCGGCGGAGCTCCGCCACGATCCCGGGTTCGGACTCCAGCGCGACCCAGAGCCAGGTCAGGGTCAGCGCGCTGGACTCCGAACCCGCCACGAACAGGGCCACGATGTCCTGGGCGATGTGCTCGTCGCTCAGCGGCCGGCCGTCCGTGCGCCCGCCCTCGAGCAGCAGGCTCATCAGGTCCGGACCGCTTCGGGGAGTGTGCCGTGCCCGGCGGATCAGCGGCAGCAGGATCTCGTCGACCGTACGGGTGGCGCGCCCGAACGCGCGGTCACCCGGCAGCGGCACCGCGAGCGGTACGAAGGGCAGCGCCATCCGCCACAACAGCGAGCCGAAGGCGACGGTGACCGCCGCGGCGAGCCGGTCGCACTGCGCCTGGGGGATGCGCGAGCCGAAGAACACCGGGTTGATGATCCGCAGCACGATGCGGGTCATCTCGACCAGCGCGTCCACTGTCGCGCCGGCCGCCACGCGCTTCTCCAGATCCGCCACAGCACCGGCGATCGAGGGGGCCGTCGTGTCGGCGGCAGTGTGTGCGGAACGGCCCGACAGCGCCTTGCACCAGAGGCGACGGCTCGCCTGCCACTGGGGTCCCTCGCCGGCGATGCCCAGCCCCGTCAGCCGGCTCATCGGCTTCCACATCATCGCGCCCCGCCGGTAGTTCTCGCCGCGGTCGCGCAGTACGTGCCGCAGATGGTCGGGATGGATGACCAGGAAGGGTCGGAAGGCACCCAGGTCCACTCGGGTCAGCGTGCCCTGCGCCTGCCGGCCGGTACGTTCCATCAGCCCCAGCGGACCGCCCTCGCGCAGTCCGCCGAGAACCCTCCACAGGGAAACGGTGTGCAGCCGACTGTCGGCACGAATCGGCATGGCATCGCTCTTTCACGTCGTGGCGTGGCGTGGCGTGGCCTGGCGTGGGGTAACACGGCCACCTCAAGGGCCAGACAGTGAGCCTATGTACCTTCATGGTCTTTGTTCGGCCCGACACCCTGACGACGTCGCAGCCGGCGGCCGGTCGTCCGGCTCAACGCCGTCCGGGGAATCGGCAGAACGACCGATGGGCCGGAAGGATCTTGGATCTTACGTTGGGCGCATGCAGTCACCGAACACACCCATGCCGATCGAGATCGGCGACACTCCTGAGGTCACACGCCTCCTCGCCCGCGCCTTCGGGGACGATCCGATGATGCTGTGGCTCTTCCCCGACGAGGACGGGCGTGAGGACCGACTCGGCCAGTGGTTCGAGGTCATGCTCGCGCACAAGTACGGCCCGCTTGGTCACTGTGAACGCACCGACGGGGCAGCGGCCTTCTGGACACCGCCCGGCACGGCCGAGCAGCACCCGGACGAGGGGACGCTGGCCCGCATCAACGGGCTGCTGGGCGAGCACGCGGCCCGGCTGGGAGAAATGCTGGAACTGGTCGGCGGGGCAGCCCCTCAGGAACCGCACTGGTACCTGGCGGTGCTCGGCGCCGACCCGGCGGCCCAGGGCAACGGCCACGGCGCTGCCCTGCTGCGTTCGGGCCTGGCCAAGGCGGACGCGGCCGGACTGCCGACGCACCTCGAATCGTCGAAGCAGGCCAACATCGGTTTCTACGAGCGATTCGGGTTCACCGTCCGGGGCGAGATCCACGTACCCGGGGGCGGCCCGACCCTCTGGTCGATGTGGCGGGAGGCGCGCGGAGACGTTCGCCGGTAGGACCGGACCTGGCCGTGCGCGGGCGCGTAGTCGCCTCGTACGGGGCTGGACAGACCCGCGCCCGTAGCCGCTGGCCCGGGCCGGGGCCGGCCCTGGGGCCTGTAGGCGCGCGTCACAGTTGGCGTGTTTTGGGGACGCCACGTGCGGTTCGTCTCCCCCACCATGGGGCCCTTCCGATACTTGGGGTGGGCCATGACAGCGCACCAGTCGATATCCCGTCGTACGGCGCTCAAGAGAGCCGCCGGCGCCGCGCTCGCCGCCGGGGTGGCGTCGACGGTAGGCGGGGCAGTCACACCCGCCGCAGCCGCGGGCACGCTCCGGCTCCAGGACGTACGGGCGTATCACGGCACGTGGCTGGGGTCGTACGACGGCCGGCATGCCAAGCTGGAGATCGTGGTCCAGCAACAACCGCCCAGCAGCTACTACACGCTGTTCCTCAAGTTCAGCGAGCTGGAACGGAACGAGACCTATTCGGGGTACATCCAGAACGTTCCCCTGGGCGCACACGAGATCCGCCACATCACGCTCACCGGCCCCAGCACTCTCAGCTGGTCGAGCCTGCTCCTGCACACATGGAACTCCGACTACCTCTCCGGCACGAGCACGTGGAACGGTACGGGCTTCCCGATGTCCTTCTCCCGTTCCACCGTCGCGCCGCCCTTCGCGGCGGGCCGGCCGTTCCGGGGCTACGGGGACTGGTACTCGCCGCCCTACGGCCACTCCGAGTACGCGGGCAACATCGACGGCCGACGGGCGAAACTGGAAGTCTCGAAGTACTGGGTCAACGGCAAACCCCAGACCCAGTTCACCCTGACCGACCTGGACCGCAACACGGCCTACGCGACCACGTTCCTGGACGTGGACTTCGGCAGCTGGAGCATGGACCGCCAGCGCAATCCGCTCGCCGGGGTCACGATGAAGCCGGCCTTCCCCGGCCCCGAACCGAAAGTCATCGAGTCCCTGTACTGGCACTCCTGGAACCCCATGTACGTGAGCGGCGCGGACATCTGGCAGGGCGGCCGGTACGGCATGTCCTTCCTCCGCCAGACACCCCTGCCATAGCGCTCGTTCGCCCAAAATCCGCGACCCGTCGGACAGGCCCTAGGCCGCGCAGAACTCGTTGCCTTCGGGATCCCGCATGACCCACCAGTGCCCGGCCGGCCCTTTGTCGACCTCGCGGACGCGGGTCGCCCCCAGGTCTTCCAGGCGGGTCACCAGCTCGTCGAGGCCGCCGGGCTCGCTGTGGACGTCCAGGTGCAGACGGTTCTTGCCCGCCTTGGCCTCGGGTACGTCCTGGAAGAGCAGCCGTCGGCCGCGGCCGACGCCGCTGGTCTCGTCGAACGGGTCCTCGGGGTGGCGGATCGCGGCATAGCCGCGGAAGGTCTTGCGGCCGTGATGCTCGGTGACCGCCGCCTCGTCGATGTGGCCGGCGGCCAGCAGCTGCTCGATGAGAGCGCTGGGGTCCTCCACCTCGTACTCCAGGGCCGCCGCCCAGAAGTCCGCGAGGGCGGGGGCGTTCGTGCTGTCGATGACCAGCTTCCAACTCAGTGCCATGTAACCAGTTATATTGGTTACATGGACTCCTCCGCAAGCAAGGGACTGACGCTGCACTCGCACACCGGAGTCGCCTACCGGTTCGACCCCGGCTCGCTGTGCCTGGAACTGCTGACCACCGGCGGTCCCGGCCCCTACCGCAGGTACGAGGTCCTGCACGAGCCCGCCGACCTGGCCGCCTGGGCGGACAGATCGCGACTGACCCCGACGCCCGCGCTGGAGATCTCCGAAGCCGACGTGGCCGACATGCGGAGGCTGCGCGACGCCCTGTTCCGGGTCGTCATCGCCCACACGCGCGGCGAGCCGCACCCGCCCGGCGACCTGGACACCGTCAACGAGACAGCCGCCCGTCCGCCCCTGGCGCCCGCCATCACGCCGACCGGCCAGCGGCAGTGGGCCGGAACCCCCAGCGGTACGCAGCTGGCGGCCACTGTGGCGCGGGACGCCGTCGAGCTGCTGACCGGGCCCTTCGCGCACCGCATCCGCACCTGCGCCGCCGAGGACTGCCACCTCGTCTACGTCGACACCTCACGCCCCGGCCGCCGCCGCTGGTGCTCCATGGAGCACTGCGGCAACCGCCACAAGGTCCGGGCGCTGCGCGCCCGCCACTCCGAGGAAGGATGACCGCCGTGCCCACAGGACTCACCAAGGACGCCGGCTGGCAGATCGGCGTGTCCCGTACGCTGCCCCACCCCGCGCCCGTCGTCTGGGACTTCATCAGCAGCCCCGAAGGGCTCGCCCTCTGGCTCGGCCCCGGCGCGGTCCTCACCCCGGAACGCGGTGCCCCTTACCGGACGGCCGCGGGAGTGGCGGGCGAGGTGCGCGGCTACCGCCCGGCGGACCGCATCCGCGTCACCCACGGCACCACCACGGTCCAGGTCGCCCTCACCCCCGCCGCCGACGGGGCCCGGACGACGCTCCGCTTCCACCAGGAGCACCTGGCGAGCGCCGAAGAGCGCGAGAAGCAGCGGACGTACTGGAAGCGCGTCATGGACCAGGTCGCTGCCGCCCTCGACCGGCGGTGACGGTGGCGCGCGATTTCCGCCCCCTTGCGGAGCCGCTGCCGGTGGATGACAACTCGGAGTGTGCGCGTCCGCAGGTCATCACGTCGTGACGCCGACATGGCGGCCATTAACGATCGTGCGGTCACGGCGCCATCGAACTCGACGCGCGTGACGGGAACCCGCCAATCACGGCATTCCGGCGGTGGGGCCGGGCGGTGGCGAGCACGGTGTCCTTCTCCGTACCCGCAGGCATCACGCACGGACCGGGTCGGCTGGAGCAGCGTACGCATCGGTGAGGACGGCACGGTGCTGCTCAGCGCCTCCCACACCTACATACCCGGTGGTCACCCGCGCACGGTCACCGCGTCCTACCGCTGGACGCCCGGCACGGGGTTCCAGCGGCTGGCCCGGGCGGACGAGGGCTCCGGCGCCGTCGGCCTCAACGACGAGGGGCTGATCGTCGGGCACATCGGGAACAACCCGGTCGCCTGGCACCCCGACGGCCGCCAGGACACCTATGCCAAGTACCCGGAGCTCACCGGCCGGGCCTGGGCGCGCGGCGTCAACAACGCTGAGGTGCTCGTCGGCTGGCAGGAGAGCGCCGACCACCGGATCAGCGCACCCACCAGGTGGAACGCCCCCGACGACCCGCAGACCCTCCCCGACCTGGGATTCGGCGGGCGCGCCGGGGCGATCAACGACCGTGGCTGGATCGTCGGCGAGGTGTGGACATCGGCAGGCGAAACCCGGTCCGTGCCCGTGGTGTGGGATCCGCGCGGTGAGGTGCACCGGCTGGATGAGGTACTCGACCTGCCGAGCGGCCTGACGCTGGAGTCGGCCGAACAGATCAACGACCGCCGTCAGCTGGTGGTGCGGACCCGTAACGCCGCCAACGCCCCGGTGATCCTGGTGGCCCAGCTCGCCTGAAGGCCGCCACTGGTCAACTATCAGCAATGTTGTGCAGCGGGGAGCGTGGACCGCCCGTTCCTCGTCGGCCGGGCGCCGATCGGGTGAGGCACTGCCCGGTGGCAGGGGGACGCGCTCCGTGGGAGGGAGCATCACCATGCGACGGCGGACCGGCCACGCAGCCTGGTGAGGGTGGACCGGCCGAAGGAACGACTCCGGTGAAGGAGGACGCGTGGCCGCTGTGCCGAGCGCCGATGTGGCGGTGGTGGGCAATGGGGCGCTGGGGTTGTCGGTGGCGGTGGAGGTCGCACGGAGGGCGCCATCGCTTCGCGTCGTGGTGATCGGGCCACCCGGCCGGCCCGACGGGGCCAGCGCAGCGGCGGGGGCGATGCTCAACTGCTTCGCGGAGGTGACCGCCGCGACGGCCGGGCACGCGGCTCGGCAGGCGAAGTTCTCTCTGGCTCGCCGTGCACTGTTGGCCTGGCCTGCCTGGCGGGACATGCTCGCCGACACGGCCGGCCCCACCGCGGGCAATTCCCTGCTCGGTTCGGTCACCGAAGGCACGGTCGTCGTGCTCGGCGGAGCATCCGGCCGGATCGCCGACGACAACTTCGCCGCCATCGGTGCCGCACTGGCCCAATACGGCGAACCGCACGAGGAGGTCGACCCCGGCAGCGTGCCGGGGCTGAACCCGCGAGTCTCGGCGCGTCCGCTGCGGGCGATGTATCTGCCGCAGGAGGGGGCGGTGGACGCCCGAAGCGTACTGGCGGCGCTGGAGGCCGCGGCCGGCGCTCATGGGGTGCGGCTGATGCCGCAGGCCGCCCAGGCTTTGCGGGCCGGCGCCGGCGCGGTCAGCGGGGTGCGGCTGGCCGACGGTGAGGTGCTGGCAACGGGGACGGTAGTGCTGGCGGCGGGCAGTTCCAGCGGCGACCTGGTCAGAACCGTGCTGCCGCCAGGCGCGGTTCCACCCTTGCTGCATGCCACCGGTCTGGCCGTAGTGACCCGGCGCGTCCTGCCCGGCGGCGCACCTCAGGTCATCCGTACCCCGAACCGGGCTGCCTCCTGCGGACTGCACGTAGTACCGCTGCCGGAGGGACGCCAGTATGTGGGAGCCACCAGCGTCCTTTCCGTCGAACCCCCGGTGGGCCCGGAGCTGGGTATGGTCGCGGACCTGCTGCGAGCAGCGTGTGAGCAGGTCGATCAGGGGCTCGCCGCCTCGCATGTGGAGACCTGGTTGTGCGGTCGGCGCCCGGTGCCGCTGGACGGCTTTCCTCTGCTGGGCCCCTCTGCCTCGCTCGAGGGCCTGCTGTGGGCCGGCGGCACCTATCGCGACGGATTCCACTGTTCCCCGTTGATCGCCCGCCACCTGGCCGATGTCCTTCTCGGCACAGCCGACGACGACAAGGACTTCGCCTGGTTCCTGCCGGAGCGCCTGCCCCTGCAGACCACGACCGTGCCCGAGGCGATCCACGATGCCGTCGCCCATGGCGTCGACGCCATGCAGGAGCATGACCTGCGCCTGCCCTGCGCCTTGGGTGACGCCCCGGTCGCGGAGTTCCTACGGCAGCGTGCTGAGCGGCTGTACGCCCGTCTGGACCACGCGGTCGCGCTCCCACCGGAGATCATTCTGTCGCCGCTGATCCTGGACTACCGCGATGCGTCCGGTCTCCGGCTGGAGGAGTGGCTGCAGGACTACCTGCGCGCGGCCCATGCCCACCACGCGCTCTAGCCCTGGACCCGTCCGCGGTTCCACTCCTACGCCGTCGGCCTTGGCCGATCGGCAGCCGGGGCGACCGCCGGCCGGTGACGTGCGCCCCTCGCAAGCTGGCGGAAGTGGAGACAAGAGGAAACGGGCGGTGGTCGCCAGGGGCGTCAGCGGCGGGAGGCCGGCCGCATCGGCCCCTGGCGGGGCGCAAGGCTGAAGGCAGCCTGCTCAGATGAGTTCGGGTTGCGCTTTCGGTCGCCGCGTCGGGGCGGCCTTCGCCGTCTGCGGTTCCCAGCGTTTGGTGGTCCGTATGTATCCGTAGATCACTGAGATCATCGCCAGAATCAGCAGCGGTCCGCATATCCACGGACGTGCGGCCATTTCCATCGACAGATAGCGATATGACACCAAGAGCGCGGTGAAGACCGTTGCGCCGTAAGCGACCAGCTGTATTCCTGACCGGTCCCAGCCACGGTCGACCGAGCGCAGAGCCGCCTCGATGGTGAGCGTGAACACGACGCCGGCAATGAGGTCCGCGCCGTAGTGGTAGCCGAATCCCAGCGTCGCGCCGAGCGTGGCTATCAGCCAGAACGTTCCCGCGAATCGCAGAACGCGGGGGGCCTTGCGGGAATGGATGAAGATCGCCGTGGCCCACGCTGTGTGCAGGCTGGGCATGCAGTTACGAGGGGTGATCCCGTCGTACAGCATCTGCTGCGGGGTGCTGATCGGCGGCGGCGTGTTCGGCCACAGGTCGGCCACCGCCCAGTGCTCGCCGCCGGTGCCGAAGGCCCCGGTGCCGTAGGCGAAGATCGGTCCGACCACCGGGAAGATCATGTAGATGCCCGGCCCGAGGAGGCCGATCACCAGGAACGTGCGCACCAGATGGTGGCCCGGGAAGCGGCGCTCGGCCGCCACGTGACGCAGCTGGTACAGCGCGACGACGACCGCTGCCACCGCGAGCTGGATGTAGACGTAGTCGAGGACATGGGCGCCGATCGGACCGGTGGCCTTGACGATCCGGCCCGCCAGCCACGACGGGTTGCCCAGCGCGTGATCGGCGGTCGCCACGTACTGGTCGAGCACCGCCGGGCGGGTCTTCGACGTGATGAGCAGCCAGGTGTCGCCGGTCTTGCGGCCGGCCACCAGCAGCAGGCCCAGGCCGACGCCCTTCAGCAGCAGGACGCGTTCCCGGCCGGTGCGGCGCGTGACAGCGATGACCGCACAGCCCAGAATCACCCACAACGCGCCGTTGCCGAACATCATCTTGGCGTCGACGGCCCACCGCACAAGAAAGAAGACGACGTCGATTCCGACCGCGACACCGGCCGCGACGAACCGTTGCCGCCAGGTGAGCACCACCATCATCAACGCCATACTGGCGTACAACAGCGGACCCGATTTGGGGGCGAATATCACCTCTCGCGCCTGGTTGGTCATCGGGCCCGGCAGACCGTAATGACGTGCGGCGATCTCCAGCGCGACGAGGAATCCGAGGGTCACCGTACCCGCCGTGGCCCACAGGAGCGCCCGTGGTGTACGCCCCGCGGCGAACGTGGTTCGGCAATTTATTCGCGAAAATGCCCGCGATGCTATGGATATCAATTGTTTGGTCGATTTGTTAGATGTTGATGGAATGGATTACTCATCGTGCTGAATGGCATGTTCTTCCGGTGAGGGACGGGTGATGAGGGCGATCGCTGTGAGTTCCGAACATGCTAGCGGAGTGGTGTGGGTGGGTTTCGCTGTGTTCCAGGGATCGGCTGAGCCGCGGTGGCCCGCAACGGCATGTGCCGCGCCGGGCACGAACTGCCCGGCACGGCACACCTGATGGAGGTTGACGGTGAGGTGGGGAGAAACGCTCAGGCGCACTTGCCCTTCAGCCAGTTCGTGTAGTCCTTGGTCCACGAGGTGGCGACGCGCCGGGGTGCCCGGTCGAGAGTGCTGCGCCACCGGTCGTGGTTGCCGGCGGCCGCCGGCGGCGGCTCCTGCCAGCGGACGCCGTCGACCCAGGCGGGGTGACGGGTCCGGGTGGCGGCGAGTCCCGCGGCGTCGAGGCGGCGGGCCAGCTCGGGCTTGAGGGCCGCGTTCCGCGTGTAGATCATGATTTCTTGGCCGGCTATCCGCTCCTTGACCGGGGCGATGACCTCGCGCCAGGCGCGTTCCCGGACGGTGGCGTCACCGTTGAGCAGTGACTGCCCGGCCTCCCCCTTGAGTTCCACCAGGGGAATGAGACTCTTCGCCCTCGCCGCGTCCAGCCAGTCCCGGAAGGTGTGGACGGTCTGGCCGGCATACGGGCCCCGAGTGATCGTCCGGCCCTTGAGCCGGTCGGCGCCGGTGTCCCACCGGACATCGGTGACAGCCCTGCGCGTACCGGTGAGTCCGTTCGTCGTGGCGTTGTGCCACATGACGCCCTTGGTGCCGTCCTTGGTCAGTTGCAGATCGGCCTCGACGCCGTCCGCGCCCCAGCTCTTCTGCTGGGCCAGGGCCCTGGGATTGTTGGGCTGACGGATCCGGTCCCGCTGCCAGGGGGCAGCGCCGGTCGGATAGCCCCCGTGCCCGAAGACCTGGGGACAGGCGGGCAGTGCGGCAACAGCGCCCGGCGGCGTGGACGCGACGGCGGCCGGCGCCACCGGGACGCCGAGCACCAGCGTCATGAGCGCGGCACCCGCACCCGCCTTGCTGAGTCTCATCAGATGCTTCCCCTATCTCTCCGGTATCTCTCCGGGTTCCTCCGGGCTTTCACCGGGCCGGTTGGGGAGACCTGAGCACGAAGTATCCCCACCGCCCAGTAAGTTACGAATGGGCATGAGATCAGTCCATTACACCTTCGAGCGGTTTGAGGGAGGAACGGCGCCCCTGCGCCATGGCTTCGCCCCCGGGGCAGGGGTAGCGACCGGAGCCCGGGGGCGAAGGGGGGGGGCGGTGGGTCAGGCGGACCTGGCCCGCCTGCGGCGGTGGAGCAGGACGGCGCCGCCGGCCAGGGCCAGCGCGGCGCTCGGCCCGCCCACGAGCAGCGGTGCCGAGTACGGCGACGACTGCTTCGGGATGTCCGTCGTGAAGCCGCTGGAGTATCCCTTCGTGTCGTAGTCCGAGCCCGGCTGCTTGTCGGCGTAACGGGCCTTGACCAGCTTCTGGTAGTCCGCGAGCGAGACCGAGGGCTGGCCGCCGAGGCCCTGCCGGGCGGCGTCGTTGAGCGGTTCGACGGTGGT
Organism: Streptomyces sp. NPDC046261; assembly: GCF_040646235.1. Classification (NCBI taxonomy): domain Bacteria; kingdom Bacillati; phylum Actinomycetota; class Actinomycetes; order Kitasatosporales; family Streptomycetaceae; genus Streptomyces; species Streptomyces sp. NPDC046261. The sequence continues at coordinate 84,356 of NZ_JBEYZU010000016.1, read as the reverse complement.
CAGCCTCAGCTGGTAGAAGCCGCGGATCTGCGGCTCGGAGAACACCGTCGTCGTCACGTCGCCCTTGCTCGCGTAGGCGGCCTCGGTGTCGCCCTCGCGGACGGCGGCCAGGTGCCAGCCGGTCGTACCGGTCGGGGCGAGCATGACGGTGGCGGTGCGCCCGCCGGTGACGCTCACCCCGGCCACCGCGTAACCGAGCTTGATCGCTTCGGCGGCGAGGGGTTGTGCCGTCCCGGCGGCGAACGCCGGTGTGATCTCGTTCAGCGCCACGGGGTCCTTGACGGTGAACGAGGGCAGGCCGTCGCACGGGGTGGCCTTGTCGGGGATCTTCACCGGACCCTTCGTCGAGCCGTCGGGAACCGGCGCGCCCAGGAAGCGGCAGACCGCGTCCCGGGTGGCGGCCGACCTCAGGGTGTCGAGGGCCGCCTGGAGGTTGGGCAGGTCGCCCGGGCCCTTGGCCGCGGCGGCCGGCCCGACCCCCGGGAGCATCGCGGACGCGCCGAGGGCCAGGGTGACGGTCAGGCGGGAGAAGCGAGCGGCCCGCCGCACGGTGGACGTTCTTTGGTCGCGCATGGTCGCCTGCCTTAACCGGAGATGCCGATGCGGGAGTGGGTCCACTTGAACGAGCTGTTGCTCACGTAGTCGTTGTAGTTCCACCACGTGTACGTGTTGGTGTCCGGCCACGGGTCCGCCACACCGATGGTGTTGTTCGACGTGTCGTAGCCGTAGACCACGTTCATGTGGCCGCCGCCGGAGTTCCAGCCGATGCGCGCCCCGAGGGGCCGGGCGGCGTTGACGTCCGTGTGCACCTCGCTGAAGGACGCCGCGCGGGACAGGCCCGTACCGGTGTGGCTCATGCCCAGGTCGCCCCAGGCGTAGGCCATGTCCTGGAGGGTGGCGGGCTGGTTGTCGCAGCTCAGGTACGGGTCGTGTTTGGCGGCCCGGTTGCAGAAGTCGGTCTGCGTGGAGCCGTAGCCCTGGTACTTGGCGATGGTCAGCCCGGAGGCGGCCCAGCACCACTGCGACTTCTCCTGCTTGTACATGGTGATGTCGTCGTAGGCGGACTCCGCCTGTGCCGTTCCGGCGGCCGCTGTGAAGACCCCGGAAACAGCCAGTGTCAGGGTCGATGCGATGGTCGCGAACGTGAATCTGCCCATGGTCTTGCCTTCCCTTGACGGGGGCGACGAGCGGGTGTCCGGATCATCCGGTCATCCGCGATGGACAGTGATATGACACCATGACGCATATCCGGCATGTGCAGATCATGTAGAAATTGACCCGTACAGCGCCATGTTCCTATGAACGCCCTTTTCGGGAAGCGGTCTTCCGGATCAGCATCGTGTGCGCGGCACGCAGGGTCGTGGCGGCGCGCAGGTCCTCCTCGGTGACGCGGACGCCGTACTGCTCCTCGAGGGCGATCTGCATCTCCAGGGCGAGGAGGGAGTCGGCGCCCAGGTCATCGACGAAGTGGGCGTCGTCGGTGACCTCCTCCGGGTCGAGTTCGAGGGTCTCGGCGATGGTCAGGCGCAGCTTCTCCAGGTCGATGACGACGCTGTCAGGGTTCATCGTTCCTCCTGGGCGTGGTGGGTCGTGGGGTGCGGGCGCACCAGCGTCAGTGCGCAGGTGCCCTCCGGACTGGTGGTGGCCACGAGGCGGGGTGGCCCCTGGCCGGTGAGCGCGTGGATGACGTGCAGCAAGGGCAGGAGCGTGCCGCCTCCTGCCGGGACGGCGCGGGTGCGGGCGCCCAGGTGGCGCAGGTGCGCGGCCAGGGCGGTGCCCACCGGGCAGGGGTCGGTGATCAGCCGGACGGGCGGGGGACCGTCGTGGCCGTCGGGTGCGAGGAGCCGGGTGAGGGCATCGTCGACGGTGCGCCGGGCGAGGGCCCCGGACGCGTCGCCGGGGAGGAAGAAGGAGAGGGTGCGACAGGTGCCGTAGCCGGCGGCGCCGCGCGCGGCGGCCTGCGTGGAGGGTTCGAGCGCCAGCACGGCCGCGCCCGCCTCGCACGCGCCGTGGCCGGGGGCACGCCGGGGCGGCGGGGCCTCGGTGGATCCGGCCAGGAGCAGGTCGGAGCGGCCGGCGGCGACCGCTCGTGCTCCCGCGCCGAGTGCTTCGAGGGAGGCCGTGCGGGGGGAGGTCAGGGTGAGGTTCCAGCCCTTGATCCCGTGGTCCATGGCGACCCGGCCGGCGAGGGTGTTGATGGAGAAGTACGGGGCGGTCGCCGGGCCGAGCCGGGCGGCACCGGGGCCGGTGATCGTCTCGTCCATCGTGTCGATGAGAGTGGCGATGCCGTTGTTGGTGCCGACGGCCATGCCACGCCGCGCCTCGGGCACCCGGTGCCAGAGGTCCCCGGCGTCGGCCAGGGCCCTGCGGGTGGCGGCGAGCAGGTAACGGCACGAGGGCGGCACGTACTTGTAGCCGCGGGGCCCGAGCTCGGCCGCGACGTCGAACCAGGAGTCGGTGGGGTCGTGCGGCCGGTCGCCGTCCAGGTCGAGCCGGGACGGGTCGTGGCCCCAGGGACCGACGACCCCGATGCCGGTCACGACCAGCGCGTCGGCGCTCATGCCGGGCGTCCTTCCAGGACCAGTGACACGTTGTTGCCCCCGAACGCGAACGCGTTGACCATGACGTGCCGGCCGGTCAGCGCTGCCGCGTCGCCCTGCGGCAGTCTGACCGGGCACTGCGGATCCTGGCCGGCGCCGAGCGGCGGATTGGGCGGTACGGTGCGGTGGTCGAGGATGAGCGCAGCGGCGAGGGCCCCCAGTGCTCCGGCCGCCCCTGCGGTGTGGCCGATGAGAGCCTTGAGGCTGTAGAGAGGCGGCTGGTCCGGGCCGTCGCCGAAGACGGCGTCGAGAGCCCGGCTCTCCACCACGTCGTTGAGGCGGGTTCCGGTGCCGTGCGGTACGACGCAGCCCACCGATGACGCGGGGGCGCCGGCGTCGAGGAGCGCGTCGGTCATGGCCCGCCGGATCTGGGCACCCTGCGGGTCGGGCGCGGTGAGGTGGTGGGCGTCGCAGCTCCAGCCGGAGCCGGCCAGCGCGGCGTAGTGGCGTACCGCGCCGCGGGCGCGGGCGTGTTCGGCTGATTCCAGGACGAGGACGGCGGCGCCCTCACCGAAGACCGTGCCGGCGCGGTCGCGGTGGAAGGGACGGCAGGCGTACGGGTCGACGGCGCCCATGCGGTTGAAGCAGCCGAGCGCGACCCGGCTGTACGCCTCGGCACCGCCGGCCACCACGACGTCGGCCTCCCCGCAGCGGATCATGTCCGCGGCGATGCCCAGGGCGAAGCCGCCGGCGGCGCAGGCGTTGCTGACGCTCGTCGCGGCACCGCTCGCGCCGATCGCGGTGCTGACCGCGGCGGCGGCCGTGAAGGGAGGCGTGCAGGCGCGGGCGGGGTCCAGTGGCCGCTCCCACTCGTCGGCGTTGCCACCGCCGGTACCGATGACCACGTGAGCGCGGGCCAGCTGCCGGGAGTTCAGCCGCGCGTCGGCGACCGCCTCCCGGGTCGCGGCCAGCGCCAGGCGGGTGGTTCTGCCGTCGGGCCCGGGTTCGGCGGGGGCCCTGTGGATCAGCGGCAGCGGCATGCGGGCACCGGGGTCGTCGGCGCGTACCGGAAGGCTGTCCGGGGCGGCGCACAGCGCGCCCCACATGGCCGTCACCCCCGCACCGAGGCAGGAGACGGCTCCCGCTCCGGTGATCAGGACCTGCGTCATCCGTCTCCTTGTGCTGCGTCGTCATACGGTGCGGTGGTCAGCAGGACGGCGGCCGCGGCGTCGTCCACGGGCCCGCCGCCGGCCGCGGCGAGGGCGGTGTCAGGGGGAGTGGCCGTGGCGGCGAGCCAGGCGGTCGCCGCGACGCACTGGAACGCGCCGAAAGCGCCGGAGGCCGGCGGGAGGGTGCGGCCGAGGTCGAGGACGGCGGCCGCCGGCAGGCCCGGTGGCCCGCTGTCACCTCGCGTACCGCGACCGCCGGCTTCCTCTTCCGGCGGCAGCCACAGCCCGACCTTGTCGTCGCGGGCCGTCCTGGGCGTCGCCGCCGCGACGGCCCCCGCCACGTCCCGCCGCCGTGCGTACCCCGCGACCGCCGGACCGGCGCGGCGGCCGCGCCCGGCCGCGGCAGCCCGGGTCTCCAGGACGAGCGCCGCCGCGCCGTCCAGGGGCACAGGCCCCCGCGCCAGCCGCCGTACCACCGGGTCGGCGGGTTCCACGCCGATGACGAGGACGTGCCGGGCCCGCCCTGCGGCCAGGGCGAGGGCGGCCCAGCCGACCGCGTCGAGCCCGGACGTGGCGCCGTTGCACAGCATGAGGTTCACCCCGCGCAGCCCGAAGCGAATGGCCACACTGGAGGCGGTGGCGTTGCTGCAGGCGTTGGGCAGGTCCATGGTGCGCAGGCCGGCGGGCCCCTCACGGTCGAGTGTCCCGGCCACCCGGCAGACCGTCTCCAGGGTCCCCAGGTTGGAGCTGACGACGGTGCCCACCGCCGTCCCCGGCACCGTGAGGCGGCCGTCGCCGAGCAGTCCCGCGTCGGTCAGCGCGGCCGCGCCCGCCAGCAGGGCGAGCCGGGTCGCGCGGTCCTTGAAGCGTGACTGCCGTTCGTGGGGCGGCCAGGGTCCGGTTTCCGGGAAGGGATCAGGAACGGGCGCCAACAGGTCCCCGGCGCACCGTGCCCCGCGGAGCGCGACGCCGGTGCCGGTCACGACCGGGTCCGTCGGGCGGGTCATGCCGCCTTCCCCAGGATCGCCACGGCGTGGACCCCGCCGAAGCCGAAGGAGTTCACCTGCGCCACCGGCCCTTCTCCTTCGTCTCCTTCGTCTCCTCCGTCCATCCGGGATCCGGTGCTGAACCGCAACCCCGCGGCCGCCTCGATGGGCTCGCGCAGGCCCACCACGGGTGGCACCCGCGCGGTGCGCAGGCACTCGGTGGCGAGCACGGTGGACAACAGCCCCGAACAGCCGGAGGTGTGACCGGTCATCCCCTCGACCGCGGCGATCAGCGGGCCGCCGTCCCGCCCGAACACCCGGGCCAGGGCCTGCGCCTCGGCCCGGTCGTTGAGGGGCGCCCCCGTGCCCTGGGCGTGGACGAGGCCGATCCCGGCGGGCGTGACGCCGGCGCGCTCGTGAGCCTGCCGCTGCGCGCTGACGAGCCCGTCCGGATCCGGCGCGGTGACGTGGCCCGCGTCGCAGTGCAGGCCGACGGAGCGCAGTACCGCCCGGGCCGGACCGGCCCCGGGGCGGCGCAGGACCACGGCGGCGGCGCCGTCGCCGAGCAACTGGCCGGCACTGTGACGGTCGAAGGGGCGGACTTCGCGGGGAGCGCCGGGCTGCACCCGGTCGAGGAGGGCGTACATGCCGGCGGTGATGGTGTCGGCGCCCGCCACCACCACCGTCTCCGCCCGGTCGGTGGCGAGCAGGTCGGTGGCCAGGGCCAGCGCGTACAGGGAGGCGGAGCAGGCGCCGGCGAAGGTGTGGGTGTCACAGGCCCCGAAACGGTCGCGCAGCGCACGGCCGAAGTGCGGATCGACCGGGCTGGGGCGGCCGGTCAGCCAGGTGCGTTCCACAGCACGCAGGTCGCGCAGTCCGGTGCCGACCAGGACCGGGATCCCGGAGAGGTCCTCCGGCAGCGAGGCTCGTGCGAGGGCCTCCGCGACGGCCCGGCACAGCCAGTCCGCGGGCTGCTGCGGAGGGTCGGTGATCTCGAAGGCGTGCCGGGTGCGCAGCCGGGTGGTGTCGAAGGCCCGCACCCCGGCGGGTGCGCCGCGGCCCGCGCACAGCGCCTCGAAGACTTCGCGGGTGCCGGCGCCGACGCTGGTCACCAGCCCGGTTCCGGTGATCGGCCAGCCCGGCACGGTCGTCTTCATGGCGCCCGCCAGGAGGCGGCCACGTGGTCGGCCAGGTCGCGCAGGGTCGGCGGGTCGCCGAACGCGTAGGTCAGGGAGCGGCCGAGCGCGGTGCCCAGGGTGGCGACGATGTCGATGAGGATCAGGGAGTCGGCGCCGAGCTGGAAGAGGTTGTCGTCCACGCCGGGCAGCCGGCCGTCCTCCGGTTCGAGCAGGCGGGCGGCCTGGTGGCGCAGGAACTCCTGAAGGATCGCAGCGCGTTCGGCCGGGTCCGCCTCCTCGACGCGGCGGCGCAGGTCGTCGGCGCGGGCGGCGGGACCGGTGCGCCGGGAGGGTGGCTCGATCCAGTGGCGTCGCCGCTCGTAGGGGTAGGTGGGAAGGGACACCCGGCGCCGGCGGCCGGGCCCGTACCAGTGCTCCCAGCGGACGTCGGCGCCGTGCGTCCAGGCGCGGGCCAGGGCGTCGAGCAGGACTTCGGTGGCCGTCCGGCCACCGCTGCCGGACACCTCGAACGGGAGGGTGGTCAGCGCGGCTTCCTTCAGCAGGGCCTCGGTCGCCTGCTGGTCGCCCCGCGCCGCGCTCGGCCGCGTCCAGGTGCCCGGGGCACTCGCCCGGTGCGCCGGCAGCCAGCCCTCCCCGAGGCTGACCGGGAGGCCCGGTTCGACGCACGGCACGGCGGTGGCCCTGCCGGTGACGAGTGCCAGGGCGTCGCCCGGCCCGAACACCCCGGCCAGGCACCCGGCGACGGCCCGCCCGCTCCCTCGCCCCACGACCGCCCGCGGGCGCACACCCCACTCCTGGCACACCCGGGCCAGCGCGTACGGCACCACGAAGGCCGCCGTGCCGCGGTCCGCGAGCAGGGCCGCGGCGTCCGTGCGCAGCTCCCTGGCGCAGGCGTCGACCACGTCGCGGAACGCCGTCGTCTCCCCGTACAGCTCGGTGGCGTCCGGTACGTCCGTGACGTCGGGCAGGACGAACGCGAACCGTGCCGGGCTCTCGTCGGCCTGCCCGGTCCGTACCCGTTCGGGGTCCAGGATGGCCAGGCCGAGCGCGGCGTCGCCGGTGTCGGTGCACACCACGGCCCGCCGGTGGGTGTGGTGACGGCGGCCCGCCGCCAGGGTGTGCGCGACCGCGTCGAGGCCGAGGCCCGGACGACGCCGCAGGTGACGGGCCAGGTCGCCGGTGGCCCGGGCCAGCGCCTCGGGGGTGCGGGCGGAGAGCAGCAGCGGCTCGGCCGTCCGTGCCGCGGGAGCGGGCCGGGGGAGGGGCGGCTCCTGAAGGACGACATGGGCGTTGGTGCCGCCGACGCCGAACGAGCTGACACCTGCCCGCCGTGGCCCGTCCCCCTCCGGCCAGGGCGCGGTGGTGGTGCCGACGCGGAAGGGGCCCGCGGCGAAGTCGATGTCCGGGTTGGGGGTACGGAAGTGGAGGCTGGGCACGAAGGTGCGGTGCCGCAGCATCAGCACCGTCTTGATCAGGCCCGCCATGCCGGCGGCAGCGTCGAGGTGGCCCACGTTGGTCTTGACCGAGCCCAGCACGGTGCGACCGGCTCCGGTCGGGCCGAACGCCCGGTTGAGGGCGCACACTTCGACGGGGTCGCCCAGCGGGGTGCCGGTGCCGTGCGCCTCGACGTAGCCGATGGTCTCCGGCGGGCAGCCGGCGACGCGCTGGGCCTCGCGGACGGTCGTGGCCTGCCGTTCGACGCTCGGGGCGGTGAACCCGGCCTTGGCCGAGCCGTCGTTGGTCACCGCCGTCCCCTTGATCACGGCATGCACGGTGTCGCCGTCCGCCAGGGCGTCGGCCAGTGGCTTGAGGACGACGACACCCACGCCGCTGCCGAGGACCGTGCCGCGGGCGTCGGCGTCGAAGGCGCGACAGTGCCCGTCCGGCGAGAAGATCATCCCCTCCTGGTGCGGATGCCCCTCGTCCTGCGGCATCCGCAGATGGACCGCACCGGCCAGGGCCGTCCCGCATTCACCGGACAGCAGACTCAGACAGGCCAGGTGCACGGCGACCAGGGAGGTGGAGCAGGCCGTGCCGACGCTGACGCCCGGCCCGCGCAGGTCGAGCTTGTAGCAGACGCGCGTGGCCAGGTAATCCTTGTCGTTGGCGAGCATGAGCCGGTAGCGGCCGAGCGAGGACCCGGCGGCGTACCGGTCGGCAAGGTTGCCCGGCAGGTAGGTGTTCATGCCGGCGCCGGCGAAGACACCGATCTCACCGGGGTGGGTGCCCGGGTCGTACCCGGCGTCTTCCAGAGCGGCCAGCGCGCACTGAAGGAAGTGCCGGTGCTGCGGGTCGAGCAATTCCGCCTCGTCCTCCGGGATCCCGAAATGGGCGGCGTCGAACAGCTCGATGCCCTCGATGCCCTGCACCGCCCGGACGAAGCCGGGGCGCGTGACCTCGGCCGGATCGGCCCCGGCGGCCAGCAGCTCCTCCTCGGTGGGAAAGCGCACCGCCTCCCGGCCCTCCCGAAGCAGGTCCCAGAACGCCTCCACAGTGGAGGCCCCGGGGAACCCGCACGCCATTCCGATGATCGCGACGTCGCAGTCCGTCATGTCCCCGTCCCGTCGCTCCGCAGGGTGATGCCCAGCTCCGCCGCCGTCTCGCGCATGCTGAGGAACCCCTGGGCCACGAAGCGCGCCGCTTCCTCGGAGGCGTCCAACCGCGTGAAGACATCGATGAGTTCGCGCTCCTGCGCCACCGGGTCACCGCGGTCGCCCGCGATGTCGAGCACGACCCGCTTCAGCCGCTCCTCGATCGACGGCAGATCGGCGGCGCGCGGGAAGGCGATGCTGAAGGTGGAACGGTGGTGGTGCGCGTCCCGCCGCACCGAACGCCGGTGGCTGGCCGCGTTGAGCTTGTAGAACATGCAGTCCCAGTTCACATACGAGTAGTAGTTCAGCAGCGGGAAGAGGGTGCAGTGCGTCTCCATCGGCGACGAGGTGTACAGCCCCTTCGCCTTGAGCTCGGCCACGATGCGGTCCGGGTCGTAGGCGTAGCGCATGGCGATGAACGGGAAGACGATCCGCGGCAGCTCCTCCTCGTCGGCGAAGAGCACCTCCTCCAGCTCGCCGCGGAACAACTCACCGGTCAGCCGCCGCCCGAAGGTCCGGTAGAAGCCGCGCACCACCTCACGGGTGTCCGACTCCATGGTCAGGATCTGTTGCGGGTCGGCGCACAGCACGATGTACGGGATGCGGCGCCGGAAGGCGTGGAGGATTGCCCGGATGACGAAGAAGGAGCGGCAGGAGACGCACGGCAGCTTCTCGTCCAGATACGCGCCGGGCCTGGCGGGGGTGCGGTTGAAGACCTCCCGCATCATCGCCTTGATGTTGTCGTCGTCGGAGTCCAGGACGAACGTCGCGGGGATCCGCTCCCTGGCCAGCCGGATGTTCTCGGCCGTGTGCGCGCTCTCGAAGGGCACGTCGAAGGTGTAGGCGAGCACCCGTTTGCCGTATTCGTTGACGAACTTGTCCAGCATGTAGGTGCTGTCCTTGCCGCCGCTGTACATGAACAGGCAGTCATGGTCGGCGTGCGGGTCGGGACTGCTGCGGGTGAACTCCTCGAAGGTCCGCCGGGTGTAGGCGAAGTTCTCCATCAGCTCCCCGGCGATGTCGAGCTTGCACAGGCTGCACACTCCGTCATCGCCGAGAGCGACCCCGGGATGGCTGTCCTTCAGGGCGCAGACGGTGCATATGGGCATGCGCTTCTCCTCTTCCGTTTCCTGCGCGGTCGGCCGGGGCGGCTCAGCCACGGCGGCGGCTGCGGAGCTCGCCCAGCGCGCCCCGCCCCCGCGCCGCCCTGGCGGGCGCGACCGGGGGCGGGGGTTCCAGGCGGCGGGCCAGTGAGCGGATCGTCGGGTACGTGAACATCTCCACCCGGGTCAGCGGGAGCCGGGCCCGGGTGCGCAGCCGGGCCATGACACGCATCAGCAGCAGCGAATCGCCGCCCACCTCGAAGAAGTTGTCGTCCACGCCCACCTGGTCGAGCCGGAGGACCTCGCGCCAGATCCCCGCGATGGCCTGCTCGGTGCTGCCGGCCGCCTCGGCCGCCTCGGCCGCCTCGGCCGCCTCTGCGGACCGCGGCGCCCGGGGTGACGGAAGGGCGCTCCGGTCGGTCTTGCCGTTGGCGGTGCGCGGGACGCGCTCGAGCGTCACGAAGAGGGAAGGGATCATGTAGCCGGGAAGTACGGCGCCCAGGTGGTCCCGTAGCCGGCCCGGTGCGGCGGGGGTTCCGCACGGCACCACGTACCCCACGAGCCGGTCCTCGCGCACGGTGACCACCGCGTCGGCGACCGACGGATGGGTGCGCAGTGCCGCCTCGATCTCGCCGGGCTCGATGCGATAGCCGTGCAGCTTGATCTGGCCGTCGGTCCGGCCCAGGTACTCCAGGCATCCGTCCGGCAACTGGCGGACCACGTCGCCCGTACGGTAGGCGCGTTCCCCGGAGTCCGGTTCCCTGGTGTCCGGTTCCCCGGCGTCCGGGACGGTCACGAAGCGCTCGGCCGTGAGATCCGGCCTGTTGAGGTATCCGGAGGAGACCCCTTCTCCGCTGATGTGGAGCTCGCCCGGGATGCCGGGCGGCAGAGGACGCCCGCGCGCGTCCCGCACATGGAACCGGGTATGGGCGATGGGCCGGCCGATCACGGGAGGCCGGTCCGGCAGCACCTCGGCGACGGCCGACCAGATGGTGGTCTCGGTGGGCCCGTACATGTTCCACAGCCGGCCACCGCGGCGCAGCAGACCGGCCGCGAGGTCGGGCGGCAGCACCTCCCCTCCGCACAGCATCCGCAGCGGCGCACCGCTCGGCTGTCCCCGCCAGCCCGCCTCGAGCAGCATCCGCCACGTGGCCGGGGTGGCCTGCATGACGGTGGGGAGGCGGCGCTCCAGCAGCCGGCGCAGGCGGAGGCCGTCGGCCGCGACCTCGGCCGGGGCGAGTTCGACCTGCCCTCCGACAGCCAGCGGCACGTACAGCTCCAGGCCGGCGATGTCGAAGCAGACGGTGGTGACGGCCAGCAGCCGGTCCCGGTCGGTGAACCCGGGGTCCCGAGCCATCGCGCACACGAAGTTGGTCAGGGAACGGTGGCTGATTTGGACGCCCTTGGGCCGTCCGGTGGAGCCCGAGGTGTAGACGACGTAGACGTCGGCGTCGTCCGGGACGTCGCTTCCGTGCACGGGATCGGCCGCCTCGATCGCCGGCCGGTCCCGGTCCAGCAGGACGGTGCCGGTGCCGGTGCGCGGCAGTGTGCCGGCGAGGCCGGAGGAGGTGACGACCAGCGCCACGGCGGCATCGGCGATCATGCCGGCGATGCGGCCGGGAGGGTAAAGGGGATCCAACGGCACGTAGGCGGCCCCGGACTTCATGACGCCCAGCAACGCCACCACCAGGTCGGCCGAACGTTCCAGGAAGACCCCCACCCTGTGCCCCGGTCCCACCCCCTGGGCGCGCAGGTGCCCGGCCAGGGCCGAGGAGCGGCGGTCCAGTGCGCCGTGGCTCGTCGTCCCCCGCTCGTCCACCACCGCCGGGCCGTCGGGGCACCGCCGGGCGTGACGGCCGATGAGCCGGTGGACGGGGGTGGCGAGCGGGAAGTCGGCCGCGGTGTCGTTCCAGGCGGCCAGGGCGCGCCGGTCCTCGTCGGTGCCCAGCGGGACGCGGGCCGGGTCGGCGTCCGGTGCCTGGGCGAGGGCACGCAGGTACGCGGCCGCGCATCCGGCGGGCGGCCCGTCGGCGGTGGTCGCCCACCGGCAGTCACCCTTCCCGCGGGGGATCCCGATCCACAGGGCGGTGCCGGGCGGCGGCTCCGCCGGCTCGTCGCCGTGGGTGAACTGCACGGTGATCGGCAGGCCGCCGTCGGCACGCCGGCCCCGCAGCCGCGGGTAGCGGCTCCACACGTCCCAGGAGAAGCGGGCACGCCCGGTCGCCTCCCGCAACCTCCGGGTCACCTCGGCGCGCAGTTCCGCGAACCCGCGCCCGTCCAGGGGCGGTACGCGCAGCGGCCCCCAGTCCGCGAAGAGCGCGTCGACCACCGGATGGCCGCGGTCCGGCACCGGCAGCCGCAGCCGCACGTCCGTGCCGGGCGCCACCCCTGCGCGCACCAGGAAGGCCAGGAACGCCGCCAGCAGCCACTCCGCCCCCTCGGCCCCTTCGGGGACCGGTATGCGGGAGGGGGCCGGGACGGGCCGGGTGCCCGACCGGTACGGCAGGTCCGCCGGTGTCAGATCCGCCAGCCGCCGTACCCAGAACGCCTCACTCCGCAGGGCCTGAGCCTCGGCCCGGTGCGCGGCGTCGAGCAGCGCCGGCCCGGGCAGGGCGAGCCGGGCCCGTGGCCGTACCCCGCGCTCCGCGAGTTCCCGGGCGCCGAGCGGTGTGCCCTGCGGTGTCGTCAGGCGGGAGAGGCGTACGTCCTGTTCCGCCGTGGTGACCACGACGGAGCCGTCCTCCCCGACGGCCAGCACGGTGCCCGCGGGACGTGCCGTGCTGCCGGGCAGCACGTCCAGCCGGCGTACGATCGCGGGCCGGCCGCCGATGACGGTCCTGGCGGTGCCGAAGGCGTTGGGGTGCGGGCCGAAGTCGGTGGCCCGCACGGCGGCCGCCAGCTCCTCGGCGGGACGGTCCCAGCGCAGGAAGCCTCCTCCCGGCGGGCGTTCGAAGCGGCCGTGGGAGCCGCGCCGGGCCAGGTCCTGAGGCTGCCGGCGGATCCGGTCCCCTTCCAGGGCGTCGAGCAGTTCCACGAAGGAGTCGACCCCCGCCTGGAGGCACTTGATGTTGAGCGTCTCGCTGGTCTCCTCCCGCTCCACCGGAACGGACCGGCTCATCAACACGTCCCCGGCGTCGGCCTGTTCGGTCATCACGTGCCAGGTGACGCCGTGCGTGCGCTCGCGGGCGAGCACCGCCCAGGTGGTGGCGTACAGTCCGGCACGGCCTGGCAGCGGCCCGTCGTGGAAATTGACGGGCAGCTCCCGCGGCAGGTCGAGCACCTGCCCGGGCAGCATGCGCAGGTTGGCGACGCTGAAGAGATAGTCGAACGGCTCGGCAGCGAGGAACGCCACCAGGTCCGGCCCGAATCCGGTGGCCGGCAGGCCGGCACTCTGCGCCCAGGTACGGATGCCGGTGTCGGGCGAGACCACGCCGAGCACGTGGTGCCCTCGCTCCAGCAGCAGTTCCGCGCAGGAGACCACCATGGAGTTCTCGCCGACCAGATGGCAGCGCAAGCGTCGCCCTGTGGTCATCCCAGCCCCAGCCTGGCCATCGCCTTGCGCAGGGCGGTCAGCCGTGCGGCATGACGTTCGGCGCTCGTCCCCGGCCGGGGATCGAAGAGGTTCACCCGGGCGCGGGCCACCACTTGGAGGTCCGTGTACTGCAACAGGCCCTCGGCACCGTGCCGGTAGCCGGTCCCGGAGTCCTTCCGGCCGCCCATGGGCGCGTCGTAGCAGGTATGGGCCGTGCGGAAGCCCTCATTGACGCTGACGGCGCCGGCATGCAGGCGGGCGGCGACCCTCGTGGCGTGGGCGGCGTCGCGGCTCCACACGCTGGCCGTCAGCCCGTACATCCCGTCGTTGGCGAGGGCGACCGCTTCCTCGTCGTCGCGGAACGGGCCGACCGAGACCACGGGGCCGAAGGTCTCCTCGTCGTGCACGGCCATTCCGGCGGTCACGTCCGCCAGTACGGTCGGCTCGTGGAACAGCGGCCCGATGTCCGGGCGCGGGCGCCCGCCGCACAGCACCCGGGCGCCCTTGGCCGTGGCCTCGTCGATGTGCGCGGTGACCCGTTCGAGCTGGGAGCGGGTGGTGAGCGAGCCCATGCCGGCGCTGAAGTCGAAGGCGGGCGAGAGGCGCAGCGCCGTGGTGCGGTCGACGAAGCGGCTCAGGAACCGGTCGTACAGCGCCTCGTGGACCAGGACCCGTTCGGCGGACATGCACAGCTGCCCCGCGCTGGTGAAGCAGGCCCGCACCGCTCCGGCGGCGGCCCGTTCGACGTCGGCGTCGGCGAGCACCAGCAGCGGGTTCTTGCCGCCGAGCTCCAGCATGCCGGCGATGAGCCGGCCGCCCGCCATGCGGCCCAGCGTGCGCCCGGACGCGGTGGAACCGGTGAAGGCCAGGTGATCGGCCCGCTCCAGCAGGGCCGGGCCGATGTCCGCGGGGTCGCCCACGACGATCTGCCACACCTCCCGCGGAAGCCCCGCCTCCACGCACAGCTCCCGCGCCCACAGCGCGGTGCACGCGGCCTGCGTGTCCGCCTTGTGCACCACCGCGTTGCCCGCCAGCAGGGCGGGGACGACGTCGGACAGGACCAGGCTGAGCGGATAGTTCCAGGGAGTGATGACCGCCACGACGCCCTTGGGGTGGCGCAGCGCGCGGACCGTGGTCAGCAGGGGCAGCGCGCCGGCCCGGCGGTGCGGGGCGAGCAGGGCGGGGGCGCGCCGCGCGTAGTAGTGGCAGACCCCGGCCGCGTCGGCCACCTCCTCGAAGGCATGGACGCGGGCCTTGCCGGTCTCCCACTGGACGAGGTCGAGGGCTTCGCCCTGCCGGTCGAGCAGCAGAGCGTGCAGCCGGCCCAGGATGCGGGCCCGGGCGCGGGGCTCCCGCGCGGCCCAGGCGCGCTGCGCCGCGCGGGCCCGGTCGTGGGCGAGGGACACGTCGCCGGGCGTGGAGGCGGGCAGGCGGGCGATGACGTCGAGGGTGAACGGTGCCCGTGGAGTGAGGGCGGGTCCGGTTCCGGCCAGTGTCGAGGCCAGGCGCCTTGTGGTGGTGGGCAGGGATGGCGCGGCTGTCATGGGTCAGTCCTCGCGGGGGTCGGGCCGCCGTCGGCGTAGAGGGTGTCGATGAGCTCCCGGTAGTGGTGCTCGATGCGCCGGCGGCGCATTTTCAGCGTGGGGGTCACCAGGCCCGTCCGGGGTGTCCAGCTGTGGTCGAGGACGGCGAACCGCCGGACCCGCTCCGGCCGGGACAGCCGCCGGTTCGCGCGGGCGACGGCCTCCCGGACACACGCGGTGCCCTGGGGGCCGGCGTCGCCGTTGAGGGTGATGAGGGCGACGTTGTACGGGCGGCCGTCGCCGATCACACAGACCTGGTCGATCAGCGGTTCGCCGGCGCCGATGTGCTCCTCGATCCTGGTGGGTGCCATGTTCTTGCCGTACGCGCTGACGATCAGGTCCTTCTTGCGTCCGGTGACGCGCAGTGAGCCGTCGGCGTCGATCGCGCCGAGGTCTCCGGTGCGCAGCCAGCCCTCGTCGTCGAGGACGGCGGCGGTCTGCCGCGGCCTGCCCCGGTAACCGCGCATCGTCAGGGGCCCGCGGACGAGGATCTCGCCGTCGGCCTCGGTCCGCAGTTCCACGCCGGGCAGCGGCGGCCCGATCCAGCCGGGCCGGTACCGCCCCGGCACGGTCACGCAAGCGGCGGCGCACAGCTCGGTCATGCCCCAGATCTCGCCCGCCGGCAGCCCCAGCGCGTGCAGGAAGCGCATGGTCTCCGCGCGCACGGGAGCGGCCCCGACGTGCACGAACCGGGCCGCGTCCAGCCCGAGCAGGGCACGGATGGGGGCGAGGTGGGTGCGGTCCAGCCGGTCGTACTCGGCGCGCGCCGCCGGTGTGCCGAGGCCGCCGTCGGCGAGAGCGCCGCCCAGTTCCAGCGCCCGCAGGGCACCTCGGCGGAAGTCCGCGGGGGCCCGGCCGAGTTCGTCGAGCAGCCGGGTGCGCAGCTTCTCCCAGACGCGGGGCACCGAGAACAGCCAGTGCGGCTGGACGGCCGGCAGAACGGTGAAGATCCGCTCCGGCTCCGGGCAGCAGGTGACGTCGGCGCCCAGGGCCATGGGCAGGTAGTGGGAGCAGCAGCGTTCGGCGATGTGGGCCATGGGCAGGTACGACACCAGCCGGCTGCCGGCCTTCAGCGGCACGCGGTCCAGGAAGGCCCGTCCGGTGGCGCGCAGCGCGGCGTGGGTGAGCTCGACGCCCTTGGGCCGCCCGGTGGTGCCCGCGGTGTAGACGAGGGTGAGGACGTCGTCCGGCCGGGTGGGGCGGCCGGCGGTGTCCGCTGCCGGGGCCGTGGCGTCCAGCAGTTCGGTGAGCGGGCGTACCCCGGCGTCCGGGCTCTTCGTGGCGTCGACGACGACCAGGTGCCGCAGCCCCGTACAGGCGGCCAGCAGGGCGGTGGCCCGCGCGCGGCCCGGCTCGTCGCACACCAGGACGCTGATGCGCGAGTCGCCCACCAGGAAGCGCAGTTCCTCGTCGGCCGTGGTGGGGTAGAGCGAGCAGGTGGTCACACCGAGTGTCATGGCGGCGGCGTCCGCGATGTGGAACTCGGGCCGGTTGCCGAGCAGCAGGCCCAGTGTGTCGCCCGGCCTCATCCCCAGCCGGGCCAGTCCGGCGGCGCAGCGTCGCGCCGCGGCCCGGTAGCGCCCCCAGGTGTACGGCTCGTGGCCGGGCGCGCGCAGGGCCGGGCGGTCGGCGAAGGCCCGGGCGGTCAGGTCGAACGCGTCAGTGAGGGAGGGGGCGTCGAGCGCGTGCCGGACGTGGTCGGCGGGGATGCCGGCTGCGCCGGCGCAGGTCGTCTCACCCATCAGGTCAGGTCTCCTCGCGGAGGGGCCGCGGTGGCGGGCGTGGCGCTGGGGGATTCGGGCAGGTGGCGGTACTCCAGGGCGCCCAGGGCGAGCCGCAGGCGGGGAGCTGCGACGCCGAGCAGTTCCCCGGCGGTGCCGAGCCGTGTGGAGACCCGGGGGCGTCCGGTGACCAGCGCTTTGGCCACCATGCGCGCCGCCTGCCGGGGGTCGAGGGCGGGCAGGCGGGCGAAGGCCGTGGTGGGGGCGCTCATCGGGGTGCGTACCAGCGGCAGGTGGACCGTGCTGATGGCGATGCCCTCGCGTCTGAGCTCGGGGGCCAGGGACTGGCCGAAGGCTTCCAGGGCCGCTTTGGAGGGGTTGTAGGCGGTGAAGCGGGACATGCCCAGCTGCAGCCCGATGGTGGTGATGTTGACGATGTGGCCGTGGCCGCGCTCCCGCATGCCGGGGAGCAGACCCAGCGTCAGGTCCACCGCCCCGAAGTAGTTGACCGCCATGGTCCTGCGGTAGTCGTGCGGCCTGTTCGCGGCGTGCACGGTGCCGCGCCGGATGGACCGGCCGGCGTTGTTGACCAGGACGTCGGCCCCTCCCCGGTCGGCGATCAGCTTGTCCGTGAACGCCGTCACCTCCTCGTGAACGGTCAGATCGACGCGGAAGACGCTGACCGCGCCGGCACCGTCGCGGGCCTGCCGTGCCGTCTCGCGCAGGGCCTCCCGGTCGCGTCCCAGCAGGATCAGCTCCGCCCCGCAGGCGCCCAGGAGGATCGCGAGCTGCCGGCCGATGGCCCCGGAGGCGCCGGTGACCACCACCCGGCGGCCGCCGGTCCGCGCGGCCAGCCGGCGGGTCAGCCGGTCCCTGCGGTCCTTCCGCCACGTCACTCGGGAGCGCCCCGCACGCCGCTCCTGGCCACCGAGACACCTTGCAGGTGCGAGGTCCGCAGGATCGGATAATTGAGCTCGCCGAACGGCCCGCCGGTCCGGCCCGTGCCCCCGTGCGTGCCGAGGTAGGGGACGAAGCCGATGTGGGACTCGTTGACCTTCAGCAGTCCCGCGTTGGTCACCCGGCGGACGAAGGCGCTGATGACCTTCTCGTCCTCCGACCACAGCGAGTTGCGCAGCCCGTAGTCGTTGTCGTTGACGAACGCGATGACCGCGTCCAGCAGTTCACCGTTCTCGTCCCGTTCGTCGGGCACCACGACCGCCAGCAGCGGGAAGAACGTCTCCTCGCGCACGGCCCGCACGCGCCGCGCGTCACGCAGGCCGGCGACGCGGACGACGGTGGGCTCGAGGAACGGTCCGGTCAGCGACGCCTCCCCCGCCACGTCGACGCGCTGCCCGCCGCACAGGACTCGGCCGCCGTGCTGCCGGGCGTCGGCGAGGACCTCGTGGAAGCGGTCCATTTTCAGCACCGGGCTGAGCAGTACGTCCGGGTCGGCGGGGTAGCCGGGGCGCAGCCGGCGGCAGCGGGCGACGAGGCGCTCCAGCAGGGCGTCGGCGATGTCCGGGTGGACGACGGCGCACTTGGGCACCATGCAGATCTGCCCGGAGCCGTAGAAGCACTCGATCAGCGCCTCGGCGGCCCCGTCGAGGTCGGCGTCGTTCCACACCACCAGGGTGTCGTTGCCGGACAGCTCCAGCACCGGCTTCTTGCCGTGCGCCACGCACGCGTTGCCGAACTCCAGGCCGACGTCGCTGTCGCCGAAGAACATGATGTCGTTCACGTACGGGCTGGCCAGCCACTGGCGGAGCATGGGGCGGCTGGCGCCGGAGACCAGGTTCACGGTGCCGGGCGGTGCCCCGAGCTCGTCGAGGACCGGCACGACCAGCTCCCGGTAGATGAAGGCCACCCCCAGGGGAGCGGTGCGGGGCGCCTTGACCACGAGGGTGTTGCCCGCTCCGAGACTGGCCGTGCCCAGGAAGGAGTTGGAGGCGGCGGCGTTCTGCGGCGGGTTGAGGCACACCACCCCGTCGGGCTTGCGCAGCAGGGCCAGGGTGCGGTGGGGGGCCTCGAAGCGCTGCTCGAGCTGGCTGCGGTAGAAGGAGACGGTCTCCTCGCTGCTGCCCGTGAGCAGGCCGGCGATCTCCCATTCGGCCAGGCGGCGCGGGTGGCCCTCGGAGATCAGGATCGACAGCAGGTCGTCGTAGTGCTTCTTGAGGGCCGCGTGCAGCCGCGGCCCGAGCTGCATCCGGGTGTCCAGGTCGAAGGAGGACCACTCCGGCTGGGCCCGGTGCGCGGCCAGCAGCGCGTCCGCGACGTCGTCGGCGCCGCTGAGCCCGACCCGGCCCACGATCCCGGCGGTGTCGCCGTCGACGTCGCCGCCGGCCCGCTCCAGGCGGCGTTTGCGGGTGAAGGTGCCCCGGGGGTCGGTCAGGAAGGCGCCGGCGTCCAGGCAGTACGTCCAGCGCGTGCCGGGCCGGTCCTGCCCCGCGATGTACTGAGCGTAGGAGTACATCCGCTTCACCGCCCGCCCCGGCCCGCGAGCACGGGGTCGCCCGCGGCGAGAGCGCACTCGTACGGTTCCGCGTCCGCCATCTCCCCGGCGGTGAACGAGCCGTAGGCGCCCAGGTCGAGCAGGCCGTGGCCGCTGTAGCAGAAGACGATCACGGCGCGGCGCCGGGTGCGGCGGCACTCCTCGGCGACGTCCATGGTGGCCCGGATGGCGTGCGCGGTCTCGGGCGCGGGCAGCAGGCCGTGCAGGCGGGCGAAGAGCGAGCCCGCCTCGAAGACCTCCTTCTGCGCGTAGGCGCGGGAGTCCAGGATCCCTTCGTGGCGGGCGAGGCCGACGAGCGGGGCGGCGCCGTGGTAGCGCAGCCCGCCGGAGTGGATGGGCGGCGGGACGAATGCGTGCCCGAGGGTGTAGGTGCGGGCCAGGGGACCCAGGCCGCTGGCGTCCGCGAAGTCGTAGCGGTACTCGCCCGAGGTCAGCGTGGGGCAGGCGGCCGGTTCGGCGGCGAGGATGGACAGGTCCGCGCCTGCCAGCTTGTCGCCGACGAAGGGGAAGGCGAACCCTCCCATGTTGCTGCCGCAGCCCACGGAGGCGACCAGGAAGTCCGGCTGCTTGCCGATGTCCTCCAGCTGTTCGCGGGTCTCCAGGCCGACGACGGTCTGGTGGAGCAGGACGTGGTTGGCGAAGGCGCCCATCGAGAACCGGTCGCCCGGGTTCTGCCGCACGGTCTGCAGCGCCTCGGTCACCGCCGTGGCCTCGGAACCGGGATGGTCGGGGTCCTTCTCCAACAGGGAGCGGCCGTACGCGGTGTGGGGCCCCGGGCTGGGCAGCACCCGCTGGCCGAAGGTCTCCATGAAGTGCCGCCGGTAGGGCTTGGTCTCGAAACTGGCCCGGACCATGTAGACGAGGGCCCGCACGCCGAACAGGCTGCACGCCAGCGACAGGGCGCTGCCCCACTGGCCCGCGCCGGTGTCCGTGACGAGCCGGTCGACACCCTCCAGCCGGGCGTAGTAGGCCTGCGCCAGGGCGGAGTTCAGCTTGTGCGACCCCGACGGGCTGGTGCCTTCGTACTTGAAGTAGATCTCCGCCGGGGTGTCCAGATGGCGCTCCAGTGCGTGCGCCCGGAACAGCGGCGTCGGCCGCCACAGGCCGTACGCCGAGCGGACCTCCTCGGGGATGGTGATCCACCGCTCCGGGGACATCTCCTGAGCGATCAGCGCCTTCGGCAGCAGCCGTTCCATGAAATCCTGGCCGACCGGCTCCCTGGTCGCCGGATCGAGGTAGTCGTCCGGCACACGTGGCAGATCGGGCAGCACGTTGTACCAG
Organism: Streptomyces sp. NPDC046261; assembly: GCF_040646235.1. Classification (NCBI taxonomy): domain Bacteria; kingdom Bacillati; phylum Actinomycetota; class Actinomycetes; order Kitasatosporales; family Streptomycetaceae; genus Streptomyces; species Streptomyces sp. NPDC046261. The sequence goes on along the minus strand of NZ_JBEYZU010000016.1, from coordinate 64,202 downwards.
CGCTTCGGGATCTTCGTGAGCGGAAGATCGTGGCGCTCCAGACAATGCACGGTGCCGTTCTTCCCTTCGTCGTCTCGCACGTCGCCGTCACGCGGCTTCAGGCCCCGGCCGCGCCCGGCTCATCCGGGCAGGGCCCTGCAGTGGTACGTGAATTCGGCTTCCGCCACGAAAGCGTCGTCGGCGTCGTGCAGACGCGACACCACGACCACCTCGAAGCGTTGACCGTCGGCGAGATCCGGATATCCCTCGGGCAGTGCGCCGGCCGGCACGTCCGCCATGGCGCGGATGTCCCCGCGAGCCTTCTTGCGGTAGTCGATCCGCGATTGCCGGAGAACGAAAACGCTGGTGGTGATCGTCTCCCGCAGCATTCCGGCCAGAGCCGCCCCGGCCGCCGCCTCGGCGAGCAGGAAGAGAGCCCCGGCGTGCGCGGTGCCCACGTGATTGCGGGTGTCACCGCATTCCGGAAGCACGGCCACGGCGCGATCGGCGCCGAGCTCGACCACTTCCACACCCACGGACTTCTGAAACGGAACCAGTTCATTGACGTACGCCCGGATCTCTTCCAGTGACGGAAGAGTCTGCGGGGTGGAGGGTAACGGCTGGGAATTCAGAGAAATCTCCCATCGGCCTGCGGGCGCCATGGAATGCCGTGCGGGAGACCTGGACCGACGCCTCCCGGCTGCGCACAACGGTCCCGGCATCGACGGGGCAGCGTCAAGAGCGCTCCGGGCGGACGTGAAAGTGAGATGAGAGGACAGGCATATGGTCCTACTTCTCATATTTATTGGGGTCGGGTTTACCGATCACCTGATCGGGGAGGTCAGAACTCTGCGCGCCGGAGAAGGCGAAGTCGGCCCGCGGGAACGACCCGAATGCGCCAGGACGATTTCCGGATCCCACTCAGCTACGCGACGTGGAGTTTCCTTGGAACGCCGAAAGAGCGAAGGTGCCGTGCCCACGGGACGGAAGACCACCCCCGCGGGACGGACGACCGGCGAAGAGACGGCTGAGCCGGCCTTCCCCCACCGCTGGCGGGTGCTCGGCTGTCTGGTCGTCAGTCTCGTCCTGGTCGTGCTCGACACGTCCATCGTCAGCGTCGCCCTGCGCACCCTCGCCCTGCCCGCGCCCGAGGGCCTCGGCGCCACCTCGGGAGAGCTGCAGTGGGCCGTCGACTCCTACACCCTCGTCTTCGCCACCCTGCTGGTCTCCGGAGGGCTCTTCGCCGACCGGTTCGGACGCAAACGCACCCTCCTGGCAGGGCTGCTGCTCTTCGGCGCGTTCTCCGCGGCGTCCGCCTACTCCGGCACCGCGGGCGAACTCATCGCCGCACGCGCGGCGATGGGTATCGGCGCCGCGCTCGTCGTCCCCGCCACCCTGGCCATCATCACCAACGTCTTCCCGCCCCGGGAACAGGCCAAGGCCATCGGCCTGTGGGCCGCCTCCGCCGGGCTGGCCGTCGCCGTCGGGCCCGTTACCGGCGGCCTGCTGCTCGAGCACTTCTGGTGGGGCTCCCTCTTCCTGATCAACGTCCCCCTCGTGCTCGTGGGCACCGCCGCCATCGCCCTGACCGTCCCCGAATCAGCCGACCCCGTCCGCCGGCCCTTCGACCCCGTCGGGGTCCTGCTGTGCATGGCGGGCCTGGGCACCCTCGTCCTCGGCATCGTCAAAGGCGGCGAGAACGGCGAGTGGACCACCCCTGGCGTCTGGGCGACCATACTCGCCGGTGCCGCCCTGCTGACCTGCTTCGTCCTGTGGGAACACCGCACCGCCCACCCCGCCCTGGACCTCCGCTGCTTCCGCGACGCCCGGTTCTCGGCCGCGGTGGGGGCCATCAGCGTGGTCTTCTTCGGGCTGCTGGGCTCCTCCTTCTACATGATCTTCTACCTCCAGAGCGTACGCGGCTACACCGCCCTCCAGGCCGGCTGCTGTCTCCTTCCCCTCGCCCTCGCCCAGATCGCCTTCTCCCCGCTCAGCACGGTCATGGCCCGAAACCTCGGCGCACGCCCCGTGTGCACGGCGGGGCTCGCGCTGACCGCCCTGACCTTCCTCGGCGTGAGCCTCCTCGACCAGAACTCACCGCTCTGGCAGTGCGAGGGCCTCTTCTTCGTCATGGGCGGCGCCATGGGACTCGTCATGCCCGCCGCCACCTCCTCCGCCATGGCCACCATGCCCCGCCACCGGGCCGGCACGGCCGCCGCCATGCTCAATTCCCTGCGCCAGGTCGGCGGAGCACTGGGCGTCGCCGTCCTCGGCTCCCTCCTCGCCGCCCGCTACCACGACCACCTCCAGCCACACGTCCAGCCCCTGCCCGCCGACCTGCGTCCGCTCGCGCAGGAGTCCGTCGCCGGCGCCCTCAGCGTCGCCGACCGCCTCGGCCCCGCCGGCGCCGGCCTGACCTCGCACGCCGTGGACGCCTTCATCTCGGCGATGCGCCTGACGTCACTGGTGGCGGCCGGAGTGATGCTCCTGGGCACGCTCGCCGTGTGCGCCGCACTGCGGGACCCTTGAGCCCCTCACCGCGAGACCTACCAGGTCACAGGGATTTCGGCCGGCATGATGGCCATGCGGTCGGGGTGCCAGGGAACCTCCGCCGGCGGCACGGCCAGACGGATGCCGGGGAGCCGGTCGAGGAGGACGCGGAAGGCCACGTCGGACTGGCGGCGGACCAGGTGGGCGCCGGGGCAGTGGTGACGGCCGTAGCCGAAACGCAGGTGCGGGTTGGGGGAACGGGCGGGGTCGAAGGTCTCCGGGTCGGCGAACGCGGCGGGGTCGAAGTTGACCGCGTCCAGGGAGAGCAGGATCATGTCGCCCTCCTTCACCTGGGCCGACCCGAGCTCCGCGTCCCGGGTGACGAAGCGGGGAATCGCGTTGCCGAGGACGACGCTGCAGCGCAGCAGCTCTTCGACGCACTGCGGCATCGTCTCCGGACGGGCGCGTACCGCGTCCATGACGTCGGGGCGCTGGAGCAGGTTGAAGGCGGCGACGCCCAGGAAGCTCGCGAAGTCCTCGTAGCCGCTGACGAAGAGGACGGCCACGATGTTCGACAGCTGCCGGTCCGTCAGCCCCTGGTGCTCGGCGTTGAGGTCGGCGAGGCGGTCCGCCAGGCCGCGCGGCTCGCCGGGGCGGCGAGCTGCCATGTGCTCGTGCATGTACACGCGGATCTCCTCCCAGTTGCGGGCGAGTTCCTCGTGCGTGGGCGTGACCATGGTCAGGTCCAGGTCGGCCCGTACGGCGAGCCAGGCCCGGTCCTCGAAGGGCAGGCCGAGGAGCCGGCACATGCACTGGGCGGCGACCCACTCGGCGAAGTGGTGCTGCAGGTCACCGGGGCCGCCCTCGCGGACCATCGCCTCCAGGCCCTCGCGGGTGACGGCCTCGACCCAGTCGGCGGGCAGCGCGGGCTGGTTGCGGCCGAGCGCCTTGAGCACTTCGTCGCGCAGCCCGGCCTGCTGCAGGTGGTTCATGGCGTCGAGCAGCTCGGGCGCCAGGATCGGGGCGTCCTGCGCCGGGCTGTCCGCCTCGGCCAGCACGGAGCGGGCGAAGGCACGGTCGCGCAGCACGTGCTGGGTCAGTTCGTAGCCGGTGACCAGCCATGCCTGTTCGCCGGAGTTGGTGCTGACGCGGGCCACGGGGCAGCGGCCGCGCAGCTCGGTGAGTTCGGGGGCGAGCCGGTCGCCCCGGGTGCTGAAGGGGTAGTGGGGGAGGGGCTCGTCGTACGGGGCTTCCTCGGACGCGGGCGCGTGGGGTGCGGTCACGGGGTGGGGGCCTCTTTCCTGGGGTCGTCTACGGTGTCTCGGCCGAGCAGGGGTGTCACCAGCGCACGGGCAGCCGGGCCGGCGCGCGCAGCGGGGTGGACTCGTCCCAGGGGATGGTCTCCGCCGGCACGGCGAGCTCGATGCCGGGGAGCCGCTCCAGCAGCACCTCGATGGTGATGGCGAGCTGCATACGGGTCAGGTGGCCCCCCGTGCACGCGTGCGGACCGTGTCCGAACGCGATGTGCGCGTTGGGGGTGCGGGTCAGGTCGAGGCGGTCGGGATCGGCGAACGCCTCCGGGTCACGGTTCGCGGACGCCGGCACCGGGATCACCGCGTCACCGGCGCGGATGTGCTGACCGCGCAGGGTGAGGTCCTCCGTCGCGACGAGGATGTTGATGGCGTTCATCAGCGGGACGTAGCGCAGCAGCTCCTCCACCGCGGCGCCGATCCCCTCGGGCGCCTCGCGCAGTCTCCGCAGCTGCTCGGGGTGGGTGAGCAGGACGAGCAGGGCGTTGGCGGTGTGCTGGATGTTGGTCTTGTAGCCGGCCATGAGCATGGTGACGACGAAGCTGACGACGTCGTCCCGGGTCAGCCGGCCCCCCGGACGGCGGGCCTCCGCCAGGAGCAGCCGGATGTAGTCCTCGCCCTCGCCGTCCTTCTCCTTGCGGGAGATGAGCTCGTCGGCGTAGTCCTGCAGCGCGTACAGCGCCGCGAGCACCTCCTCCATCGACAGCCCGGACGCGCCGAGGAGCGCGAGGGTGTGCGGCAGGTAGATCTCGCGGTCCTCGTGCGGCAGGCCGATGGTCTCGCACAGTACGCGCAGCGGCAGCGGGTCGGCGTAGGAGGCGACGAGATCCGCCGTGCCGTCCTCGGCCCCGGCCACCATCGCGTCGATGAGTTCCCCGGCCATCGCCCGGATCCGCGGCCGCATGAACTCCAGTCGCCGCCGGCCGAACATCGGCAGGACGGTGCGGCGTACGCGTTCGTGGTGCTCGCCGGTCATCTCCAGGAACGTCGGCAGGGCCGGCGGCGGGGCGTCGTCCCCTTCGCGGGGCGGCCAGGCCGACAGCAGCGGCCGGACGAGCCGGGGGTCGGCGAACGCGGCGCGCGCGTCGTCGTAGCGGCTGATCAACCAGCCCGTCTCGCCGTTGGGGAGCAGCGCCTTGACGACGGGCTCTTCGGCACGCAGGCGGGCGTAGGCGCACGGCGGCCCGGCGGTACCGGGTTCGACCTCCGGGACCGGGATGACGGTTTCGGGGTGGCTCATGCGGTGTGCTCCGATCCCGCCGTGGCGGCGCGCGGCGTGCTGTGGCCCTCGGCATGCGGGGGACGTGCGATGTAGCCGGAGGCGAAGAAGTGCTCCAGGTACCGGTCCAGCAGCGCGGAGTCCACCGGTGGGCAGTGCAGTCCGCTGCCCGCCAGCGCTTCCTCGGCGTTGCGCCGGCCCAGGACGGGGAAGGTGTCCTTGAGGTACATCTCCTTGACCGACATGTCGGCGTTGCGGCTGCGGTCGACGCACAGGGACACGAACGGCGCCGTGGCGCTCGTCGGGTTCTCGGCGACGTACCGCACCAGCTCGCCGACCCAGCGGTCGTACGGCAGCGTGCGCAGGGCGAAGCCCGCCGCGCGCATCCGGTCCAGGACGTCCGACAGCATCGCCGGGCGGGGGTTGGTGAGGTGGTAGACCCGGCCGTCGGCCGGCCGGTGCGTGGCGATGTGGACCACGGACTCGGCGAGGTGGTCGACGGGGACGAAGTCCATCGGCAGCTCGATGTCGGGGGCCAGCCCCGTCTCGGCGATCGTCTTGAACAGCGAGCAGATGGCCGTCTCGGTGTTGCACGCGCCGTGCACCCGTTCGCCCGTCACCTCGTACGGTCGGTACACCGCCACCGGCAGGCCCTGTTCGGCGGCCCGCCGCAGCACGCCTTCGGCGACCCACTTGCTCTCCGCGTAGCCCATGGTGAGCCCGTCCGCGTGGGCCAGTGGCAGGTCCTCGTCCACCTCGTGCACCCCGGCGGTGCCGAACCCGGCGACGACGGCGACGGTCGAGATGAAGTGCACCGGGACCCGGCGGGGCGCCGCGATCCGGATGATCTCCCGGGTTCCGTCGACGTTCGCCGGCCGTAACTGCTCGTAGGGGTAGAGGAAGTTGACCCGGGCGCCGTTGTGCACGACCAGGTCCAGCCGGCGGGCCAGTTCGGTGGCGTGTGCGGCCGGCAGCCCCAGTCCGGGCTGGGTGAGGTCCCCGGGGAAGCACACGACGCGCCCCCACTCGGCCTCGTCGAGGTGGAGCCCGTAGCGGGCGAGCGCGGTGCGTACCCGCTGCGCGGCGTGCGCCGGGCTCGTGGCCCGGACCGGGCAGTGGACGCGGGCGGCCGTCGAGCGCAGCAGACGGTGCAGCAGGAACACCCCGACGAAGCCCGAGGCGCCTGTGAGCAGGACGTCCCCCGGGTCGTGCGGGCGTGGTGCCGGGCCTTCGGCGGGCGGGAGGGCGAAGCCCAGCTCGCTCTCGCGCACGAAGTCGACGTGCGGTTCCCCGTCCGCCGCGCCGAAGCCGCCCCGGGCCTCGCGCACGGCCTCGCTGAAGCCCTCCAGGGTGGGCGCCGCCAGCAGGGCCCTGATGAGGGTGGAGCCCAGGCCGGCGTCGAGGCTGAGCACGGCGAGGGTGCGGGTGACGGCCTCCGAGGCGAGCAGGGAGTCGCCGCCGAGGAGGAAGAAGTCGTCCTGGGGCGTGGGGCGTACGCGCAGCACCCGCTGCCACACCTCGGTGAGGACGTCGAGCAGACCCTCGACCTTCGGCTCTTCGCCGGCGTCCTCCTCCCGCGCGGGCCGCGTACCCGCCGTCTGCGGCGGTGCCATGGACTTCAGGCGGGCGCGGTCGACCTTGCCGCCGCTGGTCACGGGGAAGTGGTCCATGGGCACCAGCACCGGGACGGCCTGCGGGGGCAACCACTGCGCGCAGTACGCGCGGAGAGCGGGCAGCGGCAGGGGGCGGCCGGGTACGGCAGCGGTGACGTAGGCGGTCAGGGCGCCGGACTCGACCTCGACGACGGCTTCGCCGACCTCGGCGTGGGCCCGTAATCGGGCTTCCACCTCGTCGAGCTCGACGCGCGCGCCGCGCAGCTTGACCTGGCGGTCCAGGCGCCCGCGGTACTCCAGCAGGCCGTCGGCGGTCCGTACGACCCGGTCGCCGGTCCGGTACAGCGTCCCGCCCGGTTCCACGGCGGGCAGCGGGACGAAGCGCTCGGCGGTCAGCCGCGGGTCGCCGAGGTAGCCCAGGGCCAGCCCGTCGCCGCCGACGTACAGTTCCCCCTCCTCGCCCGGACCGGCGACCGAGCCGTCGGCCCGCAGGACATGGCAGGTGGAGGCGCCGAAGGGGCGGCCCAGGGGGACGTGCGTGGCGTCCTCGGGCAGCGGGCCCAGCACATGGGCGGTGGAGACCACGGAGTTCTCGGTCGGGCCGTAGAAGTTGACCACCGTGGTGCCGGGGCAGGCCGCGAGGACGGCGTTCGCGAGGCGCGGGTCCATCGCCTCCCCGCCGGCGGAGACGAACCGCAGTGCGGCCAGCGCCTCGGGGCGCGTGCGGGCGACCAGGTGGAAGACGCTCGTCGTCAGGTAGGCCACGGTGACGTCCCGCTCGCGCAAGAGACGCTCCAGGGCGAGGGGCGAGAGCAGCTCTTCCCGGTCGGCGAGGACCAGGCAGGCGCCGGTGAGCAGCGCGCCCCAGATCTCTATCGTCGAGGCGTCGGAGGACAGACCGTAGGCGTGCAGCACCCCGTCTCCCGGTGCGGGCGGGGGCAGTTCCGGGTCGGACAGTACGAGGCGCACCACGCCCCGGTGGGGTATCGCGACGGGCTTGGGGCGGCCGGTCGTACCGGAGGTGAAGACCACATAGGCGCAGTCGGCGGCGGAGCCGGTACGGGAGCGGGCGCGGTCGGCGCTGACGGCGACCGCGTCGGCCACGGCGCCGGCGGGGTGGTCGAGGGAGGCGACCTCGACTGACGCGCGTAGACCGCGCACGGGACGCGTGCTGCCCGGCAGGGTGACGGCGGCGCTCAGCCCCGCGTCCTCGGCCATGGCCCGCAGGCGGGCCGGCGGAAGGTCGTCGTCGAGCGGTACGTACGCGCAGCCGGCCTTGAGGATGCCCAGCAGCGCCACCAGCGCCTCCAGCGAGCGACTGCCGCACACGCCGATGAGGTCACCGGGCCGGACGCCGCGTGCGAGCAGGCGCTCCGCCAGGGCGTCGGCATGGGCGTCGAGTTGCCCGTAGGTCACCGTGCGCTCCCCGTGCCGGGCCGCCGGCGCGTGCGGCCGCGCCGCGGCCTGCGCCTCGAACAGCTCGGGAATGAGGCTGTCCCGGGGATAGCCGGTCGCGGGCGCACCGGACACCGCCGGCGACGGGGCCGGTTCCGGGGAACGGGGTGATAACAGGCGTGACGAAACGTCGGTGTGGGTCATCAGGTCCTTCTTGCTTGAGCGGCTGTGGTGCTGTGCGCGCGGTACGGCGCTGCGGACGACATGCCGGCGCTCAGCCGGCGCTGTCCTCCTGGCCGGCACCCGATTCGGCGAAGTCCGCCGCGAAGGCGGCGAAGTCGGCGCTGCGCCAGTGCTGCGGCCGCATACGGAAGACGATGTCGTCCTTGAGCTGGTCGGCGGTCGCCGCCAGGTACCCCTCCGCCTCCTCGGGGTCCAGGTACCGATGGGCCAGTGCCTCGCGCAACGCCGGGTCGAGCGAGTCCTCGATCGCCGTGATCGGCCCCTCCACGCTGACGTAGCGGTACGGCCGGCCCTCGTCCTGCACGCAGAGGCTGAACCGGCCGGCGGCGCGCAGCAGCCGCGCCTTGATGGTCTCCCGGCCCGTCTCGACGACGACGTCGCCACCGGGCTCGTAGCCGTACCACACCGGCACGATCAGCGGCGCGCGGTCGCCGCCCCGGGAGTCGGCGACCCCCAGGACGCCGACGCGCGGTTCGGCGAGGAAGCGTTCGCGGTCGGGGCGGGGCATGGAGGGCAGCATGTGGTTCGGGCTCCTGTCCTGGTGGCTGGGACGTCGCGGCCGGAATGGTGCTGTTGCGGCGCCGTCGTCGTGATGAGCAATCTTGCGAGCGAGAGATCAATCCCCGACCGAATAGCTGGTAAACACGGGATTTAGGCGGTTTTGAGCCGCTTCTCTCCGGGACACGGCTGATGGCGTGCGTACCGCTGGTCACCACAGGCCGGAGCCGTCGCAAGGCCGACGTGAGCGAGGCAGCCGCACCGCGCCGGGCGGCCGCTGCCCCTTCGCCCGCGGGGCCCCACTCGACGCGCCGTCATGTCCGGATCACGCCGCTGGAGCCGTCCGCCCCCTCCTGGTCAGTTCCCGCTCGGCGGCATGGCCGCCAGCGCGGCCTTCGCGATGTCCTGGGCCTCCGCCTCGCAGGCAGGGTGCTTGGTGCCGTCCAGGTAGACCTGGATCACGAGGTTGCCGTCGCGGAGAGAGAGCCGGCAGGGCTTCCGGTCGCTCTCGTAGGACGACGGCGCCGACCAGTACGCTTCGTCGCCGAAGCCGAGGCCGGTCGCGCGGCGCTCGCCCTTCGCGCTGCCGGCGAATTCCTTCTGCTGGCGTTCCGTGCCGTTCTCGTCAGGGTCCGAGCGGTACAGCTCCCACGAGACTGTCGCGCTGGAGGAATGGTTCCAGCCATCCGCCTGGGGCTGGTCCTTGTCGTACCACGAGCACGAGGCCTTCGCGTTGTACGCCTGCTCGACGTAAGTGTCTTTGTCCTTCCTCCGTTCCTCCCGTAGCGGAAGCTTGGGCACGGCCTCCGAGCAGACCGGCATCGTCACGTACTTGTCCGCCGGGCCGCCGCCCCCTTCGTCGTCAGGCAGCAGCAGGTACGCGCCGATTCCCGCCGCGAGGACCGCCCCCGCCGCCACCCACGTCACAGGGCGCAGCCGACGGGCCGCCGGGGCCGGGGTGGCGTACGCGGTGGTGAGCACAGCCGTCCGCGGAGCGGCGGAGCCGGCACCCGGCAGGACCGCCGTGCGCTCGGGATCGCCGCCGAGCAGGCCCTCGATCCGGGCCCGCTGCTCGTCGACCATCCGGTGCACGGCGGGCGGCCACGGCCGGGCCGCCGGGGCCACCGGGCCGAGGAGGGCGAGCAGTTCGGCCGGAGTGGGCCTGTCGGCCGGATCCTTGGCCAGGCAGCGGGCGACGATCCCATACAGGAGCTGCGGCACACCGCTCAGGTCGGGTTCGGTGTGGACGACGTTGTAGAGCGTCTGGAGGGCGGAAGGGCCGGCGAACGGGCTGCGGCCGGTCGCCGCCATGACGAGGACCGAGCCGAGGGAGAACACGTCGCTCGCCCCCGTCAGTTCCCGGCTCTGCGCCTGCTCGGGCGACATGAACGGCGGCGAGCCGACCACCCAGCCGGTGCCGGTCAGTTCGGTGGCGTCCCCGCTCTCCGCCGCCCGTGCGATGCCGAAGTCGATGACCCGGGCGCCGTCCTCGGCGAGCAGGACGTTCTCGGGCTTGAGATCGCGGTGGACGAGACCGGCCCGGTGGATCTCGCCCAGGGCTGTCGCCAGGCCCACCGCCAGGCGGTGCAGGGCCGTCTCCGGCAGCGCGCCGGTGCGCTCCACGGCCGCTCCCAGCGAGGGGCCGGCCACGAACACCGAGGCGAGCCAGGGCAGCTCGGCGTCCGCGTCGGCGTCGAGAACGGCCGCCGTGTACGCGCCGGACACCTTCCGCGACGCCTCCACCTCCCGCCGGAAGCGGGAGCGGAAGCCGTCGTCGGCCGCGTGCCGGGCGTGCACCAGCTTCACCGCCGCAGGCCGGCCGTCCGGGGCGACGCCGAGCAGGACGCGGCCCATGCCGCCCCGGCCGAGTTCGGTGAGGAGTACGTACGGTCCGGCCTTGCCCTCCGGCAGCGGGTGCGACGCGCTCACAGGGACGCCACCGCCGCCACGGCCTGGCGGGCCATGTCCTTCGTGAGGTCCTCGCAGGCGCCCTTGGGGTAGTGGACGCCCTTGACCGCGATGAACAGGTACAGGTTGACGTCCCGGGCGTACAGCACGCAGTTGCTCTCGGTGGAGTTCTTCAGCCACATGCCCTCCTCCACGGAGCCGAGGCCGGAGTCGCGCGGGGTCTTGCCGCGCAGGTAGAAGCCCTCGTAGCGCTCCTTGGCCTGCTGGGCGCCGGTGGGCCCGCCCGCGCGGGAGAGGTGGAGATCCCAGCTGATGTCGATCTTGTCGCCCGAGCGGGTGTGCCAGACGCAGCTGGTCGACGGATGCGTGCGTCCGTCGGCATCGGACTTCTGCCACACCTTGTCGGGGAAGTTTCCCGTGGCTTCCCCGAAGCCGGCCGGGGCCTTCATGCTGCGGCGGACCTGCACGCAGGTGGGGACCGTCTTGGTGTACTTGTCCGGCACCTGGGCGAGCGGGGTCGAGCCGGGGGTCGGCACGGGCTCGGGGAACATCGCGTAGTACACCTCGGCCGGGCCGATCGCCAGCACCGCGACCGCCGCCGCCACGAGCACCGAACCCGCCGCGATCGCGGGCGTACGCCACCGGGGGCGGCGGCGCGGCCCGGGAGCCCGTACCGCCGGCGCGGCGGGCGGGGACGCGGCGTCGTCGGCCGTGGCCGCGATCCGGGCCGCCGCCCAGGCCCGGCGCTCCGCGATCCGCTCGTACACCGTCTCCGGCCAGGGGCGCGCGGCAGGGGTGAGCGGGCCGATCAGTTCGAGGAGCTGCCCGGGGGTCGGCCGCGCGGCCGGGTCCTTGGCCAGGCACGCCTCGACGATCCGGCGCAGCCGGGGCGGTACGGAGCCCAGGTCGGGGAGTTCGTGGGCGATGGCGTACATCAGCGCGAGCGGCGAGTCCCCGGCGAACGGGGTCCGGCCCGTAGCGACCATGACGAGCGTGAGGCCGAGGGAGAACACGTCGCTCGCCGGGCCCGGCTGCTCGCCCTGGACCTGCTCGGGCGACATGAACGCGGGCGAGCCGATCAGCGCGCCCGTGTGGGTCAGCTTCGTCTCGTGGTCGGCCGCGCGGGCGATCCCGAAGTCGACGACCCGTACGCCGTCCTCCGTCAGGAGCACGTTCGACGGCTTCAGGTCCCGGTGCACGAGCCCCGCCCGGTGGATGTCGACCAAGGCCTGGGCGAGCCCGGAGGCGAGCAGCAGTACCGTTTCTTCGGGCAGGGGCCCGCCCACGTCGAGTGCCTCGCTCAGCGAGGGCCCCGGCAGGAAGAGCGAGGCGAGCCACGGCGTCGGTGCGTCCGGGCCGGCGTCGACGACCGGCGCGGTGTACGCCCCGGACACCCGCCGCGAGGCGTCCACCTCCCGCCGGAACCGGGAACGGAACCACGGGTCCTCCGCCAGCTCGGCCCGCACCCGCTTGACGGCCACCAGCCGCCCGTCCGGCCCCACCCCGAGCAGCACCTGCCCCATGCCGCCCTGCCCGAGCACCCCGACCGTCCGGAACGGCCCCACGTGCGCCGGGCCGTCCACTTCCTGCATCCGCATGCCGAATCCGTCCTCCCCCTGAAGAGGACGGATCTTACTTAAGATCATGTCCCGTCCGGTGACGGGCCCGGCGGCAGTCGGACAGGTGGGCGCGCCCGTCCGGCGCGCCCGTCCGGCGGGGCCGCACCACCCGTGACCCGACCCGCGCTGTGGCGAGCCGCTACCGGGCCCGTGCGATCTGGGAGCGCACGAAGACGGTGGGGCCGTCGTCGGGGTGCTGGTGGGGGTCGTTGACCGGCACGGTGAACTCGTCGACGATGCCCTGCTCGAAGACCAGGGCCATGCTCGAACCGCCGTAGCTGAAGTAGCCCAGCTCCTGGCCGCGCTTGACGGTGTCACCCGCGTTGACCGACCACGTGATGGACGAGACCTCGTCCATGCCGATCACGACCGCGCACACCATGCGGTTGCCCAGTTCCGGGCCGCACTCGATGAACGCGAGACCGCGCGTGTTGACGTGCGCCTGGTAGCTCTGCGAGTGGGTCCAGGTCTCGGGGTCCGGCGTCTCGTTCTCCGCGGCACTGAACATCAGGCCCGGCACGATCTCGAGATGCTTGATCGTTCCGTCCACGGGGACGTTCCACCGGTGGAAGGTGTTGACCGAGAGGAACGCCTGGTACACGTCGCCACGGACGAACCTGTTGACGTACTCGTCCCCGCACTCCGGCCCGCTGAGCATGGTTTCCAGCGAGTACTGCTCCTTGATCCAGAAGTCCGTCTGCCGGGCCGCGTTGCGCCTGATGTTGTAGACGGTGCCGTCGTTCGGCGCCACGATGACGCCGGGGTCGCCGTTGCCTGCCAGCGGCCGGTACTCGTCCTTGATCGGGCGGTGGAAGAAGTCGTTGAAGGACGAGAATCCCCAGTGCTCCCGGTCGCGATGGTCCCAGCACTCGTACTCGTACAACTTGTTCATTTCGATGGCGGATTGTGAGAACCAGCCGCCTTCACGGGTGTTGAGTACGTGCGCGCTCTCCGGGCTGTTCAGGTACGTACACCACTTCTGGAGGACGGCCCGGAGCCCGTCGTTGAACTGGGGAAGGCGGAAGGCGACCATGCCCGCCGGCGTCAGGCGCATGTAGCCGAACAGCGCGGACATCGGCAGGAAGATCTGCTTGCGGGGGTCCCGCTCGAAGCCGGGCGCCCAGGTGACGACGACATTGAGGTAGTCGACGAGCTCGTCGAGGGAGCGGATGTGCCGGTGCTCTTCCGGTACCTCCCGTAACATCTTTTCCACATACATCCGGACGATGCCGTCACTGTGAAGGAGGGTGGCGAAGTCCCGGACAGCGGGGTCGAGTTCCTCCTTGAGATCCGCCGCCCGCTGGGCAAGACCCTTCTGGAAGTCGTCGATCGCCAGCGGATTCCGCGGCAGGTAGCCGCCCGCCCGGCCGAAGGTCTTCTGGTAACGCGCGTGGAGTTCCTGCGGTGCGAGGACAGCGGTCATGACCGTCTCCTTATACGTCGCGTCGATTCCGGTGGCGATCCGTAGCTGTTCCGTACGGACCCCGGCGAGTCCCGCTGTGGGTGCCTGGCGAGGGAGTGGGCGGTGCGTTCCACGCATAGCCGTGGCCAATTCCGATCCGACTCGTCCGGCGCGCTCCGGGCGATCGCCGTGAGGCATCCTCCCAAAGGGAGGCGGAGCTACGGAACCACGGAAAACCGGCCATCGCCGTCGGAGCCGGCCGCCATCGCGGCGCCGTGCCACGCCCGCCGCCCGACCGGCGCGTTTAGGCTGACCGGCAGATGCACAGCCGGAGGGAAAGACCGTGGCGGAAGAGCAGGAGCTGGCCGACGCCCAGCGGGCGCACTGGCAGGACACCTACGCCGCCCACCCGGGCATGTACGGCGAGCAGCCCTCCGCCCCGGCCGTCCACGCCGCCGAGGTCTTCCGTACCGCCGGGGCGAGGGACGTCCTGGAGCTCGGCGCCGGGCACGGCCGCGACGCCCTGTTCTTCGCCCGCGAGGGCTTCACCGTCCAGGCCACCGACTTCAGCCCGACCGGCCTCGAGCAACTACGCGGCGCCTCCCTGCGGCAGGGCGTCGACCAGCGGGTGACCACCACGGTCCACGACGTCCGTGAGCCGCTGCCCCTGCCTGACGCCTCCGTGGACGCGGTCTTCGCGCACATGCTGCTGTGCATGGCCCTGTCCACCAAGGAGATCCACGCCCTGGTCGGCGAGGTCCGCCGTGTCCTGCGGCCCGGCGGGGTGTTCGTCTACACCGTCCGCCACACCGGCGACGCCCACTACGGCGCAGGCATCGCCCACGGCGACGACATCCACGAGCACGGCGGCTTCGCCGTCCACTTCTTCCCCCGCGACCTGGTCGACGCCCTCGCCGACGGCTGGACACTGAACGAGGTCCACGCCTTCGAGGAGGGCGACCTGCCCCGCCGCCTGTGGCGCGTCACCCAGACCCTGCCCCGGTGAACAGCGGGACAATGGCATGGGGCCATTCACCATCCGCTCACCAGCCGCCTATTCCGGCTTGTCCTGCGGACGGCCCGGCTCGTGGAGGCGGAGTTCGGCGACGGCTCCGCCGTCGGGGGCGTTGGAGAAGAGCAGGGTGGCGCCGAGGACATGGGCCTGCCCGGTGGCGATCGTCAGGCCCAGACCGTGTCCGGTCCTCTTGCCGCGTTCCGAACCGCCCGACTGGCTGCGGAACCGTTGCGGTCCCTGGCCGAGGAGGTAGGCGGGGTAGCCGTCACCGTGGTCCCGCACGGTGATGACGTACGCGTCGACCGTGACCGTGACGGGCGGGCGGCCGTGCTTGTGGGCGTTGGCGACGAGGTTGCCCAGCACGCGCTCGAGCCTGCGCCGGTCGGTCTCCCCATGGGCGTCCCGTACGACACGGACCTCGGTCGCCGTTCCGGTGGCCCGCACCGCCCGCTCGACCAGGGGCCCCAGCTGGTGAACGTCGAGGTCGGCTCGCTCGGGGTCCGCGTCGAGCCGGGAGATCTCCAGCAGATCCTCGGTCAGCCCGCGCAGGGTGTGCACACGGTCGCGTACCAGTTCGGTCGGGCGCCCGGGCGGCAGCAGCTCGGCCGCGGCGTGGAGTCCGGCGAGCGGAGTGCGCAGTTCGTGGGAGACGTCGGCGGTGAAGCGCTGTTCGCTGTGCAGCTTGGCCTGCAGGCTGGCCGCCATCGCGTCGAGCGCGGCCGCCACGGAGGCGGCCTCGTCCCGGGCGCGGTCGTGACGCCGGGCGCGTGGGTCGTTCACGCGGGCGTCGAGGTCGCCGGTGCTGATGCGCCGGGCCACCTGTGCCGTGCGGCGGAGCCGGCGGGTGATGCGGGAGACGGAGGTCAGTCCGGCCGCGAGGGTGATGCCGATCGCGGCGGCGGAGGATCCGATGATGGCCTTATCCAGCCCGCGGAGCGCGGCTGCCTGTTCGGCGTAGTCCAGCCGTACGGCCAGCGTCCTGCCTCCGGCGACGGGGGTGGTGGCCCACATGACCGGGCGGCCCTGGTGATTCGCGAGCTGGGTTCCGCGCTCCGCTCGTCGCACCGTCATCTCGCGAGGGCGGCGGGGAGATCCGGCGGGACGACCGCCGCGCTGCGGCCGAGAGGCTGCCCGGCGACGTACGCGGCCACGGTACGGTCCAGCTCCGCGAGAGCCGCACCACGGGCACGGGCCTGGGTCTGCCGGTCCACCAGGACGTGCATCAGAACACCGAGCACCGTGGCGAGCAGGCAGCACATCACCGTGATGAAGACGGCGGTCTCCCAATAGAGAGTGGCCGTCCAGGCGGGCAGTCGCCGCGGCGGGCTGGGGCGGCGGGTGCTCACCGCGTACGGCCCGGGGGCGCGGCGGAAGCGGGGGAGTGCCAGTCGTACTCCGTGGACCGGGCCACCATGAGATGGGACTTCGGGTCCCACGCGTAGACGGTGCGGATCTCGTAACCGGGCGATTCCGTGGGTTCCCGCATGATCAGCTCACCGTCGGCCACCTCCACCGACTTCGGGGTCCCGGCCGAGTCCAGGATTTCGGTGCACCGTTCCGTCCTTGAGCATGTACACCCAGACGGCCAGGACGTGATCCGTCGCCGGTCAGATCGCGATACTCGGGCTTCCGCACAGGACAGGGCGCTCCCTCGGCGGCGCAGGCGCGGATCCGGTCCTCCGTCCCCGAGCCGGACCGGAGACGGCAGGGGTGTGCCCGGCACTCTGGGGCGTCCCGTCATTTTGACCGCTACTTGGCGGGCCCGGGCCGGGCGGTGTCAGGTGGTGAAGGTCTGGTGGCCGAGGACGCGGAGGAACTCCAGGCGTTCGGCGGCGTCGGTGCCGGGCTGGGGCCGGTAGAGGAAGAGGCGGTTGCCGGTGCTGGGGCTCAGGACGACGTCGCATTGCAGGTCGAGGCGGCCGACGTGCGGGTGGAGGATGGTCTTGCGGGCGGAGCGGACGGTGGTGACCTCGCCCAGTTCCCAGATGGCGGAGAACTCCTCGCTGCGCTCGAGCAGGTCGTGGACGAGTTGCTCGCCTGCCGGGTGGGGGCCGTGGCGGAAGACGGCCGCGCGTAGGTCGGCGACGATGACGCGGCCGAGTGCCTCGTGGTCCTCCTGCGGGTAGAGCCGGCGGCCTTCGGGGTGGGTGAACCAGAGCCAGGCGCCGTTGCCCTCCCGGCCCGGACGGTTGGCCAGCGGTCCCAGCAGGGCTATGGCCGGGCCGTTCTGCACGATCACCGTTCCGAGTTCGTCGACGATCTGCGCGGGGGTCTCGGTGAGTGCGTCGACGATGTGCATCAGTCCGGGGTCGGCGTAGCCGTCGGCGGAGCGGTGGTGCGGGGGCTGGTAGCCGGCGACGGCGTAGAGGTGGTCGCGTTCGTCGGTGGACAGGCGCAGGGCGCGGGCGAGGGAGCCGATCAGGGCCTCGGAGGGGTTGACTCCGCGGGCTTGTTCGAGGCGTTCGTAGTAGTCGGTGGAGATGGTCGCCAGCATGGCCACTTCCTCGCGGCGCAGGCCGGGGGTGCGGCGCCGTCCGCCGGGGAGGAGGCCGACGTCGGCGGGGCGCAGGGCCTCGCGGCGGGCGCGCAGGAAGCGGCCCAGCTCTCGGCGGTCGGTCATGATCGATGCTCCCTGGCGGTACGGCGGGCACTGCGGGCGGTCGGGGCAGGGCCGGCTCGCAGGCGCTGACATGACCAGCTTGGTACGTCCGCGCCCGGTTATCCACGCACTGCTGGACCGACGATAAACAGACCGTGGATACCTCCTCGCACCCGCAGCAGGCTGGGAAGCAGCCGCCGGGAGACCTCCTCCCGTGCCGGTGCTTTCGCACGTAGACGGCGTTTCGCGGCCGTCGAGCACTGCTGAGGAGCTTCATCCCATGGCCAAGTGGACCAGCGCCCGCATTCCCGACCAGAAGGGCCGTACGGCTGTCGTGACCGGGGCCAACAGCGGTCTGGGTTTCCAGACGGCCCGCGAGCTGGCCCGCCACGGCGCCCACGTCGTGATGACCGCCCGGGACCGTACCCGCGGCACCGCCGCCGTGGACCGGCTCCTGGCCGAGCAGCCGCGGGCGAGCGTCGAACTGCGCCTGATGGACCTGTCCGACCTGGACTCGGTGGCCTCCTTCGCAGACAAGATCCTCGACGACGGCCTGCCGGTGGACGTCCTGGTGAACAACGCGGGCGTCATGTGGCCCCCGCACCGGCTCACGCGGCAGGGATACGAGCTGCAGTTCACCACCAACCACCTCGGCCACTTCGCGCTCACCGGCCTGCTGCTGGGCCGGCTGGAGAAGTCCGCCGCCCAAGGCCGCGAAGCCCGCGTGGTGACGGTCAGCTCCGTCGAGCACCGCGGCGGCACCATCTTCTTCGACGACCTGCACGGCGAACGCGACTACGCCCCGCGCGCCTACTACTCCCAGTCCAAACTCGCCAACACCCTGTTCGGCCTGGAACTCGACCGGCGGCTGCGCGCGGCCGGATCGACGGTGACCAGCGTCCTGGCCCATCCGGGCTACGCCGGCACCAACCTGCAGTCCAGCGGCCCGACCGGCTTCCTGCGGTTCTTCTTCTCCAAGATCGCCAATCCGCTGATGGCTCAACCCGTCGAGAAGGGCGCCTGGAACCAGCTGTACGCGGCCACCGCCCCCGAGGTGAAGGGCGGCCAGTTCATCGGCCCGGACGGCTTCGGCGAGTACCGGGGCCACCCCACCGTCGTCCAGCCCGACAAGGCCGCCCAGGACGTGGACGTCGCCCGACGCCTGTGGTCGGTCTCCGAGCAGCTCACCGAGGTCCACTACCCCTTCCGCTGACCACTGGAAACCGCCCGACGCCCATCGCGTCCATCGACGAAGACAGACGAAGACAGACGAAGACATCCGAAAGGCACCACAGATGACCATGCACAAGCGCGTCCTCGGCCGCCAGGGCCTGACCACCTCCGCCCTCGGGCTGGGCACGATGGGGATGACGATGTTCTACGGCCCCAGCAACCGCGACGAGAACATCACCACCATCCGCCGCGCGTACGACCTGGGGGTGACCCTGTTCGACACCGCCGAGGTCTACGGCGGCGGCACCGGTTCCAACGAGCGGCTGCTCGGCGAAGCCGTCAAAGGCTTCCGCGACGAGGTGGTGCTGGCCACCAAATTCGGCTACGACCTCGCCAACCCGGGCGGTCTCAACAGCCGGCCCGACAACATCCGCAACGTCGCCGACAACAGCCTGCGCTACCTCGGCACCGATCACATCGACGTCCTCTACCAGCACCGCGTCGACCCGGACGTGCCCATCGAGGAAGTCGCCGGGACGGTCAAGGAGCTGATCGACGCGGGCAAGGTCCGCTACTTCGGCCTGTCCGAGGCCGGCCCCGGGACCATCCGCCGTGCCCACGCCGTGCAGCCGGTCTCGGTCCTGCAAACCGAGTACTCCGTCTTCGAGCGGCACGTCGAGGACACCATCCTGCCGGTCGTACGCGAGCTCGGGATCGGGTTCGTGCCCTATGCCCCGCTGGGACGCGGCTTCCTCACCGGAGCGATGAAGCCGGCCGACCAGTACGCCGCGGGCGACTGGCGCCGCCTCGACCCGCGCTGGCAGGGCGAGAACTTCGACGCCAACGTCCAAGCCGTCGCCGCCCTCACCGAGCTGGCCACTTCCCAGGGCATCACCACAGCCCAGCTCGCTCTTGCCTGGCTGCTCGCGCAGGGAGACGACATCGTCCCCATCCCCGGCACGCGCAGCCCCGAGCGTCTGGCGGAGAACGTCGGCGCCACCGGCGTCGCGCTCACCGACCACGACCTCGCCCGGATCAAGGAGATCCTGCCGAACGGCGCCTTCGGCGACCGCTACGCGGCCCCCTTCATGCCCAAGGGCTGACACCGGCCCCGACCCGCCTAGCCGCCGAGGGGCTCTTCCGCTTCGAGACGGCTGGCGGTGTCGTGGACGAGGGTGCGGAACCAGCGGTGGCCGGTGTCGTGGGTGTGGACGGGGTGCCACCACAGGGCCTCGTTGATCGGCCCGGCGTCGAAGGGACAGGCGAGTACGCGCAGGGACGGCGGGAGGGGTACGGCCCTGGTCAGGCGCCGCTGGATGACAGCGACGCGGTCGGTGCCGGCCACGTACAGGGGCAGGGCCAGGAAGCTGTCGGTGACGGCTTCGGGCTTCAGTTGGACGCCGCTTTCGGCGAGGCGGTGCAGCATGAAGCGGGAGTCGCGCGGCTCGAACTGCCCCAGCACCCACCGCAGTTCACCGATGTTGTCCGCACCGGGTGCGGCGAGGGTGAGGGGGTGGTGCCGGTCGGCGATGACGACCCATTCGTCGGCGAAGAGCGCCAGGCTCGGCAGTCCGCTCACGCCGCTGTCCCGGGGCGCGATCAGCCCGTCCACCGCGGTGGCGCCGGCTTCGTCGTGCATGACTTCGGGGGTGCCGAACTGGCGGAACCGCAGCCGGGCGTGCGGTGCCCGCTCCTGGAAGGCGGCCAGGAGCCGGGGGCCGAGCACGGCCATGGCGTAGTCGGAGACGTGGAGGGTGAACTCGCGCTCGGTGGTGGCGGGGTCGAAGTGGGATTTGGTGGCGAAGAGCCGGTCGGAGAGCTGCAGGACGCTGCCGGCCTGTTCCTGCAGCTGCTGCCCGAGGGGGGTGAGGCGGTAGCGGTTGCCCTCGCGTACGAGCAGGTCGTCGCCGAAGTGCCGGCGCAGGCGCGCGAGCATCGCGCTGGCCGCCGGCTGGCTGACACCGATCCGCTCGGCCGCGCGGCTGACGTGCCGTTCTTCGAGCAGGGCCTGCAGGGCGACGAGCAGGTTGAGATCAGGACGGGCCACACCCCGACACTATCAGCTGTGCTGATAGACCCATATGGATCATTGATTTCCTTTATGCCGTGTCCGGCAGAAGACTCGGTGGCATGAACCAGCACGAACCGAGCCTCGCGCTCACGAACGCTCTGCTGATCGACGGCACTGGTGGTCCTGCGGTCGAAGGCGCGACCGTCGTCGTCTCCGGCAGCCGGATCGCCGCCGTCGGCACCGGCGTACCGGTCCCTCCCGGCGCGACGGTGGTCGACCTGGCGGGCAAGGCGGTCCTTCCGGGGCTGATCGACGCCCATGTGCACCTGGGAGGGCTGGGGTTCCGCAGCACGCCGCCGTTCGGCGGCCGGGCCGCCACCGACGACTACGCCGCCGCTCGGGAGGGGGCCTTGCGGTACGGGGTCACCACCCAGCGCAGCCTGGGCGACTTCCTCCACGACAGCATCGCCGTGCGGGACGACATCGAGAACGGCACGCTGGCCGGGGCCCGCATCGTGACCAGCGGGCCGAGCTTCCAGGTCGAGGGCGGCCACCCCAACGCCACCGTGTGGGGCAGTGACCCGGCGGCCGTACGGGAAGGTGCCCGCATGCCGAAGACGGCCGAGGAAGCCGCCCGGATGGTGGAGGAGCTCGCCGCCGCGGGCGTCGACCTCGTCAAGATCATCATCTCGAACAACGCGATCCTCGGCCCGGCCCGTCCCGAGCTGAAGATGCCCTGGCACCTCACCGAGGCCATCGCCGGTGCCGCCCACGCCCACGGACTGCGGGTCGCCGCCCACACCGAGACCGTCGAGGACGCCAGGGCGGCGGTCGAGCGGGGTGTCGACGACATCGAGCACCTGGTGCTGCGCGCGGAGGAACCGCAGGACGAGGCGGCCGCCGAGGATCTGTTCGCCCTCATGGCCGACCGCGGCACCTACCTCGTACCCACGATGGTGGCGCACCAGTTCGAGGCGGCCGTCGACGGGGACGCCCGCACCCTGCGCTACGGCAACCACCTGGTCCACCGCGCCTACGAGGCGGGCGTACGGCTCGGGGTCGGCTCGGACGCGCACTCCCCGGGGCTGCACGGCTGGAAGCTGCGCGACGAGCTGGTGATGATGGTCCACGACCAGGGCATCCCGGCCCCCGCGGCCCTGTCCATGGCGACCAGGCGTAATGCCGAACTGCTCGGCATCGCCGACCGCCTGGGTACCGTCGCGCCGGGCAAGCTCGCCGACCTGCTGATCGTCTCCGGCGACCCGGCCCAGGACATCACGGCCATCGGCCATGTCCACCAGGTGATCCAGAACGGCCGGGTCGTCGTCGGGAGCGAGGGGGTGTGAGGTGACGAAGATCGACGTTCATCACCATTTCCTGCCCGACTTCTACCGCCGGGCACTGATCGACAACGGGCACTCCCGCCCCGACGGCATCTGGGGCATCCCCGACTGGGACGAGACCTCCGCCCTCCGGATGCTCGACGAGGCCGGGATCACCAAGGCGTACCTGTCGATCTCGTCCCCCGGAGTCCACTTCGGCGACGCGGCCGCGGCCCGCGTTCTGGCCCGACGGGTCAACGAGGAGGGTGCGCGGCTCGCGCGCGCCCACCCGGGCCGGTTCGCCTTCTTCGCCTCGACACCGCTGCCCGACATCGACGGAACCCTGACGGAGATCGCGTACGCCTTCGACGAGCTCGGTGCCGCCGGCGTGGTCTTCGAGACCAACTTCGACGGCCTCTACCTGGGCAACGAGCAACTGGAGCCGGTCTACGCCGAACTCGGCCGCCGCGACGCCGTGGTGTTCCTGCACCCCACCAGCCCCGCCGCCCCCTGCACCGGGCACGCCCCGGCCCTGCCGTATCCGCGGCCCATGCTGGAGTTCCTCTTCGACACCACGCGGACCGTGACCGACATGGTGCTCTCCGGTGTGCTGGAACGGCACCCCGGCCTCCGCGTGATCGTCCCGCACGCCGGTGCCGTCCTGCCCGCCGTCGCCGCGCGCGTCGACGTCATCGGCGCGCGCACGGCCGGCAAGGAACACGAGCAGCCGATGCGCAATGCCCTGCGCAGGCTCCACTTCGACCTGGCGGGCATGCCCCTGCCCGAGATGCTGCCGGCCCTGCTGAACGTCGCCGACCCGGCCCGTCTCCACTACGGCAGCGACTGGCCTTTCACCCCGCTGCCGGAAGTCCTCACCTGGGCCGAACGCCTCGAAGCGGCCACCACCGCCCTCGGCGAGGACGCCTTCGCCAAGGCCCTGCGCACCAACACCGAGGCGCTCTTCAGCTGAACATCTGCGGCTTGCCGGCTGCACGCGCAGCCGGCAAGCCGCCCCGCACCGCGTCGCGCGGGCGGCCCGTCAGCGACGGCGGTCGCCGGCCGTCTTCTCGACGTGGTCGCCCATCACCTCGGCGAGACGCTCCAGCGCCTCGAGCACCTCGGCGCGGGCGCCGCCCAGCGCCTGGAACATCTCGGCCTCCACCGCCAGGCGCCGGGGGAACAACGAGTCCATCAGGCGCTTGCCCTCCTCGGTGATGGTGACGAGCGACGCACGCCGGTCGGCCGGATTGGGCGTACGCTCGATCAGCCCCCGCCGCTCCAGCTTCGCCAGCGCCTTGCTCACCGCCGCCTGGGTCAGCCCAAGGTCCTCGGCGAGCCGACGCGCGATCACCGGCTCCTCCTCGTAACGCAGCGGCACCAGGAAATCCAGCTCCTGCAACGTCAGCGGCGCCCCCTCGACGAGCGGCTCGACCGCACGGTCCAGCAACGACGTGCACCGCTTGATGAGCGTGACGATCTCCATCGAGGACGTGTCCAGCCCAGGGTTGTGCGCTGCCCACTGGCCGCGGACCCTGCCCGAGTGCGCGTGCACCGGACCTCCAATTGCTTAACCGATTATGTATTGGTTACGGTTTTTCTCATGGTATCCCCGACCCGAACGACAAACAGCACCCCCCGCACCCCCCGAACGGCCGCCCCCACAAGACGCAGCGCCGCCCTGATCGCCGTACTCGGCGCCCTCAGCGCCGTGGCCCCGCTGGCCACCGACATGTACGTGCCCGGCTTCCCCGCCATGGGAGCCGCCCTGCACGCCGACAGCTCGGCGATCCAGCTGACCATGACCACCTTCCTCGCCGGCCTGGTCGCCGGCCAACTGGTCATCGGTCCCCTCAGCGACGCACTGGGCCGGCGCAGACTCCTCATCGGCGGCACCGCCGCCTTCGCGGCCCTGTCCCTGGCCTGCGCCCTCGCACCGAACGTGCAGACGCTCCTGATACTGCGCCTGTTCCAAGGCGTCGCGGCCGCCACCGGCATGGTCCTCGCCCGCGCCGTCCTCACCGACCGCTTCGACGGGCCCGAGGTCCCCCGCTACTTCGCCCTGCTCGCCCAGGTCCTGGGCATCGCCCCGGTCGCCGCCCCCGTCCTCGGCGGCGCCATTCTCAGCGTGACCGCCTGGCGCGGCATCTTCGTCGCCCTCGCCGCGGCCGGCGCCCTGCTCACCGTGGCGGTGCTGGCCAAGGTCCCCGAGACCCTGCCCCCGGAGAACCGGCGGTCACAGGGGCTGGCGAACACGTTCCGCGCCATGGGCGGCCTGTGCCGCCAGCGCGCGTTCATGGGGTACGTACTCGTCCTCGGCCTCACCTCGGCCGCGCTGTTCGCCTACATCAGCGGGTCCAGCTTCGTCTTCGAGCACCTGCACGGTGTCTCGTCCACGACCTACTCCCTGATCTTCGCCACCAACGCCGTCGGCATGCTGATCGCGGGCTTCGCCTTCAGCAGGCTCTCCCGGAAGATCAGCCTCAACACCATGCTGACCACAGGCGTCGCCGTATGCGGCCTCGGGGTGACCGGCCAGCTGGCCATCCTCGGCACAGCCGGTGAAACCCTCGCCGGCACCTGGGCCGGCCTCTTCGTCACCCTCCTCGGCGTCGGACTGATCTTCCCCGCCGCCACCACCCTCGGCCAGGCCCTCGGCCGCACCGCTCCCGGAGCCGCCTCCGCCCTCCTCGGCGGCCTGCAATTCCTCTTCGGCGCCATCGCCTCCCCCCTCGTCGGCCTGTTCGGCGAAACCAGCTCCACCCCCATGGCCCTCATCATGCTCATCGCCGTCGCCCTCGCCGCCCTCGCCCTGATCACCCTCGCCCGCCCCTGGCTCCGCCACGGCGAAACGCTCACAGACGACTGACCCCCCACCGGGTCGACGACCGGTCCGCCGCTGTCCCCCTGGCAGACGCAGGCGCCTCGCCCCGGTCGGCTCCCCCGCCCGGCGGGACGGGTAGGGAGCCCGGTATGACGACGGTGTCCCAGCAGGTTCAGGAGATCGCGGCGGCCCTCGCCGTCCGCGCCGGGAACGGCCGTGCCCTGGTGGCACTCGACGGCAGGGCGGGGGCCGGGAAGACGACGCTGGCCGCCGCGCTGGCCGAACAGTTGGGTGGGGGCGGGCGGGTCGCCGTCGTCCACGGCGACGACTTCTTCCGGCCCATGTCCGCCGGCGCCCGTCTGTCCATGGACACGGTGGAGGGCTACGGCCGGTACTTCGCGTGGCAGCGGGTGCGCGACCAGGTCCTCGCACCGCTCCGGGAGGGCAGGGCGGCACGTTATGCGCCGTACCGTCATGAGGCGGAGTCTGTCGTGTACGACGATCCGCGTCACCTCCCGGCCGACGGGACGGTCATCGTCGAGGGCGTCCTCACCGCCCGCCCGCAACTGGCCGCCTTCTACGATCTCACCGTCTTCGTCGACACCCCCGGCGCGGTGTGCCTGCGCCGCCTGCACGCCCGCGGCCGTGGCCGGGAACGTGACGCCTGGATCGAACGCTGGCGCGCCGTCGAGGAGTACTACCTCACCACCACCCGGCTGCGCGCCCGGGCCGACCTCACCGTCCCCGGGACATAGGGAGGTACCGGCGATCACGGCAGGGGCATCAGCCGGTAGAAGACCGTGGCGACCAGGTCGCGCGCGTACTGGGCGTCCAGGAGCCCGGGGCGGAAGAGGACGCGGTACATCATGGGGGCCACGACGTGGTCCATGACGACATCGGTGCCGGGCACGTGCTCACCGCGCTGCGCGGCGCGCGCGAGGACGGTCTCCACCTGTTCGACGGCGAAGGCGGAGCACTGCCCGGCGTTGCTGCCGTCCGGGTCGCCGGCGAGCGCGTCCCGGATGTAGGCGCGGCCGGCCGGCGAGGACATCTCCTCGAGGAACGCGGCCGCCCAGTGCTCCAGGTCCGCGCGCAGGCTGCCGAGGTCGGCGGGCGGCGCTTCGGGGCGGAGGCGTTCCACCGCGACGTCCGACAGCAGTTCCTGGAGGTCCCCCCAGCGGCGGTAGACGGTGGAGGGTGTCACGCCGGCCCGGGCGGCGATGAGGGGGACGGTGAGGCCGGTGCGGCCCAGCTCCGCCTGGAGTTCCCGGACGGCCGCGTGCACCGACTGCTGCACGCGGGCGCTGCGTCCTCCGGGGCGGGCCGCTGGTCTGGGGCTCATGGCGCCACCTTAACGCAAAGGAATTGCGTCTCCCGTCGAGGGGGCTTCCCGGGTCTCCTCGTAGGCGTGGCCCATGCGCAGCAGCATCGTTTCCGCCAGCGGGGCGCCGATCAGTTGCATGCCGATGGGCAGTCCCGCCGCGTCGAGGCCGACCGGGAGGGACAGGGAGGGCATGCCCGTGAGGTTGGCCGGCGCCGAGAGCCGGACATAGGCGTCGGGGACCGTTTCCGTGCTGCCGTCCGGCCATTCGACGACCTCTTGTCCGGTCCGGACGGCGGTCATGGGCACGGTCGGCGCCGCGATGACGTCGACCTCGTCGAAGAGTCGTCCCCATGCGGCCCGCATGAGGGTACGGGCGCGCTGGGCGCGCAGGTAGTCACCGGCCGGGACGCACCTTCCGGCTTCGAGAAGGGTGCGTACGTCCGGCCCGTAGAGGTGGGCGGACGAGCGCAGCGACGGCTCGTGGTAGGCGGTGGCTTCGGGGACCATCAGGCCCCAGTGGGTGGCGTGCACGTACGCGGTCATCGGGATGTCGACGTCGACGAGAACGGCGCCGAGTTCGCGCAGGTGGGTGATGGCCGCGCGCACCGCCGTCTCCACCTCGGGCGTGACGTGGTCGAAGTAGTAGTTCCGTGGGACGCCGACGCGCAGCCCCGCCGCACCCGCCGTCGCGTCCCGCGGGCCGGGGGGAGCCGGGCGGGTGCCGGTGAGGGCCGTGAGTACGTACTGTGCGTCGCGGACCGTGCGGGTGATCGGCCCGACGTGGTCCAGGGACCACGACAGGGGGACGACGCCGTGCCGGGGCAGGAGGTCGTACGTGGGCTTGAGGCCCACCACGCCGTTGAGCGCCGACGGGACGCGGATCGATCCGCCGGTGTCGGTGCCCAGGGCGAAGGCCGCGGTACCCGAGGCGACGGCCACCGCCGACCCTCCGCTGGACCCGCCGGCCACCCGGCCGGCATCCCAGGCGTTGCGGGTCTGCGGCGTGATCAGCCCGTAGGCGAACTCGTGCGTGTGGGTCTTGCCCAGCAGCACGGCACCGGCGTCGCGCAGCCGCGCGGTGACCGTCGCGTCGGCGGTGGCCAGGTGGCCGGCACGGACGCGGGAACCGGCCCCGGTCGGCAGGCCGGCGGCGTCGATGAGGTCCTTGAGCGCCATCGGGATGCCGTGCAGCGGCCCGCGGTATCCGCCTGCCGCGATGTCCCGCTCCGCCTGGGCGGCGGTGTGCAGCGCGGCGTCCGCGGCGACCGTGACGTAGGCGTTGAGGTGCCCGTCCACCGCCTCGATCCTGTCGAGGACGGAGGTGGTCAGCTCCACGGGCGAGAGTTCGCCGGCGGCGATCGCCGCGGAGGCGTCGGCGAGCGTCAGCTCATATGGTCGCACCGGTGGTCACCCCCTGTCGTGCGTCGTAGACCGGGGCCGGAGGGGTGTCCCCCAACTCCAGTGCGTCCAAGGCGCTGATGACGGCCCGGATGTGGTGTGCCGTCGCGGCCACCGCGTCGGGTGGGGCCGCCTGTGCGGAGGGGGAAGGGGGCCGGGGCACGATGTCGTCCATGGGGGTCCTTTCAGGCGTGCGGGCAGGGCCGAGTGGCCCTCCGGCTTCGTAAAAGCGAAAGGTTTGCTTTAGTGGACCCTACGGGCTACGGTCCACTAAAGCAAAGAAACTGCGTTAACGGAGGTGTGTGCATGAACCAGCCCGTGCTCCCGGCTACTTCACCGGACGCCGGCCCCGCTCCCACCTGGACCGTGGGGGACTTCGTCGTGCACCGCGTCGACGAAATGACCCTGCCCCCGCAGACCGGCGGCTGGCTGCTCCCCGACGCCACCCCCACCGTCGTATCCCGAACGCCCTGGCTTCGGCCCGACTTCGCCGCCGCCGACGGCACACTCCGCCTGGCCACCCACACCTTCGCCGTGGAGGCGAACGGTCTGCGCGTGCTCGTCGACACCGGCATCGGCAACGGCAAGCCACGGGCCAACCCGGCCTGGCACGACCTGGAAACCGCCTACCTCCAGCGACTGACCGCCGCGGGCTTCGCACCCGAGAGCGTCGACCTCGTCGTCCTCACCCATCTGCACACCGACCACGTCGGCTGGAACACCCGCTCCCGAAACGGCGCTTGGGTGCCCACCTTCCCCCATGCCCGGTACCTGACCTCCCGCGCCGAATGGGACCACTGGGCGGCCGCCGACATGGACGACAACCGTCGGCAGATGTTCCACGACTCCGTCCACCCCGTCAGCGAGGCCGGGCTCCTCGACCTGATCGACGTGCCGGAGGCCGGCGCCGAGGTGGTTCCCGGGCTACGGCTGCTGCCCACACCCGGGCACACCCCGGGACAGGTCGCGGTGGAGCTCCGCAGCGCCGGACGGTCGGCCGTCATCACCGGCGACTGCGTCCACCACCCCGTGCAACTGGCGCACCCCGGCATCGGCAGCTGCGTGGACACCGACCCCGACCGGGCCGCGCGCACCCGCCGGGCGCTCCTGGCAGCACTCGCCGGTACCGAAACCCTGCTGCTGGGCACCCACTTCCCACCGCCGACCGCCGGCCTGGTCGTCCCGGAAGGGGACGGCTACCGGCTGGAGCCGGTACCGGGAGCCGAAGGCCCGTGATGCCACGCGGGCCGAGCGGTACTGTTGCTGCCGGCCTGGGGAGGGCGCATGGGGAGAAAGCAGTTACCCGCGTTGCCGAAGTACCGGCAGGACGCGGTGACGCGGCGGCTGTGTGCCGCGACGCATCTGGACGAGGGCTTCGCCCTCGACGTGCACGAGGAGTTCACCGCGGACCGGATGACCGCGATCGGGCTGCCACTCGGCGTCAATCTGGTGGCGCTGGTGCGGCACGCCCAGGCCGCCGTCCGGCGGGTGGAGACCCGGGACCGCCGACTCGCCTGGCTGTTCGCCGGGTTGTGGGCGGCGGTGCTCCTTGTGCTGTATGGATTCACCGGCGGGCCGTCCCCCGCCCGGGCGGCCGGCGGTTGCGGGCTGCTCGCGGTGTTCGGTACCGCGTGGTGGCTGGTGTACTCGGCGGAGCGGCAGGCCCGGGACGCCGCGCAGGAGGTCTTCCGTACGGGCGTGAAGCCCGACGAACTCGCGCCGCCGGCCCCGCGGGAGGTCGAGCAGCGGCTGCTGGAGATGAAGAGGGCCAACGTCGTCCCGTACACGGCCAGCGCCGAGCGCACCAACCCGTTCGTGGGCAGCGGGAAGAAGATCAAAGAGGTGGTCTGGCAGCCCATGGACATCAGCCGCCCGGCCGACGCCCCCGGTGGCGGCAAGCTGACCATCAAGGACTTCGACGCCGTCGACCTGCACACCTACGTGGCCCGGGAGATGGCCAACATCGCCGGCCTCGAAGGACTGCGGGCCAGGAACCGGCTCTACGTCCTGGGCACCCACGTGCGCCACCTCGGCGAGGACCTGCTGCCGGACCCGCTCGGCAGGCCCCTCGCCCAGATCCCCAAGCAGCTGGTGCAGGCGGGCCTGCTGAACCCGGGTGCCGGAATGCGCACCTATCTGAGCCTGGAGCGCGTCGGCGACGGCGGACGCGTCATCGTGTCGATGCACCTGCGGGCCCGGCTCCAGCACCCCAGCCTTTCCTGGGAGGTCGCCGCCTACGCGATCCCCCCGGTGAGCGGCGCCTTCAGCCGTGTGGACCGGCTGCCGATCGACGGCTTCGAACGCTGGTGGAGCCTGGTGCGGTTCGCGACCGGGCAGACCTGGGCCGCGCTGCGCGGCGCACCGGGCCGCAACCACCGGCGCGGTGCGGAGCGCAACCGCAGGGCGCGCGAGCTGGAGAAGTGCCGCAAGGAGATCAGCAAGCGGCACGCCGTGTACGACCATGGGGCCGTGGACAGCGTCCGCGAACGCGTCGCTTCCTGGGACCAGCTGGGCCACTCCGACCGCATGGACTCACAGGACTTCCTGCACCGCCTCCAGCAGGGCGTACTGATCGCGACGGAACGCTTCCTGAAGGACCACAACGTCGACACCAGCTCCTTCGACCAGGCGCAGCAGGTCATCACCACCCAGACGTACAACTTCTCCGGCGACATCACCGGGCCGAGCAACTTCGGCAACAACGGACAGATCTCGGCGGCGTACGGGCAGGGCCAGCAGCCGTCCGGTACTCCCTGATCCGGCACCACACCCGTCCCCCTCGACCAGGAGCACGCATGAGCACGTTCAACTTCCACGGTGAGATCTCCGGGCCCGGCAACTTCGGTGACGGCGGAAAGATCGAGATCCACCATCACGGCGCGACCGCGGCCGAGGCCCTGCGCCTGGCCACGGAACTGGCCGGCCGGCTGCGCGCCGACGGCCTGCCCGTGCTCGCCGAACAGGCGGACGTGGTACGCGGCGAGCTGGTGCGCGCCGGCCAGGAGCAGCGGCCCGCCGACCCGGGGCGGGTCAGGCGGGCACTGGAGACCATCTCGATGGCGCTGACCACGGGCAGCGCGGGGCTGGCCCTCGCCCAGGAACTGGGGCGCGTCATCGGCATGTGAGTGCCCCGTGACGCGCCCCCGCTCACTTCGGATGCACCACGGCCCGCGCACCGCCGAAGTCCAGCTCGAGCCCCGAGCGCAGCGGGACGGTCTGGCCGGGCGTGATCTGCTGGGTCGTGCCGTCCGACCGCGTGCCCGTCCACGCCGTCCCGGAACGGTTCGCGAGGCCGAACCTTCCGGGCTTCCGCGGGTGTTCCGTCAGCTCGGCGACGAGAGTGGCGTCGCTGTAGTCGTGCCGCGTGGGCTCCGGCACCAGATGGTGCGCGTGCACCCGGGCGGCGCGACGCAGCCGCAGATGCCGCTCCGCGCGCGGCGCCGGGGTGGTGAGCACGAGCCGGGGCGGCAGCACGAGGGTGCCGCCGCAGGACCAGCAGGTCCCCGCCGTGGTCTCCTCGGGCTGGGTCATGTTCTGCCGCCCGCAGTGCGCGCAGTCGACGACGGCGTCCAGCACGGCCCGCAGCGCGTCGCGCCACTGGGACTCCCGTACCCGGGCCGCCGGATCGTGCAGGCCGACGGTGAAGTTGTGCGTGAAGAGATCCTTCAGCACCTGGGGCGCGGCAGCCCAGGTGTGCAGGACGGTGGACTGCTCGACGGGGTCGGGTTCGTTGGAGCTGTCCCGCGGGTCGAAGACGAACAGCGGCTCCTTGCCGTAGAGCTTCTTCTCGGCCGCCTCGTCCAGGCAGTGGACGGCCAGTTCCCGCTTGCCCTTGAGCGGGTGGTGGTTCATCAGAAGCATGAACAGCAGCACCGACAGGGAGTGCAGATCGGTCTGGGTTCCGGGCCGGGCGCCCGGCACCGCGCGGACCAGCTCGGGCGCCATGAACTCCATGGTCCCGGTGATGCCGCTGGCGTCCCCTTCCACCACCGCGTTGTCGTTGTCGCACACCAGGACCTCGCCGGTGGCGGGGTCGAAGAAGATGTTCCCCCAGGAGATGTCACGGTAGGCGATGCCACGGGAGTGCAGGGCCTGGTACGCCTCCACCATGTAGAGGCTCGCCGCCAGCAGGGCGCGGGGCGTGGTGCGCAGCTGCCTGCGGAACAGCGCGGGCAGCCCCTTGAAGCGGTCCGGCCGGATGTCCATCAGATAGCCGAACGCACCAGGGTGCGTGCCCCGGACGAACGTCGACGGCCACAGGAAGCGGTCGTCGTCGAAGTCCCGGGCGAGCAGTTCCTGGACGATGTCCTCCTGCTCCGGTGTCGCGCATGCCGGGTAGTACCACTTGAGCGCCCGGTCGCCGGACGCGGTCCGTACGCGGTAGACCTCGCCCTGGCCGCCGGCCCCGAGCATCCCGGTGACCTGGAGCTCCACGCCGCTCTCAGCGGTGAGGCGGGTGCCGGTGTCGAGCATGCCGCTCATCGTTTCTCCGTTGTCTGTCGTTCGTCGTCCGCCGGCCCGGCGTCACGCACCGGCCGACGGGCGACCGCCAGGGTGGTGTCGTCGCCCGAGTGCCGCGCGGCGGTCGCCAGCCAGTCGGGCAGCGCGGTCCGTACGCCCTCCACGCCGTCCCCGGACAGCCGTGTGTCGAGTCCTGCCATGAACTGGACGAAGCCCTCGTCGGAGGCGAAGCTCTTCGAAAGCCCGTCCGTGGACAGCGCGATGAACCGCGGCGTGCGGTCCTGCGCCACGATCGGCGCCCAGTGCACCCGGACCAGGCGCCACGCCTCGCGGCTGCACAGCGACTCCGTATCGTCCCCGAGGTCCGCCTCCGCGGGAGCCAGCGGCAGCCGCACTTCGCCGTCGCGCTCGACGACCGTCAGCTCGCCGTCGCCCAACTGCCATGCCACGAACAGCTGCGGGGTCAGGACGGCGCCGATCAGCGTCGCCCCGTACAGCAGCAGCTTCTGCTCGTCGGAGGGCGCCGCGGCCCCGGTGCCGGCCCGGTCCTGTTCGTACTGGCGCTGCCAGTGGCCGAGCACGTTGCGCCGCCACTCGGCGATCAGGCGGCGGGGCATGACGTTGCGGGCGTAGTTCATCAGCCAGCTCAGGCTCAGCGCTCCCTCGGGACCGTCGGCGCCCGCGAGGCCGGCGAACTCCCGGGCCTGCCCGGCGAAGAGATCCACCGCCCGCCGGGCGCCGACGTCACTGCGCGCGTGCCGCGCGGAGCCGTGCCCGTCGGCGACCGCCAGGATCAGCGGATGCTTCGCGGTGCCGTCCCCCTCGGCCGTGCACCAGTCCTGATTGCGCTGTTTGCCGACTCCTCGTACGGTCGCGGTGAGCGTCTGCCAGTGCGGCACGTACGGCTCGTTCACCACACGTCGTCATCGTCGTCGTCCAGCACCGGCGGGGCGTAGGGCGGTTTCTTCGTCATCGGGTCGGACGAGCCCGCGACCGGCTGCGAGGCCGCCTTGACCGCGGCGGTCGAGGCCCACCGGATCGCGGCCGCGAGCTGCTTGGGACTGTTGGCGTCCAGCGGCCGCAGCTCGGGATTGCCCAGGAACTCCTGGAGCACGCCCCGGTCGGCGTCCTCGCCGATGGCGATCGCCACCCGGACCGCCTTCCTGCCCCACGGTGTGGCGTCGACGGCCTTCAGCCCGGCCTTCCAGTCGTCGGTGGGCACACCGTCGGAGACGAGCGCGAGCACCGGCTTCAGCGCACGCTGCGGCATCGGCGGGCTCTGCAGCTCGCGCGAGACCAGCTGCAGCGCCTCGCCCAGATTGGTCATCCCGTCCACCTGCACGTCCTGCCAGGTGAAGTCGTCGACCGGGACCGGGTCCTTGTGGTGCCACTGGGCGGTGGTGGAGAAGGTGAGCGTGCGCAGCAGCAGCTGGGCCGCGGGATTGTCGTGCGCCACCGAGCGCATCTCCGGGATCGCCTCCCGGATCGCGTAGTTGAGGCGGGCGATCTTCTCACCTTGCATGGAGTACGAACAGTCCAGCAGCCAGATGAAATGAACCGGCCGGTTGGCCATCGGCCCGCCGGGAATGTCACTCACGTCGTGTCCCTTCGTTTCGTCGTTTCCTGCCCGGGCGGGCGTCAGCCGAGCCTCGGCACCAGGTACAGCGTCAGTGCCACGACCAGGACCAGCGTGGTCAGCGCGGCCGTGACGAGCAGGGCGAGCAGCAGCCTGCGCCCTCGCGCGATGTGCGGTCTCACCACCGTCATGGCGCGCTCCGGCCGCGGATCCTTCGCATTCCTTGTCCCCCTGGTCGTCGTACGGGCGCGTCAGCGCCCTGATGGATCGGGTACCGTCGTGCCGCGCGGGCCCACGGCGCCGGGCGCCGCCGTCCCGTCGGCGAGGGCCCCCACGCGCAGCCCCGAGCGGGCCAGCAGCCACAGCACCGGCTCCGCCGCCCGGCGCTGTTCGCCCTCCAGCGCCCCCGCGCCGGTGGCCGCGTGGGCGCTGACCGCCCAGTAGCGGGCCGCGCCGAAGTCGTGCCCCAGGCCGCGCACCAGGGCGCCCAGGCCGATGTCCGTCAGCCAGCGGTCGATCCTGGCGCCGGGCACCGGCAGCGAGGTGATCTGGTCGAGCACGTCCCGCTTGGTGACCACCGTGGCCACCGGCATGCGCCCGCGCCGGCCCGTGAGCGCCGCCAGCTCGCCCGTCAGCCGCTGGTAGGTGTCCGCCGGTCCCTGGTCCGCCGGGCGGGCGGCGTCCGCGCGCTCGGCGTCGGCGCCGCGCAGTGCGCGCCGTACCTGGGGTTCCGCGAGGACGTCGGCGACCAGGACCACCCCGTCGGCGTGGGCCAGGTACTGCTGTTCGCGCACGGCACCCGCGTCGCGCAGCGACTCGCCCATCGGGTCGTACAGATACAGCAGTCGCCGCCTCCTGCCGTGCCGGACGACGAGCATGAAGGCGCGGGGCTGGCCGCCCTGCGTCTTGTGCGCCCAGCCGGCCTGCCGCACCTGCTGGTCCAGCGCGCCGGCATCCTGCCGGTCGGCCGCGGAGGCGTACTCCACGCGCAGCGGGCTCCGCTGCGCCCAGGACCGCAGTCCCGCCACCATCGCCGCCATCAGCATCGTCTTGCCGGAGGAGGTGCCGCCGACCAGCGGTACGTGCACGACGCGGGTGCTGCCGACCGCTTCGGGAAGCTGCTGGTCGCAGTGCGGGCAGCGGGTGGCCAGGCGCCACCGGCCCGTGAACGAGGTCGTGACGAGGCGCTGTCCGCACACGCACACGTGCCACAGCACGCCGTCGCGGCCGGGGCGCAGATCGTCGTGGGGAACGCCGCAGTCCGGGCAGCGGTGGACGGCGAGCGGGAACGGCCGGTAGCAGGCGGGATGGGGGCACTTCATGCGGACGCCGCGGGCCAGGGCCCCGAGGCGTTCGGCGCCGCGGAGGACGAACACGGCCGCCATGGCCAGCAGCCACACCCCGCCGCACAGCAGTCCGAGGACGGTCAGGGCCACGGACACCACCAGTGCCGCCAGCGCTGCCCCCGCAGCCGCCCCGACGGCCGTTCCCGGGGCGACGGCCCGCAGGACGGTGCGGGTGAACCCGTTCTCGCCCGGCCGGCCCGTGTCCGGCCGGCGGCCCTGCAGCAGCCGCGCGGCCGACCGCTTCAGCCACTCGGAGGTCAGCCGGAACCAGATGGTGTGCAGCGCGACGCGTGCCGCCGACAGGGCGTCCAGCCACATCTGCCGCGACCAGTACGCGCGGTGGGAGGGCTCGCCCGGGCCGAGGCGCGCGATCCGCGGGTCCGGTGCCCCGGCCGTGCGGGGGCCGAGGACGGTCCCGGCTGCCATGAGCGAGCGGCCGAGGAACAGCCAGAAGGTGCAGCCGACGCACAGCGGCACCGCCACCAGACCGGTCAGCCACAGCGCCAGACCGAGCAGGGATACAGGGCTCATGAGGGACGTCCGTCCTTCCGTGGCGGCTCCACGTCGCCCCAGCGGTGTCCGCCCGCCGTGCCCCGCCGGCCCCGGCCCACCAGGCGGCGCCCGAGCCGGCCGAAGGCACCCGGCCGGTTCCACGCCCGGAACTCCTCTGCCCAGCGCACGCCCCTGTCCTCCAGGCGGCTTTCGAGGGAGGCGATGTCCGTGGCGGGCAGTTCCCGCACGACGGGACGCAGCACCGAGTCCAGGAGCGCCGTACGCGTCTCCTGCCAGGCGCCGCCCGCCTGGGGATGCGAACTCCAGGCGACGAAGCAGTCCGCCGCGTACGAGGGAGTCGTGCGCAGCCGGTCACGGACCGCCTCCGAGCGGGCGACCCGGTCGTATGTGGCGAGGAGGTCCGGATCGCCGCCGAGGATCAGCGCGTCCAGCTCTCCGTCCGGGCGGTCCTCGGCGAGCAGCCGGTGCACGAGCGTCCCGAAGGCGTGCCCGAGCACGGTGGGTTCCACCGGCTCGGCCACCTTCCGGAGCGAGAGCGCCCGGTCGGTCCAGCCCGGGCCCGCCGAGCCGTTGCGCAGGTCGCGGGCGAATTCCAGGAGCAGCAGGGCCGCGCGTTCGCGCGCCGCGAGGTCCTCGGAGAAGCGGCGCAGCAGATCGTGGGCGAGTTCGGGCACGTCCGGGTCGCCCACGGGCCCTTCGAGCGCGGCCGTGACGAGCCCGGACCAGGTGCCGGCCGCGCGGTGGGCGGCGGCCCCCATCTCGCCGAGCGTCAGCCGCGCCTCCCCGGCGGTCGGCGTGCGGCCGTCCCACACCAGGCGGACCGCGGTGCGCAGGACGTCCGGCTCGGCGTACACGGAGACCCCGGCGGCCCGCACCACGGCGTTCAGGGCGGTGACGCGGTCGCCCGCGCCCTCCGTCATCCGTGACGCCTCGGCACACATCCGCACATGAGGCAGGGCCCGGGACTCCTCCAGCAGGCCCGGGGGGAACAGGGCGAGCAGCCGGGCGGCGGCGGGCGGATCGGCCACGGCCTGCTCGTCGAGCCTGTCGAACAGCGCGGCGCGCAGCCCGGCGTGCTCCTCCAGCGCGCGCCGTACCGCGGGCGTGCGCACCGCGTCCGGGTCGGCGAGCAGCGCGTCGGTCAGCCCGCGTGCCACCCGCGGCAGCAGGTCCGAGCAGTCCACGCCGAGTACGCCCGCGATGCGCAGCAGTTCCACCGGCCGCGCGGTGTCCTGTCCGGCGCCCACGAGGCCCGCCCGCAGGTCGGGGGCCAGGTCGGCGGCGAGGCGCCGGGCGAGGTCCTCGGTGAGGGCGCCGCGCCGCAGGGGCACGGGAGACGGAACGGATCCGGGCGAGCGGACGGCCTCGGTCAGCACCACGGCGGCGAGCGGCGCGGTGGTCGCGGTCGGCGCCCTGCCGTCCAGCGCGCGCAGCAGCCTCGTCAGAGCGGCCGTTTCGGCCTCCGCCCGGTCCTGGGCGGGCGCGCACAGCGCCGCCGCGAGACGGTGCGACCGCTCGTCCCCCAGCGCCTGACCGTGGTCGTGCGCCCAGTCCGCGGCCTCGGTGCGGCCGCCGGTGCCGAGCCCCAGCCCCGCGCAGAGCGCGAGGGCGGCGAGCGGGCCGGGGGCGAAGGGGCCGCCCGGCAGCTGGTCCGCCTCCATGAACAGTGCGGGGGCCCGGCCCAGCCAGATGTGCGCGGCGGTCTCCGCCCAGGCGTCGGCCACCGCTTGCGCGGGCCCCGGTCCGGTGCAGTCGTACACGCGGTACCGCTGGTCGTACCCGCTCAGTTGCCGCCCGTCCTCCGGCAGCACACCGATGATCTGCTGCCGTGCCAGCTGCGGCCGGCGTGTGTAGGTGGTGAACGTCAGCCGGTGGGCGTTCTCGCGCGGCAGTACGGCGCTGGCCAGCGCGATCCACCAGGCCACGTCGGCGCTGTCCCGCTCGATGAGGACGATCTGCGGCGCGGCGTCGTCCTCGGCCAGTCTGCGCAGATCGGCGAAGAAACCCGCGAGCCACGGCGCGCGGGAGGCCGCGAACGCCACCAGGCCGTCCTTGGTGAGCTGACCCGGGGCGGGCAACGCCTCCAACGGCTCCGGCACCCCGCCGTCGGGGGTGGCGGAGGCCCACCGCGGCGAGCGCCAGGCGGTGATCGGCCGGACGCCGCCCGGCAGCGTCGTCCCCACGGGCAGATGCACGGCATGGGCATGGAAATTGCCCCAGCGCCCGCTGTAGTCGGCCCCCTTGTAGACCGTACGGGCCAGCAGCCGGCTGCCGTCGGAGAGCACGCTGTGGCTGAACGCCTCGGGGAAGGCGGCGAGGTCGGATTCCGTGGGACGCGGCGGGGCGTCGCGCGGCGGCTCGTACCCGATGAGCTGCTCGGCCTCCCTGACCAGCGACGCGGGCACCTCGGGGGAGACCGCGGTGAACCGGAAACCGGAACCGTCCGGTCCGGGCGGGGCCGAGGTGTAGTGCAGCTGCGCCAGGCTCATGCTCCGACCCCCTGGGCCGCGATCTTGCCGGGCTTGCCGGGCTTGCGCACGGGAACGAGGCCGCGGCGGCCGAGCAGCCACAGCAGCGGGTCCTCCACACGCAGCGGCTGCGGTCCCGACTTGGGGGCGTCCGCCGGGGCCTGCGCGGGCGGCGGCGAACCGAGCGCCGACAGCCCGAAGAACGACAGCTCGGCGAAGTCCCGCTCCAGCTGCCGGCGCAGGGAACCGGAGTCCCACGCCTCCATCAGCGTGCGGATCTCCTCGTGCACGGCCAGCCGGTCCCCTTCGTCGAGCGTGCCGCCCTGGTGCGGGGCGTTGCGCAGCAGCGGCGAGTGCGGGCCGAGCACGGGCCGCAGCATGTCGGTCTTGGTCACGGCCACCGCCATCGGGGTGGTGACCCGCCCGCGTGACCCGCCGCGGCCGTGCGCCCGCAGCTGGGCGGCGAGGTCCGCGGCGATCTGCTGCGGCGGCGTCTCGACGGCGGGCAGCGGGGGCCCCTCGCCCGGCGGCAGCTGATCGCGTACGGAGCCCAGTTGCAGCGGATCGACGAGCAGGATGATGCCGTCGGCGGCCTGGAGGTAGTGGGTGTAGCGGTCCATCGCCTCGGCACTGCCCAGGTCCTCGCCGGCGGCGTCGAAGAACACCAGCGCGGTGTGCCGGCTGCCGTCCCCCAGGCGCCTGCGCCGCGGCAGGCTCAACCGGTACAGCAGCGGATCGTTGAAGCCCATGGCCGCGGGGCGGGTGGCCTCGGGCAGCCGCAGCCGGTCGTAGAGGTCCTCGGCCAGCTCCCGGTCACGGCGCTGGGTGTCGCTGCCCATGGCGGCGAGCGAGGCGTCGTAGGAGCGCCCCACCCGGTTGCGCAGCTCGTTGACGAGCACCGCCACGTAGGTGCTCTTGCCGGACGCCTTCGCGCCGACCAGGGCGATGATGCGGCTGTCCTGGTCGCAGTAGTCGCTGGGGAAGTCGCTGTGACAGCGGCGGCAGACCCGTACCGGGGTGGAAACCCCGCAGCCGGGGCAGGCCGCGCGCGAGCCGGCGCCCCGCAGTGCGCCGAGGGAGCGCGGCGGTGGGAAGACCGGGCCGCGCATCCGCAGCGCGGGCGGCACGCTCGGCCCCATGAACTCGGCCCACAGATCGTCGCGTTCCGGATTGCACGGCTGACCGCCGCGCACGCCGGTCGCCGTCATCAGACAGCGGTACGGCAGCCTCGCGGCCGGGGCCCGGTCGAAGCAGTAGGGGCAGATGACGGTCGTCATTGTCAGCGGACCACCAGGGTTGCGGGCGAAGGCTCTTCGAGGCGGACGGAGGCGGCCTGGCCGCCGAGCAGAAAACCTCGCAGAGCGTACGGGGGACGGCAGGAACCAGGGGCGATCTCGCGCTCGACGCGTCCCGCGCGGCGCAGTTCCTCGCCGCTCAGCCGCAGCACGGTGGTGCCGTCGGCGGGATCGCGCGGCCGGATCGGCGGCGAACCGGTGCCCGGACGGGCCACGAGAACGAACTCGGGCAGCTCTGCGGCGACTTCCCCGGCGGGGGACGACAGCGATATCTGCACGGTGGCCGGCCTTCTGCGCAGGGGGCGGCGGGAACCGGCAACCACCCGGTAGGCGACGGTGACGTCGGCGGGCAGCTCGGTCGCGGCGGCCGGGGGAGGGACGACGGTCGCGTCCGTCGTACGGGGCACCGCCGTCGCGGTCAGCCGTGCCGCCGACGGGCCGACCGGCAGGGACAGGCCCTCGCGGAGAAACACGCTGCGAGCGACGCGGTGCTCGGCCCGGTGCCCGTCCTGTTCCACCGAGACGGTCACCTGCCCCGCGTCCGCAGGCCAGGCGAAGGTGATCCGGGCGAGCCCGCCGGCGGTGCGCTCGGCGGCCAGCGCGGTGACCGGATGCGGCGCCTCGACGCGGATGCCCGGGCCGGCCACGGCACGCTCCCCACGCACCGCCACGGCCGTGACCCGCACGACAGCACCGGCCGGCGGTACGAGGACCCCGGGCGCCGCGGCCTGCGGCCAGGCCAAGGGGGTGGGTAAGGCCGATATCGCGGCGCCGAGTTCGCTGCCGGGCGGTGGAGCGTCCCCCGGCCACTCGACCAGCCGGACCTCGCCGTCCTCGCCGCCGGTCCAGGAGAAACGCACGCCCCCGTCCTGGGCCGTCGCGACGAGACCGGCCACCGGTGACGGCCAGGGATGGACGGTGACGCGTTCCTCGACGCCCGGCGACTCGACCTCCCGGCCGTCCGCGGTGCGGTAGCGACAGCGGACACGCACCCGGTACGTCCCCGTGCGCAGCCCGGGCGCGGTGAACCCGCCGTCAACGGTCTCGATCTCGCGGTCACTGCCGTCAGGCCCGGTCATGACCGCGCGGACACCGAAGGATTCCGGGGGCCGTGTCCAGGTGGCCGTCACCCGTTCCCTGCCGTCGGCCAGCCGGAGGCCGGACACGTCCGGCGCGACGAGCAAGGGTGCCGATACACGAGGCGGACCGCCGACGAACCCCTCACGCAAGGGAAAGGCCGCGTACCGCACTTCGGCACCCAGAGGCGGCCGCGGATCCTGGGCGCTCCCGCCCGTCGCCCGGCCCCGTACCTCGGTCACGGACGGCGCGCGACGGTCCGTGGAACGGTCGAGCCGGATGATCCGCCAGGCCGTGACGTCCGCGTCGTCGGCCCAGCTCAGCCGCACCGAGTCCGCGGCGAGCAGCTCCACGGCCAGGGGCCCCGGCGCCCCCTTGGCGGGCCGGTGCGTACGGACGAGCCCGCGCAGCGCACGCCCGGAGTCGGCCGCGAGCCGGGCGACGTGCAGATACCGGCCGGCCGCCCCCTCCACGTCCCCTTGCCTCTCCAGCCGGTGCGCCGCGGCGAGGGAATCGTCCGTCTCCTTCACGAGGGCGGCGATCTGCCGCAGGCGCTTCGCGAGGAAGGGGTCCTCGCCGCCGTCGGGCGGCAGTTGGGCCGCCAGCCGGGCCGCCTGTCCGAGCCGTCTGCGCTCCCACGCGTCCTGCAGTCCTTCGGCGGCCGCCTGCTCCGTGGGGTCCGGCCGGCGCCGCGCCCCAGCGGCGTGGACCAGTGCCGGGACCTCGCCCGGCTCGACGCCGAGAGAGACCGCCAGGGCGTCCCGTCCGCCCGGCGGTTGGCCCTGCAGAAGCTCGGTCAACTGATAGAGCAGCACCCGCCGCAGCGCCAACCGGTCCCGATCGTGCAGTTCCGCCAAGCGCAGCAACAGCTCGCCGGCGGCGGGATCGCCGGTGGCCGACTGCCGCAGCGTGGCTCCGTCGACGCGCCGCCAGCCACGGGGCGCACGCGAGACGTACACGCCGTCGAGCACGCGCAGGCGCCCGCCCGGGGCGACCATGGCCTCGCCGATGTGCCGTAATCCCAAGGCGTGTTGCCGGGCGACGAGCTCCTGATAGCACCCCACCAACGGTGACAGCGGCACCGCGGTCAGTGCCCGGGACAGCCCGAGGCGATGCCCGAACTCCAGCCCCACGTGCCGCCCCCGTGCTCCATGCCAACATCCGCGAGGGGCCATCCCAGCAGATCCATGACCACCGGCGCTAGGCTTTTCGAATTGTTGACCGGTGAGCGTGACGGACGCACGCGTCGGATCATGACGCGAACGGCCGAGCGGAAGGGCGGGGGTGGCGCATGGATGTCGACGCCGCGGTGTTCGATGTCTTCGGGACGATGACCGACTGGCGCACGAGCGTGAGCGAGGAACTGGCCGGCATCGCCGCCCGGGCCGGATTACACGCCGACTGGCCCGCCGTCACCGACTCTTGGCGGCGCCGATACCGCCCGTTCCTGCACGAGGTCCTGGCCGGTGACCTGCCCTGGCGGCCGCTGGACGAGCTGCATCGCCTCGCGCTCGACGACGTACTGACCGAACACGGGCTCGGCGCCCTCGGCGAGGCCGAACGGGACACGCTGGTGCGGGCCTGGCACCGGCTGCGCCCCTGGCCGGACGCCGCGCCCGGTCTGGAGGCGCTCCACAGCACACACATCGTCACCGCCACGCTCTCCAACGGGGGAGTCGGCCTGCTCACCCGCCTCACCAAACAGGCCGGACTCCGCTTCGACTGCGTCCTGTCGGCCGAGCTGGCCAGGTC
This sequence comes from Streptomyces sp. NPDC046261, assembly GCF_040646235.1. NCBI lineage: Bacteria > Bacillati > Actinomycetota > Actinomycetes > Kitasatosporales > Streptomycetaceae > Streptomyces > Streptomyces sp. NPDC046261. The sequence goes on along the minus strand of NZ_JBEYZU010000016.1, from coordinate 22,375 downwards.
CTACAAGCCCGACCCGCGCGTCTACCTCATGGCCGCCGAGCTGCTGGAGGTGGAGCCGCGACGGCTCCTGATGGTGGCCTGCCACCCCGATGATCTCGAGGCGGCGGCCGGGGCCGGGCTCCGCACCGCCTATGTCCCACGCCCGCTGGAGTGGGGCCCGGACGCCGCCCCCGTGGAACCGCCCGCCGGCGTCGACCTCATCGCCGACGACATCCTCGACCTGGCCCGTGCCCTGGCGGGACCGGGAAGCGGCCGGGCGGATTACCCTCGGTGAGCGGCTCCAGAGGCCCCCGGGCCGGGCGCCGCCCCGCCTGAAAGGCGACGGCTTCACCCGTCCGGGGGCGTCGACCGTCGCCGGGTGCGGGCCGGCCGTCAGCTCTCGTCCTCCATCACGGCGTCGCAGCCGCCGCAGACCCGGTCGGCGTACTCCGGGGCGTACCACGAGGAACCGGCGTGCTCCGACGGCTTCCACGGGGCCGCCTCCATGGCGAACGTGTCCTTGCCGCAGAACGTCCGCGGACCCACCGCCGAGGACCCCGGGGCGGTGGGCGCCGCATGCACCTGGCGGACGACCGGGGCCTCGTCACCACCGGACGCCGCGCCGGCCGCGGCCGGCGCCCTGTCCAGCTCGAACACCACGATGATCTCCCTCATGCCTCCGACGGTAGACCGCCGTGCGGGTCATCGCCGTGCGCGCGTTAGCGTGGCGGACGTCAATTGTGCGGATCAAGAGAGAGCGGTGTGCAATGCCCAGCAGGATGCTCGACATCCCCACCCCCGACGGTACGGCGGACGCCTTCCTCGCCCTCCCCGATGGCGGAGGCACCCACCCCGGCGTCCTCCTCTACATGGACGCCATCGGACTGCGGCCCGTGCTGCGCGAGATGGCCGAGCAGCTGTCGGCGCACGGCTACTGCGTCCTCGTCCCCAACGTCTTCCACCGCACCGGTCGCGCGCCCGTGGTCGAGATCCCGGACCTGAAGAAGGCGGAGAACCGCGAGGTCTTCTTCTCCCGCGTCCTGCCGCTGCTGGCCGAGCACACCCCGCAGCGCGCGCTCTCCGACGCCCAGGTGTACCTGGACTTCCTGACGGCCCGGCCCGAGGTCCGCCCCGGCCCGGTCGGTGTCGTCGGGTACTGCATGGGGGCGGCGCTGGCCCTGCGGACCGCGGCGGCCCACCCCGGGCAGGTGGCCGCCGTCGCCGGCTTCCACCCCGGCTCCCTGGCCACGGACTCGCCCGACAGCCCGCACCTGCTGGCTCCCAAGCTCACCGCGGAGATCCATCTCGGGATCGCCGAACACGACGACGCGATGCCGCCCGAGGCGATCACGCGGCTGAGCACCGCCCTGGACGAGGCCGGAGTGCGCCACACCTGCGAGGTGTACCCGGGCACCCTGCACGGCTTCACCATGGCGGACACGGCGGTCTTCGACCAGGCGGGGCTCGACCGGCACTGGGACCGCCTGCTGAACCTCTTCGCCCGGACCCTCACCGCCGGCTGACCGCCTGACGCTGCCGTGGCCGTGCTCAGCGCGTCGCGAGGTCCACGACGCGCTGGATCAGGCCGGGGTACGTCCAGCCGGCGCCCGTCGCCGCCAGCGGCAGCAGGCTCGTCGACGTCAGGCCCGGCAGGGCGTTGACCTCGAGGCACATCGGCTCGCCGCCGCTGTCGCAGCGGAAGTCGGTGCGCGAGTACGCGTCAGCGCCGAACCCCAGAGCCCGGTGCGCGCGCAAGGCCAGCTCCTGCAGCCGGGAGGCGAGCCCGGCCGGGATCCGCGCCGGGCACACTTCGCCGACCGCCCCGGGCTGGTACTTGGCCGCGTAGTCGAACACCGGCGTCGTCAGCTCGATCTCGACCACGGGCAGCACCTCGTCGCCGACCACGGACACGGTGAACTCCCGCCCCGGAAGGAACGGCTCCACCAGCAGCTCGACACCACCGGAGTGCACCTCGGCCGCGACCTGTGCCAGCTGCGACAGCGAGTCGACCCGGTGGACCGACACACTCGAACCGTCCGCGACCGGCTTGGCCACCACCGGCCCCGCCGCCACCAGCCGCTCCACGTCCCGCGGCACCTCACCCGCCCGAGGCCGCCACAGCACCCGCTCGGCCACCGGCACACCTGCCGCGCCCAGCACCGCCTGCGCCCGCCCCTTGTGCCACGCCGCCGCACACGCCGCGCTGCCCGCGCCCGTGAACCGCACGCCGGCCATCTCCAGCAGCGCCTGCACATGCCCGTCCTCGCCCCAGCCGCCGTGCAGCGCCACGAACACCGACTCCGCGTCGCGCAGCAGGTCCAGGACCGGACCGCCGGTCAGTGCGGCGTGCATGCGCCGCCGCAACCGCTGCCGCTCCGAGAGGGACGGCGGCTCCTTCCCGACTGCGAACCCGTCGACGTGATCGCCCGGTCGCAGCGGCCCGGCCAGGACCGGCACCGTGGCGGCCGGGTCGACCAGCACCACCTCGTGCCCCCGCTCCACCAAAGCCCGGGCGACCGACCAGCCCGAGGCCAGGGAGACCTCCCGCTCCGGGCTCTCTCCACCACACAAGGTCACAACACGCATACCGGGATTCTGCCGTACCCCTGCGGCGGACGGTTCGACCGACAGTGGGCGGTCAGGCTGAAAAACCACCTCCGTCAGGGGTGTGGGCGAGATGCTCGATCTCCTCCACGCCGTCGTTGCCCAGCCACAGGTTCTCCAGCCGGGCGAGAGCCCCGGGGTGGATACGTCCGGCCGCCTCCCGCCGTACGACCGGGCTCGCGGCGTCCACCCCGCCCAGCACACCGCGCGGATCGGCGAGCGGGCGCAGCCCGTGGCGCAGGTTGAGGTACTGGGGGCGCCACAGGGGTATGACGAACCACTCGCGCTCGCGTACTCCCCGCTCGACCCGTTCGACGAACCGGGACTCGGTGCCGGGCGCGAACGCGTAGCCGTGCCGGGCCAGCCCGTACTCCTCGATGGCGCGGACGGAGAAGCGGCTGATGCCCGCCCCCGGGTTGATGCCGTCGACGGTGCGGGTGAACCGCCGGGCGATCTCCGGCCGGGCCAGGTCGCCGATGCTCCGGACGCTGCCGGCGGGCACGTACGGCGGAACCGCCCACAGACAGTACGGCGCGTAGTGCGGCCGCAGGACGCGCACGTCGTCGCGGCACGCCGCGAGGTAACCGCCGTGACTGGCCGGCAGCCACGCCGAGACGAGCACGTCGATGCGCCCCTGCCCCAGCAGGGCGAACGCCTCCTCGTGCGGAGCCTCGACGCTGCGCACCTCGTGCCCGTACGACTCGAGGATCCGGCGGACCACGGTGGCGGTGGCGCGGTGGAAGGACAGGGCGATGTTCCCGACAGTGATCGCGCCCGGTGTTCTCCCGGGCGTCCCCACGGCCGTCGTCGCGGTCATCGCCCACCGTCCAGGTCCAGTTCGTGGAGGATGGTGCGCAGCTGTCTCATGTCCGGTGTCCCTCTCCCCTGCACGGAGTTCGCGGTCGTTCGAGAACGTGAGGGACGGTATCCGTGGGGAGGTAGTTACCCGCAAGGGACATTAGTATCCAGGGGATACCAGGCTCATCGGGAGGGGAGACCGCGCCATGGTCATGGACTGCACGGCCGGCACGCACGTTCACCATGACGTCTACGCGGCCCAGTGCCCGTGCCGCGACGTGCTCGATCTGCTCGCCAACAAATGGTCGGCCCTGGCCATCGGCGCTCTCGAGACCGGCCCCCAGCGCTTCGGCGCCCTGCGACGGCGCCTGGACGGCATCAGCCCGAAGGTGCTGACCGGCACCCTGCGCCGCCTGGAGGGCATGGGCTTCGTGACCCGCACCGTCCACCCCGCCGTGCCGCCGCACGTCGAGTACGCCCTCACCGCCCTGGGTCACAGCGTGGCCGAACCGCTGTCCGGGCTGCGCACATGGGTGGAGCGGCACTTGGACGAGATCGCCGGTGCGCGCGGCGCGTCCAGGTGCGCGGAAGGACCGGCCGTCGGCTGATTCACGCCGTGCCCGTGGGGGTGTGGGGGTGCGGGGTGGGGATGATCCTGGCCATCACCGCAGAGATCGGATCACCGTCGAGCACGCCCCGCAGTTCCTTGACGCCTTGTTCCCGCTGCGCCGGGGTGAGCGAGAGGTAGTGCTCGATCCGTTCGTTGAACGTCCGCCGGAACCTGGCGTAGAGCTCGTCGTCTTCGCGGATGCGACCGGCGATACGGACGAGGTCCGCGGTCCCGGCGAAGTCGTCCTCGGATATGCGGTGATGCGGCAGGACGTCCGCGAACCGGCTGGCCATGCGGCCGAAGAGCGTGCCGTCGAGCTGTCGCACGGTGAAGACGTGGGCGTAATGCTGCTCGTGGATGGCCAGGGGGAGTTGTGCGAGTGCGATCGATTCGTGGAGCGCGGTGAGTCCGGGCGCGAGCAGGTAATGAGGCGTGCTCGCCACGTGTCTCAGCAGCGCGCGCTGCCGCACGAAGCGGTAGTCGGCCTTCCGGCCGGCGGCGGTGACGGTCTGCTCCCGGTGCGCACCGAAGGGGCCGCCGCAGACCAGGACGTGCGTGAAGCGGCGCCAGTCGCGCAGGAGATCGGCCACCCATCGGTGGAGCAGGCGCAGGTAGTCGTTGTTGACGTCGAAGTCCAGGAGGAAGTTCTTGAATCCGCCGACGTTGATCAGCAGGTCGTACTCCGGTTCCGCCACACGCGGCAGGTCCCGCAGGACCCGCAGGCCCTCGACGTCGATGACCGAACCCGTCACATGCGTGACCGGGCCCGCGCCCCCACCGGCGTCGGCGAGTTCGGCCGTACGGTGCGTGACTCCCGGAAAGTTCTGGACCACGCTGTGTGTGGCGAGCAGGTGGGCCGCGATGACGCGTTCGTGGGGGGAGAGCGTTCCCAGGTGCCGGTCGGCGGCGGCGAAGGAGCGGCGCGGCATGCTCGCGCACAGGTCACGGATGTGGGCGAGTGGACGTCCGACCTGCCAGAAGCTCAAGAGGCTGTCCACCATGACCACCGGCCGGTCCGTCACGACAGAGCGCACGACCAGATCGGCGTCCATGACGGAGACGACCTGATCGCTCTCCTTCACCAGGCCGTCGATCGCCGCGGATGCGGTGCCGGCGGTCCCCGAGGCCCCGGTGATCTCGTGGATCTCGTCGAAGGCGTCCGCGTGACGACGGGCGAACGCCGCCGCCACGCCGTCGCCCACGAAGATCCGCTCGTGACCGCGGAGCAGCCGGGACACGGCGACGAGTTCGGCTGCCGGGCCGAAGCCGCAGTTCTGGGCACCCATCACGATGCGCATGGCCCTGAACCCCCGAGTCGTCGCGCGCGGGAAAGGGGCGCGGGCATGGCGGCCAGTGCGTCGGCGAGACGCCTGGCGAACTCGACCGGGTATTTCGCGTAGCCGACGTGACCGCCGGGGAATTCCGCCAGTTCGTGACCGAGCCGCTCGGCGAGGACGAGCGCCGGCCGGTGGATGAGGTGCGTGCGTGAGTCCCGGCCCCCTGCGACGACGACCCGGTCCGACAGTTCCGTGAGTGCGGCGAGGTCGGGGACGAAGCGCGTGGTCGGCCGGACCACATGGGCCAGGAAGAACGCGCTGTTGTCGTGTGCTTCCGGCAGCACCGGTGCGGGCCGGCCGCCGAAGAGGGGCTGGAGCTTCCGTAGCGCCGACGCCACCCCCTCGCGCCGGAACGCCTCGTGGACGTCGTCGAAGAACGCCCGGTGAAGCGCGGCGTCCGGAAGCAGCCCCATCGCGGGCGGTTCGTGCGTGACCACCGACCGCACCCGGCGCTGATGACGCAGCGCGAGCTCGAGCGCGACGAGCCCGCCCGAGCAGCTGCCGAAGACCTGTGCCGGCTCGTCGGCGACGGCCAGGTGGTCCAGCAGGCGGTACGCGTCGTCGGCGTGCACCTCGATCCGCTGATCCGTCGCCGGGCCTTCGAGCGGACTGCGTGAGTACCCTCGCGGATCGTAGGAGACGACGCGATGGTCGGTGGCGAGGGCGGTAGCCAAGCGCTCGAAGACGGCCGCGTCGGAATTGCCGCCGGGAATGAGCAGCAACAGCGGTCCGGCGCCGCGTACTTCGAAGTAGAGCCTCGCACCCGGTGCCGCCAGAGTGCCGGTCTTCAAGGCGTCCATCACACTCCAGGGCCAGCAGCCGGGAGATGGCGTAGCGTCACGCCCACCCTACTGACGGCATGGCCTCCGGAGAACCGCTCCTCCCCCCTCGCGAGCCGCCCGTGGGGCGGCCCCCCGCACAGGCGGGGCGTGCCCATATATGCACGCGCCTCACCGCGACCGCGTATGCCTTCCCGTCACTCCTGCGAGCCGGTCTCGCGGACGGGCGAGCAGGGCATCGCACACCTCACGCCGCTCGACCCGAAGGAGACCCCTCATGGCCGTCATCAGAACGTGGATGCGTTCCGTGGCCCTGGCCGCCGTCACCGTGGCCGGTACGGCCGTACCGGCCACAAGCCCCGCCCACGCTCACTCACCGGCGCGAGTGCAGTGCCAGGGAACGGAGTCGGTGGCCTACCGGCCCGGAGTCACGTTCGCTGAACGGGACATCAAGGTCACGGCCAAGGGGCGGTTCGGCTCCTGCGTCGACAGCGCGGGCGAGGTCACGAGCGGGTCGTACGGGGAACAGTTCACGATCTCCGCCGGCTGCAACGACCTCCTCGACGGGTTCGAGGACCGGAGGATCGTCAAGTGGAGCACCGGCGACGCCAGTGTCATCCAGGTCACCGGCACCAGCACGGCTGTGGCCGGCCAGGTCGTCACCACGATCACCGGCACTGTCGCACAAGGCCGTTTCCGGGGCCGGAACGCACTACAGACCGTCATCCTTCCTCAGGCAGGCGTTCCGCAGTGCCTCACCACCGGGTTCACGGGGGCGACCGGAGTGACGACGCTCACGATCACCTGAGTTCACCGCCTGGGTGAACGCCCCCCGGCGGTGAACCGCCCTCCTGGCCCGGCGGCTGGAACAACCGCGCCGCCTGTGCGTTGTACAGACGTACGGCCAACTACCGTCGGCCGGGGTCGAGCACCGCCATGGGCCTTGTCGTCCGACGCGGCGTCGGCCTCGGCCTGATCAGGAGGGCGATCCTGTGATCGTAGTAACCGGCGCGACCGGCAACATCGGACGTAGCCTGACCCGTCAGCTCCTCGCGGAGGGCGCGTCCGTTCGTGCCCTGAGCCGCAACCCCGAGCGTGCCGGGCTGCCGGCCGCGGCCGAGTCGGTACGGGCCGACCTCACCGACGCCGGGTCCCTCGAACGTGCCCTCACAGACGCCGAATCGCTCTACCTCAACCTCGCCGCGGGTGGCGGCGAGGCGGCGGGCCAGGTCATCGACGCCGCCGTCAAGGCGGGTGTGCGCCGCATCGTCCTCAACTCCTCGTTGTCGGTGTCCGGCACGCCCGAGGACGACGAGAACTTCATCGCGCGCATGCACGCCGCGGCCGAGCAGGCGGTCCGCGCCAGCGGCCTGGAGTGGACCTTCATACGCGGCGGGATGTACGCCACCAACGCACTCCAGTGGGCCGAGGGGATCAAGACCGCCGGTGTCGTCCGCGGCCCGTACCCCGAGGCGGTGGCAGCGCCCGTCCACGAGGACGACCTGGCCGCCGTGGCGGCCCGCGCCCTGCTGGACGGCAGCGGTGATCTGATCGGCAAGGCCCCCTATGTCACCGGCCCGCAGGCGGTGACCATGGCCGGGCAGGTGGCCGCCATCGGCCGGGCCATCGGTCGTGAGATCCGCTTCGAGACGGTCCCCCCGGAGGCGGCCGTCGAGGAGCTCGCCGCGCTGGGCGTCCCGGCGGAAGCCGCCCGTCAACTCATCGGTTACTTCGGTGCGTCGGTCGGCACCGAGCCGCTGGTCACCGACGAGGTGCAGCGCATCACCGGCCGCCCGGCCCGCACCTTCGAGGAGTGGGCGCGCGACCACGCCGACGACTTCCGCTGACGGGGGCGCGGCGCAGCGGCGTCCTACCGCGCGCGGACGCCGGCGCGCCTGCCGGCGAAGGGGCCGAAGTCCTCAGGGATGCGGAAGCCGGCCAGTACCACCTTGCCGCAGCCGTGCGTGGCGGGCTCCACGGTGAGTGTGCCGTCGTAGGCGGCGGCCAGACCGGCGACCGTCCGCAGGCCCTCCCCCGTCATGCCGGGGGACACATCGGGGAGACAGGGGCTCTGGTCCGCCACGCCGACGACGAGCTGCCCGCCCCCCACCGCGATGGTCACATCCGCCGTGGGGGAGCGGTCGGCCGCGTGACGAACGGCGTTGGTGACCAGTTCGCTCACCACGAGAAGGACGGCGCCGGCGAAGGTGCTGTTCGTGGGGATCGCGTACTCGGAGAGAGCCATCGCCGTATCGCGCCGCGCGCGGCGCACGGCCTCAGGGACGAGCGGCACGGTCAGGACGCGCCGCCGGGCCGACGAAGGGCCGTACTCGCATGCCGCGGTGGGGTTCCGCTGGGGGCGCCACTTCACCGCACTCCCTCCGACTCCGCGTCGAGAAGGTCCTCGAGGAGTTCGTTCTGTCCGGCCAGCATCTCGGTGAGGATGCGGCGTGCGGCGCGCATGAGGTCGGCCACGTCCCCGCCGGCCAGTGCGTAGACGACGGTCGAGCCGGTGCGGGTGGAGGTGACGATGCCCGAACGGCGCAGCACGGCCAACTGCTGGGACAGGCTCGAGGGTTCGATCTCGATGGCGGTCAGCAGATCACGCACCGGCTGCGGGCCGTCCTGCAGCAACTCGAGCACCCGGATACGGACCGGGTGCCCCAGCATGCGGAAGAACTCCGCCTTCGCCTGATACAGCGGAACCGGCATCCCTGTCACTGCCCGACCTCCACGTACGGACCGCATTGACTAATGCGGAAACTGGTGAATTGAAGAACTCTTCAATTCTACTGGGGGTCGACCTGGGCACCGCACGGGCGTAGGGCGTCTTCGTAGAGCCGGAAGAGACGCGGCAGGGGTTGGCGCGGGTCCTCCTGGGTCCGGGATGTGAGGAGGGCGTTCCAGCAGGCGGCGGTCAGGCGGCGGGCCCGGCTGCCGGGCCAGGGCGCGGGGAGCAGTTCGGGCGGCAGGAGCGGATCCGGCCCCATGGCCCGGGTGAACTCGGCCGCGAGTCCGACGGCCATGGTCAGCTGCTCGGCCGCTGACAGCGGCGTTCCACCCGAAAGGTGTGTCAGGCAGGTCTCGGCGAAGGCGGCGAGCCGCCGGTGCCGTTCGGCGATCTCTTCCAGCGGCCACAGGGCGGCGGCCACGGCCGGCGGGTCGACGAGGTCGCCGACGCGCAGGTCCCCGCTGGTGAGACGGGTGAGCGAGTCGCTCACGCCGAGGTGGCGGGCCTGGGCTTCGACGAGGTCGGCGATGGGGTTGGCGCTGACGTACAGGCCGCCCTGGACGGGCGCGGCGCCGAGGTGGAGGAGGGTGTCGCGGAGCGCGTCGCGGGCGCCTCTGCTGGATTCGGGGATGGCGAAGGCGAACAGGTGCCAGGTGCCGTCCCACGGGGCGAGCCCGTGGTCCTGGCGGTAGGCATGGCGTACGTAGGCGGCGTCGGGCGCGAGGGAGCCGCTCACGTCGGCGACCGCTCGCAGGACGGCCTTGCGCCCCCGGCCCTCGTGGGTGAACCGGCCTTCGGCGGTCAGCCGTTTGACGCACAGTCGAACCTGCTGGTCGGTCATGCCGAGGATGCCGGCGACCGTGTACAGCTCGCCGGCGTCGACGGTGCCGTCCTCGCGCACGAGGGCGTGGACCAGCAAGCGCGTGGGAATCTCCGGCCTCCCGGCCCGGCCGGTGGTCGTGTCGGTGGTCCTGTCGGTGGTCCTGTCGGTGGTGTGTCCCGTATTCATCGAGCCTCCGGGGTGTCCGCCGCGTCCGCGTCCGCGGTCGTGACCGGGCGGTGCATGGTGGTCACGGCGCCGAAGCCCGTCAGCCGGCGCAGGTACGGCGTCCGCTCGGTGCGCACGGCGGTGAAGCCGAGACGTTCGTACAGGGCACGGGCCCGGGGATTCACGTCGATGACGTCCAGCCGGATGCGGTGGCACCCGGCCCCGGCGGCCACGGCGGCGACCTCGCGGAGCAGCAGGGTGCCGATGCCGGAGCCCCGGTGCGCGGCGTCGACGGCTATGCCGTCCATGACGAGTTCGCCGGCGGCGGGTCTGCGCTCGAAGAGGGCGAGGACGGCCAGTCGTGGCAGGCCGCGGACCGGGCCGTAGGCGGACAGGACGTCCTTGGCACCTCCGCCCGTCAGGGCGCGCCCGTCGAGTTGGTACCCGGCCACGCCGACCACGTGCCCGTCGGCGAGCGCGGTGACACCGCGGTCGTGGTGGAGATGTGCCGCGATGAAGGCCCGTCCCTTCTCGGGCGGGTCGAGCGCCGGGCCGAGCTTGCGGCCGAACGCCTCCCAGTACAGCGCCGCGACCCGGCTCTCGGCACCCGCGGGTACTCCCCGGTGCACCACCAGCCCTTCGCGCCCTGCGCTTCCCTCTTCTCCGGCCGTCGTGCTCATCGTCGCCCGCCTCTCCCGATCGACTGCCCCTTGTGCGATCGACTCTATTACGTTCATTCTCAGTACGAGCGTTCTTTAAACGATAGGTCGGGGGGATTCTATGAAGCTCCGCAGTCGGAGGTGGCGGGTGTGGTCCGTGTGGTCCGTGGTCGTCTTACTGCTGCTCGCGGCGGGAGTGGGCGGCGTGGTCGTCCGGCAGAACACCTACGCGCTGCGGGAGGAGCGTGTGGTGCTCACGCACGACGGGCGCCGGCTCGACGGTGTGCTCGCCAGGCCGGCTTCGGGCGCCGGCCCGTTCGGCCTGGTCGTCTTCGTTCATGGCGACGGGCCGGTCGACGCGACCCACGAGACGTTCTACCGGCCCCTGTGGGAGTCCTTCGCCCGGGCGGGCTACGCGTCGCTGTCCTTCAGCAAGGCGGGCGTCGCGGGCTCGGAGGGCGATTGGCTCGACCAGAGCATGGGGGACCGGGCCGAGGAGACCCTGGCCGCGGTGGCGTGGGCCCGTACCCGGCCGGATGTCGACGGCCGGCGGATCGGTCTGTGGGGTGCGAGCCAGGCCGGGTGGGTGCTGCCGAAGGTCGCCGCCCGGGACCGGCGTCTTCAGTTCGTCATCGCCGTCTCTCCGGCCGTCAACTGGTTGCGGCAGGGCCGCTTCAATCTCCTCGCCGAATTGCGGGAGGACGGTGCCTCCGAGGAGCGGGTCCAGGCCGCCTTGCGCCGGCGGGAGACGACCTTGCGGCTGCTGCGACGGGGTGCGTCGTTCGAGGAGTACCGCGCCGAGGTGGGGGACGTCGACGGGATGACGGCCGGCAGATGGCGGTTCATAGCGCGGAACCACACCGCTGACGCCACCTCGGACCTGACGTCCATGGGCGGCACACCCGTGCTCCTCGTCCTGGCCGGTCACGACGTCAACGTCGACGTCGCCGAGACCGAGGCCGCCTACCGCGAGCTGTTGCCGTCCTCGTCCCTCCAGGTCGAGCACTACCCGGATGCGGCGCACTCCATGGTCCGGCATGCCGTCGAACGCTCCGGAGCACGGCTCACGCTCACCGCGGTGCTCGCCCCCAGGTCGCTGTTCGCCGCCGGGTTCCTCGCCGACCAGCGCCGGTACCTGCGGAAGAACGCAGAAGAAAAACGGCAGAAGGGGAACGGCCCGGCCCTGGGTAGGGCCGGGCCGTTCCGTCGAGGTCAGACCACCGGAACCGGGTAGGTCGGGTACTCCACCCCGGAGACGTGCTGGACGACGCGGATGACCTGGCAGGAGTAGCCGAACTCGTTGTCGTACCACAGGTAGAGGATCGCGTTGTCGCCGTCGACCTTGGTGGCGCCGGCGTCGACGATCGAGGCGTGGCGCGAGCCGATGAAGTCGCTCGAGACCGCGTCGGGGGCCGTGGTGAAGTCGATCTGGCGCTTGAGCGGCGAGGTCAGCGACACGTTGCGGAGGTAGTCGAGGACCTCCTCGCGGGTGGTCTCGCGCCCGAGCCGCAGGCTGAGGATCGCGATCGAGACGTCCGGCACCGGGACACGGATCGAGCTGCCGGTGATCGGCGCCTTGAGGTCCGGCAGCGCCTTGGCGACGGCGGAGGCGGCACCGGTCTCGGTGATGACCATGTTCAGCGGCGCCGAGCGGCCACGGCGGTCCGAGCTGTGGTAGTTGTCCAGCAGGTTCTGGTCGTTGGTGAACGAGTGGACCGTCTCCACGTGGCCGCGCAGGACGCCGTACTCGTCCTCCATCGCCTTCAGCGGCGGGACGATCGCGTTGGTGGTGCAGGACGCGCAGGACAGGACCCGCTCGTCCGGCTTGATCGTGTCGTGGTTGACGCCGTGCACGATGTTGGGCACGTCACCCTTGCCGGGCGCGGTCAGGACGACCTTGTCGATGCCGGGGCGCAGGTGCTTCGACAGGCCCTCGCGGTCGCGCCACTTGCCGGTGTTGTCGATGAGGATGGCGTTCTTGATGCCGTACGCCGTGTAGTCGACCTCCGACGGGTCGCCGGCGTAGATCACCTTGATCTCGTTGCCGTTGGCGATGATCGTGCTGTTCGCCTCGTCGACGGTGATCGTGCCCTGGAACTGGCCGTGGATGGAGTCGCGCCGCAGCAGCGAGGCGCGCTTCACGATGTCCTGGTCGCCGCCCTGGCGGACCACGATGGCGCGCAGCCGCAGGCCGTTGCCCGAACCGGCCTTCTCGATGAGGAGGCGGGCGACGAGGCGGCCGATGCGGCCGAAGCCGTAGAGGACGACGTCGCGGCCCTCGCACCGCTCGATCTTGTTGTCACCCGTGGCGCCGGCGACGGCCTCGGCGGTGAAGTCCGCCACCGAGAGACCGCGGTCGTCGGCCTTGTACGTCGCGGCGAGCATGCCGATGTCGATCTGGGACGGGCCGAGATCGAGCGTGGTCAGGGCCTGCAGGAACGGCAGCGTCTCGGTGACCGAGAGCTCCTCGCCGGCTATCTGCCGGGCGAAACGGTGGGTCTTCAGGATGCTGACCACCGACTTGTTCACCAGGGAGCGGCTGTGGAGGAGGACCGTGACGTCCTGCTCCCGGTGCAGCTTCCCGATGATCGGGATCATCGACTCCGCGATCTCCTCGCGGTTCTTCCAGCTTGTGAACGAGTCCTCGTTGACAGTCACAGGTCCATCTCTCGATCGAGCTTGGCGGCGCTCATATGCTAACCCGACGCCAGTTCGACCGTTCAAGCGGTGCCGTCCGGGGGTGGATGTCCGGGTTTATGGGAGCTATTTCTTTAGGTATGGGCGATGTGCCCACTGGAACATCGGGGGCCCAGGGCGCAGGCTTGAATCATGCGGTCGCTCTCCCGCTCATCACCGCGACCGGGAACGGGCTCCCATGGCCGGGTCCTCTTCGCGCTCGGGCAGTGCCTTCCGTTCGTGATCGCCCTGCTCGTGATCGTCATCGAGCTCACGCCCGCACACGTTGTGTATACCGGCCCCCTGCTCACCGCGACGCCCGCGCTGGCCGCGGTGACGATGGGACCCAAGGGCACCCTCCTGGCCGCCGCTGTCGCGGTCATGGTCAGTGTGACCACCGCGACCTACAACCAGGCGTGGGGGACCCAGCAGGTCTACACCAACTTCCTGGCGCTCTTCCTGGTGTCCGTGGCGAGCATCGCGACGAGCAGTGCCGTACGGACCCGCCGCCGGAACGAGCTCGACCAGGTCCGCCGGATCGCCACGGCGGCACAAGAGGTCATCCTGCGCCCCGTACCCCCTCGGCTGGGCCCGGTCCGGCCTGCCAGCATGTACCTCGCGGCCGAGGCGGGGGCGCGGATCGGCGGCGATCTGTACGACGCCGTGCAGACCCGGTACGGGGTCCGGATGATCGTGGGGGACGTGCGCGGCAAGGGGCTGCCCGCCGTACGCGCGGCCGCGGCCGTGCTGGGCGCGTTCCGGGAGGCCGTGCACTACGAGGACGACCTGGTGGAGGTGGTACGCCACTGCGTGGCCGCGCTGCACCGGGAGTGCGCCGTACCGGGAGCGTTCGACCAGGAAGCCCTGATGGAGGGATTCGTCACCGCTCTCGTCGCCCAGGTGCCGGACGGGCCCGTGGTCGAGGTGGTCAACCGCGGCCATCCGCCTCCGCTGGTGCTGCGCAACGGCAAGGTCCACACCCTGATGCCCACCTCCACGCTGCCGCCCCTGGAACTGGAGGACTTCGTCGGCGCTCTTCCGGACACGGCGGAGAGCTATCCGTTCGCGCCCGGCGACCGTTTGCTGCTGTACACCGACGGGGTAATCGAAGCCCGCGATCGTGACAACGGCTTCTTCCCCCTGCCCGAGGCCATGGAAGCGGTGGACGGTCCCACCCCGCAGGAGTTCCTGGAGCGACTGCACCAGGAGCTGGTCCGGCACACCGAGGGCTACCTGGCGGATGACGTGGCGATGCTCCTCGTCGACCGCGTCGACCGCGTCGACCGCGTCGATCGGGCCGGGCAAACCGGGGAGGAGCCCGGCGAGCACGCCGCTTGAGGAGGCGCCATGGCCCTCCGCACCGTCACCTTCCGGCCACCTCGACAGCCCGGCACGCCACGGCAGGCCCCTCGTGTGTGCCCTGCCCCGGCCTGATCGGAAGGCGGATCAATCGCGGTATAGCGGACGTGGCCACCGACCGTTCGGTGGCGCAAACACGTCGGTGCCGCCCCAGCCGTGTCGACCAACATCATCAGGCCCTGCTTCACTTGCGCGGCGGGAGCTCCTCATAGCCTGATCGGGCTATTTCTGGGGCTCCCTCTTGACGCATGCGCCCAGATGGAAGGTACCCGGGATGTCGACCGCAGCGCACCGGCAGCAGCCGGAGCAGCCCCACCAGCTCGCAGGCCGGGCCCAGCTCGGGCTGGGGATCGACGCCGCGCGGAACCTCGCGACCACCACCAAGAGCGTCCCGCAGATGCAGGGCGTCAGCTCGCGGTGGCTGCTGCGGATGCTGCCCTGGGTGGAAGTGAAGGGCGGCACCTACCGCGTCAACCGGCGTCTGGTGTACGAGGTCGGCGACGGCCGCGTCACCTTCGTCCAGGAAGGGGCCGCGGTCAAGGTCGTCCCCGCCGAGCTGGGCGAACTGCCGCTGCTGCGCGGGTTCCACGACGACGGGACACTGCGGGCGCTGGCCGACCGGTGCCGGCAGCAGGAGTACGAACCCGGCCAGGTGATCGCCGAACGGGGCCGGCCCGTCGACCACGTCTATCTGATCGCCCACGGCAAGGTGGAGAAGGCCGGCGCCGGGAAGTACGGCGAGGAGAACCGGCGCGGCGTGCTGGCCGACGGCGGGTTCTTCGGCGCGCAGGTCGTCGCCGAGGAGCCGGGGGAGTGGGAGTTCACGGCGCGCGCGATGACCGCGTGCACCGTCCTGGCCCTGCCCCGGTACGCGTACGAGGAGGTGGCCGGCCGCGACGAGCGGCTGCGCGCCCACGTCCGCCGGCGCCAGGCCGAGCAGGCCCGGCCGCGGAACAAGAAGGGCGAGGCGGACATCGCCCTCGCCTCCGGCCACACCGGCGAGCCGGTGCTGCCCGGCACCTTCGTCGACTACGAGCTCGCCCCCCGCGAGTACGAACTGAGCGTGGCCCAGACGATCCTGCGGGTGCACAGCCGCGTCGCCGACCTCTACAACGAGCCGATGGACCAGGTCGAGCAGCAACTGCGGCTGACCATCGAGGCGTTGCGCGAGCGCCAGGAGTCCGAGCTCGTCAACAACCCCGAGTTCGGCCTGCTGCACAACGCCGATTACAGCCAGCGCGTCTCCACCCACTCCGGCCCGCCCACCCCCGACGACATGGACGAGCTGCTGAGCATGCGGCGGGGCACCAGGGCCTTCTTCGCCCACCCCCGCGCCATCTCCGCCCTCGCCCGCGAGTGCAACAAGCGGGGCCTGGCCTTCGACAGCGCCGACGTGGACGGCCACCCGGTACCCGCCTGGCGGGGCGTGCCGATCCTGCCCTGCGGCAAGATCCCCGTCTCGGACGAGGGCACCTCCGCCATCCTCGCCATGCGCCTGGGCGAGAGCGCGCAAGGGGTGATCGGCCTGCGGCAGACCGGCATCCCCGACGAGTACGAGCCGGGCCTGAACGTCCGGTTCATGGGCATCAACGACCAGGCCCTCATCTCCTACCTGGTCAGCACCTACTACTCGGCGGCCGTTCTCGTCCCCGACGCGCTCGGCGTCCTCGAGAACGTCGAGGTCTTCCACACCCCGTCCTGACGGGCGCCACCCCCGGAACGGAGAGAAGAACCTGTGTCACTGCTGTCCCGGATCACCGCGCCCACGGCCGGCCACGACGTGGCGCGGCTCGTGGCCACGCTCCTCGCCCACCAGGGCGTTCGCCGTTCCGCGCCGAAGGCGCTGCCCGGCACCGCCGCCCGCCCGGCCGGCCCCGTCCTGCCCACCGGGCCGACGGGGCTGGGCACCTCCGCCGCCCGTGTCGCGGCCGGGAGAGCGGCCCGCGAGAGCGCCGACGCCCGGGGCGGGCGCGGTGGTGCCGTCCCCGAGCTGTACTGCCCGCCCGCGGTCCGGGACGACCCGGCACTCGGCCGGGAGGTCAACGACCTGCTGGTGGCGTGGGCCGACGAGGCCGGCATCTACGCCGGACGGCTCGACCGCGTCCGCGCGGCCGACTTCGGGCGCCTGATGATGCTGGCCCACCCCGACACCGACGACCCGGACCGGCTGCTGGCGGCCGGCAAGTGCGCGCTGGCGGAATGGGCCACGGACGACTACTACTGCGACGACGAGACCGTGGGCTCCCGGCCCGAACTCCTCGGCTCGCACCTCGGCCTCGCCTACGCCGCCCTCGACCCCGCCCACCTCCCCGCCCGTTACGCCGCCGCGTGGGAGAGGGACCTGCGCGAGGACCCCGTACGGGTCGCCCTGCGCTCGGCCCTCGAACACCTGGCCAGGCATGCCGAACCGTCCCAGGTGGCCCGCCTGCGGCACGAGGTCTCCGTCCTCTTCGTCGGCTACGGCCAGGAAGGCTCCTGGCGCTCCCGGGGCCACATGCCCAGCGTCCACGAGTACCTGGCCCACCGTCAGATCAACAGCTTCCTGCCCTGCATCGCCCTGACCGACGTGGTCGGCGGCTACGCGCTGCCCGCCACCGAGTACGCCGACCCGCGCGTACGCCGCGCCGTGACGACGGCCGCCACGGCCGCCACGCTCGTCAACGACCTGTACTCGATGACGAAGGAGCACGACTCCTCGGGCGTGGAGTTCAACCTGCCCCTCGTGATCGCCGAGGAGGAGCGCTGCTCACCGCGCGAGGCGATCGAGCGGAGCGCCGAGATCCACGACGAGCTGGTCCGCGCCTTCGAGGCGGAGGCCGCGGCCCTGGTGCTCACCGGCTCACCCCAGCTGCGCCGGTTCCTCGCCGGGGTGTGGTCCTGGCTCGGCGGCAACCGCGAATGGCACAGCGGCAGCCCTCGTTACAACGGCGCCTGAGCCCGCGCCCACGCGGCGGGCCCCTCCTATTTGTCCCACTTGCCTCACTTGTCCCCACATCACCACGTGACGCATGCCCATGCCCGCATGCCGTAAGGAGCTCACCCCATGACGACCACGCCCGCGCCCGCCGGCGTCCTGCGCACCGCCTACCAGAAGGCCGTGGCGGAGTACTGGAACAACGAGAAGGACCCGGTCAACCTGCGCCTGGGCGACGTCGACGGCCTCTACCACCACCACTACGGGCTCGGCGACTACGACCCCTCCGTCCTGGAGGGCCCCGAGGAGACCCGGGACGAGCGCATCATCCAGGAGCTGCACCGGCTGGAGTCGGCCCAGGCCGACGTCCTCCTCGACCACCTGGGCCCCATAGCCCCCGGCCAGCGCCTGCTGGACGCCGGCTGCGGCCGGGGCGGCACCAGCATCATGGCCAACGCGCGCTTCGGCTGCCAGGTCGACGGCCTCTCCATCTCCCAGTCCCAGGTCGACTTCGCCAATGACCAGGCCCGCAAGCGCGGCGTGGCCGACCAGGTCCGCTACCACTTCCGCAACATGCTGGACACCGGCCTGCCCACCGGCGCGTTCCAGGGAGCCTGGAACAACGAGTCCACCATGTACGTGGACCTCTTCGACCTCTTCGCCGAGCACGCCCGCCAACTGGCGTACGGCGGCCGGTACGTCACGATCACCGGCTGCTACAACGACGTCACGGGCGGCCGTTCCAAGGCGGTCAGCCGCATCGACGAGCACTACACCTGCAACATCCACCCCCGCAGTGCCTACTTCAAGGCCATGGCCGCCAACGGCCTCGTGCCGATCAACGTCGTCGACCTCACGGCCGACACCATCCCCTACTGGGAGCTGCGCGCCCAGTCCTCCCTCGCCACCGGCGTCGAGGACCCGTTCCTGACCGCGTACCGCGAAGGCAGCTTCCACTACCTCCTCATCGCCGCCGACCGCATCTGACCACCGCCCGCCACCGAAGCCACCCTGACCGGGGACGACAGCGCCGAGCTCAGTAGTCTCTGCCCCTGTGACCGGTACCGACGCCGCGCCGAAGACGCGCTTCCTCGTTCTGCACGACTACGGCATGGGTGGCTCGTGGTGGTGGATCCACGCGCGGTCGGCGCGGGAGATCCTCGAGACGTTCGCGTGGGTCGAGGTCGTCACGGACCCCGAGTGGCTGGCATGGCGCGAAGGCGACGACGACATGGAGGAAGTCGACATCGACGCCCCGCGGATGCCGGTGTGCCTGGACGAACTGCGTGCCGAGCGCGACGCGCAGCGCGGGCGCCCGGGCTTCGGCGCGCTCGCGGGCCGCGATGTCGTCTACCTGCGTCGCCGATGGGACGAGGAGGACGACGAGGACCTGGCCGTCTATCTGATGGAGGTGGGGTCCGACGGGCGCCGCATCCGCCAGGTGGAGCTGGCCGAGGCCGGCCCCGGCGTCAGGAGCGGGCCCGACGACTGGCCCCTGAACACGCCGATCGTGGATGTCTTCGCCCCCGAGCTGGTGGCCCAGGAGATCAGCCGGGACGAGTTCGAGGAGCAGTGGGCCCGCGCCCGCCAGGCGGAGGCCGGGTAGGCCCGTACCCGCGTCAGTCGTCGACCGGCAGACCCCTCGGTTCCTTGACCCGCTTCATGATGATCTGCGAATTGACCTCGGTGATGCCCGACAGCGTGGTGAGGCTCTCGATCCACAGCCGCTCGTACGCGGTGAGGTCGGCGACCGCGATGCGGAGCAGGCAGCCGGGGCTGCCGAAGAGGCGGTACGCCTCGATGACGTCGGGGATGTCCTGCAGGGCGGCCTCGAATGCCTCGACGGCCTCCCGGTCGCGTTTGACCTCGATGGAGACGAGGACCTCGAAGCTGCGACCGACGGCCTCGGGATTGATGATCGCCCGGTAGCCCTGGATGACGCCGTCCTGTTCCAGCTGGCGGACGCGGCGCATGCACGGGGAGGGGGTCAGGCCGACGCGCTGGGCCAGCTCCTGGATGGTCAGCCGACCGTCGTCCTGAAGCTCACGCAAGATATTTCTGTCGATGCGGTCCATCACGCGATTATCCACCACCTTCGAGCGTCCGGGGCGCTCATTTCAGCGACCCGATTGCGCGCGATTCGTTCTATCGTTCCTCCTGCCCGGTGGCGACCCCTCGCGACCGGGCCGCAGCGAAATGATCTTGAGGAAGGTGGGCGACGTGGGACAGGTCGTCGTCATCAGCACGGGCGGGACGATAGCCAGCCGCTGGCAGGGATCCGGCTTCGCGGCCGACGCGCGGGGCGGGGACGTGCTGGCCACAGCCGCGGTGCCCGAGGGCGTGACCGTACGGGTCGTCGACCTGATGAGCGTGAACAGCGCCCGGCTCACCACCCGCGACCAGCTCGCGCTGCTGCGGACCGTGCACGAGGTCCTGGCCGACCCCGGCGTGGACGGCATCGTCGTCACCCACGGCACGGACACCCTCGAGGAGTCGGCCTTCTTCCTCGACCTCCACCACCACGACCCCCGCCCGGTGGTCCTCACCGGTGCCCAGCGACCGCTCGAAGCACCCCACGGCGACGGCCCCCGCAATCTCCACGACGCCCTGCTGGCCGCGGGCTCGGCCGCGCTGCGCGGCCACGGCGTCCTGGTCGCCTTCGACGGCCAGGTGCACGCCGCACGGGGCACGGTCAAGGTGCAGACGCTGGCCGCCGACGCCTTCGCCGACCCCTCCGGCCACCCGGTCGCGGACGTCAAGGACGGCCACCTCCTCGTCCGCCGGCAGCCCGAGCGCCCGGAGCCGTTCCCCCTGCCGGCGGCCGCAGCCGATGACGACGCGCCCCTCCCGCGGATCGACATCGTCACGCACCACTGCGACGCGGACCCCCTGCTGTTCAACGCCGCCGTCGAGGCCGGCGCCCAGGGCATCGTCCTGGTCGCGACCGGCGCCGGCAACGCGACCCCCGAGGTCGTCGCCGCCGTCGAGGCGGCCGTCGCCCGCGGCGTACTCGTCGCCCTGACCACCCGCGTCCCCGCCGGACCGGTCGCCGAGATCTACACCCAGGGCGGCGCCGTGGACCTGGCCGCCGCCGGCGCCGTGCTCACCGGCACCCTCCGTGCCGGCCAGGCGCGCATCGCCACCCTCGCCGCCACGCTCGCGTTCCCCGACGCGGCCGGCACGGGCGCACGCACCAGCGCGCTGCGCCACGCCGTCGGCGCGCCCGCCGCGTCCTGACACCACCTCCCCCACCTTCTCCGTACGACCTTCCCCCTGCGCCTGATCGGATCCCCCCATGTCGGCCGTCCCCGGTCCCTCCCGCACCGAACACGACCTCCTCGGCGAACGCGACGTCCCCACCGCCGCGTACTACGGCGTCCACACCCTCCGTGCCGTCGAGAACTTCCCCATCACCGGCACCCGCATCTCCGCCTACCCCGACCTCGTCACCGCCCTCGCCTCCGTCAAGCAGGCCACCGCGCTCGCCAACCGCGACCTCGGCCTCCTCGACGAGCGCAAGGCCGACGCGATCGTGAAGGCCTGCGAGGAGATCCGCGCCGGGCAGTGGCACGACCACTTCGTCGTCGACGTGATCCAGGGCGGCGCCGGCACCTCCACCAACATGAACGCCAACGAGGTCATCGCCAACCGGGCGCTGGAACTCCTCGGCCACGACAAGGGCGACTACCGGCACCTGCACCCGCTGGAGGACGTCAACGCCGGTCAGAGCACGAACGACGTCTACCCGACCGCCGTCAACCTCTCGCTGCAGCTCGCCGCCGACCGCCTGCTCCAGGCCATGGACGTGCTGCGCCGCGCCTTCGCGGCCAAGGCCGAGGAGTTCGCGGACGTCCTGAAGATGGGCCGCACCCAGCTGCAGGACGCGGTGCCCATGACGCTGGGCCAGGAGTTCGCCGCGTACGCCGTCATGCTGGAGGAGGACCGCTCCCGCCTGGCCGAGGCGTGCGCGCTGCTCCGGGAGATCAACCTCGGCGGCACCGCGATCGGCACCGGCCTCAACGCCCACCCCGCGTACGCGGAACTGGCCTGCGGCCACCTGAGCGCCCTCACCGGCATCCCGTTCACGGTCGCCGGCGACCTGGTCGAGGCCACGCAGGA
Source organism: Streptomyces sp. NPDC046261 (assembly GCF_040646235.1). Taxonomy (NCBI): domain Bacteria; kingdom Bacillati; phylum Actinomycetota; class Actinomycetes; order Kitasatosporales; family Streptomycetaceae; genus Streptomyces; species Streptomyces sp. NPDC046261. The sequence continues at coordinate 822 of NZ_JBEYZU010000016.1, read as the reverse complement.
CATGGGCGCGTTCGTCCAGCTCTCCGGGGTGCTCAAGCGGATCGCCGTCAAGCTCTCCAAGACCTGCAACGACCTGCGCCTGCTCTCCTGCGGCCCGCGCGCCGGCCTCGCCGAGATCAACCTGCCGCCCGTGCAGGCGGGTTCGAGCATCATGCCCGGCAAGGTCAACCCGGTGATACCCGAGGTCGTCAACCAGGTCGCGTTCGAGGTCATCGGCAACGACGTGACCGTCACCTTCGCCGCCGAGGCCGGCCAGCTCCAGCTCAACGCCTTCGAGCCGGTCATCGCCCACAGCCTCCTCAAGAGCATCGGTCACCTGCGGGCCGGCTGCCTGACCCTGGCCGAGCGGTGCGTCAGCGGCATCACCGCCAACCGCGAACACCTGGCACGCCTGGTCGGTCAGTCCATCGGCCTGGCCACCGCCCTCAACCCGCACATCGGCTACGAGCAGGCCACCGCCGTCGCACAAGAGGCCCTGACCACGGGCGCCGCCGTGCACGACCTCGTCCTGGCGAAGGGGCTGCTCACCGAGGACCAGCTCCGGGAGATCCTGCACCCGGACAACCTCGCCCGCCCCCACGCCCGGACCGCCACGGCCGTCCGTTCCTGACGGCCCCCGGCAGCAGAACCACCACCACAGACACCAGAAAGAAGAAGTAACCCCATGGCAACGGCGCCTAGCGTCTCGTACTCGATGACGGTCCGACTGGAGGTTCCCGCGGGTGGGACGGCCGTCAGCCAGCTGACCACGGCCGTGGAGTCCTCGGGCGGGTCGGTGACCGGTCTGGACGTGACCGCTTCCGGCCACGAGAAGCTGCGGAT
>NZ_JBEYZU010000015.1:0-146956 GCF_040646235.1 Streptomyces sp. NPDC046261 | reverse complement strand
CGCCCGGTTACATTCCGAACCCGGAAGCTAAGCCTTTCAGCGCCGATGGTACTGCAGGGGGGACCCTGTGGGAGAGTAGGACGCCGCCGAACAATCTTTCAAGGACCCTTGGTCCCAGCGTTCACGCTGGGACCAAGGGTCCTTTTTGCTTTTTTCCGAAGCGCGCCGGGCAGCCGGGTGCGCGAGAATGACTGCGGTACCCGAAGACAGGAGTCACGTCGATGTCCACCAACTCCCCCGACGATCGTTCGGGCGGCGACTCGCGTCGCGGAGGCCCGCGCGGCCCGCGTCGTGACGACTCGCGTGGCGGCGGCTTCCGCCGCGATGACCGTCCTGGCTTCCGTCGTGACGACCGTCCGTCGTTCCGCCGCGATGACGACCGTGGTGGTCGCCCCTCCGGTGGTGGCTACGGCGGTCCGCGCCGTGACGACGACCGTGGTGGTCGCCCCTCCGGCGGCGGCTACGGAGGCCCCCGCCGTGACGACCGTGGTGGCCGTCCTTCCGGTGGCGGTTACGGCGGCCCCCGTCGTGACGACGACCGTGGCGGCTTCCGTCGCGACGACCGCCGTGACGACCGTCGTGACGACCGTCCGTCGTTCCGCCGTGACGACGACCGTGGTGGTCGCCCCTCCGGTGGCGGCTACGGCGGCCCCCGCCGCGATGACCGTGGTGGCCGTCCTTCCGGTGGCGGTTACGGCGGCCCCCGTCGTGACGACGACCGTGGCGGCTTCCGCCGCGACGACCGTCCCGGTGGCTTCCGCCGTGACGACCGCCGTGACGACCGTGGCCCGCGTCGTGACGACGAGCGCGGTGGCTTCCGTCGTGACGAGCGTCGCGATGACCGCCCCGGTGGTTTCCGTCGTGACGACCGCGCTCCTCGCCGTGACGACGACCGTGGCGGTTTCCGTCGCGATGACCGTCGTGACGAGCGTCCGTCGTTCCGTCGTGACGACCGTGCCCCCCGCCGTGACGACGAGCGCGGTGGCTTCCGTCGTGACGACCGTCGTGACGAGCGTCCGTCGTTCCGTCGTGACGACCGTGCCCCCCGCCGTGACGACGACCGTGGTGGCTTCCGTCGCGATGACCGTCGTGACGAGCGTCCGTCCTTCCCCCGTGACGACCGCGCCCCGCGCCGCGACGACCGTGGCGGCTTCCGCCGTGACGAGCGCCGCGACGAGCGTCCCGGTGGTTTCCGTCGTGACGACCGTGCCCCGCGTCGTGACGACGACCGCGGTGGCTTCCGCCGCGACGACCGTGGCCCGCGCCGCGACGACGACCGTGGTGGGTTCCGTGGTGGCCGCGATGACCGCGGTGGTCGTCCGGGCGGTGGCTACGGCCGCCGCGACGACCGGCAGGGTGGCGGCGGCTACCGCGGCCGCGACGACCGCTCCGGTGGCTACGGCCGGCGCGACGACCGCGACCACGACCGCGGCGAGCGGGAGCCCGTGAAGCGGCTGCCCATCCCCGACGAGGTGACCGGCGACGAGATCGACCAGGACGTGCGGCAGGAGCTCATGAGCCTGCCCAAGGGCCTCGCCGAAGAGGTCGCGCGGAACCTCGTGATGGTCGCGAACCTGCTCGACGAGGACCCGGACCAGGCCTACGAGTACTCCCGTGTCGCCCTGCGCCTCGCCTCGCGCGTGGCCGCCGTGCGCGAGGCCGCCGGCTTCGCCGCGTACGCGACCGCCAAGTACTCCGAGGCGCTCGCCGAGTTCCGTGCCGCCCGCCGGATGACCGGCTCGGTCGAGCTGTGGCCCGTCATGGCCGACTGCGAGCGCGGCATGGGCCGCCCGGAGCGTGCGCTGGCCATGGCCGGCGAGCCCGAGGTGCAGAAGCTCGACAAGGCCGGCCAGGTCGAGATGCGCCTGGTCGCCGCCGGCGCCCGTAAGGACATGGGCCAGGCGGACGCGGCGGTCGTGACGTTGCAGAGCCCCGAGCTCGCGTCGAACTCCATCCAGCCGTGGACCGCGCGCCTGCGCTACGCCTACGCCGATGCGCTCCTCGACGTGGGCCGCGAGACCGAGGCCCGTGAGTGGTTCGCCAAGGCCCTCGAGGCCGACCAGGGCGGCACGACCAACGCCTCCGACCGGCTCGCCGAGCTGGACGGGGTGGAGTTCACGGACGCCCTGGAAGAGGACGAGGCCGAGAACGAGGTCACGGCGGACGCCGAGGCCGAGGACGTCAAGGCCGACGACACCCAGTCCGAGACCGAGACCGGGACCGACACGGAGTCCGAGTCGAAGCCCGAGTCCGGCTCCTCCGGCAGCCAGGGCTGAGCCTGCTCGATCACTCGTGATCGATCGCTGAACGTTGAGGGTGGGACCCCTGGACCGACCGGGGGTTCCACCCTCAACTCATCTCCGGCGGAAGCCGGCCGCCTCAGTTCAGGGCGAGGCTCCGCAGCACCAGGCCCGTGGCCGGCTTGGGGCCGAACGACGTCGACTTGCGCGGCATTGTGACGCCCTGCTCGGCGAGTTCCCGTACGACGTCCTCGTGGACGGGGTGCATCAGCACGGCCGTACCGCCGTGGAGTTCGGCCTGTTTGACGGCCGCCGCGGTCTCGTGGATGTAGCCGATGTGCTCGGGGTCGTCCGGCACCTGCCAGATGTGCTCCAGCAGCGCCGAGTGCAGAACCGTCGCGTCCAGCTCGCGCCAGGTCCGCGGGCGGTCGGTGGGAATCGTCCGGGCCAGCAGCTGAGGGTCCGGCCGGTCCAGGAGGTGGAAGCCGCCGTCACCGGCGAGCACGAAGGCGTTGCCCGGCCCGGCCGAGGCCGCCGCCAGTACCTCGAGGGCGTCCGGCAGCGGGCCGTCGATCGTGGTGACCCGGAACGCGTCGCCCAGGCGGGCCAGGGCCTCGGCCACCGGCAACCGGTGCAGCAGCCGGTGGATGGCCCGTACGCGCAGCGGATAACGGGCCGTGTCCACCAGCAGGACGAGGCCGAAGTCCCAGGGGCCGGGGGCCGGCTGCTCGGCGCGCAGGCGCAGGTAGGTGGCCCAGCGGTGGTGGCCGTCGGCGATGAGGGCGCGCTGGTGGGAGAGGTCCTTGTCGATGACGGCGAGGTCGTGGGGGTCGGTGATGGACCACAGGCGGTGGGCGTAGCCGTCCTCCGTCGTGGTCGAGAGCAGCGGCTCGGTGCGGATGACCCGCTCGATGACGCCGGCCGCGCCCTGGTCGCCGTCGCCGTTGCCCCGGTAGGAGAAGAGCAGGGGCTCGAGATTGGCTGCCGTGTCGCGCATCAGGGCGGCGCGGTCCTCGACGATGTGGGGCATGACGTCCTCGTGGGGGAGGACGATGCCTTCCTCGCGGGGGGTCAGGCGCAGGGCGCCGATGAGGCCGCGCTGCAGTATGCCGTCGCCGCGCTGTTCGTAGACGTAGAGGGCGGGCTCGGGGTCCGCGGCGAGCACGTGCTCGTCCTGCCAGCGGCGCAGCGTCTCGGCTGCCTGGCGGTGCCGGTCGGCGGCGGTGGCGGCCTGGGGGAGAATGAGCCGGACGATGTTGTGTGGGTCGGCGGTTTCCAGGTGGCGCAGGCCGTCGGGGCGTACCACGACGTCGTACGGTGGCGAGGTGACTGCCGAGAGGCTGCCCACCCGGTCGGGGACATAGCGCAGTCCTCGGAAGGGGACCAGTTGAAGCCCCTGTCCCGCGAGACTGCCGTTGGCGCCGTTGCCGTGGCCTGGAGTGCTCATTGTGAAATGTTATGTCTCATGGCCGGATGAGCAATGATCGTGGAAGAGACGTACAGCACAGGGAGCGATCACAGCATGAATCAGACCGTCCGGACCCGGCCCGACGGCAGCGACCAGCGGCTCAGCGCCGCCTATGACACGGCGCTGCTGGACCTCGACGGCGTGGTGTACGCCGGTGGCGAGGCCATCGAGCACGCGGTGGAGTCGCTGGAGGTGGCCCGGGAGGGCGGCATGCACCTGGCGTACGTGACGAACAACGCGGCGCGTACGCCGGAGACGGTGGCCGGGCATCTGACCGAGCTGGGCATCCCCGCCGAACCGACGGACGTGATCACGTCGGCGCAGGCCGTGGCGCGGCTGATCGCCGATCAGCTGCCGCCCGGGTCAAGGGTGTTGGTGATCGGCGCGGAGGGGCTGCGGGTGGCCCTGCGGGAGCGCGGGCTGGTGCCGGTGGAGTCCGCCGACGACGAACCGGCCGCGGTGGCGCAGGGGTTCGGCGGGATGGACATGCCGTGGTCGCGGCTGGCGGAGGCGTCGTACGCGGTGGCGCGGGGCGTGCCGTGGTACGCCTCCAATACGGACTTGACGATTCCGAGTGCGCGGGGCATCGCGCCGGGCAACGGGTCGGCGGTGCAGGTCGTGCGGATAGCCACGGGTGCGGAGCCGCCGCAGGTGGCGGGGAAGCCGCTGCCGCCGATGCACCGCGAGACGATTCTGCGGACCGGTGCGCGGCGGCCGTTGGTGGTCGGCGACCGGCTCGACACGGACATCGAGGGCGCGCATGTGGGGGGCGTGGACTCGCTGTTGGTGCTGACCGGTGTGACGACGGCCGCGGAGTTGCTCGCGGCGCGGCCGGAGCACCGGCCGACGTATGTGGCCGAGGATTTGCGGGGGTTGCTGGAGGGGCAGCCGGTGGTCGCCGGCTCGGCCGACGGTTTCCGCTGTGGGGGGTGGACGGCGTCGGTGGACGGCGAGGCGTTCGCCCTTGAGGGGGGCGGTGAGCGGGTCGACGCGTTGCGGGCGCTGTGTGCTGCCGCGTGGACGGTGGCGGGGGAGGGCTCGTGCGAGCTGGACTCGGGCAAGGTGCTGGGGCGGCTGGGGTGGTAGGGATTCTTTCCCCTACCCGCCCCTTCCCGTAACCGGGGGCTCCGCCCCCGGACCCCCGGTCCTCAATCGCCGGACGGGCTGGATGAGTGACCGGGGGCTCCGCCCCGGACCCCGGTCCTCAAGCGCCGGACGGGCTGATTTTCAGCCCGTCCGGCGCTTGAGGATAAAGAGGGCAAAGGTGACCGGCGGTGCCGTCACCGCGTCAGCCCCAGCAGGTCCCGGGCCGGGCCCGTCGGGCGGTGGCCGCGGGGCCAGACGGCGCGCAGGGCGCGGCGCAGGGGCAGGTCCGCGACCGGTATCTCCACCAGGCGCCGGGTCGCCAGCTCCTCGTCGATCGCCAGCTCGCTCAGCACCGAGGGGCCCGCGCCGCTGACCACGGCGGCCTTCGCCGCCGTCGTCGACGCCAGTTCCAGCAGCGGCTCCGCCAGGCCGCCGTACGCGGCCAGCGCCGTGTCCAGGACCTGGCGGGTGCCCGAGCCGCGCTCGCGCAGGATCAGCGGGGTGGCCGCGAGCTCCGGGGCGGCGAGGGGGGCCTTGCGGCGGGCCCATGGGTGGCCCGGCGCGGTGACCACGACGAGCCGGTCGTGGCCGACGACCGTGCCGTCCAGCCCGGGCGGCACGTCCAGTCCCTCGACGAACCCGAGGTCGGCCTCACCGGCGAGCAGGCGCCCCGCGACCGCCGCGGAATTGCCGGTCAGCAGCGAGACGGCCGTGCCCGGCCGCTCCGTGCGCAGCGCGATCAGCCACCCCGGCAGCAGATACTCCGCGATGGTCATGCTGGCGGCGACGCGCAGCCGCGAGTCGCGGCGCCCGCGCAGCGCCTGCGCCCCCGCGTCGAGGGCCTCGGCGGCCTCCACGACGCGCCGCGCCCAGTCCGTGACGAGGACCCCGGCGTCCGTCAGCCGCGAACCGCGTGGCGAGCGCTCGACGAGGGCGACGCCGAGCTGGCGTTCCATGCCGCGCACCCGGCCGCTCGCGGCGGGCTGGGTGATGCCCAGCTCCCGTGCGGCCCGCCCCAGGCTCCCCAGCCGTGCCACGGCGAGCAGCAGCTCGAGCGCCCCGAGGTCGGGGACCCGGTGGGCCAGCGGCGTCGGCAGATCCTCACTCATAACCCCAGCTTATGTCCTCATAGCCCGGCGATCCCTGGTGAAGGGGGTGGCTCCGGGAGACGGTGGGGACATGAGTGAGCAACCCCGCCCCCGACTGCGCCACCTCGGCCCGAACTGGTACGCCACCGTCATGGGCACCGCCATCGTCGCCTCCGCCGGAGCCGCCCTGCCCCTGCACGGGCCCGGGCTGCGGGGGGCGTACGAGGCGGTGTGGGCGCTGGCGGCGCTGGCCCTGCTCACGCTGCTCGCCGCCCGCGCGGGGCACTGGGCCCGCCACCGCGACCAGGCCAGGCGGCACTTGGCCGACCCGGCCGTGGCACCCTTCTACGGCTGTCTGGCGATGGCCCTGCTGGCCGTCGGCGGCGCCACCCTCTCCGTGGGGTCCGGGGTGATCGGCGAGCGGGCGGCCCTGGCCGCCGACGTGGTGCTGTGGGTGGCCGGCACCGTCCTCGGGCTCGCTGCGGCGGCCGCCATTCCGTACCTGATGGTGACCCGGCACCGCATAGCGCCGGGCGACGCCTCGCCGGTGTGGCTGCTGCCCGTCGTGGCACCCATGGTCTCCGCCGCCCTCGGCCCCGCCCTCGTACCGCACCTGCCGGTGGGCCAGTGGCGGGAGGCGATGCTGCTGGGCTGCTACGCGCTGTTCGGGCTGAGCCTGCTGGCGACGCTGCTCATCCTGCCGCTGGTCTTCGCCCGGCTCGTGCACCACGGCCCGCCGCCGCTCGCGCTGACGCCGACGCTGTTCCTCGTCCTGGGTCCGCTGGGCCAGTCCACGACGGCCGTGAACAACCTCGCCGACGTCGCCCCGGGCGCCGCCCCGGCCCCGTACGCGCAGGCGATGGCCGGCTTCGCGGTGCTGTACGGCCTGCCCGTCATGGGCTTCGCCCTGCTGTGGCTCGCGGTGGCCACCGCCCTGGTGGTGCGCGCCTTCCGCGGCGGCATGGGATTCGCCATGACCTGGTGGGCCTTCACCTTCCCCCTGGGCACCTGTGTGACGGGCGCCGCGACGCTCGCCCGCCACACGGGCCTGCACGCCCTGACCTGGCTGGCCGTCGCGCTCTATCTCCTGCTGGTCGCGGCCTGGGCGGTCGCGGGCGTCCGGACGCTGGCCGGAGTGGTCAGCGGGAAGCTGCTCGCAGCGCCGCGCCCAGCACCCGCGGCGCTTGCGTCAGCGATGGCCCGTACCACGTGAGGTGACGCCCGCTGACCAGCGCGGACGGCAGGCCGGGGAAGGACTCGGGCCCGTCGTCCGCGCTGAAGCGGTACGGCTCGTCGGGCAGGACGACCAGTTCCGCGCCGCAGGCGTTCAGCTCGGGCAGCGGGATGCGGGGATAGCGCTCGGCGTGCCCGGCGTGGACGTTGACGACGCCGAGCCGGGCGAGGACGTCACCGGCGAAGGTGTCCCGGCCGAGCACCATCCACGGTCTGCGCCACACCGGCACGACGGCCCGCAGGAAGGGGCCCGAGGCGCGGGTGTCCCGCCAGGCGTCGCGCGCGTCGTCCAGCCAGGTGGGCCGGGCGAGCCCGCAGCCGCGCACCAGGACGCGCTCCAGCTCGGTGAACGCCTGCTCCAGGGTGCGTACTTCGGTGACGAGCACGTCGAGTCCGGCGGCGAGCAGTGCCGCGAGGTCGGGGGCGCGGTTCTCCTCCTCGTTGGCGATGACGAGGTCGGGCGCGAGGGCCGCGATGCGCGCGGTGTCGGGGTTCTTGGTGCCGCCGACCCGGACGACGTCGAGGCCGGCCGGGTGCTCGCACCAGTCGGTGGCCCCCACGAGGAGACCGGGGGCGGTGGCGGCCACGGCCTCGGTGAGCGAGGGGACCAGGGAGACGACACGGCGTACGGCGGGGCGGCCGCTCAGCGAGCTCACCGCCCCACCGTACGCCTGTTCGTCAGGCGCCGACAGGCGCCAGCTTGTCGGCGAAGCCCGGGTGGGCGTCGAGCCAGCGGCGGGCGGAGTCCTTCTCCTTGCCCTTGCCGCCGCTCTGGATCTCGGCCTCGAGGGAGGCGAGGTCCTTCTCCGGCATCTTGAAGTTCTTCACCCAGCCCGCGATCTCCGGGAAGTCGGCGGCGAAGTTCTTCTTGCCGACCGCGTGGATCTGCTCACCCTCGCCCCAGGCACCCTTGGGGTCCTTGAGCTTCTTCAGGTCGTGCTTGGCGTAGGCCCAGTGCGGCGACCAGAGGGTGGTGACGATGGGTTCCTTCTTCTTCATCGCCCGGTCGAGCTCGGCGAGCATCGTGGAGGTGGAGGAGGAGACGACCTTGTACTCGCCCTCCAGGCCGTACTCCTTGAGCACCTTGTCGTTGAGCGTGCCCATCATGCCGGCGCTGGACTCGATGCCGACGATCTTCCCGCCGAACGTCGCGCCCTTGCCCTTGAGGTCCGCCAGGGAGTCGATGCCCTTGACGTAGGAGGGGACGGCCAGTTCGAGGGAGGTGGGGCCGTACCAGGAGCCGAGGTCGGTGAGCTTGTCGCCGTACCGGTCCATGTACTGCTTGTGCGTCGTGGGCAGCCAGGAGTCGAACTGCAGGTCCATCTGGCCCTGGGCCAGGGCGGTGTAGAGCGGGCCGGGGTCGAGCTGCTTGACGTCCGGCTTGAAGCCGCGGTCCTCCAGGACGTTCTGCCACAGGTAGGTGGTGGCGACCGCCTCGTCCCACGGGAAGTAGCCGAGCTTGACCTGCTTGCCGTGGCCGACGTTCTTGCCGGCGGCCACCGCCTGCCCGTCGCCGTCGCCCTGGGTCAGCCGCATGCCGCCCGCGACGAGCGCGAGGACGACGATGCCGACGGCGGCGACGGCGGTGCCGGGCCGGTGGTTCAGGACCTTCGGGGCGCCGGCGCGCACCGAGGCGGCGGCCTTGGCGGAGGCGCGGCGGCCGAGCGGGGAGACCCGCTTGCCGAGGGCGCCGGTCATCCGGTCCAGGTACATCGCGAGGACCACGACGGCCAGGCCGCTCTCGACGCCGCCGCCGATGTCGACCTGGGTGACGGCCGCGTAGACGGACTCGCCCAGGCCCCCGGCGCCCGCCATGCCGGCGATGACGACCATGGACAGCGCCAGCATGATGACCTGGTTGACGCCCGCCATGATCGTGGGCAGGGCGAGCGGCAGCTGAACCCTGGTGAGGGTGTCGCGCGGGGTGGTGCCGAAGGCGCGGGCGGCCTCGACGAGTTCGCCGTCGACCTGGCGGATGCCGAGCTCGGTCATCCGGACGCCGGGCGGCATCGAGAAGACGATGGTGGCGATCAGGCCGGGGATGGGCCCGATGGAGAAGAACATCACGCCCGGGATCAGGTAGACGAAGGCGGGCATCGTCTGCATGACGTCGAGCACGGGCCGCAGCACACCGCTGACCCGGCGGTCACGGGCCGCCCAGATGCCCAGCGGCACCGCGAGCGCGAGGGTGATGACGCTGGCGACGAGGACGAGCGAGAGGGTCGCCGTCGCCTCGTCCCACAGGCCGAAGGAGTCGATGAGCGCGAGCCCGGCGAACGCCAGGACGCCCGCGAGCAGACCGCGCAGCCACCAGGCGACGACGGCGAGGATGCCGGCCATGACCAGCGCGTCGGGGGCGCCGAGGACGGCGTTGACCCCGTCGTACATGCCGGACAGGACGGTGTTGACGGCGTCGAAGAGCCAGGAGAGGTGGGACTGCAGCCAGTCCACGGCACTCTCGGCCCAGCTGCCGAGACGGATCTTAGGCATGGGCGGTCACCTCCGGCTCGGGCCGCTGCGCAAGGGGCGTGGCGTCCGGCGCGGCCGGCGGCTCGGCCAGGGCGGCCAGCAGGCGGTCGCGGGTGACGACGCCGGCCAGCTCGCCGCGTTCGTCGGTGACCGCGACGGGGTCGCCGCTGAGGGCGAAGGGGGCGAACAGCTCGGAGACGGCCGTCCCGGAGCTGACGGTCGCGGCGCCGGCCGGGACACCGGCCGGCTTGTCCATGATCGAGCCCGCGGTGAGCACCCGGGAGCGGTCGACGTCCTGGATGAAGGAGGCGACGTAGTCGTTGGCCGGGCGGACCAGGATGTCCTCGGCGGTGCCGTTCTGGACGATCCGGCCGTCCCGCATGACCGCGATGCGGTCGCCCAGGCGCATGGCCTCGTTGAGGTCGTGGGTGATGAAGACGATGGTCTTCTTCAGCCGCTTCTGCAGATCCAGCAGCTGGTCCTGCATGTCCCGGCGGATCAGCGGGTCGAGGGCGCTGAAGGACTCGTCCATCAGCAGCAGGTCGGCGTCGGTGGCCAGCGCGCGGGCCAGGCCGACGCGCTGCTGCATGCCGCCGGAGAGCTCGTCGGGCCAGGAGCGCTCCCAGCCCTTGAGGCCGGCGAGCTCCAGGGCCTCGGTGGCCCGCGCCTCGCGCTCCTCGCGCGGCATGCCGCGCACCTCCAGGCCGTAGGCGGCGTTCTCGAGGACGCTGCGGTGGGGGAAGAGGGCGAAGTGCTGGAAGACCATGCTGATGTTGCGCGAGCGGACGTCGCGCAGCCCGCGCGGGGACAGCGCGGTCAGATCCCGTCCGTCGTACAGGACGCGTCCCGCGGTCGGCTCCAGCAGCCCGTTGAGCATGCGCAGAAGGGTGGACTTACCGGATCCGGAGAGCCCCATCACCACGAAGATCTGGCCGGCTTCGACCTCGAACGACGCGTCGATCACCGCCGCGGTGGTGCCGTCCGCGCGCAGCTCGTCGCGGTCGGCACCGCTTTCGAGCCGCCGGACGGCTGCTTCGGGTCGTCTGCCGAACACCTTGTACAGGTGCTCGGCCTTCAGCCTGGACACATAAACCTCTCGGGTCGAACAGCAAGGCCCCGCCACCCCCCATGGGACAGGGCCACTCCGGCGCCGCGCCTGCCCCCGATCATTCGGGGCAAACCGAACAGTGATCCAGTTCACATGTCAGCGGGGTGCGGCATGATCGGTGCCGTGACGCGACGCCTGATGCTCCTCGACACCGCCTCCCTGTACTTCCGCGCCTATTTCGGGGTGCCGGAATCGGTGAAGGCTCCCGACGGCACGCCCGTGAACGCGGTGCGCGGCCTGCTGGACTTCATCGCCCGCCTGGTCCAGGACCACCGCCCCGACGACCTGGTCGCCTGCATGGACTTCGACTGGCGCCCCGAGTGGCGGGTGGCGCTGATCCCCTCGTACAAGGCGCACCGGGTGGCCGAGGAGGTGGCGGCCGGTCCCGACGAGGAGGTGGTGCCCGACACGCTCTCCCCGCAGGTGCCGGTGATCGAGGCCGTGCTGGACGCGGTGGGCATCGCCCGCGTCGGGGCCGTGGGGTACGAGGCGGACGACGTGATCGGCACGCTGGCCGGCCGGGCCGAGGGCCCGGTGGACATCGTCACCGGCGACCGCGATCTCTACCAGCTCGTCGACGACCGCCGTGGGGTGCGGGTGCTCTACCCCGTCAAGGGCGTCGGCACCCTGCAGACCGTGGACGAGGCGCTGCTGCGCGAGAAGTACGGCGTGGACGGGCCCGGCTACGCCGACCTGGCGCTGCTGCGCGGTGACCCCAGCGACGGGCTGCCGGGCGTGCCGGGCGTGGGGGAGAAGACGGCGGCGAAGCTGCTGGCGGCCTTCGGTGACCTGGCCGGGATCCTGGCGGCGGTCGACGACCCGGCGGCGAAGCTGACCCCGGCCCAGCGCCGGCGCCTGGACGAGGCGCGCCCGTACCTGGCGGTGGCCCCCCAGGTGGTGCGGGTCGCCTCGGACGTGCCGCTGGCGCCCTTCGACGCCGCGCTGCCGGCCGCGCCCCGCGATCCGCGGGCCCTGGACGCCCTCGCCGAGCGCTGGGGCCTGGGTGGCTCGTTGCGGCGGCTGCTGTCCACGCTGGGCGGGTGAGCTGTTAGGTTAGGCAGTCCTAACTTTGAATGATCAGGGGATCAGGGGAGACAGCCATGGCAGACCGTCCGGTCCGTAACAAGCCGCAGCTCACCCGGGCACGTGTGGTGCGCACGGAGCGTCTGACGCCGCACATGGTGCGCGTGGTGCTGGGCGGCGACGAGCTCGCGGAGTTCGGTGCCGGCGAGTACAGCGACCACTACGTCAAGCTGCTCTTCCCTCACGAGGGCGTCGCCTACCCCGAGCCGTTCGACATGGAGGTCATCCGCCGCGACCTGCCGCGTGAGCGGTGGCCGCGGACCCGTACGTACAGCGTGCGCTCCTTCGACCGCGCGGCCCGCGAGCTGGTGATCGACTTCGTCTTCCACGGCGACGAGGGCCTGGCCGGTCCCTGGGCCGCCCACGCCCGGCCGGGCGACGAGATCATGATGCTGGGGCCCGGTGGCGCGTACGTGCCGGACCCGGCCGCCGACTGGCACCTGCTCGCGGGCGACGAGAGCGCGCTGCCCGCGATCGCCGCGTCCCTGGAGCGGATGCCGGAGGGCGCCGTCGTGCACGCCTTCGTCGAGGTCGCCGACGAGCGGGAGGAGCAGAAGCTGGACCTGCCCGCCGGCGTCGAGGTCACCTGGCTGCACCGGGCGGGCCGGCCCGTGGGCGAGGCCCTGGTCGGGGCCGTGCGCTCGCTGGACTTCCCCGCCGGTGACGTCCAGGCCTTCGTGCACGGCGAGGCCGGCTTCGTGAAGGAGCTCCGCCGCCACCTGCGGCTGGAGCGCGAGGTGCCCCGCGAGCGGCTGTCCATCTCCGGCTACTGGCGGCGCGGCCACGACGAGGACGGCTGGCAGGCATCCAAGCGCGAGTGGAACCAGCAGGTGGAGGCGGAGCAGGAGAGCGGCCCGGCGGCCGGGACCGCCGCCTAGGCGCCGCGCCGGCCGCCGGGCGCATCACCTGCGGGCGCGTCCGGGCTGGTCAAGCCCCGCCGGCCCGCCCCGCGGCGGCTCGCACCAGGGCCTCGGTCAGCCGTACGTCGTCCCGGGCCTCCGGGTGCCACTGGACGCCCAGCGCGAAGTGACCGTGCGCGTACTCCAGGGCCTCGACCGTGCCGTCCTCCGCGTGGGCGCTCGCCACGAGGCCCGCGCCCAGCCGGTCCACGGACTGGTGGTGATGGGTGGCCACCTCCAGCGGTTCGGGCAGCAGGCGGCCCGTCCGGGTGCCGGGCACCGTCTTGACGGCGTGGTCGGTGAAGGAGCCCACCACCGGGTTGTGGGCGTCGTGGCCCACCTCGTCGGGGAGGTGCTGGCACAGGGTGCCGCCCGCGTGGACGTTCATCAGCTGCATGCCCCGGCAGATGCCGAGGACCGGCACGCCCTGCTCCAGCGCGGCGTCCAGCAGGGCCAGTTCCCAGCGGTCGCGCTCGGGCACCGGGGCGCCGGCACGCGGGTGCGGGCGGGCGCCGTACAGCGCCGGGTCCAGGTCCTCGCCGCCGGCGAGGACCAGGCCCTGCAGCCGCCGGACCACGGCGGCGGCGCTCGCCGGGTTCTCGTCCGGCGGCAGCATGACCGCGAGACCGCCCGCCCGCTGGACGTGGTGCGGGTACGCGGCCGGCAGCAGGGCGGCGGGAAGATCCCAGGCCACTCCCCAGCGGGCCCGGGTGAAGTAGGTGCTGACGCCGATGAGCGGCTGCCGGTCGTCCAACGTCCTGGTCCTTTCCGTACGTACGGTGGTGTGCGCGGTCATTCTCGGGCGAGCTCCGCCTCCGCCGCGGCCAGTGCCGCGAACTCCTCCTCCGGCGCGCTCGCCACCAGGCGGTGCCGGCTGTAGAGGGCGAAGTAGGCGGCGGCGACGGCGTAGACGCCCAGGGCGATGAAGGCGGCGGTGACGTCCACCAGGAACGTGGCCACCAGCGCCGAGCAGGCCAGCACGAAGGCCACGGTGGACGTGGCGGTGCCGCCCGGCGTGCGGTAGGGCCGGGGCAGAGCCGGCTCCCGGCGGCGCAGCACGATGTGGGAGAGCGACATCAGGGCGTAGGAGATGGTGGCGCCGAACACCGCGACGTTGAGCATCCGCGCCCCGTCGCCCGTGGCCGCCGCCAGCGTGAAGCCGAGCGCGCCCGGCACCACCAGCCCGAGCCAGGGGGCCTTGCGGCGGCTGGTCAGGGAGAGGAAGCGGGGCAGGTAGCCGGCCCGGGAGAGGGCGAAGAGCTGCCGCGATCCGGCGTAGATGAGGGAGAAGAAGGAGGCCACCAGGCCCGCCAGGCCCGCGTAGTTGACGATCCGGCCCAGCGTCGTGGCCCGCCCGTCCGGCTGCAGGGCGGCGACCAGGGGGTTGCCGGCGTCCTTGAGCGCGTCGGCGCCGCCCGCGCCGGTGGCGGCGAGGAACGTCAGCAGGGCCAGGAGCAGCAGGATGCCCATGGAGGTGGCCATCGCCCTCGGCAGCGTCCTGGCCGGGTCCCGGGTCTCCTCGGCCGCCAGCGGCACGCCCTCGACGCCGAGGAAGAACCACATGCCGAAGGGGAACGCCGCCCAGATGCCGAGCAGTCCGAACGGCAGCCAGGAGGAGGCCCCGAAGGCGTCCGGGTCGGCGGGGATGTCGTTGAGGTTCCCCGCGTCGAAGTCGGTGAACGCGCCCGCGGCGAAGACGACCAGGGCGGCGACCGCCACGCCCGTCACCACGAAGCTGAAGCGCAGCGCCTCGCCCACGCCCCACAGGTGGATGCCTATGAAGATCACGAAGCAGGCCAGGTACACCGGCCAGGCGGAGGTGAGCCCGAACAGCCGCAGCGACTCGACGTAGTCGCCGATGAACAAGGAGATGGCGGCCGGGGCCAGCACGTACTCGATGAGGATGGCGGTCCCCGTGAGGAAGCCGCCCCAGGGGCCCAGCGCGCGGCGGGCGAAGCCGTAACCGCCGCCCGCCGTGGGGAGGATGGCGGCGAGCTCGGCCAGGGCGAAGACCATGCAGGTGTACATCAGGCCCATGAGGACGGCGGCGAGGGCCAGTCCGCCGAAGCCGCCCTGGGCGAGGCCGAAGTTCCAGCCGGAGAAGTCCCCGGAGACCACGTAGGCCACGCCCAGGCCGGTGAGCAGGAGAGGGCCGGCGCTGCCCCGGCGCAGGGTGCGCTTGTCCAGGTAGCCGGCCGCCTCGGCGGGGCCGGCCGGGCCGGGGGAGCCGGGGGAGCCGTCCCCGGCCGCGCCGCCGGCGGGAGGTGCGCTGGGGGAATCCGTGCGTTCGGCCATGAGCCGCTCCTGCCTGGGGTGACGCTGGGGCAAAGGTTTTGCGCCATACCTTTGCCGTGTTCGCGGCCGAAAGGCAACCCCCTTGCGTTAAACCCCGGTTACGGGGCCGGCCGTCTATGCCAGGAATCCCCGCAAAAGCGCCGCCGTGCCACAGCAGTGCTCCCGCATCACCTCGCGCGCCCCGTCCGCGTCCCCGTCCAGGACCGCCTCCACCAGGGCGGTGTGCTGCCGCTGGGAGTGCTCGAGGTTGCGCACCAGCAGCGGGATGCAGTCCAGCAGGTCGTTGACGGTCGCGCGGACGGCCGCGTACTGCGCGGCCAGCGAGAGGGAACCGGAGAGTTCCGCGAGCGTCAGGTGCAGCATCGTGTCCAGGCGCCGGTAGTCGGCCAGCGGCGCGTCATGGGTGGCGGCCAGCGCGGCCCGCAGCCGGCCGGCCCCCTCGTCGTCCAGCCCGTGCGCCGCGCACAGCCCCGCGGCGCCCACCTCCAGGACCTCCCGGAAGCGCAGTGTGTCCTCCACGTCCACGGCCGCGACGCGCCGCCGTAGTTCGTCCTCGCCCGCCGAGGCGTCCCGGTCCAGGACGAACGTTCCGCCGTAGCGCCCGCGCCGGCTCTCCACCAGGCCCTGGTCCTGCAGCACCTTCAGCACCTCGCGCAGCGTCACCCGGCTGATCTGCAGCCGCTCCGCCAACTCGCGCTCGGCCGGCAACCGTTCCCCCGGGGCCACCAGCCCGAGCCGCATGATCTGGAGTATCTGCTCCAGCGCCTCCTCGAAGCCGTTGCCCGCCCGGACCGGCCGCAGAACCGGCGACAGCCGGTCCGTCGCATGCTTGTTCATCGGCCCCCCTTCCCAATCAATGGTCTACGGCCCTACCTTAAGACCTCCGGTCGCACCGACAGGAGGCAACACCGTGGCAGACCGCATGCCCCCACTCACGGTCGACGAGCTGCGCAGGCTCGTCGACACCGGGGAGATCGACACTGTCGTCCTCGCCTTCACGGACATGCAAGGACGGCTCCAGGGGAAGCGGTTCGCCGCCCGGTTCTTCCTCGACGACACACTCGAGAACGGCACCGAGGGCTGCAACTACCTCCTCGCCGTGGACGCCGAGATGAACACGGTCGACGGCTACACCATGTCGTCCTGGGAACGCGGCTACGGCGACTTCGCCCTCCACGGCGACCTCACCACCTTGCGCCGCACCCCCTGGAACCCCGGCACCGCCCTCATCACCGCCGACCTCGCCTGGCACGACGGCTCCCCCGTCCTCGCCTCGCCGCGCCAGATCCTGCGCCGCCAGCTGGACCGGCTGGCCGAGCGCGGCTGGAGCGCGCAGGTGGGCACCGAGCTGGAGTTCATCGTCTTCAAGGACACCTACGAGGCGGCATGGAACCGCGGCTACCGCGACATGACCCCCGCCAACCAGTACAACTGCGACTACTCCGTGCTCGGCACCGGCCGCGTCGAACCCCTCCTGCGCCGCATACGCAACGAGATGGGCGCCGCCGGGATGACGGTGGAGTCCGCCAAGGGCGAGTGCAACCTCGGCCAGCACGAGATCGCCTTCCGCTACGACGAGGCGCTGACCACCTGCGACCAGCACGTCGTCTACAAGACCGGCGCCAAGGAGATAGCCGCCCAGGAGGGCATGGCACTCACCTTCATGGCCAAGTACGACGAGCGCGAGGGCAACTCCTGCCACATCCACCTCTCGCTGCGCGACGAGGCCGGGCGCCCCGTGCTCGCCGACGACTCCGGGCCGTACGGGATGTCGAGGACGATGCGGCACTTCCTCGCCGGACAGCTCGCCGCCCTGCGCGACTTCACCCTCCTGTACGCCCCCAACATCAACTCCTACAAGCGCTTCAGGCCCGGCTCCTTCGCCCCCACCGCCGTCGCCTGGGGCCCCGACAACCGCACCTGCTCGCTGCGCGTCGTCGGCCACGGCCCCTCCCACCGCTTCGAGAACCGGCTGCCCGGCGGCGACGTGAACCCCTACCTGGCCGTCGCCGGCATGGTCGCCGCCGGACTGTACGGCGTCGAGCACGAGCTGGAGCTGCCCGAGGTGTGCACCGGCAACGCCTACACCGCCGGCGCCGCACACGTCCCCGCCACCCTGCGGGAGGCCGCGCAGCTGTGGGAGGCCAGCCCCATAGCCCGGGCCGCCTTCGGCGACGAGGTCGTCGAGCACTACCGGAACATGGCGCGTGTCGAGCAGGAGGCGTACGACAGCGCCGTCACGGACTGGGAGCGCTACCGCTCCTTCGAGCGGATGTAGACCACCAACGTTGTGGGCAGGCGTTCCGCGGGCTGGGGGCACCTCCCAGCGGTAGCTGGGGGAGGGTGGGCACCACGCGACCACCGGCGTGCAGCCGCGCGCGAAACGGCAGCCCGGCCGCCGGCGCGGCGGAACGAACCAGCAGGGAGACGACTTGCACGAGCACCACGTGATCAACCCGGCGACCGAGGAACTCGTCGCCACCGTCCCCGCGGCGACGCCGCAGGACGTCGACGCCGCCGTCCGGCGCGCCGCCGAAGCCCAGCGCGGCTGGGCCGCGCTCGCCCCCGGCGACCGCGCCCGGCAGCTGCGCCGCTTCGCCGACACCGTCGACGCGCACCTGGAGGAGCTGGCCCTGCTGGAGGTCCGCGAGGCGGGCCACCCCCTGGGCAACGCCCGCTGGGAGGCCGGCAACGTCCGCGACCTGCTGGAGTACGCGGCCGCCGGAGTGGAGCGGCTGTCCGGCTCCCAGATCCCGGTGGCCGGCGGCCTGGACGTCACCTTCCACGAGCCGCTGGGCGTCGTCGCCGTCATCGCGCCCTGGAACTTCCCGATGCCCATCGCCGCCTGGGGCTTCGCCCCCGCCCTGGCCGCGGGCAACGCCGTGCTCGTCAAGCCCGCCGAGACCACCCCGCTGACCGCCCTGCGGCTGGCCGGGCTGGCCCTGGAGGCCGGACTGCCCGAGGGACTCCTCCAGGTCCTGCCCGGCGCCGGACCCGAGGCGGGCGCCGCGCTCGTCGAACACCCCGGCGTCGCCAAGGTCGTCTTCACCGGCTCCACCGCCGTCGGCAAGCAGATCATGGCCAAGTGCGCGGCCGGCGTGAAGCGCGTGACCCTCGAACTCGGCGGCAAGAGCCCCAACATCGTCTTCGCCGACGCCGACATCGAGCAGGCCGCCGCTGCCGCCCCCGGCTCCTTCCTCGACAACACCGGCCAGGACTGCTGCGCCCGCAGCCGCATCCTGGTCCAGCGCGGCGTCTACGACCGGTTCATGGAGCTGCTCGAGCCGGCGGTCAAGACCTTCGCCGCCGGCGACCCCACCGACCCGGCCACCCGGATGGGCCCGCTGATCTCCGCCGCCCACCGCGAACGCGTACGGTCCTACGTCCCCGAATCCGCACCCGCCGCCATCCGCGGCGACGTCCCCGCGGGCAAGGGGTTCTGGTACCCGGCCACCGTGCTCGAAGGCACGGCGGAGGACCGCGTGGCCGTGGAGGAGGTCTTCGGGCCGGTCGCCGTCGTCATCCCCTTCGAGGACGAGGCGGAGGCCGTGCGCATCGCCAACGCCACCGACTACGGCCTCTCCGGCTCGATCTGGACCCGGGACGTCTCCCGCGCCCTGCGCCTCTCGCGCGCCGTCGCGGCGGGCAACCTCTCCGTCAATTCCCACAGCAGCGTGCGCTACTGGACCCCCTTCGGCGGCTTCAAACAGTCCGGCCTCGGCCGCGAGCTGGGCCCCGGCGCGCTGTCCGCCTTCACCGAGACCAAGAACGTCTTCATCGCCATCGACCCTCTGGAGGAGACCAAGTGACCGACCAGACCCCCGTCTGCCGCCGACTGGCCGGACGTACCGCCGTCGTCACCGGAGCCGGCAGCGGCATCGGCCTGGCCACCGCCCGGCGGTTCGCCTCCGAGGGCGCCAACGTGGTGTGCGCCGACATCGACGAGAGCGCGGGCAAGGCCGCCGCGGCCGAGACCGGCGGGCTGTTCGTGAAGGTCGACGTCACCAGCCCGGAGGAGGTCGAGGCGCTCTTCAGGACCGCCTACGACACCTACGGCTCGGTCGACGTCGCCTTCAACAACGCCGGCATCTCCCCGCCCGACGACGACTCCATCCTCACCACCGGCCTCGAAGCCTGGAAGCGCGTCCAGGAGGTCAACCTCACCTCCGTCTACCTGTGCTGCAAGGCGGCACTGCCCTACATGCAGCGCCAGGGCAAGGGCTCCATCATCAACACCGCCTCCTTCGTCGCGGTCATGGGCGCCGCCACCTCGCAGATCAGCTACACCGCCTCCAAGGGCGGCGTGCTGGCGATGTCCCGCGAGCTGGGCGTGCAGTTCGCCCGCGAGGGCATCCGCGTCAACGCCCTGTGCCCGGGGCCGGTGAACACGCCCCTGCTGAAGGAGCTGTTCGCCAAGGACCCGGAGCGGGCGGCGCGGCGCCTGGTGCACGTGCCGGTGGGGCGGTTCGCCGAGCCCGAGGAGATCGCCGCCGCGGTGGCCTTCCTCGCCAGCGACGACTCCTCCTTCGTCAACGCCGCGGAATTCCTCGTCGACGGAGGCATCGCGGGCGCGTACGTGACCCCGCTGTAGGGTCCATGATCAAAGGCCCGGGACCGGGCCGCCTCCCCTCGCGGAAGGTCCGGTTCCGGCGTCACCCAGCCACCACACGCACCAAAGAGAGCACATGCGCATCCAGTCCGCCATCGTCGTCGGCCTCGCTGCCGCCGCGGCCCTCGCCGCTTCGGTCCCCGCCACCGCGGCCCCCGCCCACGACGCGCCCCGCCGTCACTGTCCCCAGCTCGACAAGAACCTCGCATGGGCCGGTGACAACCGCGCCCGGCTGCAGAAGATGATCGACGAGCGCGGCACCTGCTCCGGCAAGCGCGGCCCCCGCCCCGTCGCCGCCTTCGACTGGGACAACACGGTCGTCAAGAACGACATCACGGACGCCACGCTCGCCTGGTCGCTCAAGCACGACAAGATTTTGCGTCCGAAGAGCTGGCAGGACACCAGCGCCTGGCTGACCCCGGCCGCCGACAAGGCGCTCACCAAGGCGTGCGGCACCTCCGTGCCCGTCGGCCGGCCGCTGCCCACCTCGAAGAACACCGCCTGCACCGACGAGATCTTCGAGATCCGGGAGAAGTCGCAGACCATGGCGGGCGAGCCGGCCTTCGCCGGCGACTGGAACCACCGGCGCACGGTCCCCGCGTACGGCTGGATACCGCAGCTGTTCGCCGGGCACACCCCCGCCGCCCTCAACTCCTTCGCCCGGCAGGCCCGCGCCGAGCAGCTCGCGGCGCCCGTCGGGACCAAGCAGACCGTCGGCACCCACACCCTCGCCGGCTACATCCGCTACTACGACCAGCAGAAGGACCTGATCCGCACGCTCAAGGCGGCCGGCTTCGACGTCTACATCGTCTCCGCCTCCTCGGAGCCGATCGCCGAGGCTTGGTCGAGCGGCGTGGGCCTCGACCGTAAGCACACCATCGGCATCCGCAGCATCACCAAGCACGGCAAGCTCACCACCTCCCTCAAGGGCTGCGGTGGCGTCGAGACCGGCCGCGGCGACGCCCTGCCGTACATGGACGGCAAGCGCTGCATGATCAACCAGGAGATCTTCAAGATCAAGGGCGCGAAGGCCTGGCAGAAGCAGGACGCCGCCCACCGCATCGCCCTCGGCGCCGGCGACGCCGACACCGACGTGACGTTCGTCGACGACGCCACCGGCGCGCACGTCGCCATCAACCGCAACAAGTCCGAGCTGATGTGCCGCGCCTACGACGACGCGGACGGCCGCTGGGTGGCCAACCCGATGTTCATCGAGCCGATGCCGCGCAAGTCCGGTACGTACCCCTGCTCGACGGCGGGCGCCACCGCCGCGGACGGCTCCAAGATGCCGGTGCTGCGCGCCGACGGCAGCGTGATCCCGGACCAGGTCGACAAGGCGTTCTGACCTGACGGAACCTCCCCCACGGGATAGCGGGCGGCAGGGACCGGTGGCCATCGGCACCACCGGTCCCTGCCGCCTTCTCACGTGACGTCGCAGGACGTGCGGAACGGCCCTTCGCCATTCCGGCAGTTGGCCGGCGCATCCGATCCATGATGTATCCGTTCACCCCGTCCATTCCGCGTCGTACCCAGGAGGCTCCCGCCATGCCCGACACCATGCTCGCCGGACGGTTCGACCTGCGCACCGGCCGCTTCGCCGTCGAAGAGACCCCCGTGCCCGAGCCCGGCCCCGGCCAGGTCCGCGTCAAGGTCGAGGCCGCCGGCATCTGCCTGTCCGACGTCCACCTCATAGACGGCAGCCTCAGGCCCGCGTACGCGACCGCCGACAAGGTCACCGTCGGCCACGAGACCGCGGGCGTCATCGACGCCCTCGGCCCCGACGTGCCCGGCGCGTGGGCCCCGGGACAACGCGTCCTGCTGCAGGCGGGGGAGCGCTGCGGCGGCTGCGCGTCGTGCCGGCGCCACGAGCCCTGCCTGGCAGTGCGCACACGCGGCTTCGACTACGACGGCGGCTGGGCCGAATACGCCCTGGCCACCCACCACACGCTCGTCGCGATCCCCGACGACCTCCCCTTCGAGCAGGCGGCCGTCATCCCCGACGCCGTCTCCACCCCCTGGGCCGCCCTCACCACCACCGGCCAGGTCCGGCCCGCCCGGCCCGCCGGCGTATGGGGCGTGGGCGGCCTCGGCACCCACGCCGTGCAGCTGCTGCGGCTCGCCGGCGCCGCGCCCGTCATCGCCGTCGACCCGCTCCCGGCCGCGCGGCACCGCGCCCTGGAGTTCGGCGCCGACCTCGCCCTGGACCCCGCCGCCCCCGACCTCCGCGAGCGGATCCAGGCCGCCACCGGGGGCCTCGGACTGGACCTGGCCCTCGACATGGCGGGCGTGCCCGCCGTCCGCGACCAGGCCGTCCGCTGCCTGGGCCAGGGCGGCCGCCTCGTGCTCGTGGGCCTGGGCCCCGGCCCGCTGACCCTCGGCGACAGCATCCCCTTCAGCTACCGCGAGCAGCGCGTCCTCGGCCACTACGGCTCGGCGCCCTCCCACGTGGACGAGCTCGTCTCGCTCGCGCGGCTGCACCGCCTGGACCTCACCCGGTCCATCAGCGCGACGCTGCCGCTCGCCGAGACGGCGGCCGGCGTCGAGCGGCTGCGGAAGAAGGAAGGCGACCCCATCCGGCTCGTCCTTGTCCCCTGACCGGACGTCTCACAGGAAGGCGCGGCCCTCGCCCCGGTAGGTGGGGGCCGTCCCCACCACCCGGTCGCCGTCGACCAGATGCAGCGCCGCGAAGCGCTCGCACAGCTCGCCCGCCTTCGCGTGCCGGAACCACACCTTGTCACCGATCAGCAGATCGTCCGCCGCCTGACCCAGCAGCGGCGTCTGCACCTCACCCGCACCCTCCGTCGCCGCCAGACGCAGCCCCGCCGGCAGATACGGGACCGGCAGCCGGTCCCGGCCCGCCGCGCCGGAGGCGGGATAGCCGCCGCCCAGCACGGTCACCACGCCCACCCCGGGCCGGCGCACCACCGGCAGCGCGAACAGCGCCGCCGGACTGCCCCGGAACGAGGTGTAGTGGTCGAACAGCCGCGGCACGTACAGCCCCGAGCCGGCGGCGACCTCCGTCACCGCCTCCTCCGCGGCCGTGTGCTGCACGCTGCCCGTGCCGCCGCCGTTGACGAACTCCAGCTCCGCGACGGCCCGTACCGCCCGCACCGCCTCGGCCCGCAGGGCCGCGAGCCGGCCCCGGGCGGCCGACTGCATCAGCCGCACGGCCCCCGAGCGCACCGGACGCCCCGCGACCGCGTCCCCGACGCCCGCCACATGGGCCTCGTACGCCATCACGCCCACCAGCCGGAACCCCGGGCGGCGGACGACGGCCCGCGCCAGCTCCGCGAGCCGCTCGGGCGTGTGCACCGGCGACCGCAAGGCCCCGATCCGCACCCGGCCGCCCAGCAGCCGCAGCGAGACGTCGAACTCCAGGCACACCCGCACCTCTTCGCGCCCCGCACGGGCCGCCTCGACCACCGCGAGCTGCGCCGGGTCGTCCACCATCACCGTGACCGCACGGGCCAGTTTGGGGTCCGAGGTCAGCTCGGCGAAGCCCGCCCGGTCGGCCGAGGGGTACGCCAGCAGCACATCAGCCACCCCCGAACGCGCCAGCCACAGCGACTCCTCCAGCGTGTAGCTCAGCACCCCCGCGAAACCCTCGCGCTCCAGCACCCGCTCCAACAGCGCCCGGCAGCGCACCGACTTGCTCGCCACCCGCACCGGCTTGCCCCGTGCCCTGCGCACCAGATCGGCGGCGTTGGCGTCGAACGCCTGGAGATCGACCACCGCGAGGGGGGCGTCCAGATGGGCGGTGGCCCGGTCGTAACGCGCTCGGTCCGACGACATGGCGGGCAGCTTGCCAGAGCCGAATCGCGCTGGATAGAGGTCGCGTACGGAGGAAATGGCACCCGCCGCCGCGTGCCCCGTAAAGTGGCGCGCACGCCACGGTCCCCGGGCCGGCGGCGATGTCCGACATGAGGCGGTACGGCGAGCCGGCTCGCGAGGGGGAGCGCAGTTGAGCACCGAAGCGGATGCCATGCCGCCGCCCACCGTTCCCCTCCGCGCCCCCCTGCCCGCGCCGCCCGCCGAGGCCCCCCGCCCGCACCCGCGCCCCCGCGGCCGCACGGCCGCCGCGGCCGTGTGCCTCGTCCTCGGACTGGGCCTCATAGCCGGGGCGGCGGCCGGTACTTGGCTCGCCGACGACCCCGAACGCACGGCCGCGGAAGCCGCGTACGAGCGCGGCGCCACGCTGTGGCAGAGCATCCCCGTCGACCGGCTCTTCCCGCCCGCCGTGCACCGCGACGCGGCCGGCCCCGGCGGTGCCCGCCGCGACTGGACCCGGGCCGGCGTCGCCCCCGACAGCGACTGCACGGAGGCCTTCGACCCCCTGCTCGCCACCGCCCTCGCCCCCGTCGGCTGCAAGCGCCTGCTGCGCGCCACCTACACCGACGCCACCTCCTCGTCCGTGACCACCGTCGGCCTGCTCGTCACGGACGCGGACACCACCGGCATGCGCGCCCTGCGCAAGCGGTTCGCCGACGAACGCCTCGACGAGCGCCCCGACCTGATGCCCCGCCCGTACGCCCCCCAGGGCACGGCCGCCGACCGGTTCGGCGTCGCCCAGCGCGTGAGCTGGCGCATCACCGTCCTCACCGACGTCCCCGCGGTCGCCTTCGCCGTGACGGGCTTCGCCGACGGCCGCACGGGCACCCCGCCCCAGCCCGCCGCGCAGGCCGTCGCCCCGGGCGCCACCACCGCCGCCGCCCAGGCCGGCCTCGGCCACGACGCGACGGCCCTCGCGGAGGAAGTGGAGCGCGCCTTCCGCGACGCGGCCCACACGCCGCCGGGGGAGGCGGACCGATGACGCCACCACGACCCCGGCCGGCGTCCCGCGGGCGTCGCCGGGCCCCGCGTGCCCTGCCCGTCCTCGCCACCGCCGTCACCCTCGCCCTGCTCGCCGCCGCTCCCGCGCGCGCCGACGTCATACGGGACCAGGAGTGGGCGCTCGACGCCCTGCACACCCAGGACGCCTGGCGCACGACGAAGGGCGCCGGAATCACCGTCGCCGTCCTCGACACCGGCGTCGACGAGGGCCACCCCGACCTGCGGGGGCGGGTGCTGCCGGGCAAGGACCTGATCGGGTTCGGGGCCGGGCCCGGCGACCGGGCCTGGGCCCGGCACGGGACCGCCATGGCGGGGATCATCGCCGGGCGCGGCCACGGCGAGGGCGACGCCGACGGCGTCACCGGCGTCGCCCCCGAGGCGCGGATCCTGCCGGTCCGCGTGATCCTCGAGGACGGCGACCCGGCCCGCGCCAAGGCCCGCGGGGCGCGCGGCGGCGCGCTGGCCGACGGCATCCGCTGGGCCGCCGACCACGGCGCCGACGTGATCAACCTGTCCCTCGGCGACGACAGCGACACCGCGCACCCCGAGCCCCGCGAGGACGCGGCCGTCCAGTACGCCCTGGCCAAAGGCGCCGTCGTCGTCGCCTCGGCCGGCAACGGCGGCGAACGCGGCGACCACGTCTCCTACCCCGCCGCCTACCCCGGCGTCATAGCGGTGACCGCCGTCGACCGCTACGGCGCCCGCGCCCCCTTCTCCACCCGGCGCTGGTACGCCACCGTCAGCGCGCCCGGCGTCGACGTCGTGATCGCCGACCCCGACCGGCGCTACTACGAGGGCTGGGGCACCAGCGCCGCGGCCGCCTTCGTCTCCGGCGCCGCGGCCCTCGTCCGCGCCGCGCACCCGGGCCTGAGCCCGGCGCAGGTGCGCGAGCTGCTGACCGAGACCGCGCAGGACCCCCCGCCGGGCGGCCGCAACGACGAGCTCGGCGCGGGCCTGGTCGATCCGGCGGCGGCCATCGCGCGGGCTGCGGGCGAGCGACCCGGAAGCCGAACCGCCGCCCGGCCCCCGCGCTACTTCGGCACCGGCCCCCGCCCGGCCCGCGGCGCCGCCGGGAACGGCGCCCCCAGCCCCCCGGCCCTGACGGCCGCCGGCTCGGGCATCACCCTCCTGATCCTGGCCGCAGCCCTAACCCTCCGCCCCAGAACCACCGTCCGACCAGACCCCGTGCCCCCGCCCCCCGCCTGAAAAGCCCCAGCCGACCCGGCGGCCGGGACACGCTCCAGCCCGTCCGGTGACCGGCACACACCCAGCCCGTCCGGCGCTTGAGGACAAGAAACGGTGAAAGGGCGGGG
Organism: Streptomyces sp. NPDC046261; assembly: GCF_040646235.1. Taxonomy (NCBI): domain Bacteria; kingdom Bacillati; phylum Actinomycetota; class Actinomycetes; order Kitasatosporales; family Streptomycetaceae; genus Streptomyces; species Streptomyces sp. NPDC046261. Next base: position 121,235 of record NZ_JBEYZU010000015.1, on the reverse strand, counting down.
CAGGGGCAACATCCCCCACGCCGGACCGCCCCGGCACCCGCACCCGCACCCCCGTCCGTCGTCACCCCCCTGCCCGGATAGGCTCAGGACCGTGGCCCTGAAGAACATCCCCGACCCCGGTTTCTCCGACGACGACGGCTCCGCCGACGCCGCCCTGACCGAGGCGCTCGCCGCCTGGTCGGTCGATCGTGGTGCCGAGGGCCGGGTGCTCGCCGCTCTGCGGGGTGCGCGGTTGCTCGTGCCGGTGGTGGCCGTGCTCGGCGAGGTGGAGACCGGGCCCGACGGGCTGAAGCGGGAGAAGACCAGCGACATGGCCGTGCCGACGCTGCAGGCGCCGGACGGGCGGCGGGCGCTGCCGGCGTTCACCTCGACCGGGACGCTGGCCCGCTGGCGCGCGGACGCGCGGCCCGTGGCCGTGCCCCTGCACCAGGCGCTGCAGGCGGCCGCGCACGAGAAGGCGGACACCATCGTCCTGGACCTGGCCGGCCCGGTGACGTACCCGCTGACCGGCCCGGCCCTGCTCGCCCTGGCCGAGGGGCGCGAGAGCGCCGACCCGCTCGCGGACCCGGCCGTCGCCGACGCGCTGCGGAGCGTCCTGGCGGCCGAGCCCGGCGTGCTGCGCGCCCATCTGACGCCCTCCGGGGACGCCGACGGCACCCTGGCCCTCGTGCTGGACGGCGGGGCCCAGGCGCCCGAGGTGGTGCGGCGCGTCGCGGAGAGGCTGGCGGCCGACGAGGTGCTGCGGGCCCGGCTCGTACGGGGCCTGGACCTGGCCCTGCTGCCGGCCGAGGCGAACGTTCCGGGGGAGCCGCTCTTCCGTCGCTGAGCCGCGAGGGGCAGCTGATCTCCGACAGGCGCCGCGTCGTGGATCGTCCGACAATGCCAGAGGACTGTCCACGAGATCCTCTGGAGGACGCCATGGACGCCCTGAAGAAAGTGAAGCCGGCTCTGGAGAGCCTCGACCCGGTGAAGACGAGGACCATCGCCGCCGAATTCCTCGGAACCCTGCTGCTGGTCTTCTTCGCCGTCGGCTCCGTGGTGCTCGCGGCCGACTACATCGGTGTGCTCGGCATCGCGCTCACCTTCGGTTTCACCCTTCTGGCCCTGGCGTACGGCCTGGGGCCGGTCTCGGGGTGTCACGTCAACCCGGCGGTGACCCTCGGCATGCTGGTGGAGCGCCGCATCTCGCTGCACACGGCCATCGAGTACTGGATCGCGCAGCTGCTCGGCGGCATCGTGGGCGCGGCGATCCTCTTCCTGCTGGCCAAGCAGGTGCCGGGGCTCAAGACCGACGGGGCCTTCGGCAGCAACGGCTTCGCCGACCGCTCGGCCGTGCACCTGAACACCGGCGGCGCGTTCCTGGCGGAGGTCGTGCTGACGTTCCTGCTGGTGTTCGTGGTGCTGGCGGTGACGCACAGGATCGCCGTGGTGGGCTTCGACGGGCTGGCCATCGGGCTCGCCCTGGCCGTGGTGCACCTGGTCGGCGTGCCGCTGACCGGTACGTCCGTGAACCCGGCCCGCAGCATCGGCCCGGCCCTTTTCGCGGGCGGCGCGGCCCTCTCCCAGCTGTGGCTGTTCATCGTGGCCCCGCTGATCGGCGCCGTCCTGGCCGCCCTCGCGCACCGGGTCACGCACCCCTACCACGGCGCGGCCATCGTCGCGGACGACCGTGCGCGGCCCGAGCCGCTGCAGCCTCCGGGAGAGGGCCGGCAGGACCGGCCGCGCCGCGACGACGCGGCCTGAGCCTGACGGCGGCCGACGGCGCTCGCCGGCCGAAGCCCGTCAGCCGAAGACGGGCCCGGTGAACTTCTCGCCGGGGCCCTGGCCCGGCTCGTCGGGGACGACGGATGCCTCGCGGAAGGCCAGCTGCAGCGACTTCAGGCCGTCGCGCAGCGGCGCCGCGTGGAAGTTGCTGACCTCGGTGGCGCTCGCGGTGACCAGGCCGGCCAGCGCGTGGATCAGCTTGCGGGCCTCGTCCAGGTCCTTGTGCTTCTCGCCCTCCTCGGCCAGGCCGAGGTTGACGGCGGCGGCACTCATCAGGTGCACCGCGACCGTGGTGATCACCTCGACGGCGGGGACGTCCGCGATGTCGCGGGTCATGGTGTCGAAGTCCGGGCTGTCCGTGCTGGTGGGCTCGGCGCCTTCGGCGTGGCCGTTGGCGCTGGGGGTCGCGTCGCTCATGGCGGACACGATACGTCCCGTTGCCGTATCGGTTCGCCACCGGTTAGCACGCCCGCTCACCAGCTGCTAAGGTTGTGGAACGACCGGCTGGGCGCATGTGTGCCCGGCCCACAAGTGGAGCTCCGATCTCCCACCTCCCGATCTCAGGTCGGCAGGTCTCCGGTCAGGCGGCGCCCATCGTTCCGTACGGACGATGGAGCTGCCCGATGCGCCCCGCGGCACGCCGTGGCGGTGTTCCGGTTTCTTGGAGCCCCGCCTGTGTCCCGTCGGGGCATTTTTTCATGTGCCGGCGCGGTTGGTCTTTACGAAAAGACGTTACGTGCCGCCCGTGAGGGTGCCGCGTGGTGCTACCGAGGAGGCCCCATCAGCGCCGAGCCCCGCATCAACGACCGGATCCGAGTCCCCGAGGTGCGACTTGTCGGTCCCAGTGGCGAGCAGGTCGGCATCGTGCCGCTTGCCAAGGCCCTGGAGCTTGCGCAGGAGTACGACCTCGACCTGGTCGAGGTGGCGGCGAACGCACGCCCGCCGGTCTGCAAGCTCATGGACTACGGGAAGTTCAAGTACGAGTCGGCCATGAAGGCCCGTGAGGCGCGCAAGAACCAGGCGCACACGGTCATCAAGGAGATGAAGCTCCGGCCGAAGATCGACCCGCACGACTACGACACCAAGAAGGGTCACGTCGTACGGTTCCTCAAGCAGGGCGACAAGGTCAAGATCACGATCATGTTCCGTGGTCGCGAGCAGTCCCGGCCCGAGCTGGGCTACCGACTGCTGCAGCGCCTCGCGGAGGACGTCCAGGAGCTGGGTTTCGTCGAGTCGAACCCCAAGCAGGACGGCCGCAACATGATCATGGTTCTCGGTCCGCACAAGAAGAAGACCGAGGCGATGGCCGAAGCCCGCGAGGCGCAGGCCGCCCGCAAGGCGGAGCGCCAGGGTGGATCCAGCGCGGACGCCGCCGAGGAGCCCGCAGAGGCGTGATTCCGGGGCACTCGTGCCTCGGCTCACTCCGGGGCAGCCGCCCCGGACAGCAACCGAACACAGCTGACGCTACCCGTGTGCCCGTACCCGGGCCGGGGGAGCGCCACCGACGAGGAGATACGGCGCGATGCCGAAGAACAAGACGCACTCCGGTGCCAGCAAGCGCTTCAAGATCACCGGTTCCGGCAAGGTCATGCGTGAGCGCGCCGGCAAGCGCCACCTGCTCGAGCACAAGTCGTCCAAGCTGACGCGTCGCCTCACCGGCAACGCCGAGATGGCCCCGGGCGACGCCAAGAAGATCAAGAAGCTTCTCGGCAAGTGACGCTCTGCACCCCGTATCCACGGGGTGCGCGTCGGACCGGGACCCAATCGAATTCGGGCCGTGTGAGAACCCACCGCGGCCCCGCTACAAGGAGTTAACAAGTGGCACGCGTCAAGCGCGCAGTCAACGCGCACAAGAAGCGTCGGGCGATCCTCGAGGCGGCCAGCGGTTACCGCGGCCAGCGGTCGCGTCTGTACCGCAAGGCCAAGGAGCAGGTCACCCACTCCCTGGTCTACAACTACAACGACCGCAAGAAGCGCAAGGGCGACTTCCGTCAGCTGTGGATCCAGCGCATCAACGCCGCTGCCCGCCAGAACGGCATGACGTACAACCGCCTCATCCAGGGTCTGAAGGCCGCCAACATCGAGGTGGACCGCAAGATCCTGGCCGAGCTCGCGGTCAACGACATGAACGCGTTCGCCGCGCTCGTCGAGGTCGCGCAGAAGGCGCTGCCGGCCGACGTCAACGCCCCGAAGGCCGCTGCCTGATCCGGCGCGCCCCTCACGGCATGAGCGGACCCGCAGGCCCCCGGGCCTGCGGGTCCGCTGCCGTTTGCCGTCACGGGCGGCGCGGCCGCCGCCCCGCCTCCGCAATGCCGTACGACCCCCACAGTGAAGTGAGCCGCCGCCCATGGGCACCCCCGAGCTGATCTCCCCGCGCTCCCCCCGCGTCATCGCCGCCCGCCGGCTGGCCAAGCGCAGTTTCCGGGTCAAGGAGCGCCGGTTCATCGCCGAGGGCCCCCAGGCCGTGCGCGAGGCGATCGAGCACCGCAGCGGCGGCGAGCCGACCCTGCTCGAGCTCTTCGCCACCGTCGAGGCCGCCGGGCGGCACGCCGAGATCATCGAGGCCGCCCACGCCGCCGGGGTGCGGGTGCACCACGCGGACGACGCCACCGTCGCCGACCTCTCGCAGACCGTGACCCCGCAGGGCCTCGTCGGCGTCTGCCGCTTCCTCGACTCGCCCTTCGAGGAGATCCTCGCCGCCCGCCCCAAGCTGGTGGCCGTGCTGGCGCACGTCCGCGACCCCGGCAACGCCGGCACGGTCCTGCGCTGCGCCGACGCCGCGGGCGCCGACGCCGTGGTGCTGACGGACGCCTCGGTGGACCTGTACAACCCCAAGTCGGTGCGGGCCTCCGTCGGCTCGCTGTTCCACCTGCCGGTCGCCGTGGGCGTCCCCGTCGAGCAGGCCGTCCGCGGCCTGCAGGGCGCGGGCGCGCGCATCCTGGCCGCCGACGGCGCCGGCGACCGGGACCTGGACGCCGAGCTGGACCGGGGCACCATGGGCGGCCCCACCGCCTGGATCTTCGGCAACGAGGCCTGGGGCCTGCCCGAGGAGACCCGCGCCCTGGCCGACGCGGTGGTGCGCGTCCCGATCCACGGAAAGGCCGAGTCCCTCAACCTCGCCACGGCCGCCGCGGTGTGCCTGTACGCCTCCGCCCGTGCGCAGCGCGCGTCCGGAGGGTGCCGCTCCGTGACCTCCAGCTAGTAGGGTGGCGCTCCGGGGGCTCGGGAGGGGGTGCGGGATGAGGAACGTCAGGACTTCCGGGAGCGCGGTGGTCGGCACCTGTCCGACCGCCTCCAGCGGCTCCCCCGGCACGTCGGGCGGGACCGGCCTGCACGCCGACGACCTGCCCGACGGCCTGGTCGTCGCCGACGCCGCCGGCCGCGTGACCTGCTTCAACACCGCCGCCGCCCGCATCACGGCCGTACACCCAGCCGAGGCGCTCGGCCGCCCCCTGGAGAGCGCCCTGCCGCTGGAGGACCTCGACGGCCGCCGCTGGTGGCCGCTGACCGATCCCTACGGCGGGCTCACCACGCGCACCGGCCAGCCCGAGCGGAACCTCCTGCTGCCCGGCGGCCGCCAGGTGCTGGTCTCCGCCCGGTACGTCCGGGAGCGGCCCGGCGGGCCCGTCGTGCGCGTCGTGGTCCAGCTGCGCGGCACCGAGGCACGGCGCCGCACCGAGCGCAGCCACGCCGAGCTGATCGCCACCGTCGCCCATGAGCTGCGCTCGCCCCTGACGTCCGTCAAGGGGTTCACGGCGACGCTGCTGGCCAAGTGGGAGCGGTTCACCGACGACCAGAAGCGGCTGATGCTGGAGACCGTCGACGCCGACGCCGACCGCGTCACCCGGCTCATCGCCGAGCTGCTGGACATCTCCCGCATCGACTCCGGCCGCCTGGAGGTGCGCCGCCAGCCGGTGGACATGGCCGCGGCCGTGCGCCGGCACGTCGAGGCGTACACCAGGGCCGGCCTGCGGGCCGACCGGTTCCGGGTGGAGGTCGCCGAGGGGCTGCCCGCGCTGTGGGCCGATCCGGACAAGGTCGACCAGGTGCTGGGCAACCTCCTGGAAAACGCGGTGCGCCACGGCGAGGGAACGGTCACCATAGAGGTGACACCAGCAGTGACGAAGGCCCGGACGGAGGGGACGGCGGTCACCGTGAGCGATGAGGGCCCCGGAATCCCCGAGGAGTCGATGGCCCGCGTCTTCACCCGCTTCTGGCGGGGCAGCAAGCGCGGCGGCACCGGCCTGGGCCTGTACATCGTCAAGGGCATCGTCGAGGCCCACGGCGGGACGATCACGGTGGGACGGGCCGCCCGTGGCGGCGCCCAGTTCCGATTTACCCTGCCCGTGGGCGCCCCGGCCTTCCTCACCCAGGCCTGAAGCCGCGCCCCGCGGGCTCATCCGACCACACGCGCCCCTTAGACTCGACCTTTGGCACCTTTGGCATCAACTGAAGTCCCCCTGGTCCATGCCGTCGGGCGAAAGCCGCGCAGCCAAGCGAAGCCAGCGAATCGGAAGCACGGGAAGATATGTCGGCACCCAATAAGTCGTACGACCCTGTCGAGGTCGAGGCACTGAAACCGGAAGAGATCGAGCGCAGGCGGGACGAGGCGCTCGCCGCCTTCGCGGCGGCCGCCGACCTCGACGCTCTGCGGGAGGCGAAGGCCGCGCACATGGGCGACCGCTCCCCGCTCGCCCTCGCCAACCGCGAGATCGGCGCCCTGCCCCCGCAGGCCAAGGCCGAGGCCGGCAAGCGCGTGGGCATGGCCCGCGGTGCCGTGAACAAGGCCCTCGCGGCCCGCCAGGCGGAGCTGGAGGCCGAGCGCGACGCCCGCGTGCTGGTCGAGGAGGCGGTGGACGTCACCCTGCCCCACGACCGCGTCCCGGCCGGCGCCCGGCACCCCCTGACCACGCTCTGCGAGCGCATCGAGGACGTCTTCGTCGCCATGGGCTACGAGGTCGCCGAGGGCCCCGAGGTCGAGGCCGAGTGGTTCAACTTCGACGCCCTGAACTTCGAGCCGGACCACCCGGCCCGCGCCATGCAGGACACCTTCTTCGTCCAGGGCGCGGACACCAAGGCCGAATCCGGGATCGTGCTGCGCACCCACACCTCCCCGGTGCAGGTCCGCTCCATGCTCGACCGCGAGCCCCCCATCTATGTGGTCTGCCCGGGCCGCGTCTACCGCACCGACGAGCTGGACGCCACGCACACCCCGGTCTTCCACCAGGTCGAGCTCCTCGCCATCGACGAGGGCCTGACCATGGCCGACCTCAAGGGCACCATCGAGCACATGGTGCGCTCGCTGTTCGGCGAGGGCCTCACGACCCGGCTGCGCCCGAACTACTTCCCGTTCACCGAGCCCTCCGCCGAGCTGGACATGGAGTGCTACGTCTGCCGCGGCGAGTCGGTCGGCAACCCCGACCGTCCCTGCCGTACCTGCTCCAGCGAGGGCTGGATCGAGCTCGGCGGCTGCGGCATGGTCAACCCCCGCGTGCTGGTCGCCGCGGGCATCGACCCGGAGAAGTACAGCGGCTTCGCCTTCGGGTTCGGCATCGAGCGGATGCTGATGTTCCGCCACAACGTCGAGGACATGCGAGACATGGTCGAGGGTGACGTGCGCTTCACCCGGCCGTTCGGGATGGAGATCTGATGCGCGCCCCGCTTTCCTGGCTGCGGGAATACGTCGACCTGCCGGTCGGCGAGACCGGCCGTGACGTACAGGCCAAGCTCGTCGCCGCCGGCCTCGAGGTCGAGCGCGTCGAGCAGCTCGGCGCCGGCCTCAAGGGTCCCCTGGTCGTCGGCAAGGTCCTCACCATCGAGGAGCTCGAGGGCTTCCGCAAGCCGATCCGCTTCTGCACGGTCGACGTCGGCCAGGCCAACGGCACCGGCGAGCCGCAGGAGATCGTCTGCGGCGCCCGCAACTTCGCCGTCGGCGACAAGGTCGTCGTCGTGCTGCCCGGCGCCGTGCTGCCCGGTGACTTCGCGATCGCCGCCCGCAAGACCTACGGCAAGACCTCGCACGGCATGATCTGCTCCGGCGAGGAGCTGGGCATGGGCGACGACGGCACGCACGGCATCATCGTGCTGCCGCAGGAGTACGAGCCCGGCACCGACGCCATCGAGCTGCTCGAGCTCGTCGACGAGGTCCTCGACATCGCCGTGACCCCCGACCGGGGCTACTGCCTGTCGATGCGCGGCATCGCCCGCGAGGCCGCCACCGCCTACGGGCTGCCGCTGCGCGACCCGGCCCTGCTGGACGTGCCCGCGCCCAACAGCTACGGCTACCCCGTCCAGGTCGCCGACCCCTCCGGCTGCGACCGCTTCACTGCCCGCACGGTCACCGGTCTCGACCCCGAGGCCCGCTCCCCGATCTGGCTGCAGCGCCGCCTGCAGAAGGCCGGCATGCGACCGGTCTCGCTCGCCGTCGACATCACCAACTACGTGATGCTCGAGCTCGGCCAGCCGCTGCACGCCTACGACCGCTCCCGCGTCGAGGGCACCATCGGCGTGCGCCGCGCCCAGGCGGGCGAGAAGCTGACCACCCTCGACGGCACCAAGCGCGTCCTGGACGCCGAGGACCTGGTCATCACCGACAACCGCGGCCCCATCGGGCTCGCCGGTGTGATGGGCGGCGCCGACACCGAGATCGCCGACCACGCGGCCGGCCAGGGCTCGACCGAGGTCGTCATCGAGGCGGCGCACTTCGACGCCGTCGCCGTCGCCCGCGCGGCCCGCCGGCACAAGCTGTCCACCGAGGCGTCCAAGCGCTTCGAGCGCGGCGTCGACCCGCAGGCGGCCTCCGCCGCCGCCCAGCGCACCGTCGACCTGCTGGTGCTCCTCGCGGGCGGCACCGCCGAGGCCGGCGTCACCGAGATCGTCGCCCCCAGCGGGCCGCGCACCATCTCGCTGCGCGCCGACCACCCGGACCGCGTCGCCGGCGTCGAGTACGGCCGGGAGACCGTCGTACGCCGCCTGCAGCAGGTCGGCTGCGACGTCTACGGGCAGGACGAGCTGATCGTCACCGTGCCCAGCTGGCGGCCCGACCTCACCGACCCCAACGACCTCGCCGAAGAGGTCATCCGGCTCGAGGGCTACGAGAACCTGCCCGCCACCCTCCCGCACCCGCCGGCCGGCCGCGGCCTGACCTCGCGTCAGCGCCTGCACCGCCGGGTCGGCCGGGCGCTGGCCGGCGCGGGCTACGTCGAGGCGCTCAACTACCCCTTCATCGGGGACTGGGCCCTGGACCACCTGGGCCTGGAGGCGGACGACCCGCGCCGCACCACGGTGCGCCTGCTCAACCCGCTCTCCGACGCCGAGCCGTCGCTGCGCACCACGCTGCTGCCGGGGCTCTTCGCCGCCCTGCGCCGCAACGACAGCCGCGGCGAGCACGACCTGGCGCTCTTCGAGACCGGCGCGGTCTTCCGGCCGACCGGCGAGGAGACCGCCCCGGTCCGGCTGCCCGTCGACCGTCGTCCCACCGACGAGGAGATCGCCCGCCTGAACGCCGCGCTGCCCCGGCAGCCGCGCCGGGCGGCCGTGGTCCTGGCCGGAGCCCGCGAGCAGGCCGGCTGGTGGGGCAAGGGCCGCCCGGCGACCTGGGCGGACGCCGTCGAGGCCGGCCGCGTCGTGGCCCGCGAGGCCGGGGTCGAGCTGATCGTCCGCCAGGACCAGCAGGCCCCCTTCCACCCCGGCCGCTGCGCCGCGCTGCTGGCGCTGGTCGACGGCCAGGAGGTGCTCGTCGGCAACGCCGGTGAGCTGCACCCGCGCGTCACCAAGGCGTTCGGCCTGCCGGAGCGCACCTGCGCGATGGAGATCGAGCTGGACCGGCTGGAGGAGGCCGGCGCGGGCGTGGTCGAGGCCCCGCACGTGTCGACCTTCCCCGTGGCCACCCAGGACGTCGCGCTCGTCGTGGCCGCCTCGGTCGCCGCGAGCGACGTCGAGGCCGCGCTGCGCGAGGGCGCCGGTGAACTCCTGGAGTCGCTGCGCCTGTTCGACGTCTTCACCGGCCAACAGCTGGGCGAGGGCAAGAAGTCGCTGGCCTACGCGCTGCGCTTCCGCGCCGACGACCGCACCCTGACCGCCGAGGAGGCATCGGCGGCCCGCGACGCGGCGGTCCGGGTGGCCGTCGAGCGCACGGGCGCGGTGCTGCGCGGCGCCTAGCGCGCTGCGCGGTCACGCGCGGCACGCACGCCGCCGTCCTGTGTGAGGGGCGCCCCGGAACTCCGGGGCGCCCTTCCGTATGTCACGCACCGTCAGCGAGGCACGGTCCGAATATCACTCAATGGGGTGGAATCGGGGGGTCGGGTCGTTACTTTCGCGTGACTGCTCGCAAGAATCGAGCCGTCATTGCTGCTACGGGGGGCACGGCATGATCCGTACCGGGGCGCTGCGCTGCTGGCGGGGTGCGGTGTTCGCGCTGCCCGGCCTGTGGATGCTCACCGTCGTCGTCTTCGAACTCGTCAGCTCGCTCGGCCCGCAGTTCGTCCCGCTCCTGGCCGCCGCGCCCGTCCTCGCCTGCGCCGTGGCCGTGGCCGCCGGCGCGGGCCGTCCCCGCGGCGGCCACCGGCTCGTGGCGGAGCTGGAGCGGGCCAAGGAGATCGCGGTCACCGCACAGCGCGCCCTGCTGCGCCCCCTGCCGCCCCGGCTCGACGGGCTCACCCTCGCCGGCGGCCACCTCTCCGCGAGCGAAGGCGCCCTGATCGGCGGCGATCTGTACGACGTGCAGGCCACCCCGCACGGGGTGCGCATCATCATGGGCGACGTCCGTGGTCACGGCCTGCCCGCGCTGGGCACCGTCGCCGCCCTCCTCGGCAGCTTCCGCGAGGCCGCCCACGACGAGGGCGAACTCCCCGGCGTCCTGCGCCGCCTGGAGCGCGCCCTGCACCGTCATCTGCGCGACCGGGCCCGCGCCGAGCACCCACCCGCCGCCGACGCCGCGGAGCGGGCGCGCTGCGACGCCGAGGAGTTCGTGACCGTCCTGCTGCTGGAGATCCGCGACCAGGGCGAGGTCATGGCGCTCAACTGCGGGCACCCCTGGCCGCACCGGCTCACCGGCGCGGACGGCCCGGCCCCCGCCGTCCTCGCCACGGGCGGCGAACCGCTGCCGCCGCTGGGGATGTTCCCGCTGCCCGCCGAGCTGCCCCCGCTCGCCCTCACCCGGCTCCTGCCGGGCGACGCCCTCGTCCTGCACACCGACGGCGCCGAGGACGCCCGCGACGCCGGCGGGGCGTTCTTCCCCCTCACCGGCGTGCTGGCCGAGGCCGCCCGCGCCGGCGCGGCCGCGGCCCCCGCGACCGTCGTCGAGCGCGTCCAGGGCGCCCTGCTGCGGCACACCGGAGGGCTGCTCTCGGACGACTTCGCGCTGCTGGCCCTGCGCAACGACCGCGACCGCGTCCCGGCGCAGCCCCGCCCCGTGCCGCTGGTGCGCTCCTGCCTGCGCTCCTGACGTGCGGGCGCGGCCGTGGCCCGTTCACACCCCGTGCGAAGGGATCTCCACTACGCTGATCCCACCGAGCGCACCGGAGGGCAGGATGGAGCCCAACACACTGCTCGACGCCATCCTCGACGAAGCGGGAATCTCCCACGCAGGTCTGGCCGCCCACATCAACGCGGCAGGCCGGGCCCGGGGACTGGCGTTGCGTTACGAACACACCGCCGTCGCCCGCTGGCTCAAGGGCCAGCGGCCGCGCGGCCAGGTACCGGACCTCATCTGCGAGGTCCTCGGCGAGCGGCTGCACCGCGCGCTGACCCTCGACGACATCGGTCTCGGCACCCCCGGCAGCCCCCGGGTGCCCGGCACCCCCCTGTCCGGCTTCGTCGAGCGTGCCACCGCCCTGTGGCGCTCCGACGAGCAGCAGCGCGAGCACGTGGTCACGGCCCCCGCCGTCACCGGCACGCACGCGGTCATCCCGGTCTGGGAGTGGGAGAACCCGCCCGAGGACGCCGACGTCTCCCGGCGCGGCCTGACCCGGGTCTCCCACGACGACATCGACATGCTGCGCGCGGCCCGGGCGCACTACGAGCAGATGTACCGCAAGGCGGGCGGCGTGGCGACCCGGGGCCGGGTCGTCGGCTTCCTCAACGCCGAGGCGGCGCCGCTGCTGCGCGGCGGCTACTCCGACGCGCTGGGGCGTCAACTGCACCGCGCCACCGGCGGACTGGTGGCCGTCGCCGGCATCTGCGCCTACGACTCCGACGCGCACGGACTGGCCCAGCGCTACTTCCACCAGGCGCTGCGGCTGGCCAAGGCCAGCGGGGACCGGGGCCTGGGCGCGTATGTGATCGCCCTCCTCGTCAACCAGTCGCTGTTCATGGGGGAGTACCGCCAGGCCGTCGCCTTCGCCGAGTCCGCGCTGCGGGCCGGGGGCACCCATCTCACCCCCGCCCTCGCCGCCGACCTCTACGCGATGCAGGCCAAGGCCTACGCACGGCTCGGCGACGGGGCCGGGGCGCTGGGCTGCATCCGGCGGGCCGAGGCGGCCGCCGAGCGCATCCACCGTGGCCAGGAGCCCGCCGAGACCGGCTACGTCCAGCCCGGCCTGGTGAACGTACAGGTGGCGGAGGCGCTGCTCAGCCTCGGCGACCTCGGACCCGCCCGTGAGCACGCGGACCGGGCCGTCGACACCCCCGCCCACGACCGGGGCCGTGTCCACCGGCTCGCCATGCTCACGCACATCGAGCTGCGTCAGGGAGACGCGGACAAGGCGGTGGCCACCGCACGGGAGATGACCGAGCAGGCGAGAGGCATGGAATCGCAGCGCTTACGGGACCGGCTCCGTGCGGTGCGCGAGCACCTGATCGGGAGTGGGTGCGCGGCCACGGCCGAGGCCGCCGAGATGATCGACGGGGCGCTGCGCGTGCCCTTGTGAGAGAGATTGCCAGGACAGCGCCCGGGAGGTGGCCACCTCGGCGGAAGGTGGCAAACACGTGCGTTGGAAGAATCTCAAGGAGTTGACCGTCTACGAGAACCGCTGGTTCCAGGTCAATCTCGCCGACGTCGAGCTCCCCGACGGCCGGCATCTCGACCACTTCCTCATCCGGTTGCGGCCCGTCGCCGTGGCCACCGTGGTCAACGCGGCCAACGAGGTCCTGCTGCTGTGGCGGCACCGTTTCATCACCGACAACTGGGGCTGGGAGCTGGCGGCCGGCGTCGTCGAGGACGGCGAGGACATCGCCTACGCGGCGGCCCGGGAGATGGAGGAGGAGACCGGCTGGCGCCCCTCCCGGCTGCGGCACCTGATGTCCGTCGAGCCGTCCAACGGGCTCACCGACGCCCGGCACCACATCTACTGGACGGACGAGGCCGAGTACATCGGGGACCCCGAGGACGGCTTCGAGTCGGACCGCCGCGAGTGGGTTCCGCTCAAGCTGGTGCCGGACCTGATCGCCCGCGGTGAGGTGCCGGCCGCCAACATGGCGGCGGCCCTGCTGCTCCTGCACCACATCCGGCTCGGCTGACGGGCCGCGGGGCGCGTCCCGCGCTCATCGGCCGACCGCCTGCCACACGGCGACCGCCAGTCCGGCGAGGCCGGTGAGCGCGGCAAGTGACGGCAGCGGCCACTTGCCGTGCTCCAGAGCCCGTACCCGCTCCGTCATCTCGGTGATGTCGCGCTCCGTCTGGTCGCTGCGCTGGGTGAGAAGAGCGAGGTGGCCGTCGATGCGGACGACGCCGACATCGAGACTGCGCCTGAGCTCCGCGAGCTCGGCCGCCTTGGCGGCGTGCTCGGGATGGGTGGTCACGGTCCGTACCCCTTCCGGAAGAGTCCTTCGTGCTTGCCGACAGTGCGAGTCAACCGCGTCGGCCTGCGTAGCGGGAGCGTGTGCGGGGGGTATATGCGGGTCACCGGCGCACACCCCGTGTGAAAGGGGCGGTGTGCGCCGGTGCGGAACGTAACTGTGCGTATCGGTTTAGTAGGTGTAGAAGCCCGAGCCCGTCTTGCGGCCCAGCCGGCCCGCGTCGACCATGCGCTGCAGCAGCGGGGGAGCGGCGTACAGCGGCTCCTTGTACTCCTCGTACATGCTGTACGCGACAGAGGCGACCGTGTCCAGGCCGATCAGGTCGGCGAGCTTGAGCGGGCCCATGGGGTGGGCGCAGCCCAGCTCCATGCCGTTGTCGATGTCCTCGCGGCTGGCCATGCCCGACTCGAACATCCGGATCGCGGAGAGCAGATACGGGATGAGCAGGGCGTTGACGACGAAGCCGGAGCGGTCCTGGGCGCGGATGGCGTGCTTGCCCAGGACGTTGCCGACCAGTATTTCGGCGCGCTTGATGGTCTCCTCGCCGGTGGTCAGCGCCGGGATCAGCTCGACGAGCTGCTGCACGGGGGCCGGGTTGAAGAAGTGGATGCCGATCACCCGGTCGGGGCGGGAGGTCGCCACGGCCAGCTTCACCAGCGGGATGGAGGAGGTGTTGGACGCCAGGATGGCGTCCGGGCGGGTGATCACCTGGTCGAGGACCTGGAAGATCTCGGTCTTGATCTGCTCGTTCTCGACGACGGCCTCGATGACGAGGTCCCGGTCGGCGAATTCACCCAGGTCGGTGGTGAAGGTCAGGCGCGCCAGGGTGGCGTCGCGCTCCGCCTCGGTGATCTTGCCGCGTTCGGCGGCCTTGCCGAGGGAGTTGGTCAGTCGGGTGCGGCCCAGCTCCAGCGCCTCGCCCGTGGTCTCGGCGACCTTGACGTCCAGGCCGGCCCGGGCACACACCTCCGCGATGCCCGCGCCCATCTGGCCGCAGCCCACCACTCCGACGCGTTCGATGTCGGTCACATCGTGCCTTTCGCTGATCGCTGATCTTCGTCGACCGGCGGGGATCGGAGGTCATCCGGCTCCCGCCTCGGAAAAGACGTTACTCCGCGCCAGGCGGTGCCGGGCGGGCCGGGGCGGGCATGCTCTGCGCGAGGCGGTGCGGCGCGCGGTCCGCCGTTGACGAAAGAGGGGTTGCATATGGGACGTATGAGCCGAAGAGGGTTCACTATGGCCACCGCCGGCGCCATGACGGTGATGCTGGCGACGGGTGAGGCGGCCGCGCTGCCGGCCTCCGGGGACGGTGGCGCCCCGGCCCGCAAGCGGGAATTCCGCGGCATGTGGGCGGCCACGGTCGTGAACGTCGACTGGCCCTCCCGCCCCGGCCTGGCGCCGGAGGCCCAACGCGCCGAGCTGCTGGCACTGTTCGACGCGGCCGTGGCCCGCCGGCTGAACGCCGTGATCCTGCAGATCCGGCCGACCGCCGACGCCTTCTGGCCCTCCCGCTTCGAGCCGTGGTCGGAATACCTGACCGGCGTTCAAGGGCGCTCGCCCGGCTGGGATCCGCTGGCCTTCGCCGTGCGCGAGGCCCACAAGCGCCGTCTGGAGCTGCACGGTTGGTTCAACCCCTACCGCATCGCCAACCACACCGACCCCGGGCGGCTCGTCCCCGGCCACCCGGCGCGGGTCCACCCCGAGTGGGTCGTCCCCTACGGCGGCAAGCTCTACTACAACCCCGGCCTGCCCGAGGTCCGCCGCTTCGTCCAGGACGCCATGCTCGACGCGGTCTGGCGCTACGACCTGGACGGCGTGCACTTCGACGACTACTTCTACCCCTACCCCGTGGCCGGCCACACCTTCGACGACACCGCCGCCTACCAGCGCTACGGCGCCGGCTTCCCCGACCGGGCCGCCTGGCGGCGCGACAACACCGACCGCCTGGTGCGGGAGACACGCGAGCGCATCAAGAAGCGCAAGCGGCATGTGCGGTTCGGGGTCAGCCCGTTCGCCGTCTGGCGCAACCGGTCCACCGACCCGCTCGGCTCCGACACCCGGGCCGGCGTGCAGACCTACGACGACCTGTACGCCGACACCCGGCGCTGGGTCCGCGAGGGCTGGATCGACTACATCGTCCCGCAGTGCTACTGGCACATCGGCTTCCTCGTCGCCGACTACGCCAAGCTCGTCCCCTGGTGGGCCGAGACCGTCCGCGGCACGGACGTCCACCTCTACATCGGCGAGGCCCTGTACCGGGCCGGCGATCCCGCGCAGCCCGCGCCCTGGCAGGACCCCGCCGAGCTCTCCCGCCACATCGCCCTGGGCCGCAGCCACCCCGAGGTGCTGGGCAACGTCTACTTCTCCGCCAAGCACATGGCGATCGACCGCATCGGGGCGATGGCGCGCGTGGTGAAGGACCACTACCCCCACCGCGCGCGCCCGCCGCGCTGACGGGTCAGTGCTGGTCGTCGGTCTTGCGGTGGTCCACCACGGAGTCGGGGCCCGGCGACATGATCGTCTCGTGCCCGTCCTTCGCCCGGACCCGGTAGGGCGGCGTGCCGTCGGGGCCCAGTACCTCCACGATCTCCACGACGTGGTCCTCCTTGCCGACCACCCTGCCGTGTACGACCAGCCGGTCGCCCTTGCTCGCATGCATCGACGGTGACCCTTCCGTTGTGTGGGTGGACAGGTGCACTCGGATACTCCCAGCCTAGGGTGGCCGGCGGTATAGGGCGCGCTCAGGAATGTGCGGGGGCCGGCCGCCGCGTCACCGTCCGGCCCGCTGCGTGACACCGATGCAGACCAGCACGGCGAGCGCCGCCAGCGGCGCCGCCGGCGTCAGGTGCTCGCCCAGCAGCGCCACCGACCACACCAGGGTCAGCAGCGGCTGGGCCAGCTGCAGCTGGCTGGCCCGGGCCACCCCGATGGCCGCCATGCCCCGGTACCACACCCACAGCCCCACGAACTGCGAGCCGATCGCCACCCACAGCAGCCCGGCCACCGCGTGAGCGGTCAGCCGCACCGGTTCGGCCGACAGCGCGAACACCGCGCCCACGGCGGCCACCGGCAGGCACAGCACCAGCGCCCAGCCGATGACCTGCCAGCCCGGCATCTCCCGGGCCAGCCGGCCGCCCTCCGAGTAGCCGGCCGCGCACACCAGCAGGGCGCCGCAGAGGTACAGGTCGCCGGTGGTCGGCGCGCCGCCGCTCTGCTGGAGGGCGAAGCCCGCCACCACCACCGCCCCGGCCAGCGCGGCCACCCAGAACAGGCGCGAGTGCCGGGCCCCGGTGCGCACCGTGGAGTAGGCGGCCGTGGTCAGCGGCAGCAGGCCCACCACCACGGCCGCGTGGGAGGTGGTCGAGGTGCGCAGGGCGAGCGTGGTGAGCAGCGGAAAGCCGACCACGGTGCCGGCGGCCACCACGCACAGCCCGGGCCACTGGGCGCGCACGGGCCGCGGCACCCGTCCGATCAGCAGAGCGGCCCCGGCGAGCAGCCCGGCCAGCACCAGCCGGCAGCTGGTCGCCGACCACGGGCCGAAGCCCTCCAGGGCCCACGCGGTCCCGGGGAAGGTGAGGGAAAAGGCGGCCACGCCGAGAGCGGCGAGCAGGGTGCCGCCGGTGGCCGGGCGGTGGGCCGCGCGTGAGGTGGGCGGGGCCGCGGCGGGTCCCTCCGCGGGGCCGGTCACCGCTTTCGCGGAGGTGGGAGTAGCGCTATCTTGTGCTGTCATGCACGAGCGTAACAGCGTGGCGGAACTCGCCGGAATCCTGCGCGGGGAGCTCAACCGCTACTCTCCCGGTGAGAAGCTGCCGTCCAGCAGGGCCCTCGTCGAGCGCTTCCACGTCAGCCCCGTCACGGTCTCCCGGGCGCTGGCCGCCCTGGCCGCCGAGGGCCTGGTCCGTACCCGGCCCGGCGCCGGCGCCTTCCGGGCCGAGCCGCACCCCGCCCCCGGCCGGCCCGGCGACACCTCCTGGCAGCAGGTCGCGCTCAGCGCCGAGACCGGCGACGAGGCCGTACCCCGCTCCGTCGACGCTTCCGACGTCATGACCTCCCTCGCCAGCCCGCCGCCCGGCGTCATCGAGCTCAGCGGCGGCTACCTCCACCCCGGCCTCCAGCCCGAACGCGCCCTGGCCGCCGCGCTCGGCCGGGCCGGGCGCCGGCCGGGCGCGTGGGAACGCCCGCCCCTGGAGGGCGTCGGCGAGCTGCGGGCCTGGTTCGCCCGCGAGATCGGCGGCCCGGCCGGCACGGTCGCCCCCGCCGGCGTACTGATCACCGCCGGCGGCCAGAGCGCGCTGGCCACCGCGTTGCGCGCCCTCGCCCCGCCCGGCGCGCCCGTGCTCGTGGAGTCCCCCACCTACCCCGGCATGCTCGCCGTCGCCCGCGCCTCGGGGCTGCGGCCCGTGCCCGTACCCGTGGACGGCCACGGCGTACGCCCCGACCTGCTCGCCGCCGCCTTCCGGGCCAGCGGGGCCAGGGTCTTCGTCTGCCAGCCGCTCTTCCAGAACCCCACCGGCACGGTCCTGGCCGACGAGCGGCGCCGGGAGGTGCTGCGGATCGCCCGCGCGGCCGGGGCGTTCGTCGTCGAGGACGACTTCGCGCGCCGCCTCGTCCACGAGGACGCGCCGCCGCTGCCGGCCACCCTGGCCTCGCAGGACCCCGACGGCGTCGTCGTCCACGTCTGCTCGCTGACCAAGTTCACCTCGCCCAGCCTGCGCGTGGGCGCCCTCGCCGCCCGCGGGCCCGTCCTGGACCGGCTGCGGGCCATCCAGGTCGTCGACAGCTTCTTCGTGCCCCGCCCGCTGCAGGAAGCGGCGCTCGAACTCGTCGGCGCCCCCGCCTGGCCCCGCCACCGCCGCGCGGTCGCCGCCGAGCTGCGCACCCGCCGCGAGACGCTCCTGGCCGAACTGGCCCGCGAACTGCCCGCCCTCACCCCCGACTTCGTACCGCCGGGCGGCTTCCACCTGTGGGCCCGCCTCCCGGACGGCACCGACGAGGGCGCCCTGGCCGCCGCCGCGCTGCGCGCCGGGGTCGCCGTCAACGCCGGCCGCCCGTTCTACTGCGCCGAACCCCCGGCCCCGCACCTGCGCCTGTGCTTCGCGGCCGCCGCCGGCACGGCCGAACTGGCCGAGGGGGTACGCCGCTTGCGCGTGGCGTACGAGGAGCTCACCGCGGGCCGGTGACGGGCCCCCCGGCGTCCCGCGCCACCGCGTCCCGCAGCCACCGGTGCGCCGGATCGTCATCGACCCGCACATGCCAGGCCATGGCCGTGCCGACGGCCGACAGGGACAGCGGGATGTCCCGGACGACCAGGGGCATCGTCCGTGCGGCGTGCGCCGCCACGGAAGCGGCCACCAGGGCCAGGGCGTCCGAGCTCAGCGCCAGGAAGCACGCCGTCACATGACTCGGCACGGTCGCCAGCACCCGGCGCGCCAGCCCCAGGTCGGCGAGCCGGTCGTCGACGACGCCGTGGAGGCGGCCCCGGCGGGTGACGGTGATGTGGGGGAGCGCCGCGAACCGCTCGACGGTCAGTGGCTCGTCGGCGTGCGGCGCGCCGGCCCGGCAGACGGCGACGTAGTGCTGCGGGGCGAGCGGGGAGCTGCGCACGTCGTGCGGGAGGTCGGGCAGCTGCCCGATGTCCAGGTCGACGCCGTCGCGCAGGTCCGCGGGGTCCTCGTCGCCCTCGGGCAGGAAGCGCAGCCGGATGCCGGGGGCCTGGCGGGTGACGCGCTCGGTGAGCGCCGGGCCGACGACGACGGCGAAGGCGTCGTTCGTGCGGAGCGTGAAGTGCCGCTGTACGGAGGCGATGTCGAGCGGTTCGGCCGGCAGCAGCGCGGCCAGCGCCCCGGCGAGAGCCGCCTCGGCCCGCGGGCGCAGCTCCAGGGCCCGCGGGGTGAGGGTCAGCCCCCGCCCGGCGGGGACCAGCAGCGGATCGCCCAGCGCCCGGCGCAGCCGGCCCAGGGTGCGGCTCATCGCGGACGCCGAGACGTTCATGCGGGCCGCCGCCCCGGTCACGCTGCCCTCGCGCAGCAGGGCGTCCAGCGCGGGCAGCAGATTCATGTCCGGTAGGTGCATGGCAGTCAATTCTGCCTTGAGTATTCGGAACTTGTGGTCAATCGTCCCTCGCCTTCACGATGAACCGGACACGAGAAAGCGACGGTACAGATGATCGACACCAAGCGACGCAACACCGCCCTCCTGGTCGCGGGCTGCTTCTTCATGGAGAACCTGGACGGCACCATCGTCTCCACCGCCGCGCCCCGGATGGGCGCCGCCCTGGGGGTCGCGCCGGCGGCGATCGGCCTGGTCGTCACCGCCTACCTGGTGACGCTGGCCGTCCTGATACCCCTCAGCGGCTGGCTGACCGCCCGCTTCGGGGCGCGACGCGTGTTCCTGACCGCCATCGCCGTGTTCACCCTCGCCTCGCTGGGGTGCGCGCTGAGCACCGGCCTCGGCCAGCTGGTCGCCTTCCGCGTCCTGCAGGGGGCCGGCGGCGCCATGATGGTCCCCGTCGGGCGGCTGATGGTGGTCTCCGGCGCCGAGAAGCCCGACATACCCCGGCTCGTCGCCTACGTCGTCTGGCCCGCCCTCGTCGCCCCCGTCCTCGCCCCGCTGGCCGGCGGACTGCTCACCACCTACGCGAGCTGGCACTGGATGTTCCTCGTCAACCTCCCCCTCGGCGCCCTGGCGTTCGCCATCGCCTGGCGCCTCGTCGACGCCGGGCCCGACGGCGGGGACGCCACCGCCGCGGGGCGCCTGGACCGGTGGGGCGTCGTCCTCACCTCCACCGGCCTCGGCGCGCTGACGTGGGCGGCACACCTGCTGTCCGGGACCTCGGCGGCCTGGACGCCCGTGCTCGTCGCGGGCGGCTGCGCCGTGCTGCTGCTGGCGGCGGCCGTCCGGCATCTGCTGCGGACGGCCGAGCCCCTGATCGATCTGCGCATGCTGCGGGTGACCACCTTCCGGGCCTCGGTGTCCGGGGGCTCGCTGTTCTGGATCACCGTGGCGGCCGTGCCCTTCCTGCTGCCGCTGCTCTTCCAGGAGGTCTTCGGCTGGAGCGCGGTCGCCTCCGGCGCCGTGGTGCTGTTCGTCTTCGTGGGCAACATCGCCATCAAGCCGGCGACCACCGTCCTGCTCAACCGCTACGGCTTCCGGCCGCTGCTGATCGCCGCCACGCTCGGCGTCGGCGCCACCACGGCGCTGTGCGCCGTCCTCACCGCCGCGACGCCGCTCGCCCTCGTCGTCGCCCTCACCGTGGTCAGCGGCGCCGCCCGCTCCCTCGGCCTCACCTGCTACCAGGTCATCGCCTTCGCCGACGTCCCCCAGGAGCGGATGCGCCACGCCAACACCCTGCAGTCCACCGCCCAGCAGGCCGCCGCCGGCCTCGGCATCGCCGCCGCCACGCTCGCGCTGCGCGCCGGAGGGGCCGTCGGCGACCTGCTGCCCGGCCACGCGACGCCGGCGACCGCCTACGCGGTGGCCTTCTGCCTGCTCGCGCTCGTCTGCCTGGGCGCCCTGGCCGGCGCCCTGCGCCTGCACCCCACGGCGGGCGACGCGGTCCGCCGCCCGGCGCCGATCCCCTCACCGGCCGCGAGCGGGAGAACGTCCGCCTGATCGCCCGCGGCCTGACCGACGCGAAGATCGGCGCCCAGCTGCTCATCCCGCCCGGGACCGCCACGACCCACGTCGCCGACATCCAGTCCACGCTCCGGCCCGGCAACCGCGTCGGCATGGCGGCCCGGGCCCGGGAGACCGGCCAGCTCGGCACAGGGGCCCCGCGCCCGTAGCGCCCGCGCACCCCTACCCGTAGTACTTCGGAGCTACGCGCGCGGTGCGCTCCCCGGCGGGACGCCGACCACCCCAGCCGATCCCTACCTTCCGTACCGCAAGCACGAAAGAGCCCCTGGTACGGAAGGCCCTCCTCATGGCCGTCATGGTGTCCCGCCCGCGCCGCAGTCTGCGTCGCGCCCTCCTCGCCGCGCTCGTCACCGCCTCGGTGGCGGTGCCGGTGTCGGCAGCGGCCCGTCCCGCGGCGGTTCCGGCACCCGCTCCGGCCGTCCTCGCCCCCCTGCGCGACGCGAGCCCCGCCGCGCTGAAGGAGCGCTACGCCGCCCACCGCGCCGGCATCCGGGCGGCCGAGCGCGCGGCCACCGCCCACGGCGACCGCGCACGCGCCGCCACCCTGCGCGCCATGGCGGACCCGGCGCGCCGCTTCCTCGCCTTCGACGGCCGCGACGGCGGGCGCACCGCCGAGGTCGTCGGCGACCTCGCGCGCGCCGAGCGGATCGCCGTGCTGGTGCCCGGTTCCGACACCAGCCTCGACACCTACGGGCGCCTGCGGGCCGGCGCCGTGGCGCTCCAGCGGGAACTGAGCGGACGGACCGCCGTCATCGCCTGGCTGGGCTACGGCACCCCGGGCACGTTCAGCACCGCCGCCCTGACGCCGGCACGGGCCGACTCCGCCGCACCCCGACTCCGCGCCTTCGTCGGCGAGTTGAGGGCGGCCAGACCGGCGGCCCGGACCTCGCTGGTCTGCCACTCCTACGGCGCCGTCGTCTGCGCCCGGGCCGCCCCGGGCCTGCCGGTCGCCGACATCGTCCTGTACGGCAGCCCCGGCGCCGGCGCCGCCGACCACGTCGGCGCGCTGCGGACGGGGGCCACCGTCTGGGCGGGCCGGGGCACCCGAGACTGGATCGCGGACGTACCGCACGTACGGCTGCCCCTGGGCTTCGCCACCGTCGGGCTCGGCACCGATCCGCTCGCGAAGCGGTTCGGAGCCCGCCCCTTCGACGCGGGCTCCGCCGGCCACGGCGACTACCTCGCGCCGCGCTCCACCTCCCTGCGGAACATCGCCCGGATCGTCCGCGGCGCGACGCCCGCCCAGGAGGGCCGGCATGCGTGAGACCGTCCGGCGCGTCGAGCGCGCCACCCCGCCCGGCCGCGACCGCGGTATCGACGCCCTGCGCGCCCTCGCCGTCCTCGGCGTGGTGCTCGGCCACTGGCTGGTCACCGCCCTGGTCACCGACACCGGCACGGTGCACGGTGCCAGCCCGCTGCGGCACATGCCCCGACTGGTCCCCCTCTCCTGGGTGTTCCAGACCCTCGCCGTCTTCTTCCTGGTGGGCGGGCACGTCGGCGCGACGGGCTACGCCTCGGCCCGCGCCCGCGGCACGACGTACCGGCAGTGGCTCGGCGCCCGGCTGGCGCGGCTCTTCGGCCCGGTCGCCGCCCTGCTGACGGTGTGGACGGCCGCGGCGGGCGCGATGCTGGCGGCCGGCGCCGGCTACCGGACCGTCCACGCCCTGGGCAAGCTGGTGCTGTCCCCGCTGTGGTTCCTGCTGGTCTTCGCCGTGCTGACGGCCGCGACCCCGCTCGTGGCCGGCCTGCACCCGCTGTGGCCGCTGGTGGCGGTGGCGTGCGGGGACCTCGTCCGGCTGGGCCTCGGCGGCCCGGCCTGGCTCGGCGGGCTCAACGTGGCCGCCGGCTGGCTGGTGCCGTACTGCCTGGGTGCCGCCTGGGCGCGCGGTGCCTTCCCGGTGCGGGCGACCGGACGGGCGCTGCTGGCCGGCGGCGCGGCCGCCACCACGGGCCTTGTCCTGTACGCCGGTTACCCGGCGTCCATGGTCGGGGTGCCGGGCGCCACGCTGTCCAACCTCGACCCGCCCACCCTCGCGGCCGTCACCTTCGGCCTCGCGCAGTGCGGGGCGGCCCTGCTGCTCGCCGGCCCGCTGCGCCGGGTGCTGCGGCGGCCGGCGGCCTGGGCGGCGGTGGCGCTGGTGAACCTGTGCGCCATGACCGTCTTCCTCTGGCACCAGACCGCGATGATGGCGGTCACCGCCCTCGGCCTCCTCGCCGGTGAGGCCCTGCCGGGACTGCACACCGTGCCCGACGGCCCCGCCTGGGTGCTCGCCCGGCTCGCCTGGCTGCCGGCGTTCGCCGTGGCGCTGCTGGTGTGCCTGGCGGCCTTCCACACCTACGAACAGGGCGGCGGGCGCGGGCGCGGTGGGAGCCGTACCGTGCGCGAGCGGGGGGCGGCGCGGACGGCGGAGGTACGGCGTGCCTAGAGTTGATCTTGTGTGGATGGGGGACAAGGAGCGGTTCGCCGCGGCAGCGCGCTCGCTGCCGCGCGCCTTGGCCACGGGCCTGCTCACGGTGGCCCACGATCCGCTGCCGCGGATGCGCTGGCTGGCCTGGCTGCCGCACGCCCACGTGGTACTGATCGCGGCGCTCACGGCCATCTACAACCTCGGTGACAGCAGCCAGGAGTTCCACCAGCACCCGGCACTGCGGACCCTGTTCGCGGTGCTCCAGTCGGCGTCCCTCGTCCTCGCCCTGTCCCGCCCGGTACCCGCCTGGTGGCTGTCGACGATCACGCTCTTCCTCGTCGCTGCACTCTGCGAGGCCGACGTCGGCCGGGACCATCTGTGGCCGTGGAGGATCGAGGACATCATCCTGCACACCTTCGTCCTGCTCCTGCTCGCCCTGCGGGTCCGCCCCCTGATCGCGGCCGGGGCACTGGCGCTGACCGTCCTCGCGGGCCTGGTCAACTCCGCCTTCCAGACCCAGGAGCACAACGAGGTCCTCGCCCGCGGCGCCGTGACCTTCGCCACCGCGGTCGTCGTCGGGGCCTCGCTGCGCATGAGCCGGGTGGCCAGAACCCGCCTGGCCGAGCAGGAGGTGCTGACCGCCGGGGAGCGCTCCCGGCGCACCCTGCTGGAGGAGCGCAACCGCATCGCCCGCGAGCTGCACGACGTCGTCGCCCACCACATGTCGGTCATCTCCATCCAGGCGCAGGTCGCCCCGCACCTGGTCGAGAACCCCTCCGCGGACCTGAAGGAGAACCTCGCCGGCATCCGCCAGAACGCCGTCGAGGCGCTGACCGAACTGCGCCGGGTCCTGGGCGTCCTGCGGTCGGAGGACACCTCCGCCGAGGGCAGCCGGCACACGCCCCAGCCCACCCTCGACCGCTTGCCCGAACTCGTCGACAACGTACGTAGCGCGGGCCTCGCCGTCACCACCGCGATCACCGGCGCACCGCGCCCGCTGTCGCCCGGTGTGGAGCTGTCGGCGTACCGCATCGTGCAGGAGTCCCTCAGCAACGCGATGCGCCACGCCCCCGGAGCGCAGGTACGCGTGGGCATCGGCTACCACCCCTCGGGCGTCACCGTCCGCGTCGTCAACACCCCGCCCGCCCGGCCGGCCCCGCCCTCGCCGGGCGCCGGCCACGGCCTGCTCGGCATGCGCGAGCGCACCGCGATGCTCGGCGGCGAACTCGCCGCCGGAGCCACCCCCGACGGCGGCTACGAAGTGCTCGCGACCCTGCCCGCGCACCTCCCCGCCCCCGGCACCGACCACCCCGTTGAGGACACCGCATGAACGCCATCCGCGTGCTGATCGCCGACGACCAGATGATGGTCCGCCAGGGCTTCACCGTCCTGCTCGACGCCGAACCCGGCATCGAGGTCGTCGGCCAGGCCGTGGACGGCGAGGACGCGGTCGCCAAGGTCGCCGAACTGGACCCCGACGTCGTCCTGATGGACATCCGGATGCCCGGCCTCGGCGGCATCGACGCCACGCGCCGCATCACCGCACCGGCCGGCGCCACCGTCAAGGTCCTCGTCCTGACCACCTTCGACCTCGACGAATACGTCTACGAGGCGCTGCGCGCGGGCGCCTCCGGGTTCCTGCTCAAGGACGCCTCGGCCGCCGAACTCGCCCACGCCGTCCGCGTGGTGGCGGGCGGCGACGCCCTGCTCTCCCCGAACATCACCAAGCGCCTCATCGCCGAGTTCTCCCGGACGGCCGGCGCCCCCCGCGCCCCGCTCAAGGAACGCGTCGGAGCCCTGACGGAACGCGAGACCGAGGTCCTGTCCCTGATCGCGCAGGGCCTGTCGAACGCGGAGATCGCCGCACGTCTGGTGCTGGCGGAACAGACCGTGAAGACCCATGTGAGCCGGATCCTGGTCAAGCTGGGCCTGCGCGACCGCACCCAGGCCGCGGTCTTCGCCTACGAAACGGGCCTGGTGCGCCCGGCGGGGTACTGACCCCCCGCCCGGCGCGCGGCGCGGCTACTTCAGGCCCAGCCCCGGGGCGACCGTGCTCACCTTGGTGAAGACCGACACCGGGTACTGGGCGTCGCAGTACTTGTTGCCCGCCGAGACGATGCCGATCAGCACACCGCCGGCGACGAGCGGCCCGCCCGAGTCGCCCGGGCAGACGCTCTCGCCCTTGCCCTTCGCGGAGGTCCCGCAGACCTTCAGCGTGGTGTCGGTGGTGTTTGAATACGGCTCACAGGCCGCGAGCGGGGACAGGGTGAGGGTGGCCTTCTTCAGGACCCGGCCCTCGGTCGTGCCGTCGGTACGCCCCCAGCCGTAGACGGTGGCGGTGCGCCCGGTGGCGTACAGCGCGGCGTCCTTGCCCGTCGCGACGCGCAGCGGCTTGTACGGAAGCGGCTTGTCCAGGGTGAGGACGGCCGCGTCGTGCACGAGGGCGGCGGTGTACTCGGGGTCCACCGTGACGGCGGTGACGCGCCGCTCCTGACCGGCCGTCGACAGCCGGTCGGTGCGCCCGCCGACCACGGTCATCGCCAGGGGCCGGGGAGCGTTCGTCACGCAGTGGGCGGCCGTGAGCACCTTGTCGGGGGCGACGAGCGTGCCGCCGCACCACGCGCTGTCCCCGCCCGCCGGCGCGTCCGGGTTCTTGAGCATCACGGTGAACGGCGCCGCCTGGCTCGTGGTGGCCGAGCCGCCGCGCACGGCGGCGGCCGGAGCGGCGGTGGCACAGGTGACGGCCGCCAGGCCGGCGGCGGTCAGGAGGGCGGTGGTGAGGCGGTGGCCGGGCTTGGGCATGCGGGATCCCCCGTTGTCTGTCGGTGCGGTGGTCGGAAAGGATCATGAACTGAGGACCGTCCCGGCCGCCAGCCCTGACCGCACATGTGGGACGCCGGGACGTTCCACCGCCCCTGACCTGCGCGAACGCGCGAACCTGGGACGGCGGGCCGGGACGCCGCCCGGCACCGCTCAGCCGATTCGGCGGATGGCGTGTTTGAGGGGGATCGACAGCAGCCAGGTCACCAGTCCCGCCAGGGGGGAGACGGCGAAGGCCAGCACGACGGACGCGGCGCAGACCAGGACGACCGCGCCGAGCTCGGTGACGACGGCCCGGGCGGCCCGGTCGGGGATGGGGCGGACCCTCAGGCGCGGGCGGCGCCGGACCCTGACGAACACCGCGAGGTGCAGCAGGCTGATCAGGGCGATGGCGACCGCGTAGGTGGCCACGGCCATGGGCTCTCGGGCGCCGTACTCGGACAGCAGCGCGGTGGGGAACGGCAGCAGCGCCGCCGTGCCCAGGCCGGCCAGTGTCAGGCGCACCACCAGGGTGTCGGCCCGCCGTACGTGGTGGAGGATCCGGCGCTGGTCGCGCCACAGGGCCGCGAGGACGGCGAAGCTGAGCGCGTAGGCGCCGAGGCTGGGCCACTCCTGGCGCAGCGCGCGCCGAAAGCCCGCCTCGTCCAGCCCGTCGGGGATGGAGACGTCGAGCACCAGCAGCGTCATGGCGATCGCGTAGATCCCGTCGGACAGGGCGACCAGCCGCTCCGAGCTCTCCGCGCCCGGCGCCTCCTCGGCGTCCGCCGCACCGTCCGCACCGGTCGTCACCATGCTCGGCACGGTAGAAGGCCGACGCGCCGGCCCTCGGTCGGCCGCGCCCTGTCGTCACCCGTTCGGTGTGACAAAGAGCGATAGGTGGCCCCGCGACGTTCGGTAGCCGGTGGCCAGTTCCTGCCAGGTCTCTGCGGACAGGACCCAGGCCCGTAGGGCGGCGCCGGATTGCGCACGTCCCGTTCCTCGGGGTGACCGCGGGTCACGGTGGTCGGGGTGTCACGGCTAGGACTAACCAGCCCTGAACGAACTGGAGTTGTTGGTTCTGTCGCTGTTATGGGTGGTTTGCTCCGGTGGTGCCGCCCGTCTGCACTAGGGGTTGTCGGCCGCTGTGAGGATGGGTTTTCCGCCTGCGCCGCACGGCGTGGGGACGCGCCTTCCGGACCCGTGTTTCCGGCACTCACTCGGGAGATTCCTTGCAACCTTCCGCTCCACTCCGCCGCGTCGCCACTCTGGCAGCCACCGCACTCGCCGTGGTGGCCGCCGTCGCCCTCTCTCCGCACAGCGCCGGCGCCTCGGCCGGCCGGCCCGCCAAGGTCATGACCCCGGCTGCCGCCGGGCAGCTCGCGAAGTCGCTCGCCCCGCAGCTGAAGGGGGCGGCAGCCGGTTCGTACTACGACCGCACGGCGAAGAAGCTCGTCGTCAACGTCACCACCCCGGAGGCCGCCGCGAAGGTCCGCAAGGCGGGGGCCGAGCCGAGGAAGGTCCAGTTCGACGATTCCACGCTGGCCGCCACCATGACGACCCTCAACGCCAGTGAGCCGATCCCCGGCACCGCGTGGGTGCCGGACCCGAGAGTCAACAAGGTCGTTGTCACCGCCGACCCCACGGTGAAGGGGGCGAAGCTGGCCCGGCTCACCACGGTGCTCAAGCCGCTGGGGGAGAAGGTCAAGCTGGAGCGGACCGACTCCGAGCTGAAGATGTTCCTCTCGGGCGGTGACCCGATCTACGGCTCCAACGTGTCCAGCGTCCGGGCGCGTTGCTCGCTCGGCTTCAACGTCAAGCGGTCCGGCAAGCCCGACGCCTTCCTCACGGCCGGGCACTGCGGCAACCCGATCAGGAGCTGGGCCACCAGTGACAGCGGCGAGGAGATCGCGGTAACCACGGCATCGAGCTTCCCCGGCAACGACTACGCCATCGCGGAGTACGTCGCCGGTGCCCCCGAGCACCCGAGCGAGGTGAACCTCTGGAACGGCGATGAGCAGGAGATCACGGCTGCCCGTGACGCGGTCCTCAACGAAGACGTCCAGCGCAGTGGCTCCACCACCGGCCTGAAGAGCGGCACGGTCACCGGCCTCAACGCGACCGTGAACTTCCCGGAGGGCCAGGTCAGGGGGCTGATCCAGACCAACGTCTGCGCCGAGCCCGGCGACAGCGGGGGTCCGCTCTTCTCCGGCTCCGATGCGATCGGCCTCACCTCGGGCGGCACCGGCAACTGCACCGACGGCGGGACCACTTACTTCCAGCCGGTGGTCGAGGCGCTGACGGCATACGGCGCGACCGTCGGGTAACTCCGTAAGGGAAACGCGGACCAGCACCCCTGGGCAGCCTGCCCGGGGGTGCTGGTCCGCGTGGAGGTGGCGGTACTGCCTACTGCTTGGCCTGCTTGCAGGCAGTGTCCGTAGCGGTTCCGTTGACCTGGGAGACGTTGCCCAGCACCAGCTCGCACAGCTCGTCGCTCACGGGGAGGCCGGCGGCACCGAGGCCGCAGGCGAGGTTGCCGTCGGTGGTGCTGCGCGAGTTGGGGACCTGGGCCAGGTAGTTCGCGCAACCGGCACCGTCGGCCTGCGCGGCGGGGGCGGCGACGACCACGCCGCCCAGGGCGAGGGCCGAGGCGCCTACGAAACCGGCGAGACGGGCGGTGAGCTTTCGGTTCATGGGGTTTCCTCGCTGCGGTGGGGGTGGGAAACGAATGAGCCGACCGGAGCGTCGGCTTCCGGTCACTCAGTCTTGTAACCACACAATGTGAAGGGTGGTTACGCGACTTCGTGGGTGAGTCCCCAGCGCACTTCACGTTCGCCCAGCGCCCGCCGACGTCCGTGCGCCCCTGATGGAGGCCGCTGCCGACGAGGCTCCGGCCGTGGTCGCTGCCGGTGGTACTCCGGCCGGGCGTCTGGGCGGGCGCGAGCGCCGTGACTCTCCGTGTCGGACTCCGTACCTTAAGGAGCGACGGGTGACGCGGGGCCGGGCGCTGAAGCGCGTCACGAATGCCGGCGCCGTCCAAGCGGACTTTCCAGTCGGTACAGCCGGCCATACGAGGCATTGCATAAAACTGCAAGCATCCGTATAGTCATGCTTCGACGTGGAGGAGGAACGACCGATGGCGATACGTGCGGCAGTGGCCGGGGCCAGTGGATACGCGGGCGGGGAGATACTGCGCCTGCTGCTCGGGCACCCCGAGGTGCGCATCGGTGCCGTGACCGGCAACTCCAACGCCGGGCAGCCGCTCGGCGCCCTCCAGCCGCACCTGCCGCAGCTCGCCGCGCGGGTGCTCGAGCCGACCACGGCCGACGTGCTCGCCGGGCACGACGTCGTCTTCCTCGCCCTGCCGCACGGGCAGTCCGCCGCCGTCGCGGACCGGCTCGGCGACGAGGTGCTGGTCGTCGACTGCGGGGCCGACTTCCGGCTCGAGGACGCGGACCAGTGGGAGCGCTTCTACGGGTCCGCGCACGCCGGCACCTGGCCGTACGGGCTGCCCGAGCTGCCCGGGGCACGAAAGGCGCTGCGGGGGACGAAGCGGGTCGCCGTGCCGGGCTGCTTCCCGACCGCCGTCTCGCTCGCCCTCTTCCCCGCCTACGCCGCCGCCCTGGCCGGGCCCGAGGCCGTGATCGTCGCCGCGTCCGGCACGTCCGGCGCCGGCAAGGCCGCCAAGCCCCACCTGCTCGGCAGCGAGGTCATGGGCTCGATGAGCCCGTACGGTGTCGGCGGCGGGCACCGGCACACCCCCGAGATGAGCCAGAACCTCTCCGCCGTCGCCGGGCAGCCGGTCACCGTCTCCTTCACCCCCACGCTGGCGCCCATGTCGCGCGGCATCCTCGCCACGTGCAGCGCCAAGGCCGCGCCGGGTGCGACCGCGCAGGCACTGCGGGCCGCGTACGAGAAGGCGTTCCAGGACGAGCCGTTCGCCCGCCTCCTGCCCGAGGGGCAGTGGCCGGCCACGGCGTCCGTATACGGCTCCAACACCGCGCTCGTCCAGGTCGCCCTCGACGAGGCGGCCGGCCGCCTCGTCGCCGTCAGCGCCATCGACAACCTCACCAAGGGCACCGCCGGCGGCGCCGTCCAGAGCATGAACATCGCCCTCGGGCTCCCCGAGGAGCTGGGGCTGCCGGCCACCGGGGTGGCGCCATGAGCGTCCGCCGCATGATCGCGACCGTACTGGCACGGCTGGTCCCGTGCACTCCCCAGAACACCACGAGCACGACCGACGAGGAGATGCAGTGAGCGTCACCGCAGCACAGGGATTCACGGCGGCCGGCATCGCCGCCGGGATCAAGGAGAGCGGCAGCCCCGACCTCGCCCTCGTGGTCAACCAGGGCCCCCGCCTGGCCGCCGCCGGCGTCTTCACCGCCAACCGCGTCAAGGCCGCGCCCGTCCTGTGGTCCCAGCAGGTCCTCAAGGGCGGCCAGGTCTCCGCCGTCGTCCTCAACTCCGGCGGCGCCAACGCCTGCACCGGCCCCGAGGGCTTCCAGGACACGCACGCCACCGCCGAGAAGGCCGCCGAGGCCCTGGGCCACAACGCCGGCGAGATCGCGGTGGCCTCCACCGGCCTCATCGGCGTCCGGCTCCCGATGGACAAGCTCCTGCCCGGCATCGACAAGGCCGCCGCCGAACTGTCCGCGCACGGCGGCGAGAAGGCCGCCATCGCCATCAAGACCACCGACACCGTCCACAAGACCGCCGTCGCCCAGGGCGAGGGCTGGACCGTCGGCGGCATGGCCAAGGGCGCGGGCATGCTCGCCCCGGGACTCGCCACCATGCTCGTCGTCCTGACCACCGACGCCGACGTCGACAGCGCCGGCCTCGACGCCGCGCTGCGCGACGCCACCCGCACCACCTTCGACCGCGTCGACTCCGACGGCTGCATGTCCACCAACGACACCGTGCTGCTGCTCGCCTCCGGCGCCTCCGGCATCACCCCCGACGCGGCCGCCTTCGCCGAGGCCGTACGGACCGTCTGCGACGACCTCGCCCGTCAGCTCATCGGCGACGCCGAAGGCGCCAGCAAGGACATCCGCATCGAGGTCGTCGGCGCGGCCACCGAGGACGACGCCGTGGAGGTGGGCCGCTCCATCGCCCGCAACAACCTCCTCAAGTGCGCCATCCACGGCGAGGACCCCAACTGGGGCCGGGTGCTCTCCGCCATCGGCACCACCTCGGCCGCCTTCGACCCCGACAAGCTCAACGTCGCCATCAACGGCGTCTGGGTCTGCCGCGCCGGCTCCGTCGGTGAGGACCGCGACCTCGTCGACATGCGCTACCGCGAGGTACGGATCACCGCCGACCTGGCCGAGGGCACCGAGACCGCCGTCATCTGGGCCAACGACCTCACCGCCGACTACGTCCACGAGAACAGCGCGTACTCCTCATGAGCACTCCCACCACCCGCCGGCACACGGCCCTGCCCAAGGCCCGCACCCTCGTCGAGGCCCTGCCCTGGCTGACGCGCCATCATGGCAAGACCGTCGTGGTCAAGTTCGGCGGCAACGCCATGATCGACGACGAGCTGAAGGCCGCCTTCGCCCAGGACGTCGTCTTCCTCCGGCACGCCGGGCTGCGCCCGGTCGTCGTGCACGGCGGCGGGCCGCAGATCAGTGCCCAACTGGACCGGATGGGCCTTCAGTCGGAGTTCAAGGCCGGCCTGCGGGTCACCACGCCCGAGGCCATGGACGTCGTCCGCATGGTCCTCGCCGGACAGGTCCAGCGCGAGCTCGTCGGGCTGCTCAACCGGCACGGCCCGTTCGCCGTCGGCCTCACCGGCGAGGACGCCCACCTGATGACCGCCACCCAGCACTACGCCGAGATCGACGGCGAGCGCGTGGACATCGGCCGGGTCGGCGAGATCACCGACATCGACCCGAGCGCGGTACGCGCCCTCCTGGACGACGGCCGCATCCCGGTCGTCTCCTCCATCGCCCGCAGCGCCGACGACCAGCACGTCTACAACGTCAACGCCGACACCGCCGCCGCCGCGCTCGCCGCCGCGCTGGGCGCCGAGACCCTGATGGTCCTCACCGACGTCGAGGGCCTCTACGCGGACTGGCCGCACAGCGACGACGTCATCAGCCAGCTCACCGCGAGCGAGCTGGAGCGGCTGCTGCCCGAGCTGGCCAGCGGCATGGTCCCCAAGATGGAGGGCTGCCTGCACGCCGTACGCAACGGCGTCACCACCGCCCGCGTGATAGACGGACGGGTCCAGCACGCCATCCTGCTGGAGATCTTCACGGACGAGGGCATCGGCACGATGGTCGTCCCGGACCCGGAGGGGGAGTCATGACCAACGCGGAGCTCACCCGGCGCTGGCAGGGCGCCCTCATGGACAACTACGGCACGCCCCGCGTCCCGCTGGTGCGCGGCGAGGGCAGCACCGTCTGGGACGCCGACGGCAACGCCTACCTGGACCTCGTCGGCGGCATCGCGGTCAACGCCCTCGGGCACGCGCACCCCGCGATCGTCCGCGCGGTCTCCGACCAGATCGCCACCCTGGGCCACGTCTCCAACCTCTTCACCGCCGAGCCCACCGTCCAGCTGGCGGAGCGGCTGCTGTGCCTGGCCGGCCGGCCGGGACGGGTGTACTTCTCCAACTCCGGCGCGGAGGCCGTGGAAGCCGCCTTCAAGATCGGCCGGCGCACGGGCCGCGGCCACATGGTGGCCGCCACGGGCGGCTTCCACGGCCGCACCATGGGGGCCCTCGCCCTCACCGGCCAGCCCACAAAACAGGAGCCGTTCCTTCCGCTGCCTGGGGACGTCACCCACGTCCCGTACGGGGACGTGGCGGCCCTGCGCGCGGCGGTCACCACCGACACCGCGCTGGTGGTGCTGGAGCCGGTCCAGGGCGAGAACGGGGTCGTCGTACCGCCCGAGGGCTATCTGGCCGCCGCCCGCGCGATCACCCGGGCCACCGGGACGCTGCTGGTGCTGGACGAGATCCAGACAGGTATCGGCCGCACCGGGGACTGGTTCGCGCACACGGCACAGGGCGTCGAACCCGATGTCGTCACCCTCGCCAAGGGCCTCGGCGGCGGCCTGCCCATCGGGGCCACCCTGGCCTTCGGCCCCGCCGCCGACCTGCTGACGCCCGGTCAGCACGGCTCCACCTTCGGCGGCAACCCCGTCTCCTGCGCGGCCGCCCTCGCCGTCCTCGACACCCTCGCGGCCGGGGACACCCTCGCCCACGTGCGGCACATGGGCGCCCGGTTGCGTGACGGGATCGCTGCGCTGAACCACCCGCTCGTCGGCCATGTCCGTGGTGCGGGCCTGCTCCTGGGTATTGTCCTTGACGAGCCCCTCGCACCGAAGGTGCAGCAGGCGGCCCAGGAAGCCGGTCTCCTGGTGAACGCGGTCGCACCCCACGTGGTGCGGCTGGCCCCTCCACTGATCATCACCGAGGATGAGGTGGAAACGTTCCTCCAGGCACTGCCCGGCGTCCTGGACGCCGCCGCCGGCGGGGCACACGAGGAACGACGATCCGGAGACTGACGACAACGATGACCGAGGCGCAGGAGACCGAGCCGGGCCACGGCGGGCAGGCCGTGCCGCAGACCCGCACCGCACGCCACCGCCGGATCGTGGACATCCTCAGCCGGCAAGCCGTCAGGTCACAGAGCCAGCTCGCCAAGCTGCTCGCGGACGACGGCCTCTCCGTCACGCAGGCGACACTCTCCCGGGACCTCGACGAGCTGGGCGCGGTGAAGATCCGCAACACCGGCGGCGAGCTGATCTACGCGGTCCCCTCCGAAGGCGGCGACCGCACCCCCCGCGCCCCCCTCGGCGAGTCCGCCACGGAGGCCCGCATGGGCCGCCTGGCCGCCGAGCTGCTGATCTCGGCAGAGGCCTCGGCCAACCTGGTGGTCCTGCGCACCCCACCGGGCGCCGCGCAGTTCTTCGCCTCGGCCATCGACCAGGCGGGCGTCCACGAGATCATCGGCACCATCGCGGGCGACGACACCCTCCTCCTGATCAGCCGCGACCCGGCCGGCGGCCAGGCACTGGCGGACCACCTGCTGAGACTGGCGCAGAAGGAACGCTGAGGTCCGGCCCCGCTGTCACGGCCGGGCGGCGGGGCAGGTCTTGGCGGGCGTGATCGAGGTGCCCGCCTCCACCGGCAGGACGCGGAGTTCACGTCGGCCCTCCGCCGTGACCCACAGGCTCACCCCCTGAGCCCCTGCCGCGTGGAGCTCACCGCACACGGTGGCCGACGGCGTGCGGACCTGCACGAGGCTTGCCGCCGGGCCGCTCGCCGTGGACCAGGCGGTGGCCACGGCGGCGAAGACCAGGACGACGCCCAGCACGCAGCACACGGCTGAGGCCTTCACGAACCGACCGGTGCGCACCACCTCGCGCTCGGTCCACCGGCGCAGGGCCTGGCCACCGAGGGTGATTTCGTCCCCCGGCTGCCCGTGCGACGCCCGCACGGCCAGCAGCGAACCCACGACGAGGACGAGAAAGGCGCTGCCGAGGAGAGCGGTGGCGGTCTGGCGGGCCGCCTCGGGCAGATCCGTCAGGTTGTCCCGTCCCTTGAGCACGGCGAGCACCGTGACGAGCGCGGTCAGCCCGGTCAGTCCCGTCCGCCATCCCTCGGCCTGGCGGCGCAGCTCCGGGAGCTGGGTGAACTCCAGCTCCCGGGCCAGTTCCGCCCACCGTCGTTCCGTACGGGCGCTGCTCATCGGCCGTCGCCGCCGTCCGTCGACGGCGCGACGGCACGCCAGCTGGCCCCACACCCCATGAACGACACGTCGGCGGGCTGCTGCGGATGGGCGTAACCGCACTCGCAGAAGAAGACCTCCGAGGAGAGGACTTCCGCGGCGGGGTCGTGCGCGGCGCGGGGGCGGTCGCGTCCGGAGAGGCGGGAGAACATGCCCTTCGTGCCACCGCCGCCCGGGATGCCGCGGGGGAGCTCGGACACCGTCCTGCCCTGACAGCGGGGACAGTGACCCTCGACGATCACCCGCCGGCCATCGGCCGAGGTGCGGGCGGTGAAGGGCGCGGCCGTCTCCAGGGGCGGCTCCTCGGCGTAGGGGACGCCGAAGTCGTGGCCGCCGACTGCCGGGGTCTCACTCGTGGGGACGTTCATCGAGCTCCAGTCCGAACAGGTTTGCGTACAACTCCAGGCGCTGCCATACCCATGCTGGACTCTCGCCCACCTCGCCGGCGGCGAAGCTCACGTGAGCCGCGGACACCCTGCCGCTGAGGGCGGGAAGGAGGCCGTCCAGATGGACGGAGAGCAGGGCGAGGTCTTGCCAGAGGGGGGTGACGTCCGGGAGGTCTGTCACCGAGAACCGCGGGGCCGGTTGCAGGGGCAGGTAGGGCTCGATCCGCAGCCATGTACCGGCGACGGGCTCACCCAGACGGCCGGCCATGCTCACCAGGTCGAGCGGCACGAGGGGCGTGTCGACGGGGGAGACCCGGTGACCTTCCTCCAGCGCGATGAGGTCGCGTTCGGTGGGGACGGTCCCGGGAAGTCCGGCCAGTGCGTCCGGGGTGAGCTCGGGGATCATGGCCCCGATGTCGCGGAGCGGGGCAAGACGATCGTAGGCGCGGGCCGGGGTCAGATTGCGTTCTTGGGCATAGCGGGCCAGGGAACCCGCGGTCAGGGGCTGCCAGCGGAGGGGCTCGAAGTAGAGACTGGGTTCGTCATCGTTCTCGGTCATTCCGCCCGTCACCAGCGCCCGCATCTCCTGCCAGCCCGGTGTGAAGGCGGCGAGCGAACCGGGCAGGGGAGGGGTGCTGAGCCCGAAGCGGGTAGCCTCGCGCTGGGCCACCTCCCATGTGGCACCGAGGGGCTCGCCCAATTCGGTGCTCGCGGTGAAGAGCACGACAGCCGTAGGCAGGACGGGAAAGTCGTTACCGTCCCAGCTGGGGTCCTCCCCTGAAAACGCATAGCGCGTACGGGTGGGGAGGTCGTTCCACTGGTGGATGAGATCGAGATTGTCCGGGACGGGGATCCCGGCGGCACGGAGCTCGTCAACGGCTGCGGAGAATTCCTCATCGCTCAGCTCGTACGACTGCGCCAGCGCCAGGTCTTCCACCGTCAGTCCATGCTCGACCCGGATTCCGCGCCGGTGAGCGAGGGACACGATGTCCGCGGCCTCTTCCGACGGGACGACCGTGCCCCGGGGATCATCCGAGACGAACCGCTTCTCATAGGCGA
Source organism: Streptomyces sp. NPDC046261 (assembly GCF_040646235.1). Taxonomy (NCBI): domain Bacteria; kingdom Bacillati; phylum Actinomycetota; class Actinomycetes; order Kitasatosporales; family Streptomycetaceae; genus Streptomyces; species Streptomyces sp. NPDC046261. The sequence continues at coordinate 84,713 of NZ_JBEYZU010000015.1, read as the reverse complement.
ACCCGAGCCGTGCCGCACAGCCCGCCAGCCTCTCTTCGGCCTCCTGCAGACTGGTCTCCCACCAGTCCTCCCCATCGTCCGCGTCCTCCGGATCTTCTTCCTCGTCCCGCTCCGGCGCGAGGCCCTGCGCCGCGACGGCAATGGTGGCTGCCCAAGGGAGGACGGGACGGCCCCCGGGCTCGACGACGAGGTATTCCCGAAGCACTCCGAGGACCTCGATGTCGTCCGGCGTCCACGCGAGGACGTCGGGTTCGGCTGGAGGGGTCCAGCCGAGCCAGCGGAACCGCGAGAGGTGCTTCAAGACGTCCCGCGGGTCCATGGAGTGCTCCCGGGCCACTGTCCAGACATCCCAGGACCATTGTGTGCGTCGCGTCGAACGCAACCTTCCCTCTCCGTCCGTGATGTAGAGCAAGGAGAGGTCCTTACCAGTGCACACATAGTCCTGATGCGGCCCGGGAGCCTCGGGTACCGGCGAACGCAGCATCGGCGCGTAGCGCGCGCACGCGCGAGCCAGCTCACCCAGTGGCCTGCGGTAGAGCTGCGATGCCCAGACCAAGGCGCCCAGGTCGTCCGGTTCCGCGGTGACGACCTTTCGCTCCTTCTGGGCATCCAAGCCGCCGCTCAAGGCCTTGGCCAGCCAAGCGTCCAGCGGCTTCGGTTTCCAGTCGAGTGCTCCCTCGCGGACAGGCGGAGGCGCGACGGACGGGTGGATGATTCTCAGCCGTCGCATGGATCGCACCACTTCGGCGACCGTGGTGTTCCGGCCGGCTGCCTGATATACGGCGGTGCGCCAGTCCTGGCCGACCTCGTCACAGAGGGCAGCGTCCCCCGGGCCAGGCACGGGGAAGCCGGCCAAGGACAGGGGAGCGGATTCCGAGGCCGGTACGTACCGCCTGCCGAGTACGGCCGTACGCCACGGCCGTGCGTTCCCGGTAATACCACGCTCGCCGGCCGGTATCGCCTTGTCCACTTGCCGGTCCGGCCGGAACCATCCGACCGCGTCCAAGGAATGCGATTCCCATTCGCGCGTGCGTGACCGGACCTGAATTCCTTTGCCACGCAACACGTCCCAGACCACCCGGGCAGTGGACAGACTCTGTTCTTCCAGTGCCCAGAGCCACTCCATGGTGAGCCAAGGCCACTTGGGAAGGCAGCCGGCGCCCTCACGCCAGTTGTGCTGTGCCCAGCTCTTGTCGTACTCCTGCAGCTCATTGCGGTTCACGCTGAGCTTTCCCGCGTGGCGGCCGGTGAGATTGAGGACGTAGCCGTAGGGCTTCTTGTTCGTCGCGATGCCGTCGCACAGGATGGCGCCCTGACCGTTCACCCACCACAGCACGCCCGGCACCGCTTCGTGCCCCGTGCTCCTCAGGCGGCCTTCGTAGAGCACCCCGGGCTCCCAGTGCTCCGCGGGGGACGAGCCGTCGTCGACCCGTAGCCGGAACTCGCTCACACGGACCAGTTTCCGGAGCGTGTCCGCGCACGACACGGCGACCCCACTGCGCAGATACAGCCGTATGCGAGTGCCTCCCGCCAGCAGCCCGTCCCCGTCATGGCTGTCATCGTGCCGCCGGATGCGGAACAGGCTCCCGCTGCTCGGAATGTCCACCCGCAACGCGTGGTTGGCCGGGATGCCGTCCGGTCTCACTTCCCGGGTCACGATCGACATCTCGTCGGCGAGCATGAAGTAGCTGAAGACGCCGATGCCGAACCGGCTGTTCGGGTAGAGCTGCAGGGACGGGTCCAGGCGTAGCCAGCTCGCCTGCTCGCGCTGGAACGTCCGCGACCGTTCGAAGCGGCTGCCGGCGCGGGTGAAGGTGTTCATGAGCTGTTCCTTGCTCATGCCGACACCGTTGTCCCGGCACTCGACGTACCGCCCGCGCTCGTCCTCCCCTTGGACAATGGTGATCTCACCTGACCAGTCCAGCGTCTGCCGTCCCTTGAGACGTAGGTACTTCCCGCGCATGGCGCGGTACCGGCAGGCGTCCATCGCGTTCTGGTACAGCTCCCGCACGGCCAGCGCCCGGTCGCCGTACAACTGGGTTCCCATAAGGAGGTCGCGCACCTCCGTTTGCGCCAGGTGGAAGCGCAGCAGTGGTACCTCGTACGCCGCACGTCCGTCCTGCAGCTGCCAGGGACGCAGGTCGCGGGCCGTGATCCGGGAGGGAACCGCGGTCAGAAGGTCTCCTTCGCTACGAGGAAGGACTTCAGCCCCTTCCCGTGCGACGGACGCGAGCTGGTCCGCTCGTTCGGCCAACTCGGCCATGGCGGCGTGGAGCGCGTGGTGCCGGCAGGGCATGTCCATGTGCAGCTGGTCACCGTCGGGCGTCCAGCGCAGGGAGTGCTGGGCCGCCCGGACGACGGCCCCGGGCCGCACCGGGTCCGACACCCCCAGGTGCTCGGCGATGATCTCGGGCAGGGTGCGCACGTCGGTGGCCAGCGCCGCCGCCAGCCGCAGCAGTGCGGCCAGCGGCCGGACCCGAAGCCGCTGGGGCTTGCGTCCTCCGGGGAGGCGCACCATGAGGGGAGCCATGTCCTGAACGTCGTCCAGCGGCGCGTGCGCGGTGACCGCCGCCGCGAGCCCACGCAGCGCGACCGAGAGCTCGTCGCTTCGTGCCCCTTCACTCTCGTGCGCGCCCAGCACGGCGCGAGCGAAGACATCCGCGCTCCCGGCCGGCACGGGCTGCTCGTCCGTCTCGAAGCGCTCGGCGATCCAGCGGTGCACCAGCCACAGGGAGATGGCCTGCGTGTCGTCCTCACGGTCCGCCAGCCAGGAGGATCTCAGCTTCTCCGCGGCCGGTGCGTGGTGATCCCAGACCTGCTCCAGCTGTCTGCGGAGCGGACCGGCATCGGGATCGTGCCGCGTCCAGGTCGGATCGATCTCCGCTGCCTGGCTCAGCCGCTCGGCCCACGCGGCCTCGTGCAGGAAGGGCGCGGCCAGGAGCACCGTGACCTCCACGAGGGAAAGCTCCGCGCCCTCCGGTAGGAGGTCCACGAGGTTGCGCTGGAGCAGGCGTACGGGGAAGTCGTCGTCGGCCCACGGATCCGGCAGCCTCTTCCAGGCGTGGTGAACCGTACGCGCGCACCCGTCGACCAGCGAGAGCAGACACTTCTGCAGGTGGGACACGCCCTTGGCCGAGGCGTCCCCCGCCGTGGCGAGCTTCCACAGCCGTTCGTCGAGTACCGCGGCCCGCCACTCCTCCAGCATGTGACGCCCCTGGCAGATCTCCGTATCCCGTGTCTCACGGTCGAGCTCGGTGCCGCAGCGCAGCCACGCCTTCTGCACCAGGCCCTGCCCTCTGGCGATCTTGAAGGCGTGGGCCTTGGCGGCCGCGTACACCTCCTCCACGGTTCTCGGGGCCGACAGGGAACCGAGGGCGGCGGCCAGCCCCTGGGTGAAGAAGCTGCCGTCCGCCGTGTAGCCGGAACGTTCTCCGGCCGAGCAACCCGCCATGACGGCGAAACGCCCGGTGGGCGGGCCCTGCACGATGTGGCTGCCGAACGCCTCGCGCGTTCCGGACAACTCGTTGCGGCAGGCATCCATGATCCACAGAACGGTTCCCGCCGCACTCGCCCGCAGGGAGGGGCTGATGTCGGCACGCAGAAGGGAGTCGAGGTAGGGCTGCTGCCAGTCGCCGTCCCGCGGTGCCCGGGCATCCGATGGGACCAGGTAGTCCACGCCGTTCAAGCGCACGCCGTGGCCGGTGAAGTAGATGAGCAGCGTGCCACCCGCCGGAATCCGCGAGGCGGCCTCGTGAATGCCGGTGCCGATGGCCGCGCCCCCGGCCCCCGTCAGCGTGTCCACCTCATATCCGGACTCTTCGAGGGCGGATCGCATGGCCTTGAGGTCCGCGTCGACCGCTTCGTCCAAGGGCGCGAACGCGCCGAGTGCTCCGGGCGCCTGCCCGACACCGATCAGCAGTGCCCTTCGGGCGACGTCTTCCATTGGCCCCTCCCCAGTACGGAGGAATCATGATGTCACCGGGGAGGCGGCCATACGGGTGTACCAAAACAGGCCGGCCGCCCGAGGAAACCCTCGGGCGGCCGGCCCTTACTTCACCGTCGGGACGGCGGGATTTGAACCCACGACCCCTTGACCCCCAGTCAAGTGCGCTACCAAGCTGCGCCACGTCCCGGTGCCGTGTCCCTCCGGGCGTTTCTTCCCGGTGGGGCGTGCAGAAAGAAAATATCCTGTTCTGGGCTGTGATCCAAATCGGGGGTGCTGGTGGTCAGCTGCGGCGCTTGAAGGTGTCGGTGGGGATGTCGATCCGGCGCCCGTCCGGCAGGCTGAGGGGGATGGTGTCGCCGTACTTGAACAGCTCACGACGGGTATAGGCGTCGTCCCGGGGCAGGGTGAGCAAAGTGCACTCCCCGAGGAACGGGTCGATGATCAGGTATGCGGGGACGCCGAAGCGGGCGTACTGCCGCACCTTGATCGCGTAGTCGTTCTTGTCGTGCTTCGACGATACGACTTCGATCGCGGCCAGGAGATCCTCGTACGTGAACTTCTCCGCGGCCCTGTCCTCGACGATCGACAGATCCGGGCAGCGCCGGGGCTCTCCAGGGAACTCGAACGGGACGTCGGAGAACACGCGATCCTTGCGGATGCCGGACGCCACGGCGGCGTCGCGGATGTCGAAGATGGTCAGGCTCTGGACGCTGCTCTGCGGCGTCATGATGATGCGGTCCCCCACTGCTTCGATCTTGAAGCCGTCCAGCACCGCCGCGATGCGTTCGATGGCTTCCTGCAAGGAATCGCTCTGCGCGGTCATGGTCAGAACAGCCTCCCCTGCTCGGGTCGATCGATAGTCGCATCGTAGAACGCCTCCGAACGCGGCGAAGCCCGAACATTCACCCTCGCGCGCTATTGACGAAACATACGGCGCAGTGCATAGTTATGCCTAACAGCGCATGAGAGCGCAGCGCACTGCACCGTAAGGAGAACCCCGTGACCGAGCGCGTCGTACTCGCCTATTCGGGCGGCCTTGACACCTCCGTCGCCATCGGCTGGATCGCCGAGGAGACGGGCGCCGAGGTCATCGCCGTCGCCGTGGATGTCGGCCAGGGCGGCGAGGACCTGGACGTCATCCGCAAGCGCGCGCTCGCCTGCGGTGCGGTGGAGGCGGAGGTCGCCGACGCCAGGGATGAGTTCGCCGAGGAGTACTGCCTCCCGGCGATCAAGGCGAACGCCCTGTACATGGACCGGTACCCGCTGGTCTCCGCCCTGTCCCGGCCCACGATCGTCAAGCACCTCGTGGCCGCCGCCAAGAAGCACGGCGCGACCACCGTCGCCCACGGCTGCACGGGCAAGGGCAACGACCAGGTGCGGTTCGAGGCCGGTATCTCCTCGCTCGCGCCCGAGCTGAAGTGCATCGCCCCGGTCCGGGACTACGCCATGACCCGGGACAAGGCCATCGCCTTCTGCGAGGCCAAGGGCCTCCCGATCGCGACGACCAAGAAGTCGCCGTACTCCATCGACCAGAACGTCTTCGGCCGGGCTGTTGAGACCGGCTTCCTCGAGGACATCTGGAACGCCCCGATCGAGGACGTCTACGACTACACCGCCAACCCGGCCACCCCCCGGGAGGCCGACGAGGTGATCATCACCTTCGAGCAGGGCGTGCCGGTGGCCATCGACGGCAAGCCGGTCAGCGTCCTGCAGGCCATCCAGCAGCTCAACGAGCGGGCCGGCGCCCAGGGCGTCGGGCGGCTGGACATGGTCGAGGACCGGCTGGTCGGCATCAAGTCCCGGGAGATCTACGAGGCCCCCGGCGCGATCGCGCTGATCACCGCGCACCAGGAGCTGGAGGCCGTCACCGTCGAGCGTGAGCTCGCCCGGTACAAGCGGCAGGTCGAGCAGCGGTGGGCCGAGCTCGTCTACGACGGCCTCTGGTTCTCCCCGCTCAAGCGGGCCCTGGACGGCTTCATCGCCGAGGCCAACGAGCACGTCTCCGGTGACATCCGGATGACGCTGCACGGCGGCCGGGCCGTCGTCAACGGCCGGCGGTCCCAGAAGTCGCTCTACGACTTCAACCTCGCCACCTACGACACCGGCGACACCTTCGACCAGTCCATGTCCAAGGGCTTCATCGAGATCTTCGGCCTGTCCTCGAAGATCGCCGCCAAGCGGGACCTCGCGTGAGCGAGCAGCAGGACGTACGCCTGTGGGGCGGCCGGTTCGCGGACGGACCGGCCGAGGCCCTCGCCAAGCTCTCCGCCTCCGTCCACTTCGACTGGCGGCTCGCCCCCTACGACATCGCCGGCTCCCGCGCGCACGCGCGCGTGCTGCACAAGGCCGGGCTGCTGACCGACGACGAGCTCACGCGCATGATCGAGGGCCTCGGGCTGCTCGAGGCCGACGTCGCGGCCGGCACGTTCACCGGCACCATCGCCGACGAGGACGTGCACACCGCCCTCGAGCGGGGGCTGCTGGAGCGGTGCGGGCCCGAGCTCGGCGGCAAGCTGCGCGCCGGACGGTCCCGCAACGACCAGGTCGCCACGCTGTTCCGGATGTACCTGCGGGATCACGCCCGGATCATCGGCGGGCTCATCGCCGACCTCCAGGAGGCGCTCGTCGGCCTCGCCGAGGCCCACCCGGACGTGGCCATGCCCGGGCGTACGCACCTGCAGCACGCCCAGCCCGTCCTCTTCGCCCACCATGTGCTCGCCCACGTCCAGGCCCTGTCCCGGGACGCGGAGCGGCTGCGGCAGTGGGACGAGCGCACGGCCGTCTCGCCGTACGGCTCGGGGGCGCTCGCCGGGTCCTCCCTGGGGCTGGATCCGGAGGCGGTGGCCGCCGACCTCGGCTTCGAGCGGGGCTCGGTGGGCAATTCCATCGACGGCACGGCCTCGCGCGACTTCGTCGCGGAGTTCGCGTTCATCACGGCGATGATCGGCGTCGACCTGTCGCGCATCGCCGAGGAGGTCATCATCTGGAACACGAAGGAGTTCTCCTTCGTGACCCTCCACGACGCCTTCTCCACCGGCTCCTCGATCATGCCGCAGAAGAAGAACCCCGACATCGCCGAGCTGGCGCGCGGCAAGTCGGGCCGGCTGATCGGCAACCTCACCGGGCTGCTGGCCACGCTCAAGGCCCTGCCGCTCGCCTACAACCGGGATCTTCAGGAGGACAAGGAGCCGGTCTTCGACTCCTGCGACCAGCTGGAGGTCCTGCTGCCGGCCTTCACCGGGATGATGGCGACCCTCACGGTCCACCGCGAGCGGATGGAGGAGCTGGCCCCCGCCGGTTTCTCGCTGGCCACCGACATCGCCGAGTGGCTGGTCAAGCAGGGCGTGCCCTTCCGGGTGGCGCACGAGGTCGCCGGCGCGTGCGTCAAGGAGTGCGAGGCGCGCGACATCGAGCTGGACGAGCTGACCGACGAGCAGTTCGAGGCGATCTCCGCGCACCTGACCCCCGAGGTCCGTACGGTCCTCAGCGTGCCGGGTGCGCTCGCCTCCCGCAGCGGCCGGGGCGGTACGGCCCCCTCCGCCGTGGCGACGCAGCTGCAGGAGGTCAAGGCGGACCTGGCTCTCCAGCGGGAGTGGGCGGACGCCTGGCGCGGCTGACGGCACCGACCTGCCCCCGACCAGTCGCTGTCGACACATCGACGACCCGAATGAGACATCATTGTCTCATTCGGGTTATCGTCGTCTCATGAGCCTCGACCGTGAACGAGTACTGAGAGCAGCCGCGGCCCTGCTCACCCGCAAGGCGACCGCCTCCATGGACGAGATCGCCAAGGCCGCCGGCATCAGCAGGGCCACCCTCCACCGTCACTTCGCCGGGCGTGACGCGCTCGTCCGCGCCCTCGAACAGCTCGGCATCGAGCAGTTCGAGCGGGCCCTGGACGAAGCCCGGACCGACGAGGGCGACGCGGTCGAGGCCGTACGGCGGCTCATCACCCACACCGAGCCGGTCGCCGGGATCCTGTCCTTCCTCTACTGCGAGAACCAACTCTTCGAAGGCGAGATCAACGAGGGCTGGAACCGTCTCGACGCCCGCGTGAACGCGCTCTTCGTGCGCGGCCAGGAAGAGGGGGCCTTCCGCATCGACCTGTCACCCGCCTGGCTCACCGACGCGCTGTACGGCCTGATCGCCGCGGGGGCGTGGGCCGTGCACGATGGGCGGGTGGCCGCCAAGGACCTCACCCGCATGGTCTCCGAGCTGTTGCTCGGCGGCGCGCAGCGGAGGGTGGACCGGTGAGCAGCAAAACCAGCGCCCCACAGCCCGATGGGCGCAAGACCGCGCAGCCGCCGCGCCCGGGGCGCTGGCTCGCGCTGGCCGTGCTCGCGCTGGCCGTCCTGCTCGTCGCCGTCGACGCCACCGTGCTGGGCCTGGCGACGCCCTTCCTCAGCGAGGACCTGCGCCCCTCCGGCACCCAGCTGCTGTGGATCGGCGACGTCTACTCCTTCGTCATCGCCGGTCTGCTCGTCTCCATGGGCAGCCTCGGCGACCGCATCGGCCGCAAGAAGCTGCTGCTGACCGGCGCGGTCGCGTTCGGCGCGGTCTCGGTGCTCAACGCCTACGCGACCAGCCCCGAGCTGATGATCGCCGCCCGGGCGCTGCTGGGTGTGGCGGGCGCGACGCTGATGCCATCCACCCTCGCCCTCATCCGCAACATCTTCCACGACCCCAGGGAGCGCAGCCTGGCCATCGGCGTCTGGGGCGCCATGGCCTCCGCCGGTGCGGCCGTGGGCCCGGTGGTGGGCGGCTTCCTGCTGGAGAAGTTCTGGTGGGGATCGGTCTTCCTGATCAACCTGCCGGTCATGGCCGTGCTCGTGCTCGTCGGCGTCAAGCTGCTGCCGGAGTCCCGCGACCCCGCGCCGGGGCCCTGGGACCTGCTGAGTGTCGTGCTGTCGATGGTGGGCGTCATCGCCGTCGTCTATGCGATCAAGGAGGGCGCCACGCACGGCCCGACCTGGCCGATCGCCCTGGTGGCCGCGGTGGGCCTGGCGGCGCTGACGTGGTTCGTACGGCGTCAGCTCACCCTGGACTCGCCGCTGCTGAACATGCGGCTCTTCCATCACCGGGGCTTCTCGGCCGCGGTCATGGCGGACCTGCTGACGGTGCTGGGCCTGTCCGGAATGGTGTTCTTCCTGTCCCAGTTCCTCCAGCTGGTGCAGGACCGCAGCCCCCTGGAGGCGGGGCTCGCGGAACTGCCCGCGGCGATCGGCGCGGTGACGGCCGGTCTCCTTGCGGGGCAGGCCGCCCGGCGCTGGTCCGTGCGGTCGGTGGTGGCCGGCGGGCTCGCGGCGATCGGGCTGGCGCTCGCGGTGCTGGTCTGGCTGGCGCCCGGCACCACCTACCCCGTGCTCGGCACGGTGCTGCTGGTCGTCGGCGTGGGCGCGGGCTTCTCCTTCACCGTCACCGCCGACGTGATCCTCTCCAGCGTGCCCAAGGAGCAGGCGGGCGCGGCCGCGGCGGTCTCCGAGACGGCCTACGAGCTCGGTGCCGCGCTCGGCATCGCGCTGCTCGGCTCGATCGTCACCGGCGTCTACCGCGACTTCGCCGTGCCCGCCGACGTCCCGGTGGCACAGGCCACCGAGGCCCGGGAGTCGCTGGGCGGGGCGGTCGAGTCGGCGGCCACGCTGCCGGCCGACACCGGCGGGGCGCTGCTGGCCTCGGCCCAGGACGCCTTCGTCGAGGGTCTGCGGATCGCCTCGGGTGTCGGGGCCGTGGTGCTGCTGGCCACGGCGGTGGCGGCCTGGTGCCTGCTGCGCGGGCAACGGCTGGAGGAAGGGTACGGCGGCTGAGCCGGGTAGGGCTCGAATGAGCAGCAAACCGCACAGGGACCGGGGCTGGCAAGCCCCGGTCCCTGTGAATTTTACCGGCGGGTAACTCTCTTGACGCCGTACTGACGCCCCGGGGAACATCACGTCCACATCGGTCGACATTGTCGAACGTCGTTCGGACGAGGGCGTCCGTGGTCGGACGCCGTGTTCAAAGGAATCCCCACACCATGCGTCTGCGTACCACCGCACGGTTCCTGGTCGCCGCCGCGGCCACCGCCGCCCTGAGCCTCATGGGACTCACCGCGTCCCCGGCCTCCGCCTCGCCCCTGGACATCCCGCCCAAGGGCGCCAACGACTGGTCCTGCAAGCCGGATTCGGCACACCCGCAGCCGGTCGTGCTGGTCAACGGCACGTTCAAGCTGATGGTCGAGAACTGGTCCCGGCTCTCCCCGAAGCTCAAGGAGGCGGGTTACTGCGTCTTCGCCTTCAACTACGGGAACATGGAGACCGCCCCGATCCCGCAGGGAGCCGCCGAGCTCAAGGACTTCGTCGAGGCCGTGCGCGGTGCCACGGGCGCGGAGAAGGTCGACATCGTCGGCCACAGCCAGGGCGGCATGCTGCCGCGCTACTACGTCAAGTTCCTCGGCGGCGCCGACAAGGTCGACGACCTCGTGGGCATCGTCCCCTCCAACCACGGCACGAAGAACCCGCTCGCGATCCCGGCGGGCTGGACCTTCTGCCCCTCCTGCGTGGACCAGCAGGCCGGCTCCGACCTGCTGAAGAAGCTCAACGAGGGCGACGAGACGCCGGCCGGCCCCGACTACACGGTCGTCACCACCCGGTACGACGAGGTCGTCATCCCCTACACCAGCGCCCTGCTCACCGGCCCGGCCGAGCGCCTGACCAACGTCGTCCTGCAGGACAAGTGCCCGCTCGACCTCTACATGCACGACCAGGCCACCAAGGACCCGGTCGTCGCGCAGTGGGTGCTCAACGCCCTGGGCCGCAAGGGCCCGGCCGACCCGGCCTTCCAGCCCCGCTGCCTCGGCGGAGCCTGACGGCCGGTGACGGCTCAGGCCGCCTTGGCCTTGGTGGCGTACATGTCCACGTACTCCTGGCCCGACAGACGCATCACGTCGCTCATCACCTCGTCGGTGACGGCGCGCAGCACATAGCGGTCGCGGTCCATGCCCTCGTAGCGGGAGAAGTCCAGCGGCTCACCGAAGCGCACCGTCACCGGCGCGATGCGCGGGATGCCCTTGCCGCTGGGCTGGACCTTCTCGGTGCCGATCATCGCGAACGGCACCACCGGCGCGCCCGTCATCAGCGCGAGGCGGGCGATGCCGGTGCGGCCGCGGTACAGCCGGCCGTCGGGGGAGCGGGTGCCCTCGGGGTAGATGCCGAAGACCTTGCCCTCCTCCAGCACCCGGCGGCCGGTCATCAGCGCGGCCACACCGCCGTTGCCGCCGTCCCGGTCGACCGGGATCATGCCGGAGGCGGTGAAGAACCACGCCATCAGCCGGCCCTTGACGCCCTTGCCCGTGACGTACTCGTCCTTGCCGATGAAGAACACCTGCCGCTTGACGATCAGGGCCAGGAACAGCGAGTCGATGAACGTCGTGTGGTTCCCGGCCAGGATCACGGGCCCGCTCCCGGCGATGTGCTCGGCTCCCTGAACCGTCGGGCGGTACAGGACGCGCATGAGCAAGCCGAGGAACGCCTTGAGCAAGATGCGGGACAACGGACCCTCCGGTCGTGGTGTTCGGGCGGGCGCACACAGCGCGCACGTGACGATACTCGCGGGTACCCGTCCCACGCACCTGAGGTTGACCGACTCGAAACAGAGTGTTGACGTGACTTTTCCCTCCGTTCCGTTTGCGTTCTTCAACCGGGAAGTCGTACGCGCATACGATCGCCCGGCCAGCGCAACACACAGCACCGAGGAGAGTTCATGCAGCAGGAGCAGCGGCCGGGCAGGCGCACGATGCTGGGGGCCGCGGCGGCCCTCGGCGCGGGAGCGGTCGTCCTGAGCGGCGGAGCGGCACCGGCGATGGCGGCAGGGACGGCGACGGAGCGCGGCGGCCGGGGAGGTTCGTACAAGGACCTGCCGGTGCCGACCGTCATCGGCCACCGCGGCTGCAGCGGCTCCCGCCCCGAGCACACCCTCGGCTCCTACCAGTTCGCGCTGGACAACGGCGCGGACGTCATCGAGCAGGACCTCGTCCCCACCAAGGACGGCCACCTGGTCTGCCGGCACGAGAACGACATCACCGGCACCACCGACGTCGCCTCCCGGCCGGAGTTCGCCTCCCGCAAGACCACCAGGACCGTCGACGGCGAGGCCCACACCGGCTGGTTCACCGAGGACTTCACCCTCGCCGAGCTCAGGACGCTCCGCGCCAAGGAGCGCATCCCCGCCACCCGTCAGCACAACACCCTCTACGACGGCCGTTGGCAGGTGCCCACCTTCGAAGAGGTCCTCAAGTGGGCCGAGGAGCAGGGCCGCAAGCGCGGCCGCCGGATCTGGCTGCACGTCGAGACCAAGCACCCCACCTACTTCCGCAAGGCCGGCCTCGGCCTGGAGGAGCGCCTGGCCAAGCTGCTGCGCCGCTACGGGCGCGCCGGCCGCAACGGTTACACCTTCGTGCAGTCCTTCGAGCCCAGCAGCCTCCAGCGGCTGAACAGGCTCGGCGTCGACTGCCCCAAGGTCCTGCTGCTGGACGACCTCACGACCCGCCCCTGGGACTTCACCGAGGCCAAGGATCCGCGCACGGTCGCCGACCTCATCACGCCCAAGGGCCTGGCCTGGGTCTCCGGCTTCGCCCAGGGCATCGGCCCCTGGCTGAACCTGGTCATCCCCCGGGACAAGAACGACAAGCTCACCAAGCCGACCGCGCTGGTGCGCGACGCGCACGCCGCCGGGCTGATCGTGCACCCGTACACGATGCGCAACGAGAACAGCTTCCTGCCGGCCGACTTCCGGCGCGGCGGCGACCCGAACGCCTACGGTGACGCCTTCGGCGCGTTCGCCACCTACTTCGCGACCGGCATCGACGGCATATTCTCGGACAACCCCGACACGGCGGCCCTCGCGCGGGACGCGTACCTCAAGCGCTGACGCACCGCGTCCGGCGAGGCGGGGCGGGCCGGCCGCGGCCCGCCCCGTACGGGTGATTGCCGGGTGAGCGGGAAACCGCGGGGCGGGGCGGGGCGTCCCCGACCGCATGACGCACAGTGATCTCCTGACCCGGCTCGGACCCCTGCTCGAGGCCGAGTGCGCCGCGGAGGCGGCCGCGGCCGGCGGGCTCGACGCCGCCGATCTCGAACAGTCCGTCTGGCTGCGGCTGCTGAGCGACGGCCGCACGACCGTCTCCGCCGCCCGGTTACGGACCACCGTGCGCTCCGAGGCCCGTGCCGCCCGCCGCCGGGCGCGCCGCGAGGTGCCCTACGACCCGACCGCGCAGCCGCCGCCCGGGGCCGGCCCCGGAGTCGAACAGACCGTGCTGGCCGCCGAAGCGGGCCGCGAACTCCGCGCGGCCGTCCGCCGCCTGCCCGGCCGCTGCCCCGGGCTGCTGGCGGCCCTGCTGTCCGGCAACGACCCGACCTACCGGGAAATCGCAGGGAAGTTGGGAATGTCACAAGGATCTTTGGGGCCCGTACGTTCCCGTTGCCTGGGATGCCTGCGCAGAATGCTCATGGCAGAGATTGCGGCTCCTTGACGCGGGGGAAAGGAGCGATAGGCAACCCACCAGGGGAGGCATGCGCACATGGGCATGAGCGTGACCATCTCGGCCGCGGCCGGGAACGATGCCGAGCAGATCCTCAAACTCCAATACCTCTGCTATCAGAGCGAGGCCGAGCTCTACGGCGACTACTCCATCGAGCCCCTCACCCAGACCCTCGACGACCTGCGCGCCGAACTGGGCGGCGGCTGCGTGCTCGTGGCCCGGCTCGGCGAGGAGGTCGTCGGCTCCGTGCGCGGCACGGTCGACGGCGAGGGAACGGCCGTGATCACCAAACTCATCGTGCACCCCCGGATGCGGCGGCACGGCCTGGGCGGGCGGCTGCTCGCCGCGGTCGAGGAGCACCTGGCGGCCGACTGGTCCGCCAAGCGGTACCGCCTCGCCACCGGCCAGCGCAGCGAGGTCAACCTGCGCTTCTACCGCGACAAGGGATACCAGCGCACCCGTACCGAGCAGATCTCGCGCACGCTGACCCTGATCACCCTGGAAAAGGAAGCGGCACCCGCCTTCGTGACGAGTGCCTAGCGTTCCGGGGGTTCCTCAGCGTGGTGCCCGGCGCAGCCAGACCATGGCGGTCACCGGCAGGATCACGGGGATGAAGAGGTAGCCCATGCCGTAGTCGGACCAGACCGTCGCGTCGGGGAAGGCGGACGGCTCGACGAGCGTCCAGGTGCCCACGATCAGCACGCCGGCCAGCTCGGCGGCGCAGCACACCAGCGCCGCCTTGCGGGCCGATTCGCCGCCGCGCACCAGCGAGTACGTGATGAAGGCGTACACCAGCGCGGCGGCGGCCGACAGCACGTACGCCAGCGGCGCCCGGCCGAAGTCCAGGATCATCTGGACGACCGAGCGCGAGGCCGCGGCGACGGTGAACACCCCGTACAGCCAGACCAGCAGCCGGCCGGGCCCCTGGCCGAGGTCGAAAGCGGCCCGGGACCCCTTGCCGGGCGTCGTGGGTTCGGACACGGTCAGCCTCCCCAGATGTCGTACAGCCGCACCTCGAGCACGGCCAGGATCACGGCGCCCGCCGCCACGGTTGCCGAGCCCCAGCGGGTCCGCTCGGCCAGCGACATGAAGCCCGCCGCCGGTACCGCCGCCGCCGCGCCGAGCAGATAGGCCACGAAGATGGCCGTGCCCTGCGCGGGCTCGTCGCCGCCGGCCAGCCGCACCACGCCGATGACCAGCTGCGCCAGGGCGAGTACCGTCACCACGGCCATGCCGATGAAGTGCCAGTCCTTGGTGGGCTGGTCGCGCGAGAAGGCGAAGCCGCACCAGGCGGCCAGCGCGAGGGCGGCCAGACCGGCCGCGAGCGTCAGCGCGCCGATCACCGTGACCCCCCGGCGGCGCGGGCGGGCGAATGGGGCTTGACAGGCATGGGACGACTTTAATCGTCCGGTGGGCACGGACCGCCCGCGCCCCCGCCTGTCCACCAGGTGATCATCGGTGTCCGGCATTCGGACAGGCTTGGCCGATTCGCACGCACTTCTGTTTTACTGGCCCGCATGACCACGACGAGCACCCGCACTCTTGCGACCGAGGCGATGACGACGCCCGGTGCTGCTCGTCGCATGTGTCGAATGTGTGACCGCTGAGGGCCCCCGTTCCGTAGCCTCGCGCCCCGAAGCGAGACCCCGTGGACCCCGCGCCCGGCCACCGCCGCCGGACCCGGACCACCGCCCCGCGTCACCAGGACCCCCGCACCGCGCCCGTACGCGCCCACCGGGGGCTCCCATGCCGCGTTCCGCAATGAATGCCCGTGCCGGCACCACCACCGCCGCGCACTCGACAGTGACGGAAACCCCTGTGATCACCACTACGGGCCTGACAAAGGTCTACCGCTCACGCGGCCGCGAGGTCACCGCCCTCGACGGCGTCGATCTGCACGTCCGTGAGGGCGAGGTGTACGGCGTCGTCGGACAGAGCGGCGCCGGCAAGTCGACCCTCATCCGCTGCGTGAACCTCCTGGAGCGCCCCAGCTCCGGCACGGTCACCGTCGCCGGACAGGACCTGACCGCCCTCGCCGGCCGAGGCACCCGGGCGGGCGCCGAACTGCGCAAGGCACGCAGCCGCATCGGCATGGTCTTCCAGCACTTCAACCTGCTCTCCTCGCGCACCGTGCAGAGCAACATCGAGCTGCCGCTGGAGATCCTCGGCGTCTCCGGCAAGGAGCGCGAGCGCAAGGCCCTCGAACTGCTCGACCTCGTCGGCCTCGCCGACAAGGCCAAGGCCTACCCCGCCCAGCTCTCCGGCGGCCAGAAGCAGCGCGTCGGCATCGCCCGCGCCCTGGCCGGCGACCCCAAGGTGCTGCTCTCCGACGAGTCGACCTCCGCGCTCGACCCGGAGACCACCCGCTCGATCCTCCAGCTGCTGCGCGACCTCAACCAGCAGCTCGGCCTGACCGTCCTCCTCATCACCCACGAGATGGAGGTCGTCAAGACCATCTGCGACTCCGCCGCGCTGATGAAGGGCGGCCGCGTCGTGGAGTCCGGCACCGTCTCCGAGATCCTCGCCACCCCCGGCTCCGAGCTCGCCGCCGAGCTCTTCCCCGTCGGCGGCGAGCCCTCCGGCCCCGACCGCACCGTCGTGGACGTCACCTTCCACGGCGAGGCCGCCACCCAGCCGGTGATCTCGCAGCTCTCCCGCACGTACAACATCGACATCTCGATCCTGGGCGCCGCGATGGACACCATCGCCGGCAAGCAGGTCGGCCGGATGCGCATCGAGCTGCCCGGCCGCTTCGAGGAGAACGTCGTGCCGATCGGCTTCCTGCGCGAGCAGGGCCTGCAGGTCGACGTCGCCGACATCAAGACCCCGGCGCCTGCCGACGCGCTCCTGAAGGAAGGTGCCAAGTGACCTGGACCGAGATGCAGCCCCTGCTGCGCGACGCCTGTCTCGACACCCTTTTCATGGTGTGGTGGTCCACCGTCTGGGCCGTCATCGGCGGCATCCCGCTGGGCCTGCTGCTGGTCCTCACCGACCGGGGCGCGCTGCTGCAGAACGTCGTGGTGAACAAGGTCATCGGCGTGATCGTCAACCTCGGCCGCTCGCTGCCCTTCATCATCCTGCTCGTCTGGCTGATCCCCCTCAGCCGCCTGATCGTCGGCACCTCCATCGGCCCCAGCGCCGCCGTCGTGGCCCTGGTCATCGGCGCCGTGCCGTTCTTCGCCCGGCTGGTGGAGACCGCCATCCGCGAGGTCGACCACGGCCTGATCGAGGCGGCCCAGTCGATGGGCGGCGGCACCTTCACCGTCGTCTTCAAGGTCCTCCTCCCGCAGGCCCTGCCCTCCCTCATCGCCGGCCTGACCACCACCGTCATCGCCCTCCTCGGCTACTCCGCCATGGCCGGCGCGGTCGGCGGCGGCGGCCTGGGCAACCTCGCCATCACCTACGGCTACATGCGCCACGAGACCGGCCTGATGAACGTCACCATCGTGCTGCTCATCGCCATCGTCACGATCGTCCAGCTCGCCGGCGACCTCGCCGTACGACGCCTGACCCGGCGCAGCGGCCGCCAGGCCACGGCCGTGGGCCTGCGCAGGCTCTGGGCCCCCGCCGTCCCCAAGCCCCGCACCGCCCCCGAGGCCGCGGAGCCCACCAAGGCGGCCTGAGCCGGGCGGCCCGCGAGCCCCCACCCCCCACAACCCACGAGCCCGGACCCTTTGCCGGGCGGCAACACCTCGTGAGAACAAGAAAGAGGCACTCTTCGTGCGTACCACCGTCAAGCTCACCGCCGCCGTCGCGGCAGCCGCCGCGCTGACCCTCGGCCTGAGCGCCTGCAGCGCCCCCTCCGACACCTCCTCCAGCAGCTCGAAGAAGGGCAAGGACGCCGACCCGGCGGCCAAGCTCGTCGTCGCCGCCAGCCCCACCCCCCACGGCGACATCCTGAACTTCGTCCGGGACAAGCTCGCCAAGGACGCCGGCCTGAACCTGGAGGTGAAGGAGTTCAACGACTACGTGCTCCCCAACACCGCCACCCAGAACGGCGACGTCGACGCGAACTTCTTCCAGCACAAGCCGTACCTCGACGACTTCAACAAGAAGAACAAGACCGACATCGTGCCCGTCGTCAACGTCGAGATCGAGCCGCTCGGCCTGTACTCCAAGAAGGGCAAGAAGGTCGGCGACCTGGGCTCCGGCTCCACCATCGCCGTCCCCAACGACGCCACCAACGAGGGCCGCGCCCTCAAGCTGCTCGCCGACAACGGCATCATCAAGCTCAAGGACGGCGTCGGCGCCGAGGCCAAGCTCTCCGACATCGAGGACAAGAAGGGCGTGCGGTTCACCGAGCTCGAGGCCGCCCAGATCCCCTCGCGCCTGGCCGACGTGGACGCCGCCGTCATCAACGGCAACTTCGCCATCGGCGCCAAGCTCAACCCCGCCAAGGACTCCCTGGCCCTGGAGAAGGCCGACGGCAACCCCTACGCCAACTTCCTCGCCGTCAAGAAGGGCAACGAGGGCGACCCCCGCATCGCCAAGCTCGCCAAGCTCCTCAACTCCGACGAGGTCAAGAAGTTCATCGAGGAGAAGTTCAGCAACGGCGCCGTCATCCCCGCCTTCGGCGCGCCGAAGAGCTGACGGCAGCGGCCGAGCAGAGCTGACACTCTGTCACCACGGCCGCGCAGATGGCCCAGGGCCCCGCGTACGCATTCGCCGTACGCGGGGCCCGGCGCTTGGCATACCCACCCGTCGATGCTGCATGCTGGTGCACCCGAGCACACCCGCATCACCCCGAGCCCACCCGCCCCGGCGTTGGAGCAGCGCATGACTTCCACCTTTCCGGACATCTCCATCAGTACGGACCGGCTGGTGCTGCGCCCGTTCGAAGCCGGAGACATCCCCGCCCTCGCCGAGATGATGAACGACGAGCTCATCACGGCCTGGACCTCCGCGCCCTACCCCTACACCACCGCCGACGCCCGCGACTGGGCGCTGCGCCGGGCACCGGGGGAGCGCACCTCCGGGCGCGGAATCGTCTTTGCGGTGACCGAGTTCCTCACCCACCGCCTCGTGGGCACCGTCCACCTCCGCAACACCGACTGGCGCATGCTGGCCACCGAGGCCTCCTACATCACCGCCCCCTGGGCCCGCGGCGAGGGCTACGCCTGCGAGTCCGTCCTCGCCGTCGCCGAGTGGCTCTTCCGCGACCAGAAGTTCGAACGCCTCGAACTGCGCACCGCCGCCGACAACACCGCCGCCCAGCAGGTCGCCCAGAAGACCGGCTGCGTCAGCGAGGGGGTGCTGCGCAGCGCGTGGATAGCACGCACCCGCACCGAGGACGCCGGGTGGACCGAGACCCGCACCGACCTCATCGTCTGGAGCCTGCTGCCCGAGGACCTCGACGAGGGCCGCGACGGCCACCCCGGGGGCGGCTACGACTACGCCTCCACCTTCCCCGACTGGCGCTGAGCCCCCTTCAGCCCCGCGGCCCCGCTGCGGTCCCTACCCATCGGGGTACGCTCACCCTGCCCGCGCCGGCCCCCTGCCCGGGGGACCACCGACCCCAGACAAGCCCAGGAGACAGACGACGATGGCCGACCGGGTCACGGTGATCGGGTGGGACGGCTCACCGCTTCCGGACGCGGCCCGCTCCGCCCTGGCCGCCGCCACCCTCGTGGCCGGCGCCGCCCACCACCTGGCCCTGCCCGAGGTGCCGCCCACCGCCGAGCGCATCCGGCTCGGCAGCGTCGACCTCGCCGCCCGCCGCATCGCCCAGCACCGCGGCTCGGCCGTGGTCCTCGCCGACGGCGACCCCGGCTTCTTCGGCGTCGTCCGCACCCTGCGCGCACCCGAGCACGGCCTCGAGGTCGAGGTGGTGCCCGCCGTCTCCGCCGTCGCCGCCGCCTTCGCCCGCGCCGGCATGCCCTGGGACGACGCCCAGATCGTCGTCGCCCACAGCCGCGACCTGCGACGCGCCGTCAACGTCTGCCGCGCCCACCCCAAGGTCGCCGTCCTCACCTCGCCCGGCGCCGGCCCCGCCGAACTCGCCCTCCTCCTCGGCACCGTCCACCGCACCTTCGTCATCTGCGAGGAACTGGGCACCGAGCGCGAACAGGTCACCGTCGTCACCTCCGACCGGGCCGCCGACCACACCTGGCGCGACCCCAACGTCGTCATCGTCATCGGCGGCTCCGGCGTGCCCGCCGTGCGCACCGGAGGCTGGATCGCCGGCCGCGACCCCGGCCACCCGTCGGCCGCGCGGGGCTGGGCCCTGCCCGCCGAGGCGTACGGACCCGGGCTCGGCGAGGGCGAGAGCACCGAACTGCGCGCCGCCCAACTCGCACGGCTCGGGCCGCGCGTGGGCGACCTCGTCTGGGACATCGGCTCCGGCAGCGGCGCGGCGGCCGTGGAAGCCGCCCGCTTCGGCGCCGCCGTCATCGCCGTCGACCGCGACCGTGAGGCCTGCCGGCGCACCGCCGCGGCGGCCCGGCACCACGGCGTGCAGCTCCAGGTCGTCGAGGGCACCGCCCCCCAGGTCCTGGAGGACCTCCCCGAACCCGACGTGGTCCGCGTCGGCGGCGGGGGAGCCCCCGTCGTCGCCGCGTGCGCCGACCGCCGCCCCGAGCGCATCGTCACCCACGCCGCCACCCGCGACCAGGCCGAGGCCATCGGCCGCGCCCTCGCCGAGGGCGGGTACGCCGTGGAGTGCACGCTGCTCCAGGCGGTGGAGTTGGACACAACCGCCTGGGCCGAGCGCGAGCGCGCCGTAGCCTTCCTCCTGAGTGGCCGTCGTACACACCCCTGAGGGCCGGGGGCCGGGCGGAGGGTAGGCTGGCGGATCGTTGTTGCAGCCGCTCGGTGTCCGACACCACAGTCGTCAATGCTCCGAACGCACCCCCCGCTTGGCGCGTACAGGGCAGGGTGACACCGGACGGCACACAACGTGCCGCGAGGCATCCACGCTCGTTCTTGTCTATGGGCGTGAGCGGTTGGAAGGAGCACTACCGATGGGCGAGGGGTACGCATGACCGACACCGGCCGGTTCCCGGACGAGGGACAGCCGGAGAACGCAGGCGCACTGCCCGGCCACCCGCTTCCCGCGGACGCCGCAGCCCCTGCCGACACCGGAGTCCCGACTGCGCACGCTGCACCGACTGCGCACGCTGCGCCACCTGCGCCTACCGCCCCTACTGCGCCTACTGCACCTTCTACGTATGCCTTCCTCGAGAACGACGTCGCCGACGAGGACGACCTCCTGCTGATGCCGGGCGCCCAGGGCGCCTGGATGGAGCAGCCGGCGCCCCAGGGCGGTACGCACGAGACGGGCGGCCGTGACACCGGTTCCCTCGACTACACGGGCGTGCGCACCCCGCCGCCGGCCCAGGCCCCCGCGGCCGCCGCGCCGCCGCGCCGCCCGCTGCACATGGGCCCGCCCGTGCCCGACCCCTCCAACGGCGTCGTCCGCTCCCTCGCCGACCGTGGCCCGGCCGCTCCCCAGCAGCCCGTCGGCACCCCGGCCCCGCAGGTCGCGGGCGTCGAGTACCTCGACGCACCGCCCTCCCCGGGCCCCGACGACACGGCGCCCCCCGTGGCCTTCGTGCCGACCCAGAACGCCGGCGCCGGAGTGGCGCAGGCGGCACCCGCACCCGTGGCGGGGCACGAAATAATCCCCGAGGCCCAGACGCTGCCGGAGTCTGAGCCGGCCTCAGCCCTGGCGTCCGCGGAGAGCCCCGCCCCGCAGTCCGTGCCCGGCCAGCGGGAGCCCGAGGCCACCGCCGTCGCCGCGCCGCAGCCCGTGTCGGTGCCGGCGCAGGACGGCGCGTCCGCCGCCGCGCCCCAGCCGCAGGCGGCGGCCGCGGAGCCCGCCGCGGTCCCGGCGCCCGCCGAGCCGCAGCAGCAGCCGGTCGGGGGCGTGGCCCCCGGCGCGGCACAGGCGTTCGTCGAACGCCTGGTGCCGAACCTCGCCCAGCAGACCCCCGTGCAGGCCCCGGCCGCGCCCGAGGCCCCGGCCGCCGTCGAGGAGCCCCTGACGCCTGCCCAGGACACGGCCGCGGCCGTGCCCCCGGCGCCGGTCGCCGAAGAGGCGCCCGCGCCCGAGCCGCAGGCCGTCGTCGAGCAGCCCGCGCCCGAGGCCCCGGTCGCCGAGGCCGCCGAGCCCGCTCCGGCGGCGGAAGCTGACGAGCAGTCCGCACCCGAACAGCACGAGGCGACCGTGACGCCGGCCCTGGACGCCGAGCAGCCCGCGCCCGTACCGGCCGTCGCCGCCGACCCGGCTTCCGCCGAGCCCGAGGCCGTCCCCGAGGCCGTCGCCGACGCCGTCCCGGCTCCGGCCGAGCCGGTGCCGGCCGCCCAGCCGACGCCCGACCCGGTCGCGGAAGCGCCCGTCGAGCCTGCCCCGGTGGTAGAGGTGCCCGTCGAGCCTGCCCCGGTGGCGGAGGCACCCGTCGAGCCGGCGCCGGTCGTGGAGGTGCCCGTCGAGGCACCGGTCCAGCCCGCGCCCGTGCCCCCGGCGCCGGTCGCCGAGGAGCAGCCCCAGGCATCCGTCGAGGAGCCCGCGCCGCAGGCCACCGCGCCCGAGGAAGCGGCTCCTCAGGCGACGGCCCCCGAGGCGGCGGCCCCTGTCCAGGCGGCCCCCGACCAGGCGGTGCCCGCGCAGCATGCCCCGGAGCAGGACCAGGTCCCCGCCCCGGCCCCCGTCGAGGAGACGCCGGCCGCCGACCGGGCCCCGGCGCCCGAGCCGGTCCCGGAACCGGCCCCCGAGCCCGTACACATCCACCTGGTCCCGGCCGAGCCGGCCCAGCAGGACGCGGCGGCCGAAGCGGCGCCCGAGACCGAAGCGGCGCCCGCCGCCGAGGCCGAGCCCGAGCCGCAGCCCGAGCCCGAGCCGCTTGGCCCCCCGGCCGTCGGCTACGACGAGGCCGAGCGGGCCGCCGTCCACCGTGTGATCAGGGAGCGGCGCGACATCCGCAAGGGATTCCGTACCGACCCCATCCCGCACGAGGTGCTGCTGCGCGTCCTGGAGGCCGCGCACACCGCGCCCAGCGTCGGCCACTCCCAGCCCTGGGACTTCGTCGTCATCCGCTCCGAGGAGACCCGCCGGACGATGCACGAGCTGGCCACCCGCCAGCGCGAGGCCTACGCCAAGTCCCTCCCCAAGGCCCGGGCCAAGCAGTTCAAGGAACTGAAGATCGAGGCCATCCTCGACACGCCCGTCAACATCGTCGTCACCGCCGACCCCACCCGGGGCGGCCGGCACACCCTCGGCCGGCACACCCAGCCCCAGATGGCGCCGTACTCCTCCGCGCTCGCCGTCGAGAACCTCTGGCTCGCGGCACGCGCCGAGGGCCTCGGCGTCGGCTGGGTCAGCTTCTTCGACGAGCGGGAGATGGTCCGCGCCCTCGGCCTGCCGGAGCACCTCGAGGTTGTCGCCTACCTCTGCGTCGGCTACGTCGACGAGTTCCCGGACGAGCCCGAGCTGATGCAGGCCGGCTGGTCCAAGCGCCGCCCCCTGTCGTGGGTCGTCCACGAGGAGGAGTACGGGCGCCGCGCCCTGCCCGGCGAGGACCCGCACGACCTGCTCGCCGAGACCCTGCGCGGCATCCGCCCGCTGGACGCCAAGGCGCTCGGCGAGGCGTGGGAGCGGCAGAAGCGGATGACCAAGCCCTCCGGCGCGCTCGGCATGCTGGAGATCATCTCCGCGCAGCTGTGCGGCCTCTCCCGCAAGTGCCCGCCGCCGATCCCGGAGCCCGCGGCCGTCGCCATCTTCGCCGGGGACCACGGCGTGCACGCCCAGGGCGTCACGGCATGGCCCCAGGAGGTCACCTCGCAGATGGTGGCCAACTTCCTGGGCGGCGGAGCGGTGTGCAACGCCTTCGCCAACCAGGTCGGCGCCGAGGTCTGCGTCGTGGACGTGGGCGTCGCGGCCGAGCTGCCCAGCACGCCCGGCCTGCTGCCGCGCAAGATCCGGCCCGGCACGGCCGACTTCACCACCGGCCCCGCGATGACCCGAGAAGAGGCCCTGCAGGCCGTCGAGGTGGGCATCGAGACGGCCCGCGACCTGGTCACGGCCGGCAACAAGGCCCTGCTCACGGGCGAGATGGGCATCGCCAACACCACGGTGTCGGCGGCCCTCATCTCCGTCTACACCGGCGCCGACCCGGCCGAGATCACCGGCCGCGGCACCGGCATCAACGACGAGATGCACGCCCGCAAGATCGACGTCGTGCGCCGCGCGCTGGAGCTGCACAAGCCGGACCCGAAGGACCCGATCGGTGTGCTCGCCGCGATCGGCGGCCTGGAGCACGCCGCGCTCGTCGGCCTGATCCTGGGCGGCGCGTCCCTGCGCACGCCGGTGATCCTCGACGGCGTCAGCGCCGGGGCCGCGGCCCTGGTCGCCCGCGCCATCGCCCCCGAGGCGCTGGCGGCGTGCATCGCCGGCCACCGCAGCGCCGAGCCCGGCCATGTCGCGGCCCTCACCAAGCTGGGCCTGCGCCCGCTGGTGGACCTCGACCTGCGCCTGGGCGAGGGCACGGGGGCGCTGCTGGCGCTGCCGGTCGTGCAGAGTGCGGCGCGGGCGATGCATGAGGTCGCCACGTTTGACGCGGCGGGTGTGGCGGAGAAGAGCTGACGTCCGGGGGGCGGCGGGTTGACGATGCGGGTGCGGCCCGGTGGTTGGTTGTGCCCACCCGTTCCGCCTTGCGGAACGACTGCCCACAACCCGCGCCACGCCCCTTAAGGTGTCCTCACCAGCGCATTCGTACGAGGAGACCTGCCCATGGCCGAGCATGCCGAAGTCGCCGCCTACCCCGTCGGACTGCGCCTTGCCGGGCGCCGCGTCGTCGTTCTCGGCGCCGGCCAGGTCGCACAGCGCCGGCTGCCCGCACTGATCGCCGCCGGTGCGGACGTGCTGCTCGTGTCCCCCTCGGCCACGCCCTCCGTCGAGGCCATGGCCGAGGCCGGCGAGGTCCGCTGGGAGCGCCGCCGCTATCGCGACGGTGACCTGGACGGCGCCTGGTACGCCCTGATCTCCACCGACGACCCCGCCGCCAACGAGGCCGCCTCCGCCGAGGCCGAGGCGCGCCGCGTCTGGGCCGTGCGCAGCGACGACGCCGCCTCCGCCTCCGCCTGGACGCCGGCCACCGGCCGCGGCGCGGGCGTGACCGTGGCCGTGCTGACCGGCCAGGACCCGCGCCGCTCCGCCGCCGTGCGCGACGCCATCGTCGAGGGCCTGCGCGACGGTTCGCTGGCCGCACCGCACTTCCGGGACCGGGCCAAGGGCGTGGCCCTGGTCGGCGGCGGCCCCGGCGACCCCGACCTGATCACCGTCCGCGGCCGCAGGCTGCTCGCCGAGGCCGACGTGGTCATCGCCGACCGCCTCGGCCCCCGCGACCTCCTGGACGAGCTGCCGCCGCACGTCGAGGTGATCGACGCGGCGAAGATCCCGTACGGCCGGTACATGGCCCAGGAGGCCATCAACGGCGCTCTGATCGAGCACGCCAAGGCCGGCAAGGCGGTCGTCCGTCTCAAGGGCGGGGACCCGTTCGTGTTCGGACGCGGCATGGAAGAGGTCCAGGCCCTGGCGGAGCATGGCATTCCGTGCACCGTCGTGCCGGGCATCTCCAGCTCGATCAGCGTGCCGGGGGCGGCCGGAATCCCCGTCACCCACCGTGGCGTGGCCCATGAGTTCACCGTGGTCAGCGGCCATGTCGCGCCCGACGACCCGCGTTCGCTCGTGGACTGGGAGGCGCTGGCGCGGCTGCGCGGCACGCTCGTACTGCTGATGTCGGTCGAGAACATCGGCGCGATCGCCTCGGCCCTCATGCGGTACGGGCGCCCGGCCGACACCCCGGTGGCGGTCGTGCAGGAGGGCACCATGGCGGCCCAGCGCCGCGTGGACGCCACGCTCGCCACGGCGGGGGAGCGGGTGAAGGCGGAGGGCATACGCCCGCCGGCCGTCATCGTGATCGGCGAGGTGGTGACGCCGGCCCCGGCGCCGGCCGGCACGTAACCCCCGCACACCGCGTCACCGTCCCGAACCGCCCCGCACCACCCGCACCAGGACAAGGCAGCACCTCCCATGGCCGAACTCATCACCATCGACGACCCCGACGACCCGCGCCTGCACGACTACACGGGCCTGACGGACGTGGAGCTGCGCCGCCGCCGGGAGCCGGCGGAGGGCCTGTTCATCGCCGAGGGCGAGAAGGTGATCCGGCGAGCCCACCAGGCCGGCTACGCGATGCGGTCGATGCTGCTGACGGCCAAGTGGATCGAGGTGATGCGGGACGTCATCGAGGCGAGCCCCGCCCCCGTCTACACCGTGACGCCGGACCTGGCCGAACGGGTGACGGGCTATCACGTCCACCGCGGCGCGCTCGCGTCCATGCAGCGCAAGCCGCTGCCCGCGGCGGGCGAGGTACTGCGGGACGCACGACGCGTCGCGGTTCTCGAGAGCCTCGTGGACCACACCAACATCGGGGCGATCTTCCGCAGCGCGGCGGCCCTCGGCATGGACGCGGTCCTGCTCTCCCCGGACTGCGCGGATCCGCTCTACCGGCGCTCGGTGAAGGTCTCCATGGGCGCCGTCTTCTCCGTCCCGTACGCGCGCCTGGAGACCTGGCCCGGCGACCTGGAGACCGTGCGCGAGGCGGGATTCCGTGTCCTCGCCCTCACCCCGGCCGAGCAGGCCACCTCCATGGACGAGGCGGCACCGCACCGCCTGGAGCGGGTGGCGCTCATGCTGGGGGCGGAAGGTGACGGCCTGTCGCCCCGCGCCCTGCGGGCGGCCGACGAGTGGGTCCGTATCCCGATGGCCCACGGAGTCGACTCGCTCAACGTGGGCGCGGCGGCGGCCGTGGCCTTCTACGCGGTCACGACGGGCCGTCCGACGGCCTGAGACCGGTGGCGTGAGGCCGGTGGCGCCGGCCCGGAGCCCGTCCGGCGATCAAGGACCGGTGTCCGGGGCCACGTCCCGGGAGACGGTGACCGGCAGCTCGCCCATGCTGTGGGCGGGGCCCTGGCAGCCCTGGGCGGCCGCGATGCCGAGGGCGACCAGCAGGGTCACCACCACGAAGACGATCAGGCGCTGACGCAGCAGCTTGCGGTCCGGACCCGGGCGTCGTGCGGCCGGCCGCGGGCGCCGGGCGGGGCGGGCGGCACCCCGGCCGCCCGTGGCCTGGCCGCCGCCGCGCTGCGGCACGGGCCGGCCGTCCGGCATCCGGCCACCGCCGGCGCGGGCGCCGCCCCCGTGCGGGGCATGCCCGCCGGGAGAGCCGTGGGGCGCGTGCGGACGCGGCGTGGGGGCGCTGCCGGGGCGGCGCTCGGTGCGCTGGCGCTCGTACTCCGCCGCCCGCCGTGCCGAGGGGCGGTCCGGTTCGCGGCGGGGCGCCGGCGGCCGGCCCTCGCCGATGCCGTGGGCCTCGCGCGCGGCGATCTCCTTCAGCCGCAGCGAGAGCTGCAGCGTGCTCGGCCGCTCCTCCGGGTCCTTGGCCAGACACGCGTGCACCAGCGGGGCGAGTGCGTCCGGTACGCCCATGAGCTGCGGTTCCTCGTGCACGACGCGGTAGAGCATGACTTCCGAACTGCCCTGTCCGAAGGGAGAGTCGGCGGTCGAGGCGTAGACGAGGGTCGCGCCGAGCGCGAAGACGTCCGTGGCGGGGGTGACGGCGGCGCCCCGCACCTGCTCGGGCGCGAGGAAACCGGGGGAGCCGACGGCCGTGCCCACGTGCGTGAGGGTGCTCGCCCCGGTGGCCCAGGCGATGCCGAAGTCGATGATGCGGGGGCCCTTGGGGGAGAGCAGGATGTTCGAGGGCTTGAGGTCGCGGTGGACCACTCCGGCGTCGTGCACGGCCAGCAGGCCCTCGGCCAACGCTGCCCCGATGGAGGCGGTCTGAGCCGCCGACAGCGGCCCTTCCTCGTTCACCTTGTCGTGGAGCGAGGGCCCCGGTACGTACTGCGTGGCGAACCAGGGCCGGTCCGCCTCCAGGTCCGCGGCCACCAGCCGCGCCGTACAGCCGCCGCGGATCCGCCGGGCGGCGGACACCTCGCGCGCGAAGCGGGAGCGGAACTCCTGGTCCTCGGCCAGGTCCGGCCGGATCACCTTCAGCGCGACCCGCTGGCCGCGCCGGTCGGAGCCGAGATAGACCACGCCCATGCCGCCCGCGCCCAGCCGCCGGTGCAGCCGGAACGAGCCGACGACACGCGGGTCCTCGCGCCGGAGCCGCATCATCGTCATCTTCGTCCCCTACCTCCGGTGGGGCTGCCCCACGTAGCTTCCCGGCGTCTGACGTGGCACAGCTTACGGATTGACGGACGGTCGTGCGCAGAGGCCGCGCATGCGTCGGCGGGTGGATTGTCGGTGCCCGGCCAGGCGCCCGCGGCCCCGTCCGGGGGATCCGGCCGCAGGTCACCGGCGTGCGGGCTGCCTCCCAAGGGGCCATCGCCACAGGGGGATTGACGGGACGGATGGTGATCTTGGGACGACGGTGGCGTGGTGGCGCGGTCCGGCTCGAACGTATGAAGCGGTGGTGGGCGGGGCCGCCCGGCAGGCGCGGACGGTCGCCCGGCGCAGTGGGCCGGAAGTGAGCGAAGTCACCGGTCCCCCCTCCGGGAAGACCCCAAGGCCAAGGGGGTCGGTCTCCACCCAGGGGAGTACCACCCAGGTACCACCCTCATCCTCCGGGAGAACCGGCAAGCGGTACGAGGGCATGACGCCCGGCAGGGGCCCCGCGCCTAGGGTTGAAGACAAGCGGCGGGCACGACACTCGTCCCCCGAGGCCAGGTGCCCGCCGCTCCGCACACATGAAGGGAGCGGGACGATGGCGCACATCGCGGGGCGTACGGGCCACCGGGCACACGGCGGCCGGGGCGCGGACGTCTTCGGCGAGCGCCGGGCGGCTGTGCCCTCGACGCCCGCGTCTCCCGCGCCTCCTTCCCCTCCTTCAAGGGCCTCGACCACCCGCCACCCCTTGGTCGCGGCGGCCATGGTGCTGCCGCTGGCGGCCTTCCTGGCGGTGGTCTTCGGCGGCTGGGACGCCGTCGTCCTTCAAGCGTCGTCCGTGGCCGGAATGCTGGGGCGCTGAGCGCTTCCGGCCCGGGAGAGCGGCCCGGGCCGGGTACAGACCGGTCATAACCCCGTGGGGACGGGGGTGCGGCGGACGGCACGACGAGCCGGGTACCTGGGGAGGTACCCGGCCGTCGCGTTTCCCGGGCCGGGCCCGGCCGACGGGCGGGCGGACCGACGAAAACGGCCGGTGGCCGGAGCCCGAAAGCCCCGGCCACCGGCCGATCAGCGTGCGCGATACTGGGATTGAACCAGTGACCTCTTCCGTGTCAGGGAAGCGCTCTCCCGCTGAGCTAATCGCGCGGGAAGGCCCGTGAGGACCTCGGTGGACGATACTGGGATTGAACCAGTGACCTCTTCCGTGTCAGGGAAGCGCTCTCCCGCTGAGCTAATCGTCCGGGACGCTGCGTGCGCGATACTGGGATTGAACCAGTGACCTCTTCCGTGTCAGGGAAGCGCTCTCCCGCTGAGCTAATCGCGCGGGAAGGTCCATGAGGACCCTGGTGGACGATACTGGGATTGAACCAGTGACCTCTTCCGTGTCAGGGAAGCGCTCTCCCGCTGAGCTAATCGTCCTTGGAGGTGGAGACGGGATTTGAACCCGTGTAGACGGCTTTGCAGGCCGTTGCCTCGCCTCTCGGCCACTCCACCAGGAGTGCGGGGGTTCGGGAAGATCCCCCAACTCGAGCGGACGACGAGACTCGAACTCGCGACATCCACCTTGGCAAGGTGGTGCTCTACCAACTGAGCTACGTCCGCATTTGTCTTTCCGGCCCGCTTCCGCGTCCCGGCGACGTGTTGAACTTTAGCGGATTCCGGCGCCAGCTCAAATTCCGTTTGCCCAGCATGCTGCGCTGATCGTCCACGAGGGCGCCGCCCGGAGGGCTCCCGCTCGCCGCCGGCCCGCCTCCCGCACGGCTCACGGACGATCTTCACGGGTGCCGCCATAGACTCGATGACGTGCACAGCCTCCCCCCGACGATCTCCCCGATGGCCCGCTTCGGCGGTCTCCTCGCCACCGATCTGCGCGATGTGACCAGCGACCCGGCGGCCCTGGATTCCACCGGCTGGTGGGCCGTGGTCGCGGACTTCGAGGGGCGCCTCACCTGTGCCCGCTTCGGCGACGTACGCCCCGCCCCGGCCCCCGCGCCCGTGCCGGGCGGCTGGCGCGGCCCCGCCCCCGAGGACTGGAGCAGCTCGCTGGACCGGGCCGCCTACACCGCGGGCGTACGGCGCATACGCGAGCACATAGCCGCCGGCGAGGTCTACCAGGCCAACCTCTGCCGCGTCCTGAGCGCGCCCCTGCCCGAGCCGGCGGCCGCCGACGTGGACGCCCTTACCGCCCTCCTCGCCCAGGGCAACCCCGCCCCCTACGCGGGAACGGTCCGGCTGCCCGCCCACGGCGTGGAGGTGGCCACCGCCTCACCCGAGCTCTACCTGCGCCGCTCCGGGCGCACCGTGGAGTCCGGGCCCATCAAGGGCACCGGCCGGACCGCCGGGGATCTGCTGGAGAAGGACCACGCCGAGAACGTCATGATCGTGGACCTGGTCCGCAACGACCTCGGGCGCGTCTGCGCCACCGGCACCGTGACCGTCCCCGCCCTGTGCGCGCTGGAACAGCACCCCGGCCTCGTCCACCTGGTCTCCACCGTCCGCGGCGAGCTCGCCGAGCGCGCCGGCTGGGCCGACCTGTTCGCCGCCACCTTCCCGCCCGGCTCGGTGACCGGCGCCCCCAAGGCCAGCGCCCTTGGGATCATCGAGGCCCTGGAGACCGCGCCCCGCGGCCCGTACTGCGGCGGCGTCGGCTGGGTGGACGCCGACCGGGGCACCGGCGAGCTGGCCGTCGGCATCCGCACGTTCTGGATCGACCGCGCGGCCACCGGCGGCCCCGTGCTGCGCTTCGGCACCGGCGCCGGCATCACCTGGGGCTCCGACCCGGAGCGGGAGTGGGCCGAGACGGAACTGAAGGCGTCCCGGCTCCTCGCGATAGCGTCGGCAGCACAGCAGCCGCTAGGAGGGACGAAACGGTGAGAATCTGGTTCAACGGCGCACTGCGTGACGCCGACAGCGCCCAGGTCTCGGTCTTCGATCACGGGCTCACGGTCGGCGACGGCGTCTTCGAGACGCTCAAGGCCACCGACGGCCGGGCCTTCGCCCTGACCCGTCACCTCGCCCGCCTCGGCGCCGGCGCCCGCGGCCTGGGCCTGCCCGAGCCGGACGCGGACGAGATCCGCCGGGCCTGCGCGGCGGTGCTCGAGGCCAACCCCATGCCGCTCGGCCGGCTGCGGATCACCTACACCGGCGGCGTCGCCCCGCTCGGCTCGGACCGGGGCGCCGTGACCCCCACCCTCGTCGTCGCCCTCGTACCGACCTCCCCCCACGCCGACAGCACCGCCGCCGTCACCGTCCCCTGGACCCGTAACGAGCGCGGCGCGCTGGCCGGCCTGAAGTCCACCTCGTACGCCGAGAACGTCGTCGCCCTGGCCCGGGCCAGGGAACAGGGCGCCGGCGAGGCGCTGTTCGCCAACACCGTCGGCGCGCTCTGCGAGGGCACCGGCTCCAACGTCTTCGTCGTCCTCGACGGCGAGCTGCACACCCCGCCCGTCTCCTCCGGCTGCCTGCCCGGCATCACCCGCGCCCTGGTCGTCGAGTGGGCTGGCGCGAAGGAGACCGACCTGCCCTTCGACGTCCTGGACCGCGCGGAGGAGATCTTCCTGACCTCCAGCCTGCGCGACGTGCAGGCCGTGCACACTCTTGACGGTCGTCAACTGCCCGGCGCCCCGGGCCCGGTGACCGCGAAGGCCATGCGGATCTTCGACGAGCACGCGACCGCGGACCTCGATCCGTAAACCGGGTGACGTGGGGCCGCGGGGCCGGTACAACACCAACGTGACCACCACCCTGCGGCCCACCGCACCCGAGCAGCGCACCGACGACGGCGGCCGGTCCCGCTCGTACGAGGTCTGCGTCAACGCCCGGCCCGTCGGCAGGATCGACCTCGCCACGGACGCCCGCTTCGGGCCCGGCTTCGGCCGGATAGCCCACCTCGCCATCGACGAGCGCGACCGGCACCGCGGCCGCGGCACGGTGGCCGCGCTCGCCGCCGAGGAGGTGCTGCGCGGCTGGGGGTGCGCGCAGATCAACGTGAGCGTCCCGGCGGGGGCCGCCACCGCCCTGGCGCTGGCGGGCGCGCTCGGCTACGTCGAACGCAACCGCAACATGACCAAGCCGCTGGCCACCGTCCCCGAGCTGCCGGCGGGCAGCGTCGCCCGCCCCATGAGCGAGGCGGAGTTCGCGCCGTGGCAGCGGGCGGCGAAGGCCGAGTACGCCCGGATGTGGCGGGACCGCGGCGTCTCCCGCGACCGGGCCGAGGCCAAGGCCGAGACCGATCACGCCGCGAAGCTGCCGGCCGGCGTGGCCAGCCCCGGCGCGGTGCTGCGCGTCCTCGCGCACGACGGCGTCGACGTGGGCACCCTGTGGCTGTCGCTGTCCGGCGAAGGCGGCTTCGTCTTCGACGTCGAGGTCGACGCCCGCCACCGAGGCCGCGGCCACGGCCGCACCCTGATGCTGCTCGCCGAGCGCGAGTGCCTGGCGGCCGGGGCCACGACCCTCGGGCTCAACGTCTTCGCCGACAACACCCCGGCCCTGGGGCTGTACACGTCACTGGGCTACGAGCCCACCCAGATCCACCTGTACAAAGTGCTGCACTAGGCGTTCAGCAGCCGGTCGACGATCTCCTCGACGCGCTCGCGCAGCCCCTCCTGGCTCGTGCCACCGTCCAGCCGCTCGCCGTCGATGACGTAGGTGGGCGTGCCGGTCACGCCGATCGCCTTGCCCTCGGCCTGGTCGGCGTCGACGATCAGCATGTGGCGCCCGTCGATCAGCGCGGTGTCCACCTCCCCGGCGTCCAGGCCCAGCTCACCGGCGATCTCCGTCAGCAGCCGCTCGCCCCGGGCGCCGAGCTCCTCGGTGCGGGCCAGCACCGCCTCCGCGTACGGCCACGCCCGCCCCTGCTCTGCGGCCTCCTCGGCGGCCTGCGCGGCGGCGTAGGCGTGCTTGTGCTTCTCCAGCGGGAAGTGCCGCAGCCGGATCTCGAGCCGGTCGCCGTAGCGGGCGCGCAGCGCGCGCAGGTCGTCCATGGCCCGGTGGCAGTCGGGGCACTGCAGCTCGCACCACACGTCCAGGACGGGGCGGACGGGGCGGGGGGTGTCGCTATCGCTCATGGAGCCAGTCTTCCAGCCCGGCGGCGGCGACCCTGAGACGACCCGGAGTTCTCCCCGATCTCCGGGCCGGCCGTGGCCCCGGCCGCCATGGCCGGTGCAGGATGGATGCAGGACCCACCATCGGCAGGAGGACCGGATGCTGACC
Organism: Streptomyces sp. NPDC046261; assembly: GCF_040646235.1. Lineage (NCBI taxonomy): Bacteria > Bacillati > Actinomycetota > Actinomycetes > Kitasatosporales > Streptomycetaceae > Streptomyces > Streptomyces sp. NPDC046261. Next base: position 51,875 of record NZ_JBEYZU010000015.1, on the reverse strand, counting down.
TCGACCGTATGCGCCGCGGTATCCGCGGCCGGCCTGGGCATCGCCCTGCTGACGGCCTACCGCAAGCGCTTCCTGCGTGCCGCGCGGATAGCGGCCTGGTCCCTGATCCCCGTCGGCCTCGTCATGACGGGCGTCGTCGACTGGGTCACGGACCTGGTGTTCAAGCCCACCGTCTGGGCCGGCTTCGGTGTGCTCGCGCTCTCCGCGCTCCTGTTCATGATCACCCGGGCCGCCGAGCGCCGCACCGGCGGCACCCGCAAGCAGCGCCGCGAGGCGGCGGCCGGCGCACCCGGAGCCGCGGTGGCCCCGGCCGCCTCGGCGCCCTCGCTCGGCCCGGCCCGTACGGCGGACCGCCCCAAGAGCAGGGGGACGCGCGGCTCCGGCGGCGACGCGGAGGACTTCTCCGATATCGAAGCGATCCTCAAAAAACACGGAATCTGAACAACTCCCCCTCACGAGTGACACGTTGGTGAGGTCCCCCGGCGGAGCTGCGCCATGATCTGTCGGAGATGAACGACGAACCGGCCCAGATCACCGACGAGCCGCGCGGCTGTCTGTTCGCGCTCTCCCAGCCGCCGCTGATGTTTTTCCTCGCCTTCATCGCGACCCTGATCCTCGTGACCGCCGTGCACGACCTCTACCGGTGGTGACGTGCGCCCGTCCGGTGCCGCCCGTCAGTCCGAGGCCCCCCGGCGGCGCGCCCGGTACGCGGCGACGTGCAGCCGGTTCCCGCAGGTGCGGCCGTCGCAGTAGCGGCGCGAGCGGTTGCGGGAGAGATCGACGAAGGCCCGTCCGCAATCCGGCGCCTCACAGCGCCGCAGCCGCTCGCGCTCGCCCTCCACCAGCAGGAACGCCAGCGCCATGCCGCCGTCGGCCGCCAGGTGCTCGGCCAGCGAGGCGCCGGGCGCGAAGTAGTGCACATGCCAGTCGTAGCCGTCGTGGTCGGTGAGCCGGGGCGTGGTGCCCGCCTGGGCCACCAGCGCGTTGAGCAGCTCCGCGGCGTACCGGGTGTCGGTGGCGTCGAAAACCTGCGCGATCCGGTCGCGTATGGACCCCACGGCGGCCAGATCCGGCTCGCCGAGGGTGTCGATGCCGCTGATGTCGTGGCGCTCGACGAAGCCCTCCAGCGCGGCCAGGTCGTCGAGGTCCATGTTCAACAGGTCGACGATGGCGTCGAGCGTGCACCGGGTGTCGTGGTTGATCAGCACGGAACGTTCGCTCCCTGGCCGGATGGAGGTAGGGCGGCAAGTGTTCGACCGCGGGGAGCAGACTCTAGCGGCTCCGCAACGCGACGGCGCCGTCGCCCGCGGTGGATCCGCGGCGACGGCGCCGTCCTCGTGCCGTATGCGAGATGTCCGGATGTGGCGCGCGGCCTCCCCGAGTGGGCCGGCGCGCCCGGATCAGCTCCGGCCCGGCATCAGCTCTCCGCCAGGATGTGGGAGAGCTCGGTGTCCAGATCGAAGTGACGGTGTTCGGTGCCCGGTGGAACCGCGGCGTCGGTCCGCTTCAGGAACGACTCCAGGGCCCGGGCCGGGGCCTCCAGCAGGGCCTCGCCCTCCGGCGAGCTCAGGGCGATGCAGACGACGCCCTGGCCGTGGCTGCGGGAGGGCCAGACGCGGACGTCGCCGGTTCCGGTGGGCCGGTGCAGGCCCTCCGCGAGCAGGTCCCGGGCGAAGACCCACTCGACCGTCTCTTCGGCTCCGGTGTGGAAGGTGGCGTGCACGGCATAGGGATCGGCCGTGTCGTACCGCAGGCCTGCGGGTACAGGCAGTGAGGATTCGCTCGACACAACGAGGCGCAGGTGCAGCTCGCAGCTGACCGTGGTGTTCATAAGCGCCAGGGCCTTTCGCTCAGTGTGCGCTCGGGGATTCGCACGTCGGCGAAATCGACATGCCACCTACGGTGCCGTTGTAAACCCCTCTGACCGTTTTGAGGCCCTTCGTATACCTCGTACGGCCCAGTCGTCGCGGCGCGCGTACCGCCGAACCGGTGACTTCGGGCCCGTCGGGTACTTTGGGCCGTATGAACGCGGAGAGTGACGAGCAGAGATCCGCAGCTGCGGACGACATCGACGACATCGCCGAGCCCGGAAAGCCCCTCGGCTCCCGGGCCCCCCACTTCGTCAAGCGGTCCCGGCCCCTGCACCTGAGCTGGCAGGTGGGCGTCTTCGTCGTCGGCCTGGCCGTCGTCGTGGCCGGCGTCATCATGCTGCCCCTGCCCGGGCCGGGCTGGCTGGTGATCTTCGGTGGCATGGCGATCTGGGCGACCGAGTTCGTCTGGGCCCAGCTGGTGCTGCGCTGGACCAAGCGCAAGGTCACCGAGGCCGCCCAGCGCGCCCTCGACCCCAGGGTCCGGCGCCGCAACATCACGCTCACCGTGATCGGGCTCGTCATCGTCACCGCCCTCGTCGGCGTCTACGTCGCCCGGTACGGCATCCAGATGCCCTGGAAGGTCTCCCGCTGACCACCGCCCGGCCCCTGACCAGGCACGGGTGGTTCTAGGCACCGCCTGACATGCGGTAATGTTTGCGGTGCGCCCGGGCGATTAGCTCAGCGGGAGAGCGCTTCGTTCACACCGAAGAGGTCACTGGTTCGATCCCAGTATCGCCCACATCACACCGAGGGTCCGCGAGGTACACACTTCGCGGGCCCTCGGTTTTTTGCGCCCCGGAGCGGGCCCGGGCGCCCACCGGAAAGGACCGCCGGACGGGATTTGAACGAGACCCGCCGCGACCTGTATTGTTCAGTGCGTTCCCGGGGGAAACCCCGAGACGCTCCCGGGCGATTAGCTCAGCGGGAGAGCGCTTCGTTCACACCGAAGAGGTCACTGGTTCGATCCCAGTATCGCCCACACATCCGGAAGGCCGGTCCATCAACTGATGGGCCGGCCTTCCGCATTGCCGCCCACCCGTTACGCCACCGCCCTCACGCCGCGGCGGGCAGCCCCGGCCGCAGCGGCCACGCCGGATCGCACTCCTCGTCCGAGCCGTTGCGCGCGAACCACGCCTGCAGCCCCCGCGCCTGCGCCGCGTGCCACACCGCCTGCCGCGTGTGCAGCTCCGCCGGGCTCAGCCGCTCCAGCCGCGAGGCGAACCGGCGCCCCACCGCCCGGACGAGCTCCAGCGCCGCCGTCGCGTCCGCCGCCGCGTCGTGCGCCCCCGCCAGCTCCACCCCGTAGTGCGCGCACAGATCCGACAGCGTGCGACGCCCCTTGCGGTAGCGGTCCAGATGCTTGTCCAGCACCCACGGGTCCATCACGCACAGCGCCCCGCCCCCCAGGTACGAGGCCAGCGACGACGCCCGGTGCCGGCGCAACTCCCGGTCCAGCAGCGTCAGATCGAACGGCGCGTTCATCACCACCAGCGGTATGCCCCGCGTGGCATGCCCCGCCAGGGCCCGCGCCACCTCCTCCATCACCGGCGCCGGCCACCGGCCGTGGCGCTGCAGATGCTCATCACCGAGCCCATGTATCGCCGTCGCCTCCGCGGGCACGGGCACCCCCGGATTCACCAGCCACCGCGTGACCACCGGCGAGGCCCCCGCCTGTGACTGCGTCACGAAGGCCGCCGAGACGATCCGGTCGTGCTCCACATCGACACCGGTCGTCTCGGTGTCGAAGGCGGCCAACGGCCCCTCGAACCAACAGGGCATGACACAACTCCTCGCGCTTGTACGTCACATGGCGTGTTTCGCCTCCCCGCTCAGGTGATACCCGGCCACCCCGCTGCCCGAACCGCCGCTGTTTGCCGGGGAGTTCGCATGGAGACAACACAGGAGGAGACCCGAAAACATGCGAGCCCGGAAGGTATTTCGGACATGGCGCTCGCTCAGCCCGACCCGGCCACGCCCACGAGCGGCCGGCCGCCCGGGCAGCCCGCACCACCGCGCGGCACCCTCGCCACCACCGCGTGCATGGAGACCCTCCAGGTCGGCTACCTGCACGCCGTCGCGGCCGCCGCCGGCTGCTCCCTCGCGCAGCCCTTCCCCGACAACGGCATCGACTGGCACGTCAGCCACAGCGCCCCCGGCCACGCCGCCGACGACGAGGTCACCATCAAGGTCCAGCTCAAGAGCACCTACCAGCTGGGCCCCCGCGCCCCCACGGCCTCACCCGCCGCCCGCCCGCCCCGCCACCTCACCGCCCACGCCTCGGCCCGCCCGCCGGAGCCCCGCCCCCCGCTGCCGCCCGCCCCCTTCCCGCCCCCCGGGCCGACCTTCGCCTTCACCCTCGACAACGACCACCTGGCCAAGCTCGCCCGCACCCCCGTGTCGGTCCACAAGATCCTCGTCGTGATGATCGTGCCGCGCGCCCGGGACGACTGGCTGCTGGCGGGCCACGACCACCTCGCACTGCGGCACTGCTGCTACTGGACCAACCTGGCCGGCCACCCCGTCACCGGCCGGCGCAGGACCACCGTGCGGATCCCGACCTCGCGCGTCTTCGACGACCGCGCACTCTGCGAGATCATGACCCGGGTCGGGGCGGGAGGGAGACCCTGATGCACCGGCCCACCCACGACCCCCGGCACCACCCCGACCCCGCCGTTCTCGGCGCCCTCCTGGCGCGCCACGGCTGGCGGCGGCGCGGGGGAGCGCCCGGGCGCTACAGCCGCTGGACACCGCCCGAGGGCACCGGCACCAGCCTCCTCGTGCCCGTCGGCCACGCCTTCCCCGACAGCGCCGACCTGCTCGCCGAGGCCCTCACCGCCCTCGAGCGCAGCGCCGCGCCCTCCGCCCGCGACATCCTCCTGGCCCTGCACCGGCCCAGCGACGAGATCCGCTGGTGCCAGGAGATCCCCGGGCCCGGCGCCCCCGCCGCCTGGAGCGCCCAGGAACGCCTGCGGTCCGGCGCCCGCGCCCTCCTGCTCGCCGGGGCCCTTGCCGCCCGCGGCAGGGCCGGCCACCACGGGGCCCGCGGCCGCCGGCAGGCCGAGGCGGCCCTGGACCCGCTGCTGGCCTGCCCCGACCCCGAAGGCCGCCGGCTCACCGTCTTCGTACCGGTCGAACCCCCGGTCGGCGCCGTCACCGAAGGCGGCCGCCCCCTGGTGACCGCACTGCTGCGCGCCCTGCAGGCCGCCCGGGACGCCACCGACTACCAGCGCGCCACCGGCCGCCCGGACGCCTTCGACGCCGCGGTCGGGGCCGGCGTGTGCCAGGAGCTCACCGAGGCCCTCGTCGCCCTGGTCGGCGGCGCGCAGGGGATACGCATCGCAGTGGAGTGGGCACCGGCCGTGGGCCCGCCCGAGGGCTTCGCCGCCCGCCCCGAACCCGTCGAGTTCTCCGCGGGCGACCTGCCCGCGCTGCGCGAGGCCGGCGCCCGCTACGTACGCCACGAGCCCTCCCTGCCCGTACGGCTCACCGCGACCGTGGTCCGCATGCGCCGCGAGGCGCCCGGCGGGCCCGGCACCGTGCGACTGCGCGTCCTGACCGGCGCGGACGTCACCCAGGTACGGGCCACCCTCGCCGAGGACGACTACCGCATCGCCGGCCACGCCCACCTCGCCGGGCTGGCTGTCACCGTCAGCGGACGGCTGGAGAGCCGGGCCGGCTTCCGTCGGCTGGCCGACGCCGGCGGCGTGCTGCCCGTCCGGGTCGACGAGGCGGAGCGGGACCGGCTGCTGAAGTCCCTGCACGAGAACCTCGACGTCTTCGAGGAGAAGCACGATGCCGGATGACCGGCGCCGGATAACCGTTTAGCGTCCAGTGCGCCGGGCTCGGTACGATTCAGGCGCGCAGTGACCACTGCAGCGCCCCATACGTCAGGAGAGACCGGTGTCAGACGTCCGTGTGATCATCCAACGCGATTCCGAGCGGGAAGAGCGCGTGGTGACGACGGGCACTACGGCGGCCGACCTCTTCGCCGGTGAGCGCACCATCGTCGCCGCGCGCGTCGCGGGCGAGCTGAAGGACCTCGCGTACGTCGTCGCCGACGGCGAGGAGATCGAGCCCGTCGAGATCTCCTCCGAGGACGGCCTCAACATCCTGCGCCACTCGACCGCCCACGTCATGGCCCAGGCCGTGCAGGAGCTCTTCCCCGAGGCCAAGCTGGGCATCGGCCCGCCGGTCAAGGACGGCTTCTACTACGACTTCGACGTCGAGAAGCCGTTCACTCCCGATGACCTCAAGCTCATCGAGAAGCGCATGCAGGAGATCCAGAAGCGCGGTCAGCGCTTCTCACGCCGCGTGGTCACCGACGACGCCGCCCGCGAGGAGCTGGCCGACGAGCCGTACAAGCTCGAGCTGATCGGCCTCAAGGGCTCGGCCTCGCACGACGACGGCGCGGACGTCGAGGTGGGAGCGGGCGAGCTCACCATCTACGACAACCTCGACCCGAAGACCGGCGAGCTGTGCTGGCGCGATCTGTGCCGGGGCCCGCACCTGCCGACGACCCGGATGATCCCGGCGTTCAAGCTGATGCGCAACGCCGCCGCGTACTGGCGCGGCAGCGAGAAAAACCCCATGCTCCAGCGCATCTACGGCACCGCGTGGCCGACCAAGGACGAGCTGAAGGCGCACCTGGAGTTCCTGGCCGAGGCCGAGAAGCGCGACCACCGCAAGCTCGGCTCCGAGCTGGACCTGTTCTCCATCCCGGAGCAGATCGGCTCGGGCCTGGCGGTCTTCCACCCCAAGGGCGGCATCATCCGCCGGGTCATGGAGGACTACTCCCGCAAGCGGCACGAGGAGGAGGGGTACGAGTTCATCTACACCCCCCACGCCACGAAGGGGAAGCTCTTCGAGACCTCGGGCCACCTGGACTGGTACGCCGACGGCATGTACCCGCCCATGCAGCTCGACGAGGGCGTGGACTACTACCTCAAGCCCATGAACTGCCCCATGCACAACCTCGTCTTCGATGCGCGGGGACGCTCCTACCGGGAGCTTCCGCTGCGCATGTTCGAATTCGGGACCGTGTACCGGTACGAGAAGTCGGGCGTCGTGCACGGCCTGACCCGTGCCCGCGGCTTCACCCAGGACGACGCGCACATCTACTGCACCCGTGAGCAGATGGCCGAGGAGCTCGACCGCACCCTCACCTTCGTCCTGGACCTGCTGCGCGACTACGGTCTGAACGACTTCTACCTCGAGCTGTCCACCAAGGACGAGACGAAGTTCGTCGGCACCGATGAAGCCTGGGAAGAGGCCACCGAGACGCTGCGCAAGGTCGCGGAGAAGCAGGGCCTCGAGCTGGTCGCCGACCCGGGCGGCGCGGCCTTCTACGGCCCGAAGATCTCGGTGCAGGCGCGTGACGCCATCGGCCGGACCTGGCAGATGTCGACCATCCAGCTGGACTTCAACCTGCCGGAGCGCTTCGACCTGGAGTACACGGCGGCTGACGGCACCAAGCAGCGCCCGGTCATGATCCACCGTGCGCTGTTCGGCAGCATCGAGAGGTTCTTCGCCGTCCTGCTGGAGCACTACGCGGGTGCGTTCCCGGCGTGGCTGGCTCCGGTCCAGGCGGTCGGCATCCCGATCGGTGACGCGCACGTCGAGTACCTGCAGGAGTTCGCCGCCGAGGCGAAGAAGAAGGGCCTGCGGGTCGAGGTGGACTCCTCTTCGGACCGGATGCAGAAGAAGATCCGGAACGCGCAGAAGTCCAAGGTGCCGTTCATGATCATCGTCGGTGACGACGACATGAACGCGGGCACGGTCTCGTTCCGCTACCGGGACGGCTCGCAGGAGAACGGCGTTCCGCGCCAGGAGGCGCTGGCGAAGCTCGTCGACGTCGTGGAGCGTCGCGTCCAGGTGTGACGCGTTCCCCGCCCATGCGGGGTCGGAGGGGCGGCCCACCAGGGCCGCCCCTCCTCGCGTCCGCCCCGGGGAATATGCTTGCCTGCATGACGAGTGAGCCGGAGCAGCAGTTCGGAGTGGGGGCGCCGGACGCCTTCCAGCGCCTGTGGACGCCCCACCGGATGGCGTACATCCAGGGCGAGGGCAAGCCCACCGGCCCCGGGGCCGACGACGGCTGCCCGTTCTGTTCGATCCCGGCCAAGAGCGACGAGGACGGGTTGATCATCGCCCGGGGCGAGCTCGTCTACGCCGTCCTGAACCTCTACCCCTACAACGGCGGCCACTGCATGATCGTGCCGTTCCGGCACGTCGCCGACTACACCGACCTGGACGAGGCCGAGACGGTCGAGCTGGCCGACTTCACCAAGCGTGCGATGCGGGCGCTGCGTGCGGCCTCCGGGGCGCACGGCTTCAATATCGGCATGAACCAGGGGGCCACCGCCGGCGCGGGCATCGCCGCCCATCTGCACCAGCACATCGTGCCTCGCTGGGGCGGGGACACCAATTTCCTGCCGGTCGTCGGCCACACCAAGGTGCTGCCCCAACTCCTCGCGGACACGCGGAAGATGCTCGCGGACGTCTGGCCGACCGTCTAGCCGCGGCCAGGCGTTGTCGGAATGGTGGTCGTATGACGACCGGACATGACACACCCGAGCAAAATCGGGCAAATCACACCAATTCTTTCTAAAGAAGCTCTAATGGGACGGTGACCTTCCTTCACCGTCGCACCGTGCTGCGCGCGGCCGCGGGCAGCGCCCTGGCCGGGGCCGTCGGGACTGCCGCCTCGGGGTGCGGCGGGGACCGGACGGCCACCGGCTCGCGGGCGCGTACGCCGGCGGCCGCGCGGACGGGGACCGCCGCGGCCGCCCGGCCGTCGATGCCGCCGGGGCCGCCGTTGCTGCTGCCCAGGCTGCCGGCGGGGCTGCCGGCACAGATCGAACACGGTCCGCGCGGCAACCGGGCGGTGGCCCTGACCTTCCACGGCCAGGGGGACCGGAAGTCCACCACCGCGCTGCTGACGGAGGCCGAGCGGGCCGGGGCCCGGCTCACCGTGCTCGCCGTCGGCCAGTGGCTCGACGCCGAGCCCCAGCTCGCGCGGCGGGTGCTCGACGGCGGGCACGAGCTGGGCAATCACACGATGCGGCATCTGAACATCTGCTCGATGCCGGCCAAGGCCGCCTACGCCGAGATCACGGAGTGCGCGGACCGGCTGCGCCGGCTCACGGGCGGCATCGGCCGCTGGTTCCGTCCCTCCCGTGCGCAGCGGGCCACCGATGAGGTGGTGCGGCTGGCACGCAAGGCGGGGTACCCGCACATCCTGTCGTACGACGTGGACTCCCTCGACCACACCGACCCGGGTGCCGAGGCGGTCCGGCGTACCGTGCTGAGCGCGGTACGGCCCGGGTCGGTCGTGAGTCTGCACTTCGGGCATGCCGGCACGGTCGCCGCGCTGCCCGCGATCCTCGACGGCCTGCACCGCCGCGGTCTGCGTGCGGTGACGACTACGGAGCTGCTGACCCGATGATCCAGTTCTCGCATCACCGTTCCCGTCCCCGTACCCCCTTCCGCACGCGGGGAGTGCGCACGGCCGCGCTCCTGACGGCGGCCTGTGCCCTGCTGGCGGCGTCCGGCTGTGGCGGCGGCCGGGACGGGGGGGCCGGCAAGCCGCAGCAGGGCGCCCACAGTCAGGGCGCGGGCCGCGGGGTCCCGCAGGGGCTGCCGGGGATGCCGCCGCTGCTGGATCCGAACGACCTGTACGCGGCGGACCGGCCGAACGCCCTGTCGCCGGTGGTGAAGGACTTCCCGTCGCGGGTGTACGTGCCCAACACGGAGTCGGACACGGTCAGCGTCATCGACCCCAAGACGTACAAGGTCATCGAGACCATCCCGGTGGGCAACCAGCCCCAGCACGTCGTCCCCTCCTGGGACATGAAGACGCTGTGGGTCAACAACGACCGCGGGCACACGCTCACGCCCATCGACCCGGCCACCGGCAAGCCCGGTAAGACGGTCGACGTGCACGACCCGTACAACCTCTACTTCACTCCCGACGGCAAGTACGCGGTGGTGATGGCGTCGATGGACCGGGAGCTGGTGTTCCGGGACGCGCACACGATGAAGCGGGTGAAGACCGAGCATGTGAACTGCCTGGGGGTCAACCACGCGGACTTCTCGCCGGACGGGCGCTACTTCATCGTCTCGTGCGAGTTCTCCGGGGAGCTGCTGAAGGTCGACACGGCCCGGATGAAGGTGATCGACAAGCAGAAGCTGCCGTTCGACGGGGCGATGCCGCAGGACGTGAAGATCGCCTCGGACGGCAAGACGTGGTACGTCGCGGACATGATGGCCGACGGGTTGTGGGTGCTGGACGGCGACAAGTTCGGCGAGCCGTGGCTGATGCCCACGGGCAAGGGCGCGCACGGGCTGTATGTGAGCCGTGATTCGAAGTCGATGTACATCTCCAACCGGGGCGAGGGTTCGATCTCGGTGCTGGACCTGCCCAGCCGCAAGCTGGTGAAGAAGTGGGAGCTGCCCGACGGCGGGAGCCCGGACATGGGCGGGGTGTCGGCGGACGGCAAGGTGCTGTGGCTGTCGGGGCGCTATGACAGCGAGGTCTACGCGATCGACACCGAGGACGGGCACCAGATCGCCCGGATCAAGGTGGGCGACGGCCCGCACGGCCTGGCGGTCTATCCGCAGCCGGGCCGGTACTCGCTGGGCCACACCGGGATCTTCCGGTAGGGCGTGGCCCAGCGGGGGGCCTCAGGCGTTGTAGACGTCGGCCTGGCGCGGTGTGGGGTCCTGCACCGCGCCGCTGAGGTTGCCGGCGCGGCTGGCGAAGCGGGTGGTGTCGACGCCGTGCTCGGTGAGGACGCGGAGCGTGGCCTCGTGGACGACGCGGAGCACGGGGGTGGCGGCGCGCAGGGCGTCGTCGGCCATGAAGCGGTGGCGCCAGGGCTTGTCGGCCCAGGCGTGGCGCAGGCCGAAGGGCTCGGGCAGCACGAGCTTGCCGCCCCAGTACTCCAGGAGCGGCGGGTACCAGGTGAGGGGGGCGCGGGCGGCGAGCCGGACGACCTCGCGGGGTTCGACGACGGGCAGGGTGCGGGTGTAGGTCTCCCAGAACTTCAGGCCCTTCTTGAAGGTCCGGGTGCGGTTCTTGGGCCTGGCGTTGAAGACGGCGTGGGTGGGGCCGAGGGCGTGGCCGGTGACCTCGATGCGCAGGGTCTTGTGCAGGACGGTGACGTTGATGAGCAGGTTGATGACCAGCTGGCCGTCCCAGAGGACGAACTGGACGCCGAGGTAATGGCGGTCGCCGCTGCCGAAGTGCTGTTTGTCGCAGATCTCCTGGAGCTTGGCGCCCCGTATCTGGTACGAGGCCGCGTCGCTGCCGCCGGGGCGGGAGACGGCGGAGGCGCCTTCGCCGATGGGGGAGACGACCCAGTGCTCGACGTGGGGCTGGGGGAGGCCGCCGGTGTTGATGGGGGTGCGCTCCAGCAGCTTGAGCTGGTCGTGCACGGCGCGGGCGATGTCCCAGCTGCGGAAGGGGTTGATGTCCTTGCCGGGCTCGAGGGGGGCGAGGTCCTCGGCGAGCTGCCAGCTGCCCCAGCGGGTGCCCATGCCGAGTATGCCCTTGGGGCCGGCGTAGAAGACGAGGTTGCTCTGCTGCTCGGCGCTGAGCTTCGCCAGGTTCTGGCGCAGCTGCTCGGCGGCGGTCTGGCCGGGGGTGGAGGGGACGGCTTCGGGGATCTTGGCGGCGACGCCGCCGCCGTCGAGCAGGCCGGTCCAGCGCTCGCGCAGGTCCTTGGCGGTGCGCTCGCAGACGGTCTTCGCCCAGTAGCCGCCGACGAGGGGGGCGATGATCATGGCGCGGAGGTAGAGGCCCAGGAGGCCGTTGAGCGGCGCCTTGACCATGAAGATCACGACGACGGCGGCGAGGGCCACGAGCAGGGTGGTGCCCAGCGCCCCGGCGCGCTTGTTCTGGGCGCCGGCCAGGCTGCGGCGCAGCTGGAAGGCGCCGAGCCACAGCAGGACGCCGGGCAGGAAGAGCAGTCCGAAGACGGCCATGATCAGGGTGAGCCTGGTGTCGCGCTCCTTGCGGATGCGGGACGCTGCCAGGCAGTGCTCGACGATGACCTGGGGCTCGAGGCCGAAGGACTGGATGAGGGGCTTGCGCCCGCCGCCGAGCATGCGGGTCTGCACGGCGCGGGCGAAGGCCTCGCCGAGGTTGGGCTCGAAGAGGGAGATGCGGGGCTTCTTCACCTCGGACTTGGCCCATTCGGAGTTGGCCTTGAGCAGCTCCTCGACCGGGCCGTCGCGGTAGGCCGCCGAGGCCAGCGCCTGGGTCGCCGCGGTCTGCCCGGCGCCGCCGGCGACCGGGATCTGCGCACCCGGGCTGAAGTCGTACGCGTCGCCTGTTGCCACTGATGCCCCCAATGCCGTACGCGTCCGGTGCGCCGGCCTGCTCCCGACTACCGCCCATGGACTGCGTCATGGGCCGCGTGCTCAGCGTAATGGGGCCGGGGCCGTCTGTCGTGGGAGATCGGAAAGCCGCCCGCACCAAGCGAGTTGATGTGGGCGGCTTGTGAACTATGCGCCGTTCTCCGCCTGTTCGCGAATGCGGTCCGCGAGCTGCGGTGGCATCGGCTCGTGCCGGGCGTAGGAGCGGCTGAACCGCCCGGTGCCGTGCGACAGGGAGCGCAGGTCCACCGCGTAGCGGCCGATCTCGATCTCCGGGACCTCGGCGCGTACGAGGGTGCGGCCGGCGCCGGACTGCTCCGTGCCGACGACGCGGCCGCGTCGTCCGGACAGGTCGCTCATGACCGGACCGACGTAGTCGTCGGAGACCAGCACCTGGAGCTCGGCGACCGGTTCGAGGAGGTGGATGCGGGCCTCGGCGGCGGCCTCGCGCAGGGCGAGGGCGCCGGCGGTCTGGAAGGCCGCGTCCGAGGAGTCCACCGAGTGCGCCTTGCCGTCGAGGAGGGTCACCCGCACGTCGACCAGCGGATAGCCGGCCGCGACGCCGCGCGCGGCCTGGGCCCGTACGCCCTTCTCCACCGAGGGGATGAACTGGCGGGGGACCGCGCCGCCCACGACCTTGTCCACGAACTCGATGCCGGAGCCGCCGGGCAGCGGCTCCACCTCGATCTCGCAGATGGCGTACTGGCCGTGGCCGCCGGACTGCTTGACGTGCCGGCCGCGGCCGGCCGCCCGGGTGCCGAAGGTCTCGCGCAGCGACACCTTGTGCGGCACCACGTCGACCTGGACGCCGTAGCGGGTGCGCAGCCGCTCCAGGGCCACGTCGCGGTGTGCCTCGCCCAGGCACCACAGGACCACTTGATGGGTGTGCTGGTTGTGCTCCAGCCGCATCGTGGGGTCCTCGGCCACGAGCCGGGACAGGCCTTGGGAGAGCTTGTCCTCGTCCGGCTTGCTGTGCGCCTGGATGGCGACGGGCAGCAGCGGGTCGGGCATGAGCCACGGTTCCATCAGCAGCGGGTCGGTGCGGCAGGAGAGGGTGTCCCCGGTCTCGGCCCGCACCAGCTTGGCCACGCAGGCGATGTCGCCGGCGACGGCCTGGTTGAGCTGGCGCTGGTGCTTGCCGAAGGGCGAGGTGAGGGCACCGACGCGCTCGTCGACGTCGTGGCTCTCGTGGCCCCGGTCCTCCAGGCCGTGCCCGGAGACGTGCACGGTCTCGTCGGGGCGCAGGGTGCCGGAGAAGACCCGGACCAGGGAGATGCGTCCGACGTAGGGGTCCGAGGCGGTCTTGACCACCTCGGCCGCCAGCGGGCCGGCCGGATCGCAGGCCAGCTCGGGGCGGGGGGCTCCGTCGGGCGTGGTGACGACGGGAGCCGTGCGCTCGGTCGGGGTGGGGAAGCCGCCGGTGATCAGCTCCAGCAGCTCGACCGTGCCCAGGCCCTGTTTGGCGCCGTCCGTGGCGGGCGCCGCGGCGAGCACGGGGTGGAAGCGGCCGCGGGCGACCGCGGTCTCCAGATCGCCGATCAGGGTCTTGACGTCGATCTCCTCGCCGGCGAGGTAGCGGTCCATGAGGGTCTCGTCCTCGCTCTCGGCGATGATCCCCTCGATGAGCCGGTTGCGGGCCTCCTCGATCAGCGGCAGCTGGTCGGGGCCGGGGGCGGCCTCGGTCCGGGTGCCGGAGGAGTAGTCGAACACGCGCTGGGTGAGCAGGCCCACGAGGCCGGCCACCGGGCGGTGGCCGTCGGGGCCCTCCTCCCCGTGCAGGGGGAGGTAGAGCGGGAGCACGCTGTCGGGGTCGTCGTTGCCGAACGCCTCGCGGCACGTCGCGGTCATCTCCTCGAAGTCCGCCCGGGCGGCCTCCAGGTGCGTCACCACGATGGCGCGGGGCATCCCGACCGCCGCGCACTCCTCCCACACCATGCGGGTCGGGCCCGCGATGCCCTCGGCGCCCTCGGCCGCCGAGACGACGAAGAGGGCCGCGTCCGCGGCGCGCAGACCGGCCCTCAGCTCGCCGACGAAGTCGGCATAGCCGGGTGTGTCCAGCAGGTTGATCTTGATCCCGGCCCATTCGACGGGCACGAGGGACAGCTGTACCGAGCGCTGCTGACGGTGTTCGATCTCGTCGTAGTCGGACAGGGCCGAGCCGTCCTCGACCCGGCCGGCCCGGTTGACCGCGCCGGTGGCCAGTGCCAGCGCCTCCACCAGCGTCGTCTTTCCGGAGCCACTGTGGCCGACCAGCACCACGTTGCGGATAGCGTCCGGCCGGTCGGCCGTCACTGCTCTGCCCGCGGCCCCTGGGTGGGTACTCGTCTTCTCGCCCATGTGTCTCGCCTCCCGGTCGACACCTGCGGTCCTTCGAGCTTTCCACCGTGGTCACGCTGCGTCCATACGTCGCACAGGCGCACGCAACCGCCCGCCCCCCGAGTGAGCCCGCCGGGGCGGACGGCCGCGACGGGCGTGACCTGCGCCATGGGCCGGGGGAGCGACGTCTGCGCGGTGGGCCCCCGTGGCCTGGCTACGATGGGCCAGCCGGTGGCCTTCCGACCACCCGGCCCGATACGACCCTCCGGGAAGGCCATGCTGAACAAGTACGCGCGTGCTTTCTTCACGCGTGTTCTCACGCCGTTCGCCGCTCTGCTCATTCGCCTGGGCGTCAGCCCCGACGCGGTGACTCTCATCGGTACCGGTGGCGTGGTGGCGGGTGCGCTGGTCTTCTACCCCCAGGGCGAGTTCTTCTGGGGCACGATCGTCATCACCCTCTTCGTCTTCTCCGACCTGGTCGACGGCAACATGGCGCGCCAGCTCGGCCGCTCGAGCCGCTGGGGGGCCTTCCTCGACTCGACGCTGGACCGGGTCGCCGACTCGGCGATCTTCGGCGGTCTCGCCCTGTGGTATGCCGGGGGCGGCGACAGTCTCCCGCTGTGCGCGGTGGCGATCTTCTGCCTCGCCAGTGGCCAGGTCGTGTCGTACACCAAGGCGCGCGGCGAGAGCATCGGGCTGCCGGTCAACGTCAACGGCCTGGTCGAGCGCGCCGAGCGACTGGTGATCTCCCTGGTGGCCTGCGGCTTCTCCGGCCTCCACGCGTTCGGTGTGCCGCACATCCAGATCCTGCTGCCGATCGCCCTGTGGATCGTGGCCGTGGGCAGCCTGATCACGCTGATCCAGCGGATGGTCACCGTGCGCCGCGAGTCCGCCGAGGCGGACGCCGCCGCGACGGCCGGCGGGGGCGAGGCCGGGTGAAGGACCGGCTGACCGACGCGCTGTACGGGCTGGGCTGGAGCACCGTCAAGAAGCTTCCCGAGCCCGTCGCCACCGGGCTGGGACGGCGGATCGCCGACGTGGCCTGGAAGCGGCGCGGCCAGGGCGTGCTGCGTCTGGAGGCCAACCTCGCCCGGGTCGTGCCCGACGCCGGGCCGGCCCGGCTCGCCGAGCTGTCCCGGGCGGGCATGCGCTCCTACATGCGCTACTGGATGGAGTCCTTCCGGCTGCCGACGTGGAGCGAGGAGCGCATCCGCGGCGGCTTCTCGGCCGAGGAACTGCACCGCCTGGAGGAGGCGCTGGCGAGCGGTCGCGGCGTCGTCGTGGCCCTGCCCCACATGGGCAACTACGACCTGGCCGGCGCCTGGCTCACCACCGAGCTGGGCACGCCCTTCACCACCGTCGCCGAGCGGCTCAAGCCCGAGACGCTCTACGACCGCTTCGTGGCCTACCGCGAGGGCCTGGGCATGGAGGTCCTGCCGCACGCCGGGGGCAGCGCCTTCGGCACCCTCGCCCGGCGGCTGCGCGCCGGCGGCGTGGTCTGCCTGGTGGCCGACCGCGACCTGTCCTCCTCCGGCGTCGAGGTCACCTTCTTCGGCGAGGCCGCCAAGATGCCCGCCGGCCCCGCCATGCTGTCCGTGCAGACCGGCGCACTGCTGCTGCCGGTCACCCTCTGGTACGACCGGTCGCCGGTGATGCGCGGGCGCATACACGCCCCCATCGAGGTGCCGGAGAGCGGGACCCGGGCGCAGAAGGCCGCGGCGATGACGCAGCGGCTCGCCGACGCCTTCGCCTCGGGCATCGCCGAACACCCGCAGGACTGGCACATGCTGCAGCGGCTGTGGCTCGCCGACCTCGACCGGCGCCCGCCCCGCCCCGACGAGAGCTCCGGAACGGAGAAGCCTTGAGGATCGGGATCGTCTGCCCGTATGCGTGGGACGTCCCCGGAGGCGTCCAGTTCCACATCCGTGACCTGGCCGAGCATCTGATCGGGCTGGGCCACGAGGTGTCGGTGCTGGCGCCGGCCGACGACGAGACGCCGCTGCCGCCCTTCGTCGTCTCCGCCGGCCGAGCGGTCCCCGTGCCCTACAACGGCTCGGTGGCCCGCCTGAACTTCGGCTTCCTCTCGGCCGCCCGGGTACGCCGCTGGCTGCACGAGGGCGACTTCGACGTCATCCACATCCACGAGCCCACCTCCCCCTCGCTGGGCCTGCTGTCGTGCTGGGCCGCCCAGGGCCCGATCGTGGCGACCTTCCACACCTCCAACCCGCGCTCCCGCGCCATGATCGCGGCCTATCCGATCCTGCAGCCCGCGCTGGAGAAGATCAGCGCCCGCATCGCGGTGAGCGAGTACGCCCGCCGCACGCTGGTCGAGCACCTGGGCGGCGACGCGGTCGTCATCCCCAACGGCGTCGACGTCGGCTTCTTCGCCGGTGCCGAGCCCCGGCCCGAGTGGCAGGGCCGGACCATCGGCTTCATCGGCCGCATCGACGAGCCCCGCAAGGGCCTGCCCGTCCTCATGCGCGCCCTGCCCAGGATCCTCGCCGAGCGCCCGGACACCAGGCTCCTGGTCGCCGGCCGGGGCGACGAGGAGGAGGCCGTCGCCGCCCTGCCCCCCGCGATGCGCGCCAACGTCGAGTTCCTCGGCATGATCAGCGACGAGGACAAGGCCCGCCTGCTGCGCAGCGTCGACGTCTACGTGGCGCCCAACACCGGTGGCGAGTCCTTCGGCATCATCCTCGTCGAGGCCCTGTCGGCGGGCGCCCCCGTCCTCGCCAGCGACCTGGACGCCTTCGCGCAGGTCCTCGACCGGGGCGCGGCCGGCGAGCTGTTCGCCAACGAGGACGCCGACGCCCTCGCCGCCGCGGCCCTGCGGCTGCTGGGCGACCCAGGGCGCCGCGCGGAGCTGAGCGAGCGCGGCAGCAGGCACGTACGCCGCTTCGACTGGTCCGTGGTCGGCGCCGACATCCTGGCCGTCTACGAGACGGTCACGGCCGGCGCGGCCTCGGTCGCCGCCGACGAGCGCACCAGCCTGCGCGCCCGCTTCGGCCTCGCCCGCGACTAGCGGCGCCAACCCGTCGTCCCCGGCCGCAGTCGAAGAGCTCAGCCGCCGTGGCCGGGGACGTCCGGCTGCCCGGGCGGCGAGCGGTAACGTGACCCGGCGTGACCACTTTGATCTGGATCGCGGCCGCCCTGGTCGTCATCGGCGTCTACCTGAGCTGGACCGCGGGCCGGCTGGACCGGCTGCACAGCCGCATCGACGCCGCCCGCGCCGCCCTGGACGCCCAGCTGCTGCGGCGGGCCTCGGTGGCCCAGGAGCTCGCCACCGCCGGGATCCTCGATCCGGCCGCCTCGATCGTGCTCTATCAGGCGGCGCACGCCGCCCGGCAGGCTGAGGAGGAGCACCGCGAGGTCGCCGAGAGCGAGCTGAGCCAGGCCCTGCGGGCGGTCTTCGGCGAGGCGCCGCAGGTCGAGGCCGTACGGCAGGCGCCCGGCGGCGAGGAGTCGCTGGAGGAGCTGGCCCAGGCCGTGCGCCGGGTGCCGATGGCGCGGCGGTTCCACAACGACGCGGTCCGGGCGGCCCGGGCGCTGCGCCGCCACCGCACGGTGCGCTGGTTCCGGCTGGCCGGCCATGCCCCGTTCCCCATGGCCTTCGAGATGGACGACGAGCCTCCGGCGGTGCTCGGCGACCGCAGCGGCCACTGACCGCGGCCTCCTGGGGGCGACGCCAGGGCCCCCGCCGCGCTGCGACAAGCCACTCACCTCGAATTGGCCCTTTTTCGGGTCCACCGGCACTGGGTTTGATGACGCTGCAGCATCACCGCCCTTGATAGTGAGGTCACATCGTGTCCAGCCCCACCACGCAGAATCCCGAGACCGGCACGGCGCGCGTCAAGCGCGGCATGGCCGAGCAGCTCAAGGGCGGCGTGATCATGGACGTCGTCAACGCCGAGCAGGCGAAGATCGCCGAGGACGCGGGCGCCGTGGCCGTCATGGCCCTGGAGCGGGTCCCCGCCGACATCCGCAAGGACGGCGGCGTGGCCCGGATGTCCGACCCGAACATGATCGAAGAGATCATCGGCGCCGTCTCCATCCCGGTCATGGCCAAGTCCCGCATCGGCCACTTCGTCGAGGCCCAGGTCCTGCAGTCCCTCGGCGTCGACTACATCGACGAGTCCGAGGTCCTCACCCCCGCCGACGAGATCAACCACTCCGACAAGTGGGCGTTCACCACCCCCTTCGTCTGCGGTGCCACCAACCTCGGCGAGGCCCTGCGCCGCATCGCCGAGGGCGCGGCCATGATCCGCTCCAAGGGCGAGGCCGGCACCGGCAACGTCGTCGAGGCCGTCCGCCACCTGCGCCAGATCAAGAACGAGATCGCCAAGCTGCGCGGCTTCGACAACAACGAGCTCTACGCCGCTGCCAAGGAGCTGCGCGCCCCCTACGAGCTGGTCAAGGAGGTCGCCGAGCTCGGCAAGCTGCCCGTCGTCCTCTTCTCCGCCGGTGGCGTCGCCACCCCCGCGGACGCCGCGCTGATGCGCCAGCTCGGTGCCGAGGGCGTCTTCGTCGGCTCCGGCATCTTCAAGTCCGGCGACCCGGCCAAGCGCGCCGCCGCCATCGTGAAGGCCACCACCTTCTACGACGACCCGAAGATCATCGCGGACGCCTCCCGCAACCTCGGCGAGGCCATGGTCGGCATCAACTGCGACACCCTGCCCGAGGCCGAGCGCTACGCCAACCGCGGCTGGTAACACCACGTTCGTCCCGGTGGGCGGTCCGCAGCAGTCCGCGGGCCGCCCACCGGCGTCGTAGATCCCTGAGAGGTACGCACCCGTGACCACCACCCCCACCATCGGCGTCCTCGCCCTCCAGGGCGACGTCCGCGAGCACCTCGTGGCCCTCGCCGCGGCCGACGCCCTCGCCCGCCCGGTGCGCCGCCCCGAGGAGCTCGCCGAGGTCGACGGCCTGGTCATACCCGGTGGCGAGTCGACCACCATGTCCAAGCTCGCGGTCGTCTTCGGGATGCTGGAGCCGCTGCGCGAGCGCGTCCGCGCCGGCATGCCCGTCTACGGCACCTGCGCCGGCATGATCATGCTCGCCGACAAGCTCCTGGACGGCCGCGAGGACCAGGAGACCCTCGGCGGCATCGACATGATCGTGCGGCGCAACGCCTTCGGCCGGCAGAACGAGTCCTTCGAGGCGGCGGTCGAGATGGCCGGCATCGACGGCGGCCCCGTCGAGGGCGTCTTCATCCGCGCCCCCTGGGTCGAGTCCGTCGGCGCGGCCGCCGACGTCATCGCCACCTACGACGGCCACACGGTCGCCGTCCGGCAGGGCAACGTACTGGCCACGTCCTTCCACCCGGAGCTCACCGGCGACCACCGAGTGCACGCCCTCTTCGTGGAGATGGTGCGCGCAGCGCGGTAGCGGGATCCCGGTAGGATCTCAGTCGTTCGTTCTCAGAATTTGGTTACGCGAAGGAGACAGGCGGATGTCCGGCCACTCTAAATGGGCTACGACGAAGCACAAGAAGGCCGTGATCGACGCCAAGCGCGGCAAGCTCTTCGCGAAGCTGATCAAGAACATCGAGGTCGCGGCCCGCATGGGCGGCGCCGACATCGACGGCAACCCGACGCTCTACGACGCCATCCAGAAGGCGAAGAAGAGCTCGGTGCCGAACAAGAACATCGACTCCGCGGTCAAGCGCGGCGCCGGTCTTGAGGCGGGCGGCGCCGACTACGAGACGATCATGTACGAGGGTTACGGCCCGAACGGTGTCGCGGTGCTCATCGAGTGCCTCACCGACAACCGCAACCGCGCCGCCTCCGACGTGCGCGTCGCCATGACCCGCAACGGCGGCTCCATGGCCGACCCGGGTTCGGTGTCGTACCTGTTCAACCGCAAGGGCGTCATCATCGTCCCCAAGGGCGAGCTCACCGAGGACGACGTGCTCGGCGCGGTCCTGGACGCCGGTGCCGAGGAGGTCAACGACCTCGGCGAGTCCTTCGAGGTCATCTCCGAGGCCACCGACCTGGTCGCGGTCCGCACCGCGCTCCAGAAGGAAGGCATCGACTACGACTCGGCCGAGGCCAACTTCGTCCCCACCATGCAGGTGGAGCTCGACGAGGAGGCCGCGCGCAAGATCTTCAAGCTGATCGACGCCCTGGAGGACAGCGACGACGTGCAGAACGTCTTCGCCAACTTCGACGTCTCCGACGACGTCATGGCCAAGGTCGACGCGTAAGGCTTGTCGACCGCGGTCGGCCGCGGTCGCTCGGCGGGCCGGCGGGGAACACACCCCGCCGGCCCGTCGGCATGAGCGGCCGTTGTCAGTGGCAGCGGATAGCCTTCCGGGCAGATGATCGAAGGGAGGGGCGATGCGAGTGCTGGGTGTTGACCCGGGGCTGACACGGTGCGGCGTCGGCGTGGTGGAAGGCGCCGCGGGCCGTCCGCTGCGCATGGTCGGCGTCGGCGTCGTCCGCACCCCGGCGGAGGCGGAGGTCGCCGAGCGCCTCGTCCTCATAGAGCGCGGCATCGAGGAGTGGCTCGACGCCCACCGCCCCGAATACGTCGCCGTGGAGCGGGTGTTCAGCCAGCACAACGTCAGCACGGTCATGGGCACCGCCCAGGCCAGCGCCGTCGCGATGCTCTGCGCCGCCCGCCGCGGGCTGCCGGTCGCCCTGCACACCCCCAGCGAGGTCAAGGCCGCCGTCACCGGCTCCGGCCGGGCCGACAAGGCCCAGGTCGGATCGATGGTCACCCGGCTGCTGCGGCTCGACGCCCCGCCGAAGCCCGCCGACGCCGCCGACGCCCTCGCCCTGGCCATCTGCCACATCTGGCGGGCCCCCGCGGCCGGCCGCCTGCAGCGGCTCGCCGAGGCCCAGCGCCGTTCCCCCGCTTCCGTACGACTCCCGAAGGGCACCCGATGATCGCCTTCGTCTCCGGCCCGGTCGCCGCCCTCGCCCCGGACACCGCCGTCGTCGAGGTCGGTGGCATCGGCATGGCCGTGCAGTGCACGCCGGGCACCCTCTCCGGGCTCCGCGTCGGCCAACAGGCCAGGCTCGCCACGTCCCTGGTGGTCCGTGAGGACTCCCTGACCCTCTACGGTTTCGCCGACGACGACGAGCGCCAGACCTTCGAGCTGCTGCAGACAGCCAGCGGCGTCGGCCCCCGCCTCGCCCAGGCCATGCTCGCCGTCCACACGCCCGACGCCCTGCGCCGCGCCTTCGCCTCCGGCGACGAAAAGGCCCTCACCGCCGTGCCCGGCATCGGCAAGAAGGGCGCCCAGAAGCTGCTGTTGGAGCTCAGGGACCGGCTCGGCGAGCCGGTCGGTCCGGCCGCCGCGGCCGCGGCGACGTCGGCCGCCGCCGGCTGGCGCGACCAACTGCACGCCGCGCTCGTGGGTCTTGGCTACGCGGGCCGCGACGCGGACGAGGCGGTGGCGGCGGTGACGCCCCAGGCCGAGGCCGTCGCCGCCGAGGGCGGCACCCCGCAGGTGGGGCAGTTGCTGCGAGCGGCCCTGCAGAGCCTGAACCGGGCGCGGTGAGGGTGGGGGAAGACCCACCGCCAACGGCCACCACCACCCCGCCAACGAATTCGTGAGGCACTCGTGAACTGGGACGACGAGTCCGCTTACCCCGCACCCTCCGCACCCGCCGCATCCGCAGCATCCGCAGCATCCTCGGCAGGCGACCGCCTCGTCGCCACCGACGCCGACGGCGAGGACAGGGCCGTCGAGGCCGCGCTGCGCCCCAAGGACCTCGGCGAGTTCGTCGGCCAGGAGCGCGTGCGCCAGCAGCTCGACCTCGTCCTGAAGGCCGCCCGCGCCCGCGGCGCCACCGCCGACCACGTCCTGCTCTCCGGCGCCCCCGGCCTCGGCAAGACCACCCTCTCGATGATCATCGCGGCCGAGATGGGCGCCCCGATCCGCATCACCTCCGGCCCCGCCATCCAGCACGCCGGCGACCTCGCCGCCATCCTCTCCTCGCTCACCGAGGGCGAGGTGCTCTTCCTCGACGAGATCCACCGCATGTCCCGGCCCGCCGAGGAGATGCTCTACATGGCCATGGAGGACTTCCGCGTCGACGTCATCGTCGGCAAGGGCCCCGGCGCCACCGCCATCCCCCTGGAGCTGCCGCCCTTCACCCTGGTCGGCGCCACCACCCGGGCCGGCCTGCTGCCGCCCCCGCTGCGCGACCGCTTCGGCTTCACCGGGCACATGGAGTTCTACGCCCCCGCCGAGCTCCAGCGCGTCGTCCACCGCTCGGCCCGGCTGCTGGACGTGGAGATAGAGGAGGAAGGCGCGGGCGAGATCGCCGGCCGCTCCCGCGGCACCCCCCGCATCGCCAACCGCCTGCTGCGCCGGGTGCGCGACTACGCCCAGGTCAAGGCCGACGGAGTGATCACCCGGGAGATCGCCGAGCAGGCCCTGGAGGTGTACGAGGTCGACGCCCGGGGCCTGGACCGGCTGGACCGCGCGGTCCTGACGGCGCTGCTCACGCTGTTCGGCGGCGGCCCCGTCGGGCTGTCCACGCTCGCCGTCGCCGTGGGCGAGGAGCGCGAGACGGTCGAGGAGGTCGCCGAGCCGTTCCTGGTGCGGGAGGGGCTGCTGGCCCGTACGCCCAGGGGCCGGATCGCCACCCCGGCGGCGTGGGCCCACCTCGGGCTCACCCCGCCCCAGCACCAGGCGGGCGGCAAGGCGCAGCAGGGCCTCTTCGGGCAGTGACCGGCGCGTGGGCTGGTCGGCTCAGGAACCACGGTGCCATGCTGGGCGTTGTTCCATAGGTGCGGACTCGCTTAGACTCCGCCGATGCCGTCCGTATTTGTGCGGCATACCACCCCCGTAGACCAGGCCGCGCCCCAGCGGTCGTGTGAAGGAAACCCCGTCCCGTGAATATCGTGACTCTCCTGCCGTTCATCGTGCTTATCGGGGCCATGTTCCTGATGACCCGGTCGGCCAAGAACAAGCAGCGCCAGGCCATGCAGATGCGCGACCAGATGCAGCCGGGTACCGGTGTCCGGACGATCGGCGGCATGTACGCCACCGTCAAGGAGATCAACGAGGACACGGTCCTCCTGGAGGTCGCCCCGGGCGTGCACGCGATCTACGCGAAGAACGCCATCGGTGCCGTCCTGGAGGACGCCGAGTACAACCGCATCGTCCACGGCCTGGAGCCGGAGGAGACGCCGGTCGTGCCCGACGACGCCTCGTCGCTGACCGGAACCGACGCCGACGCTCCGGCCGAGAAGAAGATCGACCTCGGCAAGGACACCGCCGCGGCCGCCGAAGACAAGGACGCCACGTCCGACACGTCCGGCGATGTGACCGACGCGGAGAAGAAGGACGCCAAGCGGGACGGCGACACCGACGCGAAGTAGCCCCTTTCCGGAACCGCGGAGCACCCACCGAGCGGTGAGCCGCGGTTCCGTTACGGTCTAGGCTCCGGCGGGGGGGCAGGTCCCCACAACACTTCGTGGCCGTCCGGCGAACACCCGACGCCGGATGGTTGGACAGGGAGAAACGACAAGGTGGCAGCACCGAAGAAGGGCCGCAGGTCCCCGGGCGGCCAGGGCAGGCCGGGCCGAGTCCTGGCCCTGATCCTGATCGCCATGGCGGCGCTCACCGGGGGGATGTTCGCCTCCGGGCACACCACGCCCAGGCTGGGCATCGACCTGGCGGGTGGCACCAGCTTCACGCTGGAGGCCAAGAACCAGCCCGGCAGGCCCAATGCGATCAACCCCACCAACATGAACACGGCGGTCGGCATCATCGACCGTCGTGTCAACGGTCTCGGTGTGACCGAGGCCGAGGTGCAGACGCAGGGCGACAAGCACATCATCGTGAACATCCCCAAGGGGACGAACGCGAAGCAGGCCCGCCAGCAGGTCGGTACCACCGCCCAGCTCGCCTTCCGGCCCGTCCTGACGGGGGCCCCCGGTGTGAAGACCCCGGAGCCCGCGCCCAGCGCCTCCGGTGACAAGGCCGACAAGGCCGACAAGGGCAAGCAGGACGACAAGAGCAAGCAGGACGACAAGAACAAGGCGTCCGGCTCGCCCTCGCCGTCGGCCAGTGCCAGCACCCAGGGCCGGCCCGTGACCGACGCCCTGAAGGCCGACAAGGCCGACGCGACGCCCAGCGCCGCCGCCTCGTCCGACAAGGACACGAAGCAGGACGGCAAGAAGGCGCCCACGCCCACGCCGGCCCCGGCCGGGGACATGGCGGCCCTGCAGAAGAAGCTCGACGCGCTGGACTGCTCCACCAAGGAGAGCCGTGCCAACGCCAACGAGGCCGCTGCCGCCGCCAAGCCGAGCGACCCCGTCGTCGCGTGCCGCAAGGACGGCCAGGTCAAGGAGATCCTCGGCCCGGTGGCCGTGGAGGGCACCGGCGTCACCGACGCCGATGCCGTCTTCGACACCCAGGGCGGCAAGGGCTGGATCGTCCAGCTGAAGTTCAACTCGTCCGGCGCGAAGAAGTTCGCCGACGTCACCGGCCAGCTGGCCACCAAGCCCGCCCCGCAGAACCAGTTCGCGATCGTCCTCGACGGCGAGGTCGTCTCCGACCCCTCCGTCTCCACCTCGATCGGCGGCGGCCAGGCGGAGATCTCCGGCGGCTTCACCCAGCAGAGCGCCACGGACCTGGCCAACGTGCTGTCCTACGGTGCCCTGCCGCTCTCCTTCGACGTGGTCACCGAGACCACCGTGACCGCCGCGCTCGGCGGTGAGCAGCTGCGGGCCGGCCTGATCGCCGGTGCCATCGGCCTCGCCCTCGTCATCGTCTACCTGGTGGCGTACTACCGCGGCCTCGCGCTCGTCGCCCTCGCCAGCCTCGCGGTCTCCGCGGTCCTCACCTACACGATCATGGTCCTGCTCGGCCCGGCCATCGGCTTCGCGCTGAACCTGCCGGCCGTCTGCGGTGCCATCGTGGCGATCGGCATCACCGCCGACTCCTTCATCGTGTACTTCGAGCGCATCCGCGACGAGATCCGCGAGGGCCGCAGCCTGCGCCCGTCGGTCGAGCGCGGCTGGCCGCGTGCCCGGCGCACGATCCTCGTCTCCGACTTCGTCTCCTTCCTCGCCGCCGCGGTGCTCTTCGTCGTCACCGTCGGCAAGGTGCAGGGCTTCGCCTTCACCCTCGGTCTGACCACGCTGCTCGACGTCGTCGTGGTCTTCTTCTTCACCAAGCCGCTCATGACGCTTCTCGCCCGCCGCCCGTTCTTCGCCAACGGCCACCCCTGGTCCGGTCTGGACCCCACGCGGCTCGGCGTCAAGCCGCCGCTGCGGGCCTCCCGCCGCCGCCCCTCCGCCCCCGTCGACCCGAAGGAGGCGTGAGATGTCGCGACTCGGCACCCTCGGCGCCCGGCTCTACCGCGGTGAGGTCGGCTACGACTTCGTCGGCAAGCGGAAGATCTGGTACGGCATCTCGATCCTGATCACCATCACGGCCATCGTCGGCCTGGCGGTGCGTGGTCTGAACATGGGCATCGAGTTCTCCGGCGGCGCGGTCTTCACCACGCCCAAGACCTCGGTCTCCGCCACCCAGGCCCGGGAGACGGCGGAGGAGGCCTCCGGCCACACCGCCGTCGTCCAGAAGCTCGGCGACCGCACGCTGCGCGTCCAGGTCAGCGACCTGACCCCCGAGCAGTCGCGCAAGACCCAGGAAGCGCTGGCCAAGAAGCTCGACGTCTCCCTGGACAAGGTCAACACCGACATCGTCGGCCCCAGCTGGGGTGACCAGATCGCCAACAAGGCCTGGACGGGTCTGGGGATCTTCATGATCCTCGTGGTGATCTATCTGGCGATCGCCTTCGAGTGGCGCATGGCGCTCGCCGCCCTGATCGCGCTGATCCACGACCTCACCATCACCGTCGGCGTGTACGCGCTGGTCGGCTTCGAGGTCACGCCGGGCACGGTGATCGGTCTGCTGACCATCCTCGGTTACTCCCTCTACGACACCGTCGTCGTCTTCGACGGTCTGAAGGAGGGCGCGAAGGACATCACCAAGCAGACCCGCTTCACCTACAGCGAGATCGCCAACCGCAGCCTCAACAGCACCCTGGTGCGCTCGATCAACACCACGGTCGTCGCGCTGCTGCCGGTCGCCGGCCTGCTGTTCATCGGCGGTGGCTTCCTCGGCGCGGGCATGCTCAACGACATCTCCCTCGCCCTCTTCGTCGGTCTCGCGGCCGGCGCCTACTCCTCGATCTTCATCGCCACCCCGCTGGTCGCCGACCTCAAGGAGCGCGACCCGCAGATGAAGGCCCTGGCCAAGCGGGTGCGCGCCCGGCGCGCGGCCGACGCCGCCAAGGGCGAGGCCACCGGGGCCCAGGACTCCGCGGCCGAGGACGACGTGCAGGACGCCGCGGGCGTGGTCGGCCAGCGCGGCGAGGACGCCAGCGGCAACCGCGGTGGCCGCGGCCGGCCCTCGGGCAAGCGCCGATGACCGCCGCACGCGCCCAGAGCGCCGACCCGAAGCTGCGGGAGCTGCTGCTCAGCCGCATCCACGACGTGCCGGACTACCCGAAGCCGGGCGTGATGTTCAAGGACATCACCCCCCTGCTCGCCGACGCCGAGGCATTCCGCGCGCTCACCGACGCCCTCGCGGGCCTGTGCGAGCGCTACGGCGCCACCAAGGTCGTCGGCCTGGAGGCGCGGGGCTTCATCCTGGCCGCCCCGGTCGCCGTCCGCGCCGGGCTCGGCTTCGTGCCCGTACGCAAGGCCGGCAAGCTCCCCGGCGCCACCCTGGCGCAGTCCTACGAGCTCGAGTACGGGACCGCCGCGATCGAGATGCACGCCGACGCCCTGGACAGCGGCGACCGGGTGCTCGTCATCGACGACGTGCTGGCCACCGGAGGCACCGCCGAGGCGTCGCTGCAGCTCATCCGGCGCGCAGGCGCCGAGGTGGCAGGCGTCGCCGTCCTGATGGAGCTGGGCTTCCTGCCCGGCCGCGAGCGGCTGGAGGGCGCCCTGGACGGCGCGCCTCTGGAGGCGCTGATCACGGTCTGAGGCACGACGCGACCACATGACGGGCACCGGGGAAGCTCCCGGTGCCCGTCAGGCGTTGTGGGAGATGTGACGCCCGTGGTGCCGCCGGGCGCGCGGCCGTCCGGTGGCCGGGATCGATACCATGGGCAGTCCGGACCTGAACGGGGGGCCGGAACGCATGAGGAGTGCTCTTGCCAGACGAGGTCCAGCCGCTCACCGCCGCTCAACAGGACAAGCCGTCTCCCGAGGCCGCGGCGGCCACGGGCACGCCCACGGGCCGCCCGGGCAACGCCCCCGAGCCCGCCCCCGGCGGCCGGAGCGAGCACAGGAGCGGCGACGGACCGCCGCCCCGCACGGCCGCGGCACAGCCCCCCGCCTCCACCGCTCCCGCCCGCCCCACGCCCCCGCCCGGCGCCACGTCCCGCCCCGGCTCCTCCAGCCGCGTCCGGGCCCGCCTCGCCCGCCTGGGCGTACAGCGCTCCAGCCCGTACAACCCGGTGCTCGAGCCGCTGCTGCGCATCGTGCGCGGGAACGACCCCAAGGCCGACGCCACGACGCTGCGCCAGATCGAGCGGGCCTACCAGGTCGCCGAGCGCTGGCACCGCGGCCAGAAGCGCAAGAGCGGCGACCCGTACATCACCCACCCGCTGGCCGTCACCACGATCCTCGCCGAGCTCGGCATGGATCCGGCCACCTTGATGGCGGGCCTGCTGCACGACACCGTCGAGGACACCGAGTACGGCCTGGACGACCTGCGCCGCGACTTCGGCGACCAGGTCGCCCTCCTCGTCGACGGCGTCACCAAGCTCGACCGGGTGCAGTTCGGTGAGGCCGCGCAGGCCGAGACGGTCCGCAAGATGGTCGTGGCCATGGCCAAGGACCCGCGGGTGCTGGTCATCAAGCTCGCCGACCGGCTGCACAACATGCGCACCATGCGCTACCTCAAGCGGGAGAAGCAGGAGAAGAAGGCCCGCGAGACCCTGGAGATCTACGCCCCGCTGGCGCACCGGCTGGGCATGAACACCATCAAGTGGGAGCTGGAGGACCTCGCCTTCGCGATCCTCTACCCCAAGATGTACGACGAGATCGTCCGCCTCGTCGCCGAGCGGGCCCCCAAGCGCGACGAGTACCTGGCCATCGTCACCGACGAGGTCCAGGCCGACCTGCGCGCCGCCCGCATCAAGGCCACCGTCACCGGCCGCCCGAAGCACTACTACAGCGTCTACCAGAAGATGATCGTGCGGGGCCGTGACTTCGCCGAGATCTACGACCTGGTGGGCATCCGCGTCCTCGTCGACACCGTCCGCGACTGCTACGCGGCGCTCGGCACCGTCCACGCCCGGTGGAACCCGGTCCCGGGGCGGTTCAAGGACTACATCGCGATGCCGAAGTTCAACATGTACCAGTCGCTGCACACGACGGTCATAGGGCCCAGCGGCAAGCCCGTCGAGCTGCAGATCCGCACCTTCGACATGCACCGCCGCGCCGAGTACGGCATCGCCGCGCACTGGAAGTACAAGCAGGAGGCCGTCGCGGGAGCCTCCAAGATCCGCACCGACGTGCCCAGGAACGCCGGCAAGGGCCAGGACACCGTCAACGACATGGCCTGGCTGCGGCAGCTGCTGGACTGGCAGAAGGAGACCGAGGACCCGGGCGAGTTCCTGGAGTCCCTGCGCTTCGACCTCTCGCGCAACGAGGTCTTCGTCTTCACCCCCAAGGGCGATGTCATAGCGCTCCCCGCGGGCGCCACCCCCGTCGACTTCGCGTACGCGGTGCACACCGAGGTCGGCCACCGCACGATAGGCGCACGGGTCAACGGGCGGCTCGTGCCGCTGGAGTCGACCCTCGACAACGGCGACCTGGTCGAGGTCTTCACCTCCAAGGCATCCGGCGCCGGCCCCTCCCGGGACTGGCTGGGCTTCGTGAAGTCCCCGCGGGCCCGCAACAAGATCCGCGCCTGGTTCTCCAAGGAGCGCCGCGACGAGGCCATCGAGCAGGGCAAGGACGCCATCGCGCGCGCCATGCGCAAGCAGAACCTGCCGATCCAGCGCATCCTCACCGGCGACTCGCTGGTCACCCTCGCCCACGAGATGCGCTACCCCGACATCTCCTCCCTCTACGCCGCCATCGGCGAGGGCCACGTCGCGGCCCAGGGCGTGGTGCAAAAGCTCGTCCAGGCCCTGGGCGGCGAGGACGCGGCCACCGAGGACATCGAGGAGGCCACACCGATCCGCGGCCGCTCCAAGCGGCGCTCCAGCGCCGACCCGGGTGTGGTCGTCAAGGGCGTCGACGACGTCTGGGTCAAGCTCGCCCGCTGCTGCACCCCCGTGCCGGGCGACCCGATCATCGGCTTCGTCACCCGCGGCAACGGCATCTCGGTGCACCGCGCCGACTGCGTCAACGTCGACTCGCTCTCGCAGCAGCCCGAGCGGATCCTCGACGTCGAGTGGGCGCCCACGCAGTCGTCCGTCTTCCTCGTCGCCATCCAGGTGGAGGCGCTGGACCGGTCCCGGCTGCTGTCGGACGTCACCCGGGTCCTGTCGGACCAGCACGTCAACATCCTCTCGGCCGCCGTGCAGACCTCCCGCGACCGCGTCGCCACCTCGCGCTTCACCTTCGAGATGGGCGACCCCAAGCACCTGGGGCACGTCCTGAAGGCGGTGCGCGGAGTCGAGGGCGTCTACGACGTCTACCGCGTGACGTCGGCCCGCAGGCCGTAAGCAGACAGGGCAGACATGAGTAAGGGGCTCCGGCGATAGCCGGAGCCCCTTACATCGTGTGCGGAAATCGGAAACTAGCCGCCGAACTCCTCCAGGCCCTTCAGAGCCTGGTCCAGCAGCGCCTTACGGCCCTCGAGCTCCTTGGCGAGCTTGTCGGCCTTGGCGTCATTGCCCGCCGCCCGGGCCTTGTCGACCTGCTCCTGCAGCTTGTCGACGGCCGACTGCAGCTGACCCGTCAGGCCGGCCGCACGGGCCCGCGCCTCGGGGTTCGTACGCCGCCACTCGGCCTCCTCGGCCTCCTGGATGGCCCGCTCGACCGCGTGCATCCGGCCCTCGATCTTCGGCCGGGCGTCGCGCGGCACGTGGCCGATGGCCTCCCAGCGCTCGTTCACCGACCGGAACGCCGCGCGCGCGGCCTTCAGGTCCGTGATCGGAAGCAGCTTCTCGGCCTCGATGACCAGCTCTTCCTTGAGCGTGAGGTTGCTCTGCTGCTCGGCGTCACGCTCGGCGAACACCTCGCTGCGCGCCTGGAAGAAGACGTCCTGGGCGCCCCGGAAGCGGGTCCACAGCTCGTCCTCCGCCTCGCGCTGCGCGCGCCCGGCGGCCTTCCACTCCGTCATCAGGTCGCGGTAGCGCGCGGCCGTCGGGCCCCAGTCCGTGGACCCGGAGAGCGCCTCGGCCTCGGCGACCAGCTTCTCCTTGGTCTTACGGGCCTCCTCGCGCTGCGCGTCCAGCGAGGCGAAGTGCGCCTTGCGCCGCTTGGAGAACGCCGAGCGGGCGTGCGAGAAGCGGTGCCACAGCTCGTCGTCCGTCTTGCGGTCCAGCCGGGGCAGGCCCTTCCAGGTGTCGACCAGCGAACGCAGCCGCTCACCGGCCGACCGCCACTGCTCGCTCGCCGCCAGCTCCTCGGCCTCGGCGACCAGCGCCTCCTTGGCCGTACGGGCCTCCTCGGACTGCTTGGCCTTGGCCGCCTTGCGCTCCTCGCGACGCGACTCGACCGTGGAGACCAGCTTGTCCAGCCGCTCCCGCAGCGCGGCCAGGTCGCCCACGGCATGGTGCTCGTCGACCTGGGTGCGCAGGTGATCGATCGCGGTCATCGCGTCCTTGGCCGACAGATCGGTGGTCCTGACCCGCCGCTCGAGGAGGCCGATCTCCACGACCAGGCCCTCGTACTTGCGCTCGAAGTAAGCCAGGGCCTCCTCGGGAGACCCCGCCTGCCACGAGCCGACGACCTGCTCTCCGTCGGCGGTACGCACGTACACGGTCCCCGTCTCATCGACGCGGCCCCACGGGTCGCTGCTCACAGCGCCTCCTCCACATGATGCCGGGCCGGTGTGCGGCCCGCGCATCGTCCACAGTTGTTCCGGGCAGGGCCGCGCCCTGGCCGGTCCGACGGCTTGATCATCCGGGTGCTTACAGCCGTCGGAGCTGGCACCCTACACAACGCCAACATAGGCGAACGGCGGCCCGGCTGTCCGTATCCCGCGCGACCGAAATTTCGCCGTCCGGGCGTCAGTTTTTGGTCACGGCCGCCTTGTCGATCACGACGGTCGCGTTGGGGGCGCCGTCGCCGGCCCCCGACTGCTCGCCCGCGCCGGCGATCTTCTTCAGCGTCTTCATGCCCTCGGCGCCGATGGTGCCGAACGGCGTGTACTGCGGCGGCAGCTGGCTGTCCTGGTAGACGAGGAAGAACTGGCTGCCCCCGGTGTGCGGCTGACCGGTGTTGGCCATCGCGATCGTGCCCGCCGGGTAGACGTTCCCCTTGAGCCGGGAGTCCTTGAGGTTCTCGTCCGGCAGCGTGTAGCCGGGGCCGCCCTGGCCGGTGCCCTTGGGGTCGCCGCACTGCAGGACGTAGATCCCGGCGGTGGTCAGCCGGTGGCACTTGCTGTGGTCGAAGAACCCTTCCTTCGCCAGAAACGCGAAGGAGTTGACCGTATGCGGAGCGTTCGCCGCGTCCAGCTTGACGTCGATCGAGCCACACGTGGTTGTGAGGGCCATCGCGTACGACGCCGACTTGTCGTCCTTGTCGACCGTCATCTCCGGCTCGGACTTCCACGTCTTCGTCGAAGGGGAGCCCGGCGCCGGCTTGGCGCACGGGTCCGGCCCCTTCTTCGGGGTGGGGGCGCTGTCCGCGGCGGTGTCGGTCCTGTCCTTGTCGTCGCCGGAGAGCACGCCCGTGGCATACGCGGTCGCGCCCGCGGCCAGCACCACCGCGAGGCCGGCGGCGATCACCGCGTTCCGGCGCCGGGCCTTGCGCTTGGCCGCCTCCCGGCGCTGCTGCTGCCGCTCGAACTTCTCCCGGGCGAGCTGCCGCCGCCGCTGCTCGTTACTGACCACCGGGTCCTCTTCTCCTGCCGTTCGTCGCATGTCATGAGCGGTATATCGCGATTGTGCCCGTACCGTATACGGGTTCGCGGCGGCAGGAGTGCCGCCGGTAGGCTCTGAGGCGGTCGGGTGTCCTCCGCCGGGGGGCTCCCCGCAGGACTCCCGCCGACCGATTGCCGACCGATCTTTAAGGACGAACGTGCTGATTGCCGGGTTCCCCGCCGGGGCCTGGGGGACCAACTGCTACCTGGTCGCCCCCGCCGCAGGCGAGGAGTGCGTGATCATCGACCCGGGCCACGAGGCGGCCCAGGGCGTCGAGGACGCACTGAAGAAGCATCGGCTCAAGCCCGTCGCCGTCGTCCTCACCCACGGCCACATCGACCACGTCGCCTCGGTCGTCCCGGTGTGCGGCGCCCATGACGTCCCGGCCTGGATCCACCCCGCCGACCGCTACATGATGAGCGACCCGGAGAAGGCACTGGGCCGCTCCATCGGTCAGCAGCTCATGGGGCAGCTGACGGTGGGGGAGCCCGACGACGTCAAGGAGCTGTCCGACGGCAGCCGCCTCGACCTCGCGGGGCTGGAGTTCACCGTCGCGCACGCGCCCGGCCATACCAAGGGGTCGGTGACCTTCCGGATGCCCGAGACCGCCGACATTCCGTCGGTGTTCTTCTCGGGCGACCTGTTGTTCGCCGGCTCCATCGGACGCACCGACCTGCCCGGCGGTGACCACGCCGAGATGCTCCAGTCGCTGGCCCGTGTGTGCCTGCCCCTGGACGACTCGACCGTGGTGCTGTCCGGCCACGGCCCCCAGACGACCATCGGCCACGAGCGCGCCGCCAACCCGTACCTGCGGGAAGTGGCCGCCGGCCTTGGAGCCGACACCCCGGCTCCGCGACGAGGAATGTGACGAGTTTCGTGAGCACCTTCAAGGCCCCCAAGGGCACCTACGACCTGACCCCGCCCGACTCCGCGGTCTACCTCGCCGTGCGCGAGGCCATCTCCGCCCCGCTCCAGCGCGCCGGCTACGGCTACATCGAGACCCCCGGCTTCGAGCAGGTCGAGCTGTTCTCCCGCGGCGTCGGCGAGTCCACCGACATCGTGACCAAGGAGATGTACACCCTCACCACGCGTGGCGGCGACCAGCTCGCGCTGCGCCCCGAGGGCACCGCCTCCGTGCTGCGCGCCGCGCTGGAGGCCAATCTCCACAAGGTCGGCAACCTCCCCGTCAAGCTCTGGTACTCCGGCTCCTACTACCGCTACGAGCGCCCGCAGGCCGGCCGCTACCGCCACTTCTCGCAGGTGGGCGCCGAGGCCATCGGCGCGGAGGACCCGGCCCTGGACGCCGAGCTGATCATCCTGGCCGTCGACGCCTACAAGTCGCTGGGCCTGAAGAACTTCCGCCTGCTGCTGAACTCGCTCGGCGACAAGGAGTGCCGCCCCGCCTACCGGGACGCCCTCCAGGGCTTCCTGCGCGGCCTGGACCTCGACGAGGACACCCGCCGCCGCATCGAGATCAACCCGCTGCGCGTCCTGGACGACAAGCGCGAGGCCGTGCAGAAGCAGCTCGTCGGCGCGCCCATGCTCCGCGACCACCTGTGCGAGGCGTGCAAGGAGTACCACGAGCGGGTCCGCGAGCTGCTGACCGCCGCCGGCGTCGCCTTCGTCGACGACGAGAAGCTGGTGCGCGGCCTGGACTACTACACCCGCACCACCTTCGAGTTCGTCCACGACGGCCTCGGCTCGCAGTCCGCGGTGGGCGGCGGCGGCCGCTACGACGGTCTGTCCGAGATGATCGGCGGCCCCGCGCTGCCGTCCGTGGGCTGGGCGCTCGGCGTCGACCGCACGGTGCTGGCCCTGAAGGCGGAGGGCGTCGAGCTCGAACTGCCCGCCGCCACCGAGGTCTTCGCCGTGCCGCTGGGCGAGGAGGCCCGCCGGGTGCTCTTCGGTCTGGTCACCGAGCTGCGCCGGGCCGGCGTCGCGACGGACTTCGCCTTCGGCGGCAAGGGCCTGAAGAACGCCATGAAGTCGGCCAACCGTTCCGGCGCGCGCTTCGCGCTCGTCGCCGGCGAGCGGGATCTGGCCGAGGGCGTGGTCCAGCTCAAGGACCTGGAGAGCGGTGAGCAGAAGGCCGTGGCGTTCGACTCCGTGGTGAGTGAAGTCCTTTCGGCCCAAGGCTGATTGCCGGGCCCTTGGTGCAGAATGGGCGACAACGGCCTACTGATGGGATCGACGGCGCTATGACGACTTCGGCACTCGACCGCTCCGCCACCGACGGCGCGGGGCGGGACGGCCCGGCCACGGGCGCGGTGGGCGCCGGCCGCGGGTTCGCCCTGCTGCTGGTGATCACCGGAGCGATGGGGCTGCTGGCGTCCTGGGTCATCACTCTCGACAAGTTCAAGCTGCTCGAGGACCCGAACTTCGTGCCGGGCTGCAGCCTGAACCCCATCGTCTCCTGCGGCAACATCATGTCGAGCGACCAGGCCAAGGCCTTCGGCTTCCCCAACCCGATGCTGGGCCTGGTCGCCTACGGCATGATCATCGCGATCGGCCTGGCCCTGCTGTCGGGCGCCCGCCTGCCGCGCTGGTACTGGCTCGGGATGGAGGCCGGCTGCCTCTTCGGCGTCGGCTTCGTCACGTGGCTGCAGTACGAGTCGCTGTACGTGATCGGCTCGCTGTGCCTGTGGTGCTGCCTGGCCTGGGTCGCCACCATCGTCATGTTCTGCTACGTGACCGTGCAGAACCTCCGCCACGGCTTCATCCCGGCCCCCGAGGGGCTGAAGAAGACGGTGCTGGAGTTCCACTGGGTGGTGCCGGTGCTGTGGATCGGCATCATCGGGATGCTCATCCTCACCAAGTGGTGGTGGTTCTGGACCGGCGGCACGGCCTGACCGTCCGTACCGCTCGCATGGCTTGATCAACGCCGCCGGACATGGTGTCCGGCGGCGTTGTCAGTGCCGTGGCATAGGGTTTCGAGCGTGGAGCCCGACCTGTTCACCGCAGCCGCAGAGGACCGCCAGGAGAAGGACCCGGCAGGCAGTCCTCTGGCCGTCCGTATGCGCCCCCGCACCCTCGACGAGGTCGTCGGACAGGGCCATCTGCTGAAGCCGGGCTCGCCCCTGCGCCGGCTGGTGGGGGAGGGGAGCGGCGGTCCCGCCGGACCGTCCTCGGTGATCCTGTGGGGCCCGCCGGGCATCGGTAAGACGACGCTCGCCTATGTGGTCAGCCAGGCCACCAACAAGCGCTTCGTCGAGCTGTCGGCGATCACCGCGGGCGTCAAGGAGGTACGGGCCGTCATCGACGGCGCCCGCCGCGCCTCCGGCGGCTACGGCAAGGAGACCGTCCTCTTCCTGGACGAGATCCACCGCTTCAGCAAGGCACAGCAGGACTCCCTGCTGCCCGCCGTCGAGAACCGCTGGGTCACCCTCATCGCGGCCACGACGGAGAATCCCTACTTCTCGATCATCTCCCCGTTGCTGTCCCGCTCCCTGCTGCTGACCCTGCAGGCCCTGACCGACGACGACCTGCGGGCGCTGATCCGGCGGGCGCTGACCGACGAGCGGGGGCTCGGCGGCGCCGTGACGCTGCCCGAGGACGCGGAGGCGCATCTGCTGCGCATCGCGGGCGGTGACGCCCGCCGCGCGCTGACGGCGCTGGAGGCGGGGGCGGGCTCGGCCATCGCCAAGGGCGAGGACGAGATCACCCTGGAGACGCTGGAGGGCGCCGTCGACCGGGCGGCGGTGAAGTACGACCGCGACGGCGACCAGCACTACGACGTCGCCAGCGCCCTCATCAAGTCCATCCGCGGCTCCGACGTCGACGCGACGCTGCACTATCTGGCCCGGATGATCGAGGCGGGGGAGGACCCCCGGTTCATCGCGCGCCGGCTGATGATCTCGGCGAGCGAGGACGTGGGCCTCGCCGACCCCACGGCCCTGCAGACGGCGGTGGCCGGTGCGCAGGCCGTCGCGATGATCGGCTTCCCCGAGGCGCGGATCACGCTGAGCCAGGTCGCGGTGGCGCTGGCGCTCGCGCCGAAGTCCAATGCCGCGTATCTGGCGATCGACGCCGCCCTGGCGGACGTCCGCGCGGGCCTGGCCGGACCGGTGCCGGCACACCTGCGGGACAGCCACTACAAGGGCGCCCAGAAGCTGGGGCACGGGCAGGGCTACGTCTATCCGCACGATGTGCCGGGCGGCATCGCGGCGCAGCAGTACGCGCCGGACTCCGTGCACGGCAAGCGGTACTACGAGCCGACGCGGTACGGGGCGGAGGCGCGGTACGCGGACGTGGTGGAGCGGGTGCGGTCGCGGTTGAGAGGGGAGCAGCCGGAGGGCTGAGCCGTTCAGCCCGTCCGGCGGCCGGGGACCGGGGCGGTGCCCCCCGGTCAGTGGCCCGCGGCTTCGAAGAGGCGGTGCATCTCCGTGCGCAGCTCGATGACGTCCCGCACCGGTTCGGGGAATTCGAAGCGGGCGTCGAAGGAGCGGTCCGCCGCCGTGCCGCCGCCGTGGCGGCGGGTGAAGCGCACGCGCAGTCCGAAGCGGTCCAGGGCCACCGGCACGGCGGAGGCGTAGGCGTCCCAGGCGGCGCTCTCGCGGTCGCCGAGCAGGGTGCACAGGCCGCGGACCTGGTCGCCGTGGCCGGAGGCCAGGTGCTGCAGCAGCTCCGCCTCGTGCGTGACCAGGGGATCGGCGAGGGCGCCGGCGAACTGCTCCGGCTCGACGGTCTCGGCGCCCCACAGGTCGTCCACGCTCAGCTCGCCCAGCTCCAGGCGCAGCAGCATCCGGCCCGGCTCGGCCACCCCGGGCACGCAGGTGAGCCAGCCGGACAGCCAGGCGCGGCCCCGGATACGGTTGGGCACGGAGACCGGTGCCACATCCGTGAGCTCCAGCACGGCCGACAGCTCGTCGTCCTGGGCGTGCGTGGCGGCCCGTACGGCCGGGGAATCCGCGGGCAGCACCAGGAACACCTCGCCGTCGGGGCCCACGGTCCGGGCGTCCGGCATCAGCTGGTCGGGGTGGCCCCCGCTCAGGCCGGGAATCAGCAGTACCGCCGAGCATGTACTCTGTACGAGAGTTCGTGTGCGCTCGGCTGCTGACGGCATCCGTGCGATTTCAAGTCCGCTGGGACGCGGCTGACCACGATCTGATCGGACCTCCGTCGCGTCGACGCCATCAGTTGCGTCGACCTCCTTTGTGCTGTCCGTGATGTGACTGGTGTTCCCCGGACGAGACATGCGATCTCCTTGAGTAAGGTAAGCCTAACCTAACTTACAACGGAGGTCTGGAGAACGTGCCTAACCAGTCGCGTCCCAAGGTCAAGAAGTCTCGTGCGCTCGGCATCGCGCTGACGCCGAAGGCGGTCAAGTACTTCGAGGCCCGCCCCTACCCGCCGGGCGAGCACGGCCGTGGCCGCAAGCAGAACTCGGACTACAAGGTCCGTCTGCTCGAGAAGCAGCGTCTGCGCGCCCAGTACGACATCAGCGAGCGCCAGATGGCGCGCGCCTACGACCGCGCCAAGAAGGCCGAGGGCAAGACGGGCGAGGCGCTGGTCGTCGAGCTCGAGCGTCGTCTCGACGCCCTGGTTCTGCGTTCGGGCATCGCCCGCACCATCTACCAGGCCCGCCAGATGGTCGTCCACGGCCACATCGAGGTCAACGGTGGCAAGGTCGACAAGCCGTCCTTCCGCGTCCGTCCGAACGACGTCGTGATGGTCCGCGAGCGCAGCCGTGCCAAGCACCCCTTCCAGGTCGCCATGGCCGGCGGCTACGCCGGTGAGGGCGAGACCCCGCGCTACCTGCAGGTCAACCTGCCGGCGCTGGCCTTCCGCCTGGACCGGGACCCGAACCGCAAGGAGATCCCCGTGATCTGCGACGAGCAGCTCGTCGTCGAGTACTACGCCCGCTGACCCGGACGCGGAACTCTCCTTCTGCCCAGCCCGTCGTCTCTCCGGCCCCCGCGGTCGGCGAGCCGGCGGGCTGGCGCGTTTCCCCCGTCCGTACGGTCGTACATCCGTGCCGTACGGACCGGTAATGCGGTACGGGCGCGCAGGCCCGGCGCGATAAGGTCGGTACCTGTACCTGGGAAGGTACGGACAAGCGACGACGAACCAGCTAGGGAGCGGTGCAGCGTGTCCGGTGGAGAGGTGGCCGGGATCCTCGTGGCCGTCTTCTGGGCGATCCTCGTGTCCTTCATCGCCCTGGTGCTGGTGCGGCTGGCGCAGACGCTGAAAGCGGCCACCAAGCTGGTCGCCGACGTCTCCGAGCAGGCCGTACCCCTCCTCGCCGACGCCTCCGCGACCGTCCGCTCCGCGAACACCCAGCTCGCCCGCGTCGACTCGATCACCGCGGACGTCCAGGAAGTCACCGCGAACGCCTCCGCGCTGTCCTCGACCGTCTCCTCCGCCTTCGGCGGGCCCCTGGTCAAGGTCGCCGCGTTCGGCTACGGCGTGCGGCGCGCCATGGGCCTCACGACCGAGACCGGGCGGCAGGGCGGCGGCACCGTTTTCGTCGGCAGAGCCGTCGGCAAGGACCTGCCGTCCGCCCGGCGCGGCAGCAGCCGTATCCGCAAGAAGGGTTGACCCCAGAAATGTTCCGCCGCACGTTCTGGTTCACCACCGGTGTCGCAGCCGGTGTCTGGGCCACGACCAAGGTCAACCGCAAGCTCGCCAAGCTCACCCCCGAGAGCCTGGCCCTGCAGGCGGCCGACCGCGCCGTCATCGCGGGCCGCAAGGTCAAGCTCTTCGCCCTGGAC
The DNA here is from genome assembly GCF_040646235.1 of Streptomyces sp. NPDC046261. Taxonomy (NCBI): domain Bacteria; kingdom Bacillati; phylum Actinomycetota; class Actinomycetes; order Kitasatosporales; family Streptomycetaceae; genus Streptomyces; species Streptomyces sp. NPDC046261. The sequence goes on along the minus strand of NZ_JBEYZU010000015.1, from coordinate 12,578 downwards.
GTGCGCGAGGGCATGGCGCACCGTGAGGCGGCGCTCAAGGACGCGCTCGGCCTGACCGCCGTACCTCCCGCACCCGATCGCCGCGCGCTCCCCGAGCAGCGCCACCTCGTCGCTCTCGAGCAGCAGCACACCTACAACTCGTACACCCGGAAAGAGGACCACTGATGGAGTCGGCTGAAATCCGCAGGCGCTGGCTGCGCTTCTTCGAGGAGCGTGGGCACACCGTCGTGCCGTCGGCGTCGCTCATCGCGGACGACCCGACGCTGCTGCTGGTCCCCGCGGGCATGGTCCCGTTCAAGCCCTACTTCCTCGGCGAGGTCAAGCCGCCCTTCCCGCGCGCCACCAGCGTGCAGAAGTGCGTGCGCACCCCGGACATCGAAGAGGTCGGCAAGACCACCCGGCACGGCACGTTCTTCCAGATGTGCGGCAACTTCTCCTTCGGCGATTACTTCAAGGAAGGCGCCATCAAGTACGCCTGGGAGCTGCTGACCACTCCCGTGGCGGACGGTGGCTACGGCCTGGAGCCGGAGAAGCTCTGGATCACCGTCTACCTCGACGACGACGAGGCCGAGCGCATCTGGCGCGACGTCGTGGGCGTGCCCGCCCAGCGCATCCAGCGCCTGGGCAAGAAGGAGAACTACTGGTCCATGGGCGTCCCCGGCCCGTGCGGACCCTGCTCCGAGATCAACTACGACCGTGGCCCCGAGTTCGGCATCGAGGGCGGCCCGGCCGTCAACGACGAGCGCTACGTGGAGATCTGGAACCTGGTCTTCATGCAGTACGAGCGGGGCGCGGGCGACGGGAAGGAAGACTTCCCGATCCTCGGCGAGCTCCCCAGCAAGAACATCGACACCGGCCTCGGTCTCGAGCGCCTGGCGATGATCCTGCAGGGCGTGCAGAACATGTACGAGACCGACACCCTGCGCGTCGTCATCGACAAGGCCACCGAGCTCACCGGCGTCCAGTACGGCGCCGGCAAGGACTCCGACGTCGCGCTGCGCGTGGTCGCCGACCACATGCGCACCTCCACGATGCTCATCGGCGACGGCGTCACCCCCGGCAACGAGGGCCGCGGCTACGTCCTGCGCCGCATCATGCGCCGCGCCATCCGCAACATGCGCCTGCTCGGCGCCACCGGCCCGGTCGTCGCCGAGCTGCTCGACGTCGTCATCCGCACGATGGGCCAGCAGTACCCCGAGCTGCTGAGCGACCGTGGACGCATCGAGACCGTCGCGCTCGCCGAGGAGGCCGCCTTCCTCAAGGCCCTCAAGGGCGGCACCAACATCCTCGACACCGCCGTCGCCGAGACCAAGTCCGCCGGTGGCACCGTCCTCGCGGGCGACAAGGCGTTCCTGCTCCACGACACCTGGGGCTTCCCGATCGACCTCACCCTGGAGATGGCCGCCGAACAGGGCCTGTCCGTGGACGAGGACGGCTTCCGCCGCCTGATGAAGGAGCAGCGGGAGCGCGCCAAGGCCGACGCCAAGGCCAAGAAGACCGGCCACGCCGACCTCTCCGCCTACCGCGAGGTCGCCGACACCGCCGGCGAGACCGACTTCACCGGCTACTCGCTCACCGAGAACGAGGCCACGATCGTCGGCCTGCTCGTCGACGGCGTGACCTCCCCGGCCGCCTCCGAGGGCGACGAGGTCGAGGTCGTCCTGGACCGCACCCCCTTCTACGCCGAGGGCGGCGGCCAGCTCGCCGACACCGGCCGTATCCGGCTCGACAACGGCGCCGTCATCGAGGTCCGGGACGTGCAGAAGCCCGTCCCCGGCGTCAACGTCCACAAGGGCGTCGTCCAGGTCGGCGAGGTCACCGTGGGCGCCTCCGCGCACGCCTCCATCGACGTCACGCGCCGCCGGGCCATCGCCCGCGCCCACAGCGCCACCCACCTCACCCACCAGGCGCTGCGCGACGCCCTGGGCCCGACGGCCGCCCAGGCCGGCTCGGAGAACTCGCCCGGCCGCTTCCGCTTCGACTTCGGCTCGCCGGCCGCCGTGCCCGGCACGGTGCTCACCGACGTCGAGCAGCGGATCAACGAGGTCCTCTCGCGCGAGCTGGACGTCCAGGCCGAGGTCATGAGCCTGGACGAGGCCAAGAAGGCCGGCGCCATCGCCGAGTTCGGCGAGAAGTACGGCGAGCGCGTGCGCGTGGTGACCATCGGCGACTTCTCCAAGGAGCTGTGCGGCGGTACGCACGTCGCCAACACCGCCCAGCTGGGCCTGGTGAAGCTGCTCGGCGAGTCCTCGATCGGCTCCGGCGTGCGCCGCGTCGAGGCCCTCGTCGGCGCCGACGCCTACCACTTCCTGGCCAAGGAGCACACGGTCGTCGCCCAGCTCACCGAGCTGGTCAAGGGCCGTCCCGAGGAGCTCCCGGAGAAGATCTCCGGCATGCTCGCCAAGCTCAAGGACGCCGAGAAGGAGATCGAGCGCTACCGCGCCGAGAAGGTCCTGCAGGCCGCGGCCGGTCTCGCCGAGGGTGCCCGCGACGTCCACGGCACCGCCCTGGCCGTCGGCCGGGTGCCGGACGGCACCGGCGCCGACGACCTGCGCAAGCTCGTCCTGGACGTCCGTGGCCGCATCCAGGGCGGCCGGGCGGCCGTCGTGGCGCTCTTCACGGTGGTCAACGGGCGTCCGCTGACCGTCATCGCCACCAACGAGGCCGCCCGCGAGCGGGGCCTGAAGGCCGGCGACCTGGTGCGCACGGCCGCCAAGACCCTCGGCGGCGGTGGCGGCGGCAAGCCGGACGTCGCCCAGGGCGGCGGTCAGAACCCCGAGGCCGTCGACGAGGCCATGGCCGCCGTCGAGCGCCTCGTGGCGGAAGCGGCCTGATCGTGCGACGAGGCAGGCGTATCGCCGTGGACGTCGGGGACGCCCGGATCGGGGTCGCGTCGTGCGACCCCGACGGGATCCTCGCCACCCCGGTCGAGACCGTCCCCGGACGGGACATCCCCCAGGCCCACAAGCGGCTCGCGGCGATCGTCGCGGAGTACGAGCCGGTCGAGGTCGTCGTCGGTCTGCCCCGCTCCCTCAAGGGGGGAGAGGGGCCGGCCGCGGCCAAGGTGCGCACCTTCGCCAAGGAGATGGCCCGGCGGATCGCTCCCGTGCCCGTGCGGCTGGTCGACGAGCGCATGACGACCGTCACAGCCGCGCAGGGCCTGCGCGCCTCCGGCGTCAACTCCAAGAAGGGCCGCTCGGTCGTCGACCAGGCGGCCGCCGTGGTGATCCTGCAGAACGCCCTGGAGATCGAGAAGATCTCCGGGCGGCCTCCGGGTGAGGCCGTCGAAGTGGTCATCTGATCGCAATACGGTAACGTTCCGCGCGACATGGCAGCTGTTCGAATGTCTACAGGGCAGGACCAGACGTCGGACTTCCGCGCTTCACCTGGCGCACTGGCTGCCGCTGTGCGGCTCTAGGGGATAGATGACTGAGTACGGCCGGGGTTCCGGCTCCCAACCGTGGCATCCCGAGGACCCTCTCTACGGGGACCAGGGATACACCGGGCAGCAGTACGCGCAGCAGCGACAGCCGCAGCAGCAGTCCCAGCCCCCCTACGGCCAGCAGCCCTATCCCGAGCAGCAGCAGTACGGCTGGGATCCCTCGCAGGGCGCGGGGGGTCCCGGCCCGTACGCCCCGGCCGGCCAGGACGGCTCGTACGCCGGGCAGCCCGGGACGTACGCCGGCGGCCCGTCGGAGTACTACGAGTACGACACCGGCGGCTACCCGCAGCAGCAGGCCCCCTACGTGGGCGAGCAGCACCAGGGACAGCACGAGCAGGTCCGCGCCCAGGCGCAGGCCCAGCAGCCGGCCCCCGCCCGCCAGGAGCCCCAGGAGTGGCGTCCGGAACCCGTCGAGGACAAGATCTCCCTCTTCGACGACCCGGAGGACACCCCGCCCGCCCCGGTCGACGACGACCCCGATCCCCGCGAGGAGCGCGGCCGCGGCCGTGAGCGGCGCGGCAAGGGCAAGGGCGGCCGGGAGAAGAAGCCCAAGCGCCGCAGCGGCACCGCCTGCCTGCTGGTCGCCGTCGTGCTCGTCGGCGTCGTGGGCGGTGGCGGCTACCTCGCCTACGACTACTGGCAGACCCACTACGGCGCCGCGCCCGACTACACGGGCGAGGGCAGCGGCGAGGTGCAGGTCGAGATCCCCAAGAACTCCAGCCTGACCACGATGGGCCAGGCCCTGTACAAGGCCGGCGTGGTCAAGAGCGTCGGCGCCTTCACCGAGGCCGCGGGCAAGAACCCCAAGGGCAAGTCCATCCAGGCCGGCACCTACACCCTGCGCAAGGAGATGTCGGGCGCCGCGGCCGTGGAGATGATGACCAACGCGGCGAACTTCCTGACCATCGCCGAGGGCCGCCGCGCCGTCCAGATCTACGGCGCCATCGACGAGAAGCTCGGGCTCCCGGCGGGCACCACCAAGGACGTCGCCAAGAACCAGGCGAAGAGCCTCGGACTGCCCGAGTGGGCGAACTCCGACCCGAAGATCAAGGACCCGCTGGAGGGCTTCCTCTACCCCTCGCAGTACAGCGCGGGCAAGGGCACCAAGCCGGAGGCCATCCTCAGGCAGATGGTCACCCGGGCCAAGGAGAACTACGCCAAGCAGGACCTGGAGGGCAAGGCCCGCGAGCTGGGCCTGAAGTCCCCGCTGCAGCTGATCACCGTGGCCAGCCTGGTCAACGCCGAGGGCATGACGCACGACGACTTCCGCAAGATGTCCCGGGTCGTCTACAACCGCCTCAAGCCCACCAACACCGAGACGAACGGCAAGCTGGAGTTCGACTCGACGTACAACTACCTGAAGAACCAGAGCAAGCTGGACCTCAGCCCCAAGCAGCTCCGCGCCTTCGACGACCCGTACAACACGTACTTCTACAAGGGCCTGCCCCCCGGCCCCATCGGCAATCCGGGCGCCGAGGCGCTCCGGGCGGCCATGGATCCCGAGCCGGGCGACTGGTACTACTTCGTCTCCATCAACGAGAAGACGACGTTCACCAAGAACCTGCAGGAGCACCAGAAGCTCGTGGACGAGTTCAACAAGAGTCGGAAGACGCAATGAGTCACGTGAGGGAGGCCGCCCGCCACCGCGCGGCCGTGCTCGGTTCGCCCATCGCCCACTCGCTCTCGCCGGTGCTGCACCGGGCCGCCTACGCGGAGCTGGGCCTGGGGGAGTGGACGTACGACCGCTTCGAGGTCGACGAGGCGGCCCTGCCCGGCTTCCTCGACGGCCTCGACGGCAGCTGGGCCGGGCTCTCCCTCACCATGCCCCTCAAGCGGGCCGTGATCCCGCTGCTGGACTCCGTCAGCGCCACGGCCCGGTCCGTGGAGGCCGTCAACACCGTCGTCCTGACCGAGGACGGCCGCCGCCTCGGCGACAACACCGACATCCCCGGCATCGCGGCCGCCCTGCGCGAACGCGGCGTCGGGACGGTGGACAGCGCCGCCGTCCTGGGCGCCGGCGCCACCGCCTCCTCGGCGCTGGCAGCCCTCGCCAGGATCTGCACCGGCGAGGTCACCGCGTACGTGCGCAGCGCCGAGCGCGCGGCCGAGATGCGGCAGTGGGGCGAGCGGCTGGGCGTGACCGTGCGCACCGCCGACTGGTCCCGGGCCGCCGAGGCCCTCACCGCGCCGCTGGTCGTCGCCACCACCCCGGCGGGCGCCACCGACGCGCTGGCCGGCGCCGTGCCCGACCGCCCCGGCACGCTCTTCGACGTCCTCTACGAGCCCTGGCCCACCCCCCTGGCCGCCGCCTGGGCGCGGCACGGTGGCACGGTCCTGGGCGGCCTGGACCTTCTGGTGCACCAGGCGGTGCTCCAGGTCGAGCAGATGACCGGCCGCGCCCCCGCCCCGCTGGCCGCGATGCGCGCCGCCGGCGAGGCGGCGCTGGCGGCCCGTCGCGCGTGACCTGCTGCAGCCGCCATCGTTAGCGGGGAAGAGCCGAAATTCCCCGCGGCTGCGGGGGTGGTCCGCCGTATTTTTGGATGCCGGCGAGGTCGGCTTGGTGCTCCCCGCACTTGCGGGGATTGGGCGGCAGCGGATTGCGCTGCCGCCCGCATTTTGTCCTCATGCGTCCGCACCTTGGACCTGAGACCTGTCCGGGCGGCTGCTCGTGGGAGGATCGGAACGAGCATTTTGCATGGCCAAGGCTGATGAGGAGCACCGTTGAGCAGGTTGCGCTGGCTGACCGCAGGGGAGTCGCACGGCCCCGCACTCGTGGCGACGCTGGAGGGTCTTCCCGCCGGCGTGCCGATCACCACTGAGATGGTGGCGGACCACCTTGCTCGGCGGCGCCTCGGCTATGGGCGCGGCGCGCGCATGAAGTTCGAGCGCGACGAGGTCACCTTCATCGGCGGCGTCCGGCACGGCCTGACGATGGGTTCCCCGGTTGCGGTCATGGTGGGCAACACCGAGTGGCCCAAGTGGGAAAAGGTCATGGCCGCCGACCCCGTGGACCCCGCCGAGCTGGCGGAGCTGGCTCGTAATGCCCCGCTGACCCGGCCGCGCCCGGGGCATGCGGATCTCGCCGGAATGCAAAAGTATGGCGTGGCCGATGCCCGGCCCATCCTCGAGCGCGCCTCCGCCCGCGAGACCGCCGCCCGCGTGGCCCTCGGCGCCGTCGCCCGCTCCTTCCTCAAGGAGACGGCCGGCATCGAGATCGTCTCGCACGTGGTGGAGCTGGCCTCCGCCAAGGCGCCCTACGGCGTCTACCCCAAGCCCTCCGACGTCGACAAGCTCGACGCCGACCCGGTGCGCTGCCTGGACGCCGGGGCGAGCGAGGCGATGGTCGCCGAGATCGACCAGGCGCACAAGGACGGTGACACCCTCGGCGGCGTCGTCGAGGTCCTCGCCTACGGGGTGCCGGTGGGCCTCGGCTCGCACGTCCACTGGGACCGTCGCCTGGACGCCCGCCTGGCCGCCGCCCTGATGGGCATTCAGGCCATCAAGGGCGTCGAGCTCGGCGACGGCTTCGACCTCGCCCGGGTGCCCGGCTCCCAGGCGCACGACGAGATCGTGGCCACCGAGGACGGCATCCGCCGCACCTCCGGCCGCTCCGGCGGCACCGAGGGCGGCCTGACCACCGGTGAGCTGCTGCGCGTGCGGGCCGCGATGAAGCCCATCGCCACCGTGCCCCGCGCGCTGGCCACCGTGGACGTCACCACCGGCGAGGCGGCGCAGGCGCACCACCAGCGCTCCGACGTGTGCGCGGTCCCGGCCGCCGGCATCGTGGCCGAGGCCATGGTGGCCCTCGTCCTCGCGGACGCGATCGTGGAGAAGTTCGGCGGCGACAGCGTCACCGAGACCCGCCGCAACGTCCGCGGCTACCTCGAGAACCTGGCCATCAAGTGACACCCCCCGTAGCGGTCCTGGTGGGCCCGCCCGGAGCGGGCAAGTCCACCATCGGTGCCCTGCTCGCGCAGCGGCTGGGCACCGGCTACCGGGACACCGACGCCGACATCGAGCGGACGGCCGGCAAGCCCATCCCGGAGATCTTCATCGACGAGGGCGAGCCGCACTTCCGCGAACTGGAGCGGCAGGCCGTGGCCGCCGCCGTGGCCGAGCACCCCGGGGTGCTCTCCCTCGGCGGCGGCGCCGTCATGGACCCCGCCACCCGGGCCCTGCTCACCGGCCTGCCCGTGGTCTTCCTCGACGTCGAGCTCGCCGACGCCGTCCACCGCGTGGGCCTGGACGCCCCGCGCCCGCTGCTCGCCGTCAATCCCCGCAAGCGGTGGCGCGAGCTGATGGAGGCGCGCCGCCCGCTCTACACCGAGGTCGCCCGCGCCGTCGTCGCGACCGGCGGCCGTACCCCGGACCAGGTAGCCGACGCCGTGATGGAGGCGCTGCGGCTGCCCCGGGCCCACACACCGGACACCACGCAGTGAGGAACGCATGACCGACGCCCCCACCCGCATCCAGGTCGCCGGCAGCGCGGGTACCGCGCCGTACGAGGTCCTGGTCGGGCGCCAGCTGCTGGGCGAGCTGCCCGGCCTGATCGGCACCAAGGCCAAGCGCGTGGCCGTGCTGCACCCCGAGGCCCTCGCCGAGACCGGCGAGGCCATCCGCGAGGACCTGGCCTCCCAGGGCTACGAGGCCATCGCGATCCAGCTGCCGAACGCCGAGGAGGCCAAGACCGTCGAGGTCGCCGCCTACTGCTGGAAGGCGCTCGGGCAGACCAACTTCACCCGCACCGACGTCATCGTCGGCGTCGGCGGCGGCGCCACCACGGACGTCGCCGGCTTCGTGGCGGCCACCTGGCTGCGCGGGGTGCGCTGGATCGCCGTGCCCACCACCGTGCTCGGCATGGTCGACGCGGCCGTCGGCGGCAAGACCGGCATCAACACCGCCGAGGGCAAGAACCTCGTGGGTGCCTTCCACCCCCCGGCCGGCGTCCTGTGCGACTTGGCCGCGCTGGAGTCGCTGCCCGTCCACGACTACGTCAGCGGGCTCGCCGAGATCATCAAGGCCGGCTTCATCGCCGACCCGGTGATCCTGGACCTCATCGAGGCCGACCCCGAGGCGGCCCGCACGCCCGCCGGCCCGCACACCGCCGAGCTGATCGAGCGCTCGATCCGGGTGAAGGCCGACGTCGTCTCCTCCGACCTCAAGGAGTCGGGCCTGCGCGAGATCCTCAACTACGGTCACACGCTCGCCCACGCCATCGAGAAGAACGAGCGCTACAACTGGCGGCACGGCGCGGCCGTCGCCGTCGGCATGGTCTTCGCCGCCGAACTGGGCCGGATCGCCGGCCGGCTGGACGATGCCACCGCCGACCGGCACCGCGCGGTCCTGAAGGCCGTGGGCCTGCCGGTGACCTACCGGGGCGACCAGTGGCCCAAGCTGCTGGAGACGATGAAGGTCGACAAGAAGACCCGCGGCGACCGGCTGCGCTTCATCGTCCTGGACGGCCTGGCCAAGCCGACGGTTCTGGAGGGCCCGGACCCGGCGATGCTGCTGGCCGCTCACGCGGAGATTGCAGCGTGAGCGCGCGCCGTGTTCTCGTGCTGAACGGGCCCAACCTGGGCCGGCTCGGCTCCCGCGAGCCCGACGTCTACGGCTCGACCTCCTACAAGGGGCTGGTCGAGGAGTGCACCCGGCTCGGTGCGGAGCTCGGCTTCGCCGTCGAGGTGCGCGAGACCAACGACGAGGGCGAGCTGGTGCGCTGGCTGCACGAGGCCGCCGACGGCTCGGTGCCGGTCGTCATCAACCCCGGGGCGTTCACGCACTACTCGTACGCCATGCGGGACGCGGCGTCCCAGCGCACCGCGCCGCTGATCGAGGTGCACATCTCCAACCCGTACGCCCGGGAGGAGTTCCGCCACACCTCCGTCATCGCGGCGGTCGCCAGCGGGACCGTGGCGGGCTTCGGCATCGGCTCGTACCGGCTGGCGCTGCGGGCGCTGGCGGAGGAACTCGGGGGCTGACGGGGCCGTTCCCACGGTGGGGGCCGGAAAGCTTACTCTTTCCCCGGACCGGCCCCCGGTTACGGGAAGCGGCGGGTCCGGGGAAGAACATCCCCCGCCAGTCGCCCGTACGAGACGGAGTGCCACCGGATGCAGTACCCCGTGGGGCCGCCAACGCACCCCCCGATGCCGGCAGTGCCGCCGCCCCCGCCCGGTCAGGACGCCGCCACCGGGCACTTCCCGCTGGCCGGAGCGGCCCAGACGGCCGCGGTGGCGGTGCTCCTCATCGGCCCGGCCGGGGCCGGCAAGACGACGGTCGCCCGGCACTGGGCGGACACCCGCCGGGTGCCCACCGCCCACGTCAGCCTCGACGACGTGCGCGAGTGGGTGCGGTCCGGCTTCGCCGACCCGCAGTCCGGCTGGAACGACCACTCCGAGGCGCAGTACCGGCTGGCCCGCCGCACCTGCGGCTTCGCCGCCCGCAACTTCCTCGCCAACGGCATCTCCTGCATCCTCGACGACGCCGTCTTCCCCGACCGGCCCGTCGTCGGCCTCGGTGGCTGGAAGCGGCACGTGGGCCCCGGGCTGCTGCCCGTGGTGCTGCTGCCGGGCCTGGAGGTCGTCCTGGAGCGCAACGCCGAGCGGACCGGCAACCGCCGCCTCAGCGACGAGGAGGTCGCCCGGATCCACGGCCGCATGGCGGGCTGGTACGGCTCGGGGCTGCCCATCATCGACAACACCCAGCAGGACGTCGCCACCACGGCCCGGCTCCTGGACGAGGTCGTCGCCCGCTCCCTCACCGCCCGGTAGCGGCCCCGGCCCGGCCCGCGCCGCCCGGTCGGAGGCGTTGGAAAGGCCGGAACCCGCCGCCGAACGTACGCTCGGAAGCATGTCCGAGGTGTACGCGGCACGGCGCTCGCGGCTGCGCGAGCGGTGCGAGGCGGGCGGCAGCGACGCCGCCCTGGTCTCCGGCTGGGCCAATGTGCGCTATCTGTCGGGCGGGGCCCCGGCGGGCGCGGTGCTGCTGCTCGGGCCCGGCCAGGACGTGCTGGTGTGCGCCACCGACCCCTTCGCGGACGCCACGGGCGCCAGCCGGCCCGCCGACGACCTGTGTGTGCAGGTGCTGCCGACGCCCGAGGGCGACCCGGCCGTCGCGGGCGCCGAGCGGGCCGCCGAGGCCGGCGCGCGCTCGCTGGCGCTGGAGGAGCACCACCTGACCGTGGCCCGGCACCGGGCGGTGGGCTCGGTGGTGCCCCGGGTGCTGCTGAACGACCTCGGCACGGCCGTGGAGCAGCAGCGGATCGTCAAGGACGACGAGGAGATCTCGTCCCTGCGGATCGCCGCCGAGATCGCCGACCAGGCCCTGGGCGAGCTGCTGGAGTCGATCCTGGTGGGACGGACCGAGCGCCACCTCGCGCTGGAGCTGGAGCGCCGGCTGATCGACCACGGGGCGGACGGCGCGGCCTTCCCCACCTGTGTGGGTGCCGGGCCGAACTCGGGCCTGGCGGGCCATGTGCCCACCGACCGCCGGGTCGAGGAGGGCGATTTCCTCAGCGTCTGCCTGGGGGCGGACTATCGTGGGTACCGCAGTGAGATCGCCCGTACGTTCGTCATCGGGACCTCTCCCGCCCCCTGGCAGATCGAGCTGTACGAGCAGGTCTTCGCCGCTCAGCGGGCCGGCCGCGAGGCGCTCGCGCCGGGCGCGGCCTACCGTGACGTGGACCGGGCGGCACGGGTCGTGCTGGAGGCCGCGGGCCACGGCGAACGGGTCGGGCCGCGCATCGGACACGGCGTCGGACTCGAAAACGACGAGGACCCGAGGCTGGCGCCCTCGGCAATGGGTAAACTGGACGCTTGCGTGCCGGTCACCGTAGATCCGGGAGTCCACCTCCCGGGGCGGGGCGGCGTCCGGATCGATGACACGCTCGTCGTCCGCCCCGAGGCGGACGGCGGACCCGAGCTACTCACCATCACGACCAAAGAGCTGCTCGCGCTCTAGCGGGGCGCATCGCACTTTCTGGTTCCACCAGCCCAGGAGATACCGCAACCGTGGCATCCACGAACGACCTCAAGAACGGCATGGTGCTCAAGCTCGAAGGCGGCCAGCTCTGGTCCGTCGTCGAGTTCCAGCACGTCAAGCCCGGCAAGGGCCCCGCCTTCGTCCGTACGAAGCTGAAGAACGTGCTCTCGGGCAAGGTCGTCGACAAGACCTTCAACGCGGGCGTGAAGGTCGAGACGGCCACCGTCGACAAGCGGACGATGCAGTTCTCGTACATGGACGGCGAGTACTTCGTGTTCATGGACATGGACACGTACGACCAGCTGATGGTCGACCGCAAGGCCGTCGGCGACGCCGCCAACTTCCTCATCGAGGGCTTCGAGGCCACCGTCGCGCAGCACGAGGGCTCCGTCCTCTACGTCGAGCTGCCCGCCGCGGTCGAGCTGACCATCGAGCACACCGAGCCCGGTGTCCAGGGCGACCGTTCCACCGGTGGCTCCAAGCCCGCGAAGCTGGAGACGGGCTACGAGATCCAGGTCCCGCTCTTCATCACCACGGGTGAGAAGATCAAGGTCGACACTCGCACCGGTGATTACCTCGGCCGGGTGAACAGCTAACCGTGTCCGCCCGCAGCAAGGCCCGTAAGCGCGCCTTCCAGATCCTCTTCGAGGCCGACCAGCGCGAGAGCTCGGTGCGCGACGTCCTCGCGGACTGGGTCCGGCACGCCCGGTCGGACGACCGGCAGCCGCCGGTGAACCCGTACACGATGCAGCTGATCGAGGGCTACGCCGAGCGCGCCGCCCGGATCGACGAGCTGATCGCCACCTATGCGATCGACTGGGACCTGGACCGCATGCCGGCCGCGGACCGGAGCATCGTGCGGCTCGGCGCGTACGAGCTGATCTGGGAGGACGAGACCCCGGACGCCGTCGCGATCGACGAGGCGGTGCAGCTCGCCAAGGAGTTCTCCACCGACGACTCGCCGGCCTTTGTCAACGGCCTCCTCGGTCGTTTCAAGGAGCTCAAGCCGAGCCTTCGGCGCGAGAGCCACTAAGACGAAAACCGCCGGGGGCGGGGGAAACCCAATGGGTTTCCCCCGGCCCCCGCCGGTGTTTTTTTGGGGGGCCCCGTGGGCGGAGGGCACGTTGAGGAAGTCCCGGCGGGGGGGGGGGGGCTGGAC